>JBBAUA010000031.1:0-45805 GCA_040398465.1 Hyphomonadaceae bacterium | reverse complement strand
TGGTGCCCAGAAGAGGACTCGAACCTCCACGGTGTTACCCGCTAGTACCTGAAACTAGTGCGTCTACCAATTCCGCCATCTGGGCAGATAGCAAGGCGCGGGTGATACAGGGCGCGCGGGCAGGATTCAAGGGCTTACGCACCTCCCCCGGAAAGACGCCGTTTCGCACCCGTCGAACGTGACTTTGCCGCGCAACGCGACGTCGAAACATCGCTTGCACATCGTTCAACGTTGAACTATATGGTTCATCATTGAACTAAATCGCGGCAGCCCGAGCAAACAAAAGGCAGACTCACCATGCGCATCCAGCACGTGTCCGCATCCGCACTACTCTTTGTCCAGGCCTTCTTCATATTTGCGCCCATGGCGATCCTCGGCGCCGCCATTGACTGGCCGGCCAGTCTCGACTTTCCGGCCGAGCAGACCTTGCCGCTGATCCATGCGGAACGGGCGGCGGTGCAGCTTGGCTACGGGCTCTATCTCGCATGGTCGCTGGCATTTGCAGGCAGTGCTGCGTTGATTGTCAGGCTGGCGAGCGGGACCAAGACACTTGGTGCGCTTGCGATGCTCGCGATCTCGCTTGGGGTCGCATCGGCGCTGGCTCGCGCCATTGGCATTGTGAGGTGGCTGTCAGGCTCATCCGCGCTGGCTGATGCCCATGCCGCGGCGCCTGTGGGGTCGGTCGAGCGCGTGGCGATCGAGACGACGCAGACTGCGCTGAACGCTTATGGCGGTACGATCGGCGAAGACCTCGGCGTCGGCATGTTCGCAGCGATGTGGCTCGTCTGCGCCGGGGCGGTCATTCTCAGGGATCGCGGGCTGCCGGCATGGCTTGGATGGTCGGCCTTTCCGGTGGCTGCGGTGTCGAGCATGCCATCGCTGGCGCTGGTCGGGATCGCCTCGCCGGTCGATGTCGTGATCGGGACGTCGAGCATGCTGCTCTGGATCGCGGCCGTTGCTGTCGTCGTGCTCGCAAGAGCCGTGACCTCGCCGCGCGCCAGACTTGAAACCGTCGCCGCCTGATCAGGGAGAGAAACCTCATGACAACGCGTCGTGGAATTCTGAAACTGGTTGGTGGGGGCGTGGTGCTCGCAGCGCTGGGAGGTACGGCGTTCTATCTCGCCAACGGGCCCTCGGACGAAGCGCGCGCGGCATGGCGGGAGGCTGGCGCGCCGGAAGAGTATCGCCGCCGCTTCCTGTCCTATGCGTTGCTCGCGCCCAATCCGCACAACCGCCAGCCCTGGCTGGTCCGTCTTGATGGCGAGGATGGGCTGACGCTGTTCTGCGATCTAGACCGCCGCCTGCCGGAGACTGATCCATTCGACAGGCAGATCGTCTTGGGGTGTGGCGCGTTTCTCGAGCTTCTGTTGATCGCTGCAGCGCACGAGGGATACGCGACCGAGATCACGCCATTTCCCGAAGGCGATCCGGCGCCCCGACTCGACGCGCGAGCGATTGCGCGCGTGCGGTTCGTGGCGGGCGGGGCGCAAGCTGATCCCGCGTTCGCGGCGATCGGTATCCGGCGGACCAACCGAAACACATACGCCGAGCGCGACGTTTCAGCGGACCTGTTGGCGCAGCTTGAGGCGGCGGGCTTGGTGCACGGCGTTGCGGCGCAGACGACGACTGAGACCGGGCTCGTGGCAAAGCTGCGCGACATCACGTGGCGCGGGCATGAAACGGAATCGCTGACCTATCGAACGATGAAGGAAAGCGTCGACCTGATGCGGATCGGCAAGGCGGAGGTCGTGCAGTGGCGGGATGGCCTTGTGCTGGAGGGGCCGATGATGGAGCTCGCGCGCATGACCGGCATGGTGTCGCACGAAGCCCTGCTTGATCCGAAGTCGGACGCTTTCAAGATGGGCCTCGACATGTACCGGCCGAAGGCCGCTTCTGCGCGAGCGTATGCCTGGCTGGTCAATGATCACGGCGGGCGGACAAGCGAGCTGAATGCGGGCAGGGCCTATGCGCGACTGGCGCTGAAGGCGGCGGAGCTTGGGCTCGCCATCCATCCCTGGAGCCAGACGCTGCAGGAGTTTCCCGAAATGCGCTCGCTGTACGATGAGGTTCATGCGTTGATCGGCGCCGGAAAGCGCGTGCAGATGCTGGTGCGGGTGGGCTATGCCGATCCGGTGATTCCCGCGCCGCGACGCGGGCTTGCGGCGCACATTCTCGGCGAGGGACGGAGTTGAGCAAGACCGAAGACCTGAGCCGGCTCTACTTCCAGATGTTCAACGAGATCGGCATCATCTCCCAGCTGTCCTCCAACAGGCTGGAGCGTGTGCTTCCGGAAGGCATGTCGATCGCGCAGTTCAGCCTGCTCAATCACCTCGTCCGGCTAGGCGGATCATGGGCGCCGAGTCGTCTTGCCCGCGCCTTCCAGGTGACCAAGGGCGCCATGACCAACACGCTGCAGCGGCTGGACGCCCAAGGCCTGATTCGCGTCGCGACCGATCCGGACGATGCACGCGGCAAGCTGGTCGAGATCACCGACGCCGGACGCAAGATGAGGGAAAGATGCGTGCGAGCCACCGGCGAGGTTATGGTCGACATCGTGAAGCTTGTTCCGGCTGACGACGTGCGCGCCGCGCTACCCCTGCTGGAACACCTCCGCAAGACGCTGGATGAGAATCGATAAGCCGGGTTCCCGGCAAGGGCGTGATAGCTGGCCGGGACTGGCAGTTGCCGTGGGCCGGATTTCCCGCCATTGCTCCCGCAGGTTCGAGGAGAAACGACGTTGGCCATCCACCATCACGAAGGCGACCTGCCGGCTCATGTGAAGTTCGAGGGCTCGGTCGCCGTCGACACTGAAACCATGGGCCTCAACCCGTTCCGGGACGCGCTGTGCGTTGTTCAGCTGTCGGACGGGAAGGGGGATGCGCATGTCGTCCGCCTCCAGCGGCCGGACTACAACTGTCCGAACCTCAAGGCGCTGGTGTCCAACCCGCGTGTCCTCAAGATCTTCCATTTCGCCCGGTTCGACCTCGCCATGATCCAGCAATGGCTTGGGGCGCCTTGCTTCCCGGTCTACTGCACCAAGATCGCCTCGCGGCTGGCGCGGACCTACACGGACCGGCATTCACTCAAGGACCTCGCCAAGGAACTGGTGAATGTCGACATGTCCAAGGCCCAGCAGAGCTCCGACTGGGGGTCCGACCAGCTGTCGGAGGCCCAGCTGGCCTATGCGGCGTCCGACGTGCTGCACCTGCACGAGATCAAGGCGCGGCTGGACATGATGCTGGAGCGTGAGGGGCGGACCGAGCTGGCGCAGGCCTGTTTCGACTTCCTGCCGGTGCGGGCCGCGCTCGACCTCTCAGGCTGGAGCGAGCAGGACATTTTTGCACATAGCTGAGGAAATCCGGCGCCGGGAACGCCGGAAGGGCGAGTTGGGCCCCATTTAGCTGCGGCGCAGCAGTTCCCTGCCGCGGCAGCACCCACTAGGTTCAGGGCATGGTTTCAGCCGCCAACCATTCGATCGACCTGTGGGGTCCGCGCCGCGCCACCTCCCTCAAGGAGGCCCGGCAGCGGACGGCGCTGGTGCATATCCTGCGGCTGCTGTTCGTCATCGGCGCCGTACTCTCGGCCGGGTGGCTGCTGGGAACCATCATCGAGAGCGGCTTTCGGGAACAGCGGGCCGAGCCGGGCGCGGCTGGCCTCAGTGTGACCGTCCACGGGCCCCGGTTCGACGGTTATGACGACAATGACCGTCCCTATGTCCTGACTGCGGCAACTGCGCAGCGGCGGCGGGACAATCCGGCGCTGGTCGACCTGGTGAATCCGCGGCTCAAGGATGTCGCGTCGTCCACCGTCCAGGCGCGGACGGGCGTGTGGAACACCGAGCTGGAAGTGCTGGATCTCGAGGGCGATGTCGTAATGACGGATGCCGGCGGGTACACATTCACCTCGCAGAAGACGCGGATGTATGTGAGGGAGAACCGCGTCGAGGGTAAGGAACCGCTCAACGGCTTCGGGGCCGTCGGCGAGGTCCGGGCGGATTCTTACGAGGTGCTGGATGATGGCAACCGCATCGTCCTGAAGGGCAATGTTTGGACAAAATTCACGCCCAAGAAGAAACGCGGCCAGTAGCCGTGTCGGGCGTGAAGAACAGGATGAAGACGATGGTCTGGTCACGGCTTGCAATGACGCTCGCGGCAGGGGCTGCCTCCATGACCTTCATGGCCGGGGCCGCGCATGCTCAGATCGGGCAGAGCGACGCGCCGCTCGAAATCGTGTCGGACAAGAGCGAGTACCTGCAGAACGAAGGCCGCGGCGTCTACACTGGCAACGTCGTCGCGACGCAGGGCGAGAGCAAGATCACGACCGACAAGCTGACTTTCGTCTGCTCCAAGACGACGCCCGCCGGCGGCGGCGAGGCGCAGTGCGACGAGATCGAGATCCTGATTGCAGAGGGCAAGGTGTTCTACCTTGCTCCCGACGTGCGCATTCGCGGCGACCGCGCGCAATACGACTTTCCCTCCGACACCATCACCATCACCGGCGACGTGATCCTGTCGCGCGGCGAGGACGGCGTGGTACGCGGCACCAACGTCGTCTATTCGATCGGCGAGGGCCGGACGATCATCACGGCGGGCAAGAACCGCGTGACCAGCGTGTTCAACACCGCCAAGAAGCCTGCCGACGCACCGGCGACTGCGCCCGTTACGCCGGCTCCCGCTCCAGCTCCGAATTGATCGAACGCATGGACGCGCGCAACCAGACGGCGACGATCGCCTACGAGACCGACGACCGCGATGGCTTGCGCGCGAGCAATCTCGCCAAGTCGTTCAAGGGCCGTCAGGTCGTCAAGGATGTCAGCCTTCACCTGAAACGCGGCGAGATTGTCGGCCTGCTCGGTCCCAACGGCGCGGGCAAGACGACGTGCTTCTACATGATCATGGGCCTGATCCAGGCCGACAGCGGCAAGGTGACGATGGACGGCGCGGACGTGACCGCGCTGCCGATGTACCAGCGCGCGCGTCTCGGCGCCGGCTACCTGCCACAGGAGAACTCGATTTTTCGCGGCATGTCCGTGTGGGACAACATCATGGCCGTCGCAGAGCTGACAGAAAGCTCGCGTGCGAAACGAAAAGAGCTGACGGAGTCGCTACTGGAAGAGTTGCAGATCGCGCGGCTCGCCAATCAGAACGCCAACTCGCTGTCGGGCGGCGAGCGCCGCCGGGTCGAGATTGCACGCGCGCTCGCCTCGCGGCCGCACTTTATGTTGCTGGACGAGCCGTTCACCGGCATCGACCCGCTGGCTGTGTCGGACATTTCGGATCTGGTGCGTTACCTCAAGGGCAGGGGCCTCGGCGTGCTGATCACCGACCACCAGGTCCGCGAGACGCTGGATATCGTCGACCGCGCCTCGATCATCTATGATGGCAAGGTGTTGTTCGAGGGAGCGCCGTCGGAAGTTCTCACCAATGAGGACGTCCGTCGCGTCTACCTCGGCGCGCGATTTACCGCGCAGTAACGCTTTTCTCTCGGCAAATCCGCAGGTGCAGTAAAGTCGGCGGTTCGTCGATTATGCAATTTTAATACCGTGGTTATAGGTTAGGCTGATTGAAGGTCATACGCCGCCGGGATGTCCGCGGGGTTCGGCCGGGGGCTGAGGAGAAACCGCGTGGCGCTTGCGCATCGCTTGCAGCTGAGACAGGGGCAATCCCTTGTCATGACGCCGCAACTGCAGCAGGCGATCAAGCTGCTCCAGCTCTCGAACATTGAACTCCAGGAATATGTCGAGACCGAAATCGAGCGTAACCCGCTGCTCACCCGGGCAGAAGGCGAGGGGCCGGCGCTCGACAACGGCACTCCCGAAAAGACATCCGAACGTCGCGAGGAAATGCGCCTCGACGAGTCCGATGGCGCCGACAAGGCGAGCCGCGAACTCGATGCTGGATCCGACGACGTCTACGAATCCGACAGCCCGTCCGAGCGTGCAGACGCCGGGGAGCCGAGCGGGCCTTCTGCGCAGCTCGACTGGTCCAAGGCCGGGTCGGGCAAGCAGGTGTCCGAAGACTTCGACCTCGAGGCGATCACCGCCGAAGAGAAATCTCTGCGCGATCATCTGGAAGACCAGCTGCAGATCGCGGGACTGATCGAGGCCGATCGCCTGATCGGGCTTCGTCTCATCGAGGAGACGGATGAAGCCGGCTTCATGCGCGGCGACGTACACGAAATCGCCACCGCGCTCGGCGTCGAGTTCGAGGATGTCGAAGCCGTGCTGCAGACCTGCCAGGGCTTCGAGCCGACTGGCGTGATGGCGCGCAATCTCCAGGAATGCCTGACGCTGCAGCTGAAGGAGCGCGACCGCTTCGATCCGGCGATGCAGAAGCTGATCGAGAATCTCGAAGTCGCGGCGCGCCGTGATTTCCGCCGTCTGTCGGAACTGTGTGGCGTCGACCAGGAAGACATCATCGACATGCTGTCCGAGCTGCGCGCGCTGACGCCGCGCCCGGGGGCAGCGTTTGCGGGCGAGTCCGCACCGCCGATCACGCCGGATGTTTTCGTGCGCGAACTGCCCAACGGTACGTTCTCGGTCGAACTGAATGCAGACACACTGCCGCGTGTGCTGCTTGATCGCAGCTATTATGCGGAGGTTGCCGGCCTGTCGCGCACGGAAGATGAAAAGACATTCCTCTCCGAATGCCAGGCATCGGCCAACTGGCTGATCAAGTCGCTTGACCAGCGCGCCCGCACCATCCTCAAAGTGTCGAGCGAGATCGTGCGCCAGCAGGACGGGTTCTTCGTATCCGGCGTAAGGGCGCTGCGTCCGCTCAACCTGAAGACGGTGGCTGACGCGGTGGAGATGCACGAGTCGACTGTCTCGCGCGTCACCTCGAACAAGTATGTCTCAACGCCGCGGGGCGTTTTCGAGCTGAAATACTTCTTCTCGGCGTCGATCCCGGCAACGCAAGGCGGGGAGTCGCATTCGGCAGAAGCTGTGCGGCACCGCATCAAGGACATGATCGAACAGGAAAACCGCGAGGCCGTCCTTTCCGACGACCAGATCGTCGAGCGGCTTCGCGCCTACGGCATCGATATCGCGCGGCGCACCGTCGCAAAATACCGCGAGTCGTTGCGTATTCCCTCCTCCGTCGAGCGCCGCCGCATTTTCGCAGTCGGCGGCTGATGACAACCGGTTGACCTTGCCGTTTGGCAATCCCACAGTTGATCTAGATCAGTGAGGGCGGGTCGCGTCTCCGCGCATGCGTTTCCTGCATGCAACAGCAGAAGGAGCCTCCATTGCAAGTTCAGATCGCGGGCAAGAAGCTAGAAGTCGGCGCCGCCCTGCAGGAACGCATCGCCTTCGGGCTGGAATCGCGCATCTCGAAATACTTCAACCGAACCGGCGAAGCGTTCGTTACAGTTGCGAAGCCAGGCTGGGCCTTTTACGTCGATTGCTCGATCCACTTGCCGTCCGGCGTCACCTTGCAGGCGCACGGCGAAGGCGAGGATGGTTACCAGGCCTTCGAGATGGCGCTGGACAAGATCGAGACACGCGTGCGCCGCTACAAGAACCGGCTGCGCAACCATCGCGCGAAAGACGGCATGGCCGTGGAGATGGCCGCCGAGCGCATCATCCTCCCGCGTGACGAATCGGGCGATGCGGACGAACCAGACGACACTGTCGCGAATGGGCACGGCGAGGCGCCGGCGATCGTTGCAGAGTCCGACACCAAGATTCAGACGATGACCGTTTCCATGGCGGTGATGCAGCTGGAGCTGGCCGATTCCCCGGCAATGATGTTCCGGAATGCCGCCCACGGGCGGCTCAACATGGTCTATCGCCGCCCGGACGGTAATGTCGGCTGGGTTGACCCCGGCAAGGACGGCTGAAGATTTGCAGTTGTTTGTCGGGTGCGACGCAGTTGGCCCGGCGAAAGCTGGACCTTACACCCCAGGTATGGTTAGGGCGGCGGCGGGGCCGAGGCCATTTAGGGTCATGAGTTCGATGCGCGTTTTCTCCGGCGGGCTTTTTTGATGTCCAGCCTTCGCGACATTCTCCTTCCCAACGCCATCGTGGCTCGCGCCCGCTGGCAGGGCCGCAAGCAGGCTCTGGCGGAGCTTTCGGGCCTGATGGCGCGGTCGCTCGGCCTTGACGCGCGCGAGGTCCACGAGGCTGTGCAGGAGCGCGAGCGGTTGGGCTCGACCGGCGTAGGCGAGGGCGTGGCGATCCCGCATGCCCGGATCGAGTCGCTGACGCGGCCGGTGGGCGGATTTGCGCGGCTGCTTGAGCCCGCCGACTTCGAAGCCATCGACGAGCGCCCGGCCGACCTGATCTTCATGCTGCTGGCGCCGACGGATGCCGGGGCGGAGCACCTGCGTGCGCTGGCGCGGGCCGCCCGTGTGTTCCGGCAGGAACGCGTGCGTACGGCCTTGCGCGATGCGCAGACGAACGAAGCGGTGCTGGCCATCCTGTCGCCGGACACGATCTCGACGGATGCGGCCTAGCCTGCGACGCCTGCATGGAAGCGCGTGATCTCCGCGGCCAGCCAGTCCGGCTGTTCGAGCGGGATCATGTGACCTGCGTTGTTCGCCAGCGACGACTGCGCACGCGGGATCAGGCGAGTCATCTCCTCGATCGCTGACCACGGTACGAAGGGATCCGTGTCGGCGCCGATCAGCAGGACATCGATATCGAGGTGCCACAGGCGGGGGCCAAGGGAATCGCGAGCGCTGGTTTCCTTCAGCTGCGCGATGAGCGTCTCCTTGCCGAGATCGCGGTCCATGGCGCGAATCACGTCGACGACCTGCGGATTGGCCCAGTGCGAGGGATAGACGAATTGCTGGAGCCGGCTGGTCGCCATGCCGCGATAGTCGTGCTTCGCCAGGAGTTCCAGGGCCCGCACGCGCTCGGCCTTCTCGGCGACCGTGAGCCCGAAGGCCGATGAACCCACCGTGACAAGCGAGGCGACCGAATCCGGGTGCTCGAGGGCGAAATCGAGCGCCAGATAGCCGCCCATCGAGAACGCGACGAGATGAAGCGGGGCCGATCTCGCCGCCGCCGCCAGCAGGGCCAGCATGCCATCTCGCATCGCTTCGTGCTCGATCGGCAGATAGGCCGTTGAAAAGCGGGGGGTGATGCGGGTTCGGACAGGGTCCCACAGCCTGTGATCGCACATTGTGCCGGGCAAAAACGTCAGCGTGCGGGGCATTCCCGATCCTTGCGTTTCCCCGCTTGATCCGGGGCAGGTCTCGCTATAAGCAACGCGCTCCCAAATCGGGGCGGCAGACAATCGCCGTTACCGGTCCACGGTCGTGGGGCCATAGCTCAGTTGGGAGAGCGCTTGCATGGCATGCAAGAGGTCGTCGGTTCGATTCCGTCTGGCTCCACCAACTTCTCCCTGATCCTTCGGGAAATCCCAAATCAAAACGGCCCGCGAGACGATCGCGGGCCGTTTGGCGTTTTCAGCGTGGGCGGGAGACCCTAGCGGTCTTCCTCGCCCTCTTCGACTTCAAGATCGTCGTCCGCGAGATCGTCTTCCTCGTCGATGACGGTCAAATCGTCTTCATCGTCATCATCGTCGTCCAGATCGTCATCGTCGTCGTCATCATCGTCGTCGTCGTCGTCGTCGTCGAAATCGTCGTCGTCATCGTCATCATCGTCATCGGCCACGACAACTTCATCTTCGTCGAGGTCGACGGCTTCCTCTTCTTCGTCCTCGTCCTCGTCTTCTTCGTCCTCGTCGTCGGACCCCTCGTCGTCCTCGATTTCCTCGTCATCGTCCTCGTCGGGCGCGGCGGCCGCTGCCTTCTTGGCGGGAGCAGGTTTGGGCTTTGCGGCTGCGCGCTTGGGCTTCGCTGCTTCAGGCGTGCTCACGACAACCGTCTTGCACTTCGGGCAGGTGGGCGGGAGCTTGCCGAGGTCGTAAAACCGCGACCCGCATTCCGGGCAGATGTGTTTCTCGCCGAGGTCGGTGTTAGCCAAGGTCTTTTCCCCATGCTTGGGTCGGCGCTTGCCATGTCTGCGCGAGGCTGTAAAGCGCTCATGTTCGGACGGCCAGATGGGGTCGGGCGGAGCTATCCACAAGGCGTCGAAAGCCCATGCGCGCGCGTTCAAGACCTGTGGCCCGTATCGCCGGAAGCATCCGCGCCCCTGGGGACAAATCCTGCTCGCACAGGGCCATCATGATGGCTGCTGTTGCTAGCGGCGAATCGACCGTGACGGGGTTGCTGGAAGGCGAGGATGTGCTGAACACGGCGCGCGCCGTGAAGGCGCTCGGCGCCGGTGTGGAGCGGACGGGCCAGGGCGCGTGGACGATCGCCGGCGTGGGCCAAGCCGGGTTTCGTACGCCAACGGACGATCTCGATTTCGGCAACTCTGGAACCGGCGCCCGGCTGATGATGGGGCTGGTCGGCGGGCACGACGTGTCTGCACGCTTCATTGGCGATGCGTCTTTGTCCTCGCGGCCGATGGAGCGGGTGCTGAAGCCCCTGCGGGACATGGGCGTCACAGCAGAGACTGCTGCCGGCGGGCGCCTGCCAGCGGTTATCCGGGGCGGAAAGCTGAAAGCGATCCGCTATGCGCCGCCGGAGGCTTCGGCCCAGGTCAAGTCTGCGATCATGCTTGCCGGGTTGCGCGCTAAGGGCGTGACCGTGGTCGAGGAGAAGGAAGCGACGCGCGACCACACGGAGCGGATGCTGCGGGCGTTCGGCGTCGAGGTCGGCGTCGAGCAGCGGGCGGAGGGCGGACCCGTTGTCTCCATCCGAGGTGGGCAATCGCTGCGTGCGATCAAGGGGGCGACTGTTGCCGGCGATCCCTCGTCAGCTGCGTTTGCCGTCGCGCTTGGCCTGATCGCGGGCGAGGGCGGCGCGACCGTGACGGGCATGCTGGATAACCGGACGCGGACGGGGTTCTTCGATGCCGCGCGTCAGATGGGGGCCGACCTGACGGTCGAGGGCGATGGACAGGCGACGGGCGAGGCGACGATGCGGGCAATTGCATCGGCTTCACGGCTGAAGGGGATCACGCTCGATCCAATGCTTGTGCCGTCGATGATCGACGAGCTGCCGATCTTTGCTGTGCTGGCGGCGTTTGCGGACGGGAAGACAAAGGTGACAGGGGCGGCCGAGCTGCGTGTGAAGGAGAGCGACCGGATCAAGGCGATCTGTTCGATGCTGTCCATCAATGGCGTTGCGGTTGAGGAATTGCCCGACGGCTTCATCGTGACAGGTCTTGGCGCGCGCGGCGTGTCGGGCGGTGGTCTGGTAGAAGCGCGCCATGACCACAGGATTGCCATGAGCGCGCTGGTGATGGGCTCGGCTGCAAAGGATGTGGTGGCGGTCGACGATATTGCAATGATCGCGACGAGCTATCCGGAGTTCTTCGACCACATGGCGACGCTGGGGGCCACGATCGAGAAGGAAGGCCAATGATCATCGCGATCGATGGCACGACATCCTCGGGCAAGGGCACGCTGGCGAAGCGGCTGGCGAAGCATTATGGGCTGCCGCATCTCGATACGGGGTTGCTTTACCGCGCGGTTGCGAAGGCGGCGATGGATGCGGGTGTCGAGCTGAAGGACGAGGATGCATGCGTGCGGCTGGCGGCCGGTGTCAGGCTTGAGCCGTTCGATGAGCGTGAGCTGAGGAGTTCGGGCGTCGGGGCCGCGGCTTCGGTGGTGGCAAGTTTGCCGGCGGTGCGTCGGGCGCTGTTCGAGTTGCAGCGGAATTTTGCTCAGCAGGAAGGCGGCGCGCTTCTCGATGGGCGGGACATCGGGACGGTGATTGCGCCGCACGCGGACGTGAAGCTGTGGGTCGATGCGGCTGTCGAAGAGCGGGCGCGGCGGCGGTTTCTGGAACTGTCCGGTATGGGTGAGAACGTGACGGAGGCTGGTGTTCTCGAGCAGCTGAAGGAACGAGATGCGCGCGATGCGGCGCGGAAGGATGCGCCGATGAAACCGGCGGACGATGCGGTGTGGATCGACACCACGACGATGACGCCGGAAGAGTGTCTCGCGAGGGCGCTTGAGGTCGTCGAGACCCGAAGGCGCTAGGCTGCGACTGCCGCCCGCTGCACATCTCCGGGAAGCTGACCGGCCATGCCTTCGAGCGTCGTGTTCGTGAGGTTCACGATCGTCAGCTTGCGCGTGGGATCGACGAACCAGCTGTGGCCCCAGACGCCGCCCCATTGCCAGGAGCCGGGGGAGAGGGCCGAGCCTGAGGCTGCGGGGTCGAGGAGGATCGAGCCGCCGAAGCCGAAGGCGGTGTTGCCGGTGGGATCGAACAGAATGCGGAGCGGGCCGACCTGGTTGGACATCATCTGCTGGGTCGTTTCCTTCGACAGGATCGGCGCCCCGCCGGCGCGGATGGCGTCGAGCATGCGGACAATGTCGAGCGCCTTGCCGTTCATGCAGCCGCCGCCGCCCTGGAAGGCGTTGCGGTTGAAGGCGCGTGAGGTGCCGAGATTGATCGGCGCGCAGCCGGGCACGAAGGGCTGCTTGAAATTGTCGCCGATCGGAACGGGCTCGGGCGCGGCGTTGGAATAGGGCTGCACGAGGCGCTTCTCGTCGGTGACGAAGAAGGACGTGTCGGTCATCTGCATCGGGCCGGTGACGTATTTGTGGACCGCGCCTTCGACGTCCGTGCCTTCGGCCTTCGCCATCACCGCGCCGAGCACGTCGATGGCGACAGAGTAGAGCCACATGGCGCCGGGCGGGAAGGTGAGGCCAGCCTTCACCATGCGGGCGAGATTGTCCTCCATCGTGAAGTCGCCATCGATGCCGGCGGACACCGGAATGGTGTTGTAGGGGCCCTCGGGCGGCTGAAGGAAATCATAGCTCAGGCCGGCGGTGTGGGTGAGCAGATGGCGGATGGTGATGGCGGGGGTTGAGCCGTCCGGCGCCTTCGGCTTGAAGTCGGGCAGGAAGTCGGTGACGGGGGTGTCGAGTGCGAACTTGCCGAGTTCGATCATGCGCATGGCTGCGGCGGTGACAATTGGCTTGGAGATCGAGGCGAGGCGGAAGATAGCGTCTTCCGTCATCGGCTTTCCATGTTCGCGGTTGGCGAGGCCGTAGGGCTTGAAGTGGGCGAGGTCGCCATCCTTCATCACGGCGATCACGGCGCCGACGATGCGTTTCTCGTTGAGGGCGGAGGCGAGGGCTGCGTCGATGCGCTGGGTCAGGTTTTTCATGGGGGGAGCATGGCGTGGCTTGGGTGGAGGTCAAGGGCGGGCGTTCTCAGCCGCGCAAGCGCTGAGGTCTGGAGGTGGTTTGACGCGAGGGTATGGGGCGGGCCGCGCGCGCTTGTGAGCCCGCCCTCATGGTTCGACGGACGCTCCCTTCGGTCGCTGCTCACACCATGAGGGCTACTTGGGCAGCGGCTACCTTGGACGCCGACGCACCCACCGCCTCATGGTGAGCAGCGCGAAGCGCGTCCGTCGAACCATGGGCAGCGAGGAAAATACGCGAGAGGCGCTTGAAGCGCTCGCGGATGATCGCCTCCGGATCAGCCGCCCAGCCGGCCAGCGCGATGAAGCGGCGGTTCATGTCAAAGGGTGAACGCGGGCACGGGCCGCCATAGGTGGCGGGCAGCGTTAGCTGGATCTTTGTGTCGTCGAGGTGGAGGGGTTCGCCTGCGAGAAGCTGCGCCACGCCTTTCGCGATGAGTTGATCGCGGAGCCATTCGGAGTGGATGAGGTCTGGCCAGCTATCGCGCCAGTCAGGCTTGGAGCGGCGGGCGCTTTTGAAGCGCGTGATATAGTCGAGCAACGTTGTGAGCCTCGCGACAAATGCGTGGACCGGCCAGGCCCAGCTTGGGGTCTCGCCCCTGTCATGTGCGTCGTGGTTTTGCTTGACGGTCATGGGCGCGATTCTACGGTCGCAAGTACGCCCGCTGATTTGGCGCGAGCGTTTCCCCCAAATCATCTGCGGAAGTGGTTGATCGGGTTGGAGTTCGTCGTTCGGCTTCCCCAAACGCGAACCATCGTTTTCCCCCCAAAACCGCCGCCGGATTGAGTTCGGCGGAACGCTGGGATCCCGCCCAGGCCCTCGGGTTCTTCGTTGGGATTGTCGATGGTTAGGCAAAGAGCCGGGCAGACCGTCCGGCGTTCCGCAGTCCGGGCCCCAAAACAACGCATTTTCATTGACATAACGGGCGGCGCGCCGCATGAGCGCGCTTTCCGAAATGGCCCTTGAACAAGGTCTGGAGTTCTCTTTCCCACCGCCGGCGTCACTCAAGGAGATACGCCCATGTCGAACGCAGTGCTTCCCGTCTACGGCCCGAGCCCGGTCGTTTTCGTGCGAGGCGAGGGCGTGCGCATGTATGACGACAAGGGGAAGGCCTATCTCGATTTCATAGCCGGCATTGCGGTGACCTCGCTGGGGCATTGCAACCCGGTTCTGGTCAAGGCGTTGACCGACCAGGCCAACACGCTGTGGCACACCTCGAACATGTTTCGCGTGCCGGGGCAGGAGCGGCTGGCGCAGCGCTATGTCGACCTGACATTCGCCGACTATGCGTTCTTCACGAACTCGGGCGCGGAATCGATCGAGGGCTGCATCAAGATCGCGCGGCGCTATCACTGGGCGAAGGGCGCGCCGGAGCGGATCGGCATCCTGTCGTTCGAGGGATCGTTCCACGGGCGCACGCTGGGCGGCATCAGCGCGGGCGCGCAGGAGAAGTATCGCGAGGGCTTCGGTCCGCGTCTGCAGGGCTTCCGCTCGATCCCGTTCGGCGATCATGAAGCGCTGAAGCAGGCGATCAAGGCGCCTGACCTTGCGGCGGTGATCATCGAGCCGGTGCAGGGCGAGGGCGGCGTGCGCGCTGTACCGGACCAGTGCCTGAAGGGCTTGCGCGATCTCTGCACCGAGCATGGCGTCCTGCTGATCTATGACGAGATCCAGTGCGGCGGCGGGCGGACGGGCAAGCTGTTCCATCACCAGTGGGTGGCGGGCGCGGAGCCGGATATTCTCGCGGCGGCGAAGGGCATTGGCGGCGGCTTCCCGATGGGGATGATCCTCGCGACGGAGGAGGCAGCCTCCGGCATGGCCAAGGGCGTGCACGGCACGACATTCGGCGGCGGCCCGCTGGCGATGGCGGTGGGCAATGCCGTGCTCGACGTGATGACGGGCGAAGGTTTCTTCGAGCAGGTGCGCCGCGTGGCAGGCACGATGCAGCAGGGGATGGAAAGCCTGAAAGGGCGTTATCCGGAGCTGGTGCTCGACGTGACCGGGTCGGGCCTGCTGCGCGGGCTGCGCATGAAGGACGATCCGATTCCGCTGCGCGCCAAGCTGTCCGAGCGCGGGCTTCTGGTCGGCACGGCGGGCAACAACACGCTGCGCCTTGCGCCGCCGCTGGTGGTGACCGAAGACGATGTGCGCGAGGCGATCGACATCATCGACCAGCAGTTCGCCAGCATGATGACGGCTGCGGGATCATGAACCACTTCCTGGATCTCTGGCCGATACCGGCCGGCGAGCTGAGGTCGATCCTGGACAACGCCAAGTCGCGCAAGGCGGCGCGGGCTGGCATGCCGAAGGGGACGCCGGACAAGGATGCGCCGCTCAGCGGGCATACGCTTGCCATGATTTTCGAGAAGAACTCGACGCGGACGCGTGTGTCATTCGACATGGCGATACGCCAGCTTGGGGGCACGTCGCTGATCATCTCGGCGTCGGACTCCCAGATAAGCCGAGGCGAGTCGATCGAGGACACGGCGCAGGTTCTGTCGCGCTATGTCGATGCGGTGATGATGCGGGCCAACCGCCATGGTGATGTCGAGGCTTTCGCAGCGGCGGCCAGCGTGCCAGTGATCAACGGGCTGACGGACAAGTCTCATCCCTGCCAGATCATGGCGGACCTGCAGACGCTGGAAGAGGCCGGGCTGGACCTGAAGAGCGCGCGCATTGCGTGGGTCGGCGATGGCAACAATGTTGCGGCAAGCTTCATCCATGCGGCGCCGAAATTCGGCTTCTCGCTCGCGGTGGGGACGCCTGCCGGGTATGAGCCGAACGCTGCGGATGTGGATCGCGCGCGCGCCGAGCAGGGGCGCATCGATCTGTTCAGCGATGCGGCGAAGGCGGTGGCCGGAGCAGATGTCGTGGTGGCCGACACGTTTGTCTCGATGGGCGATCGCGATGCTGACAAGCGCCTGCAGGATCTTGCGCCGTTCAAGGTCAGCGGGGACTTGATGCGGCGCGCCAATGGCGGGGCGATGTTCCTGCATTGCCTGCCGGCGCATCGCGGTGAGGAGGTGGACGGCGAGGTGATCGACGGCCCGCAGTCGCTGGTGTTCGACGAGGCGGAGAACCGTCTGCACGCGCAGAAGGCGATCCTGGAGTGGTGCCTCAGGGGGTAGAGGCTAGTCTCCCCGCCCGATCAGCGAGGCGGAGGCGACCAGTTCGGACAGCAGCGACAGGGTGGCGGAGCCTGAGGCGTCGAAGGGGTCGAGTTCGGCGCGCTTGAAGTATTTCAGGAGCTGGCCGGGGTTGACCTTGGCGAGGTTGACCTGGCCCATCGTCCAGCCGCCGAAGCGCCGCTCCGTGATCTCTTCATAGGCAAGAAGTCGGAGCTGCTCGTGGCGCGTGTCGCGCACGATGGCGTGGTAGAGATCGCAGACTTCATCGCGTCCGCCTTCCAGGACCTGGATGAATACGTTGTTCGAGACGCACAGCATGCCGGTGATGCCGTTGGCCGGATTGTTGCGGCGCGACTGGACGAGGATGTCATCGAGGATGGCGGCGCTGGTCCCGGCGGCGGCGCGGCTGGCGTAGAGGCAGCGTACGAGCATGACGGTCAGGCTTTCAGGTTGAGCAGGGAAAGGAATTCGCGACGCAGCGCAGGGTCCTTGAGGAAGGAGCCGCGCATCACCGAATTGATCATCTTGGTCTCGCTGTCCTTCACGCCGCGCCAGTGCATGCAGAAGTGATCCGCCTCCATCACCACGGCGAGGCCATCGGGGCGCACCTTGTCGATCAGGAGTTCGGCCATCTGGGTGATGGCTTCTTCCTGGATCTGCGGGCGCGACATGATCCATTCGGCGAGACGCGAGTACTTCGACAGGCCGATGAGGTTTGAGTGCTCGTTCGGCATCAGGCCGATCCAGAGCCGGCCCATGATGGGGCAGAGGTGGTGGCTGCAGGCGGAGCGAACGGTGATCGGGCCGACGATCATCAGCTCGTTCAGCATCGCCGCGTTGGGAAACTCGGTGACCGGCGGGGCGGGGTGGTAGCGGCCCCGGAAGACTTCGTTGAGATACATCTTTGCGACGCGCTTGGCGGTGTCGCGCGTGTTGTGGTCGCTCGTGGTGTCGATCACGAGGCTTTCGAGCACGCCCCTGAGCTTGCCCTCGACTTCGGCCTGCAGGGCTTCGAGTTCGCCCGGCTCGATGAAGGTGGAGATGTTGTCGTTGGCGTGGAACCGTCGCTTCGCCTTGACGATGCGCGCGCGGATGCGGGCCGACACGGGTTCGGCGGAAACGGGGACCGGAGGTTTCGAGGAGTCGCTCATCTGGCGTCCTTCATAGGCTGTTGTGAGGGGCGCCGTCGATGGGCCGATGCGGCGCAGGTCATGGTGCGATTTCCTGCCCGTCCCAGGCGAACAATCGCCCTGACTGGGAAGGGGTAAGCGTGTCGAGCAGGTGGAGCAGTTGGCCAGCGGCCTGCCCCGGGGAGAAGAGCTTGTCTAGCTTGACGCCCGTCTGGAAGGGTTTCGACAGGCCGGTGTCGACGGTGCCTGGGTGCAGGGCGACGCAGACGGATTGCGGATGGCTGCGCGCCTGTTCGATGGCGAGGCAGCGGATCAGCATGTTGAGGGCGGCTTTCGAGGCGCGGTAGCTGTGCCAGCCGCCGAGCCGGTTGTCGGAGATCGATCCCACGCGCGCCGAGAGCGCCGCGAAGATCGTGCGGTTGTTGCGCGGCATGGCGGGCAGGAGAAGGCGCGCAATCTGGGCGGGCCCCGCGGCGTTGATCGCGAAGGCGAGGTTCATCTGGGCAGGATCGAGCGCCCGCATGGATTTTTCCGGCGCGAGGTTTTCGCTATGGAGGACGCCAGTGGCGATGATCACAACATCCGGTGCGCCGACGGTCTGCGCTGCCGCTTCGAGCGAGGCTGTGTCTGTAAGGTCGAACCGGAAGGGGACGATTTTCGCATGATCGTGCGCAGGGCTGCTGCGCGCGCCGGCATGGACACGTGCGCAGCGCGGGTCGGACGCCAGCTGATCGACGAAGGCGCGGCCGATGCCGCCGGAGGCGCCGAAGATCGCGGCGGTGTAATCATCCCGGAGCGAGGCAAGGCTCATGGCACGGCCTTGCCGATGCGCGATCCGTGGGCGCGGGCGGGACGTACACGACGGGCAGGTTGCTGGGGCACGACCCTCATACGTTAGCAAGGGCGGACGGGTTTGCCTGCGCCGGGAAAATCTTCGACCGAAAGGCAAGTAAATGGGCAGGCGGGACCGCGACAAACCAGCCCGGTCGGCTCCGGCCAAGGCGGACCTGCCATCGAAGCCCTGCGCCGGATGCGGGCGGCCCTTCACCTGGCGCAAGAAATGGGAGCGGTGCTGGGACGAGGTGAAGTTCTGCTCGGATCGCTGCAGGCGCGAGCGGCGGGCTTAGGCATAGCTGGCCAGTTGAAGAATGGTCGCACCGCACCCATTTGGCGCGGATGCTGTCCCGTGATAGCCCCCCGAACATGCCAACGCCCCCTTTGCTTCATGATCTCCTCGGCGCGGGCGACGATTTTGTCGCCACGTTCCAGATCGAGGATACGTCCGTTCGCGGCCGCATTGCGCGGCTGGGCGACGGCGTGCTCGACCCCATTCTCAAACGCCATGCCTATCCGCGCTGGGCGGCCCATCTGCTGGGTGAGGCGGTGACGCTGGCCGTTCTTGTTTCGGCGTCGCTGAAGTTCGATGGCAAGGTAATGGTGCAGGCGCAGGGCGAAGGCCCGGTGTCGCTGATGGTGGCCGAGGCGCGCTCCGATGGCGGCGTGCGCGGCTATCTGCGCCTCAACAAGGAGAAGTGGGATTTCGTCGATCGCGTGAACAAGGGCGCGCGGCCGCATATTCCGCAGGCGCTGGGCAGGGGCGTGATGGCGCTGCTGCTGCAACCCAACGATCCCAACCAGCAGCCGTGGCAGAGCATGGTGCCGATCGAAGGCGCCACGCTTTCCGATTGCGCGCAGATGTGGTTCTCGCAATCCGAACAGGTGCCGACACGCGTGAAGCTGGCGGTTGCGGAAATTTCCGAGCCGGGCGGCACGAAGCGGTGGCGCTCTGGCGGCGCGCTGATCCAGCAGGTGGCAGGCGACGATGCGCGCGGCGCCACGGATGAACCGTGGGACAATGCGCGTCACCTGTTCGACACGATCGAGGACATCGAGCTTGTCGATCCGGATGTACCATCGGCGACGCTGCTGTTGCGCCTGTTCCATGAGAGCGGCGTGCGGATCGAGCCGCCGAAGGGTCTCGTCGACAAGTGTACGTGCTCTGACGAGAAGCTGCTGGACACGCTGCGCCAGATGCCGCGTGACGAGATCATGTCGCTCGCAGAGGCGGATGGCGCCATCACGGCGGACTGCCAGTTCTGTGGCCGGCTCTATCGCTTCCCTGGGGATGCCATCTAAGGGCGCCGCCAAAGCCGGGCGTCGTGAAGATTTCCGGCCCTCGTTTTAACTGATTGCACAGGGATGCATGCGATCTTCCGGCCACAGGATGGTGCGGCATGTCGGAAAAACCTCATAGCCTGGTCGGCAAGCGGCTGCCCGATGCGAAACTTGGCGAGATGGTGGACGGAGAAATCCGTCCATGCGTCGCAAGCGAACTTTTCGCGGTCGGTCGCGCCGTGATTGTCGGTATGCCGGGCGCGTTTACGCCGATCTGTTCCGGACGCCACCTCCCCAACCTTGTGGCGAACGCCGAGCGGCTTCGTCATGGCGGGGTGAAGCACCTCGCTTGCATCGTCACCAGTGATCCCTTTGCAATCGACCCGTGGCGGAAGGAGATAGATCCCTCGGGCAAGATACGTTTCCTCTCGGATGGAAACCTGTCGCTGGCGCGTGCACTTGGCCTGATGTCGCATGAGCCGACACTGTTCCTTGGCGAGCGGTCGGCCCGCTATGTCATCCTGACGGACGACGGCGTTGTCTCCACCGTGCGCGTAGAGAACAGCATCCTCGAGGTTGGATGCACCGCGATCGACACGCTTGATCTCGGCTGATCGAGGCCAGGCGGGAATCCGCCGCGAACGGTGAGGTCCGCGGCGGCAGGATGCATGGTGTACCCCTACAGGAGGAGGAGCGAGGGCGTCGCCATGTATCTCGAGATCATTTCCGTTTCAGCAACTCCCTGATGCGTGAGACGTCCGCGCCGATGCGCGTGAAGGACAGCCAGGCGCCGGTGGCGCAGGCCAGTGTGACAGCGGCGAGCAGGATCAGTGTGACGATGTCCCAGACAGGCCGCGCCCGCATGAAGGCGAAGTCGAGGCTGTGCAGGCCGCTCTCCCACCAGCGATAACGCTTGGCC
Source organism: Hyphomonadaceae bacterium (assembly GCA_040398465.1). GTDB lineage: Bacteria > Pseudomonadota > Alphaproteobacteria > Caulobacterales > Hyphomonadaceae > UBA7672. The sequence continues at coordinate 25,341 of JBBAUA010000031.1, read as the reverse complement.
GTGGCGTCGATGATGCGGGCGTCGCCTGTCGTGGCGTTGATGTAGACATGCGTCTGGTCAGGATCGGTCAGCGTGACGCGCCAGACCGGCAGGTCGACCGGTTGCTTGTGCCCGTAGTAGTAGTCGTCTTCCGCTGTCAGCAGGTCGAGCTTGCCCGATGCGAGCAGGCCGCCTTTCGCGGAGAGGCCTGCTGCGATCTCGTCCTGGGTGAGAGGCGCGGGGCCGTTGGCGCCGAGGCGTATTTGTTTGCCGTCGCGCGCGGTCGCGATGAGGTAGGGCTGCCCCATGAAGGGCGCGGTGCGCAGGACGACGGCCTCTGCGAGCGCCGGGTCTGCCCTGGCGCGATCGATGATCGTGCGTGCGTCGCCCCAGGTCATGTCGCTGGCGATGGCGCTGCGCTCGATCGCGGGCTTGCTTGTCAGGAGGCCCCACGGCGCCATGGTTAGAAGGCCGGAGAAGGTCCAGGTGAGGACGAGGATGCCGGCGAATGTGCCGAGCACGTGGTGCCACATCCAGATCGGGCGGTTGCGGTAGGGCCACCATGCGCCGGATTTTCCGCGCAGGCGGATGAAGCCGATCACCATGCCGGTGACGACGAGGAAGCAGCCGATGGCGGACGACCAGATCACCACCTCGTTCCAAAGCGGCGCGTTCTCGCGGAGGATGGTGGGGTAGAGCCAGTGCGGGATGGCGCCGAGCCAGTTCCAGAAACGCTCATGCGCGTTGACGTCCTGCACCACTTCGCCCGTTTTGCCGTTGATGTAGATCCAGCTGCCCGCCGGGTCGTCGAAGGCGACCCGCCAGAGCGGCTGCCAGCGGCGGGCGCCCTGCACGGACCATTGGTCGATGCGGATGGTTTCGACTGTGGCGACGCCGCCGGTGATGGTGTGGCCGGCGGCCCAGGTGGCGGCGATGGCGCGGATGCCGGACTCGGACACGGGCGGGAGTTCATCGCCTGTGGTGAGCGCGAAGGTCTCCGGGCCATCCGCGCCGGTCATGCGCAGGACCGGTTCGCCGCCCAGCATCTCGATCCGCGCATTGCCCAGCGGCGTGTCGTCGGTGATTGGAAGCGTTGTGCAGCAAGCTGACAGGTCGAGGGTTTCGAGGCCGGCCTGCCGTTCCTCCGCCGCGGTGGCGGGGTAGGGCTGGTACATCATCACGAAGCCCGAGAGGCACCAGACCGTCATCAGCACGCCCAGCACGACGCCGACATATCGGTGCGTGATGATGAGCGACTTCAGGATCATCGAAGGCGTTCCCTTTTGCCGCCTCCGGGGGGAGGTCCGGAGGCGGCCGGTCCTAGTCTAGAACGCGTAGCTGTAGGATACACGCAGCGTTTGCGGCACGCCGCGGAAGCCGAAGACGAAGGCGGGCGTGGTGTCATTGCCCGCGCTCGGCGCAGAGCGGCCGACGCTGGTGCGGTATTCCTCGTCAAGGGCGTTTTCGAGGCGCGCCGTCAGCTTGTGCTTCTGGTCGGCGTCGATAAAAACATGAGCCGCGACGTCGATGACCATGTAGTCGCCGTAGTCAACGACCCCGACGCCGCCTGCGAGCGAGGCGCTGCGAAGTTCGCCGACCCAGAGGGCCGACAGGTCAGCTCCCCACTGTCCGCCATCGTACGAGCCGCCGAGCTTGGCGAGGGTGCGGGGTATGCGGGCCAGCTGGGCGCCGCCGTCGACATTCGACTCGTTGTCAGTGTAGCTGGCGACAGCCGTGAAGCCGTTCTTGAAATCCGCCGCACCAGAGAGTTCCAAGCCGCGCACCTCAACCGTGCCGGGCAGGTTGCGGTAGAAGCCTTCGGTGAAGAAGGAAGGATCGAGCGACGGGTAGAGCGTGGCGCAATCGGTGGCAGGGTTCGTGTCGTCGCAATCCTCGAACTGGATGCGGTTGTCGATGTCGCGCGTGAACCAGGTCGCCTGCCATGACAATGCTGGGCCGACGTCGATCTCGCCACCGAAGCCGATGTTGAGGTTCTCCGCTTCTTCGGCTTCGAGATTTGGATTACCGAGCGTGGAGAAGGGGTCGATGGCGTAGAGCTGTTCCGCTGTCGGAAGCAGGAAGCTCGTGCCGATATTGCCTTGCGCATAGAGCCATGGCGTGAAGTCGAAGCGGGCGGAGGCGTTCCAGACGGTGAGGCTGGAGCCTGTGCCCTCGCTGTGACGCGCGCCAATCGCGAACGATCCGTTCTTGATGACGTCGTCCGTCGAGCGGAGTTGGCCGTAGACGGCGTGAACGTCTTCTTCCTGCTCCGCAATCAGGAGGACGTCGTCCTTGCCGGAGTATTGCTGGAAGTCGTAGCCGATCAGGTATTCGAACGGGCCGCCGGGGGTGAACTTGGCGAGGGCGTTGATGCCCTTGTCCTCGAAGCCCCAGAAGGTGTTGAGGTCGGTCGTCACCTGGCCGGCGATGCCGGGGCCGGCGCCGCCACTGGCCAGCTGGTTGCGGATCGTCGTGTAGGTCGAATCCCAGTCGTGCCAGTAGCCCTTCACCAGGACCTGCGCCCAATCGGCCGCTTTGATATCGACGCCGATGCTGGCGATGTCTTCGTCGCGCTCGTTGACCGAGTAGGCGATCAGGCGCGGGTTTGTGTTGTCGACGGCGGCGTCGGTGTGCTGGTAGCGCGCGTCGACGGCGATGCGGTCGCCGAGTTCGAAGCGGTACTTGCCGCCATAGTTCAGCACATCGTAGCTGCGGTTGCGGTCGGTCGTGCTCGGGGCGAAGGCGTCGTAGGTCTCGAAGCCGTCGCCCTTGTCGTGCGAGGCGAACAGCACGTAGTTGCCCGGCCCGGCCTCCCCGCGGACATATCCGTCGATGTGGCGGCCGTCATTCGTGTCGGCGCCGACATTCACGAGGCCATTGAAGTCATCGGTGTAGCCGCGAGTGACCAAGTTGACGACGCCCGCCGCGGACTGGGTTCCGTAGTATAGCCCCTGGCCGCCCTTCAGCACCTCGATCCGCTCGATCATGGAGGCGGGGAGGGTGTCGCTCATCGTGGTGGCGTAGAGGCGGTTGTTGATCCGGACGCCATCGACCAGCAGGAGCATGTCCTGCGTGCGCGAGCCCTGCAGCGAGATGTCCATGTAGCTGAACGGCCCGCCTCGGGTTGCGACGAACAGGCCGGGGACCTTCATCTGGAGCGCCTGCTGGGCGTCCACATAAACGTTGTTCCGGATCTCCTCTGAGGTGACGACTTCGAGGTCCGAGCCGTATCTCTCAAGTTCCTGGGGCAGGGTCTCCTCGATGGTGACGCCGACGATCACGACGCGGTCGCCATCCTCGCTGGGGCCCTGCGCCAGGGCGCCAGGGGCGCCGACGACAAGCGCCAGAAGGCTCGCTCCGCAAATCAGGCTGGCGCGATTGCAGGTGACCTTGAGCACTATGGATTCCCTCCCTTCACGTCACCGCGGTCGATGCCGCGGCGTTATTGGGAAGGTTGATAGGAAAAGCGAATGACGTCAGGGAGTTAATTACCGTTACAGCTGACGTTACAGCACGTAGCAAGGCATTCTGTGCGAGGTAACACGCGGCCAGCTCGGCTTCAGTTGGGTCGGCGCTCGTCGTAGGGGCTGTCGAGGGCGAACAGGGGAATCGTCGCCTCGATGCTCGCGCCCGTTTCGTCCTCGAACCGGTAGGCGCCCTGCATCATGCCGGAGGGGGTGGTTAGGGGGCAGCCGGACGAATACTCGAAGCGTGCGCCTGGGCGCAGGACAGGTTGCTTGCCGATGACGCCGGCCCCGTCGACATGCTGGATCCGCCCGTCGCCGTCGGTGATGCGCCAATGGCGGGTCATCAGCTGCAGGGTGTGGGCGCCGCGGTTCTCGATCTCGATGTGGTAGGCCCACAGGAAGCGGTCGTCCTCGGGCGAGCTTTGCTCGTCGACGAAGACCGGCCGCACCCTGATACAGACCCCGTTCGTTTCGGCTTCGTAGGGATAGGCGTTCATCTGGCACCCCCCTCAGGGCTGGCAAGCTGCAAGCTAACGGAAATAGGGCGCAGACCTCAAGGGTCTGCGCCCTATTCGATTTGTAAGGCTACCGTGATCAGGCGGCGGGCTTCTGGATGAAGTCGCCTTCGATCTGCACCTTCACGTCGTCGCCGACGATCGAGGGCAGGAGGTAGTCGAGGCCGAATTCCGACCGCTTGAACGAACCGGCGGCCGAGAAGCCGATGGCCGGAACCTTGGCGAACATGTGCGCGTCTGTTTCGCCCGCGAAGGTGACATCCAGCGTGACCGGCTTGGTTACGCCCTTGAGCGTGAGATCGCCGGTGACTTTGGCTGTGCGCTCGCCAGACGGCTCGACCGAGGTCGATACGAAGGTGATCGTCGGGTGCGCGCCGGCGTCGAGGAAGTTGGTAGAGTTTGCGAGGTCATCTTCCCACGACTTGAACTTCGAGCCCGGATGGCCGGCTGCATAGTCGCCCGGATAGCCGGCCACGATGTCGGCGGCCTTGATGGTCGCCGTGACTTTCGAGGCTGCGATATTGGCGGGGTCAAACGTGACGGTGGCGTCGAAGGTCTTGAACTTCAGATTGTAGCCCGACAGGCCGAGGTGCTGCAGGCTGAAGTTCACGCTGGAATGGTTGGGGTCGGAGACATAATCGCCCGCCGGGGCTGTGATGGTGATCGGCGCCGGCGCGGCTGCGGGCGCCTCGGCCACGGGAGCTGCCGCGGTTTGAGCGGCCGGGCTGCAGGCGGCGGCGAGGGCGGCAAGGCCGACGCCGGCGGCGAGAATGAACTTCTTCATGATGAACTAGTCCCTTCGAATGACAGACGCGTCCCCTGCCGCGAGGCTCGCGGCGTTTGCGGTCGGATGGACATATGGGCACTTTTGTTGCGTTTGCAACAATAGCCTTTGTGAAACCGCCTAAACGGTTGGCTCAGGCCTGCTTATCGACCGGCTAGCGCCTGTTCGACGTCTTCGGCGATGTCTTCGGGATCTTCGAGCCCGACGGACAGGCGCACCCAGGTGTCGTCCAGCCCGATCGCCGCGCGCTCCTCTGCAGTGAGCGTGCGGTGGGTGGTGGTGGCCGGGTGGGTGATCAGCGATTTCGCATCTCCGAGATTGTTGGAGATGTCGACGAGGCCGAGCCGGTTGAGCATCGCGAAGGCCGCCTCGCCGCCGCCTTTCAGCGAGAAGGCGAGCATGGAGCCGCCGCCGTCCGGCATCTGCGCGGCGTGGGTGTTGTGGTGCGGGTGATCGCTGCGGCCGGGATAGCGCACGGCCTTGATCTTCGGGTTGGTCGCGAGACGATCCGCGATCGTGCGGGCGTTGTCGCTCATGCGGCGCACGCGGAGGTCCATCGTCTCGAGGCCTTTGAGCACGACCCACGCATTGAACGGGGACATGGAGGGGCCGGTGTGGCGATAGTATTGCTGGAGTTCGTCAACGATCTTCTTGGTCTTGCCGAGGATGGCGCCGCCCAGCGTGCGGCCCTGTCCGTCCATGTGCTTGGTGGTGGAGTACACGACCCAGTCGGCGCCGAGCTCGATCGGGCGTTGCAGGATGGGCGAGGCGAAGATGTTGTCGACGATCAGCTCGCCGCCGGCATTGTGGACGAGGTCGGCCACGGCGCGGATGTCCACCGCATCAAGGAGCGGGTTGGACGGCGTCTCGATGATGGAGAAGCGACACGGCTTGCGCGTGGCCTCTTCCCACTGGCGAAGGTCCGAGCCGTCGAGCCAGGTGACCTCGACACCCATTTTCGGCATCAGGTTCTTCAGGATCCAGACGCACGACGAGAACAGCTGGCGCGGCGCGATGATGCGGTCGCCGGGCTTGATCGGGGCGACCAGCATGGTGTGGATGGCGGCCATGCCGCTGGCGGTGGCGCGGCAATCCTCGGCGCCTTCGATTTGCGCGAGGCGTTCCTCGAACATGCGGACGGTGGGGTTGGCGTACCGGCTGTAGATGTAGCCGGGCTTCTCGCCGGCCATGCGGGCGGATTGCTCCTCGGGGCTGTCATAGACGAAGCCCGAATTGAGGAAGAGCGCTTCCGAGGTCTCGCCATGCTGGGACCGGGTGAGCCCGCCGCGCACCATCATGGTCTGCGGACGCCATTTGCCGGAATTGCCCTTTTTCGGATGCTCGGTCATGGCGGCTGCCTTTTGATGCGTGGGACCGCCGTTTAGGACAAAGGCGGCGGAGGCGCCAGATAGGCCGGCTACAAGGTGGCTGATGCGCCATTGAGCCAAACGACAAGCCCGACCATAAACAGGCATGACTGACCAAGCCCCCGCAGGAAACATGGAACAGCCCGCCGCACGCCGCCGCGTCCTCATGCTTGGGGCCACGGGCGCGATCGGCATGGCGACAGTGCGGGCGCTGGTGGCGGCGGGGCATGAGATGGTGTGCCTGGTGCGCCCGGGGCGCGAGCGCAGCCCAGACATGTTCGCCGGGGCGGAGACGCGGTTTGGCGATGCGATCGATGCGGACGTGCTGACCCGGGAAGGGCTTCGCGGCGAGCGATTTGATGCGGTCGTCTCATGCATGGCGTCGCGGACGGGCGCGCCGAAGGATGCGTGGGCGGTTGATCATCTGGCGCATTCCCATGCGCTGAAGGCGGCGAAGGCTGCAGGCGTCACGAAGTTCGTGCTGCTGTCGGCGATCTGTGTGCAGAAGCCGCAGCTGGAATTCCAGAAGGCCAAGCTGGCCTTCGAGCAGGAGCTGATCGCGTCGGGTCTAGACTATTCGATCGTGCGGGCGACGGCTTTTTTCAAGTCGCTGTCGGGGCAGATCGCGCGTGTGCAGCGTGGCAAACCGTTCCTGATGTTTGGCGATGGCAAGCTGACGGCGTGCAAGCCGATCAGCGACGATGATCTTGGGCGCTATCTTGCCGACTGCGTGAGCGATCCGGCGCGGAGCAATCGCGTGCTCCCCATCGGCGGGCCGGGGCCGGCGATCACGCCGCGCGAGCAGGGCGAGAAGCTGTTTGCGCTGCTGGGCCGTGAGCCGCGTTTCTCGCGCGCGCCGGTGGCGATGCTGGATGCGATCATCGCGGCGCTGTCGGCTGCGGGCAGGGTGGTTCCTGCGATGCGCGACAAGGCGGAGCTGGCGCGGATCGGGCGGTACTATGCGACAGAGTCGATGCTGGTCTGGGACGACAAGGCCGGCCGCTACGACGCGGACGCAACGCCGTCGACCGGCGCCGACACGTTGTTCGATCACTACGCACGCGTCATCGCGGGCGAAGCGTCCATCGAGCGCGGCGCGCACAGCGTGTTCTCGTGAGCCGCATGAAACGCGTGTTGCTGATCATCCTCGGCGTGGTTATCGTCGCTCTCGTCGGCGCCGCGATCTGGCTGTGGACGCCGGATCGGTCGCGCGCGGACCTGGAGGCGCTTTATCTGCGCAGCCCGGCGGACATGACCGGGATTGCCGGCGCGCAGCTTCATGTGCGCGATGAGGGGCCGCGCGATGCGCCAGCCCTTGTGATGCTGCATGGGTTCGGGTCGAGCCTGCATACGTGGGAGGCGTGGGCGCAGGCGCTTGCGGGAGAATACCGCGTCATCCGGCTGGATCTGCCGGGCGCGGGCCTGTCGCCGCCGGACCCGACGAATGACTACACCGATGCGCGCAGCATCGCGTTGATCGTGGCGCTGATGGACCAGCGCGGCGTTGCGCGGGCCACGCTGATCGGCAATTCGCTGGGTGGCCGCATCGCGTGGACGTTCGCGGCCAAGCACCCGGAGCGGACGGACAAGCTTGTGCTGATCTCGCCGGATGGCTTTGCGAGTCCGGGGTTCGAATACGGCAAGGCGCCTGATGTGCCGATGGCGTTGCAGGCGATGCAGTATGTGCTGCCGAAGGCGCTTCTGGAGATGAACCTGGAGCCGAGCTATGGCGATCCTTCGGTGCTCACGCCCGCGACGGTGGATCGCTATCACGACCTGATGCTGGCGCCAGGCGCCCGCAAGGCGTTGCTGGGGCGGATGGAGCAGACTGTGCTTGTCGAGCCTGAGCCGCTGCTGCGGAGCATCAAGGCGCCCGTGCTCCTGCTGTGGGGCGAGAAGGATGCGCTGATCCCGTTCAGCAATGCAGCGGACTACACGAGGAACCTGTCGGACAGCCGGCTGGTGTCGTTTCCGGCGCTTGGCCATGTGCCGCATGAAGAAGCGCCGGCGGAGTCGCTGGCGCCATTGCGTGCGTTTCTGGCGGAGCGGTCCTAGACGATCATCGCCCTGAGCGCGTATGCGACCGCCGCGACCGAGGCGAGGCCGCCGACCCAGAGTGCGGCGAACCAGAGCAGGCTCTTGCCGAGGGGGCGCTTCGGGTCGCCAGGTTCGGGCGGGCCTTCAATGGTAGGCGGCTTCATCGGTCACCTTGGCGCGGAAGAGCCAGTAGACGTAGGCCGTATAGCCGAGGATCACCGGCAGCATCGGGATCGCCCCCCATAGCATGAGCGCCAGCGCGTTGTCGGCGGCAGCGGCTTCGGCTGGCGTCATCTGGAACGGCACAATGTAGGGCCAAAGGCTTACGGCGAGGCCGACATAGCCGACGAGGAAAAGCGCGACGCTGTAGAGATAAGGCTGGGAGTGGCGGCGGAGGTCGGCGTCACGCCAGAGCAGGAAGATCAGGGCGCCGGCGACGATGGGGAGCGGCGCGAGGGTGGCGAAGGTCGGCCAGTCGATGCTGGTCATGGTGACGCCCCAGCGCTCGGTGACGCGGGGATCGACGCTCAGGGTCGCGAGGCTGACGCCGGCCATGCCGAGTGCGGAAAGGACGGCGAGGCGCTTAACCCAGTGGCGGGCGCGCTCGAACAGTTCGCCCTCTGTCTTGAAGACCAGCCATGCGGCGCCGAGAAGCGCGTAGCCAATCACCAGTGAAGCCGCAACAAGGAGCGAGAAGGGGGTCAGCCAGTCGAGCGGGCCACCGACGAAGCCCCCGTCGACGACATTGACGCCCTGGATGAACCCGCCGAGCACGAGACCCTGTGAGGCTGCTGCCGCCATCGAGCCGCCCGAGAAGGCGATGGTCCACCATTTCTTGCCGGTCTTGCGGCCATGATGGCGGAACTCGAACGCCACACCGCGGAAGATGAGCGCCAGCAGCATCAGTGTGATCGGCATGTAGAGGGCGGGCATGAGAGCGGCGTAGGCTTTCGGGAAGGCCGCAAAGAGTCCGCCGCCCCCCAGGACCAGCCATGTCTCGTTGCCGTCCCACACGGGGGCGATGGCGGCCTGCATGTGGTCGCGTTCGCGCGGGTCCTTGGCGAAGGGGAAGAGGATGCCGACGCCGAGATCGAAGCCGTCGAGGGCGACATAGAGGAAGACAGCGACCGCGATGAGGACCGCCCAGATCATGGAGAGTTCGATGCCGAACATGGGCGTCAGGCTCCCTTCTCTGCGGCGCTCGCGACGCCGGTCGCCAGCGGCGATCCGGGTGGTTCGCTGGTCTCTTCCGGCGTGGGCTCGTGCGTTTCAGGGCCCTTGGCCATGAGGCGCAGGATGTAGAGCGCGCCGGCCGAGAAGACGATGGCATAGACGATCATGAAGAAGAGCAGCGAGGTCGCAACCGTTCCTGCCGCGACAGGCGACACGGCGTCAGCGGTTCGGAGGACTCCATAGACGACGTAGGGCTGGCGGCCGACTTCAGCGGATATCCAGCCTGCGAGGACAGCGATGAAGCCGGACGGTGCGGCGAGGACAAGGGCGCGGTGATAGAGGCTGGCGCGGTCGATGCGTTTCAGCGCCCAGACTGCTACGCCCCAGACGCCGAGCGCCACCATGGCGAGGCCCATCCCGACCATGATGCGGAAGGCCCAGAAAGTGATCCACACCGGCGGGCGGTCTTCCTTCGGAAAGGCCTTCAGGCCCTGCAATTCGGCGTTGGCGTCGCCGGCGACGAACCATGAGCCCATGCCGGGGATGCCGATCGCGGCGTGGGTGGTTTCCGCCTGCTCGTCGGGCCAGCCGAACAACAGCGTCGGCTGCTGCGTGCGAGTTTCCCACCAACCCTCCATCGCGGCGACCTTGGCTGGCTGGTATTCGTGGGCGACCTTGCCGCTCTCGTGGCCGGCCACAATCTGGAGCGGCGCGACGATCGCCATCATCAGCACGCCCATACGCAGCGCCGTTCCGCCTTCGGCGACAGCCTTCTTCGTCAGCAGCGTGAAGGCCGAGGCGCCGGCGACGACCATTGCGGTGGTGAGGTAGGCGGCGAGGACCATGTGCGCGAAGCGCGCCGGCAGGGAGGGGTTGAAGATCACCTGCACGAAATCTGTCGCGACCATCGTGCCGTCGTCGGCGAAGGCAAAGCCCTGCGGTGTCTGCATCCAGGAATTGGCGGCGAGGATCCAGAAGGCGCTCATCAGCGTGCCGATGGCGACCATGCAGGTGGCGAAGAAGTGCAGCCTCGGGCCGACGCGCTTCCAGCCGAACAGCATGATGCCGAGGAAGGACGCCTCGAGGAAGAATGCGGTGAGAACTTCATAGGCGAACAGTGGCCCGATGACGCTGCCGACCTGCGCCGAGAAAACGCTCCAGTTTGTGCCGAGCTGGTAGCTCATCACCACCCCCGACACGACGCCCATGCCGAAGGAGAGGGCGAAGATCTTGACCCAGAAGAGATAGAGGTTGCGGTAGACGGGGTTCTTCGTCTTCAGCCAGAGGCCTTCGAGCACGGCGAGGAAGGAGGCGAGGCCGATGGTGAAGGCCGGGAAGATTATGTGGAAGCCGATGGTGAAGGCGAACTGCAGGCGCGAGAGCAGCAGGGCGTCGAATTCCACCGTCGAGCCTCCCAACCTGAAAGACCGATCGCTGGGTCGTTCGTCTCAGCAGCATCAGGCGCGGACGCTGTCAGGCCCCGTCCGACCCAAGCGCGTTCCTAACACATGGAGTTGGCGCATACTGTCCGGAAGGTGACAATTGGTTCGCGATATGCGGCATTTTCGTCGGGTTTTCCATGGGTTACGCGCGTGTTTGCGTTGCGCGGCCGATAACCGACATGCTGTTATGGCGGGACAGGAGGCAGTCCGTGATTCTGATCGGCCAGTATGACAGCCCGTTCGTCCGGCGCGTCGCCATCGCGATGCGGCTTTACGGCATGCCGTTCGAGCACCGGCCGTGGTCTGTGTTCGGCGATGCGGACAAGATCGCGGCGTACAATCCGCTGATGCGCGTGCCGACGCTGGTGCTGAACACGGGCGAGGCGTTGGTGGACAGTTTCACGATCCTTGATGCGCTGGACCACCTGGCGCCGCCGGCGCTGGTGATGATGCCGCCGGCGGGCGCAGAGCGGCGCGAAGCGATGCGGGTGTGTGCGCTGGCGACGGGGCTCGCCGACAAGGCGGTCTCGCTGGTCTATGAGACAGTGATCCACAAGCGCGGGACGCAGGCCTGGGTCGATCGGTGCCGTAGCCAGATTTCCGGCGCGCTGCGCGAGCTGGAAATGAGCCGCATGCGGCATCCGACGGAGTGGTGGTCTGGCAAGGGCGTCGGGCATGCCGACGTGGCGGTTGGATGCGTGCTGCGCTTTCTCGGCGATGCGCATCCGGGGCTGTTCGACCTTGCGGATGGATGGCCGCTGCTGGCGGCGCATGCTGCACGATGCGAGTCGCTGGAGCCGTTTCAGGAGATACAGCAGCCGTTCCATGTGACGCCTCCGGAAGCGAGCGCTGCTCAATGAGCAGGGCGAGCGTGACGAAGCGTGCGGCAGGCGGCGCCCCGAAGCGCAAGGCGGCAGCCAGTGTGGCGACGCCCGGCGTGTTGCCGGATCGCGAGCTGAAGGATGTCGTGGCGTCTGGCGCCATCTGGTCGGAGGGCGGCCTTCTGCCGGACCAGATACAGCCGGCGTCCCTCGACCTGAGGCTGGGCAGGGTGGCCTATCGGCTGCGCGCCAGTTTCCTGCCGGGCAAGCAGGTGGTGGCCGACAGGCTGGACGACAGCCTGGTGATGCACACGCTGGACCTGACGCGCGGCGCGGTGCTGGAAACGGGCTGCGTCTATCTCGTGCCGCTGCAGGAGAAGCTGAAACTGCCGGCAGATCTTTCTGCGGCGGCGAATCCGAAGAGTTCGACGGGGCGCATAGATGTGTTCGTGCGCGCGGTCTCCGATCGCGCGCGCGCATTCGATGGCGTGCCGGCGGGATATACGGGTGATCTATACGCCGAGATCAGCCCGCGCACATTCTCCGTGCTGGCGCGAACGGGCGACAGGCTGCTGCAGCTGCGCGTGCGGCGCGGGCCGCAGACGCCGGTTCGCGACATGACGTTCAGCCTCGACCTGTTTCCGACCAAGTCCGACATTGTGGGCTATCGCGCGAAGCGCCACTCGCGCGTGATCGACCTCGCCGCCGTCGGTGCGCATGTGGTCGAGGATTTCTGGGAGCCGGTGCGGGCGCGGGGCGGTCGTATCGTGCTCGATCCCGGTGAGTTCTACATTCTCGCGTCGAAGGAAAAGATCGTCATTCCGCTGGACGAGGCCGCAGAGATGGCGCCGATCGCGCCGGAACTGGGCGAGTTCCGGGCGCACTATGCGGGCTTCTTCGACCCGGGCTTTGGCGTCACGCACTCCAAGGGCAAGGCCGTGCTGGAAGTGCGCTCGCGCGACGTGCCGTTCATCCTCGAGGACGGGCAGCCTGTCGGCCGGCTGGTGTTCGAGAAGCTGACGTCGAAGCCCGACGTGCCCTACGGCGCGGCAGGATCGTACTCGACTTATGCGGGGCAGGGCCTGCGACTGTCGAAATACTTCGAGAAAACCACGGATTGAAGCCCGCCGTTCAAACTCCGTTCAGGGGCGATACGCTTTAGTATCGAAATGAGACGCGGGAGGTTGGGATGATTTCGACGCGACGTGCGATGCTGGCAGGTGTGGGCGCGGCTGTCTTTGTCGGGTGTGCCAATGCGCAGGGTCTGCGCAACAGGAACAAGACGCCGCCGGTCGATGGACCCTATGGCCCAGCAGCCGAGTATTCGGCGGCGCGTCGCGGCGTATCGCTGCTTATGATGCAGGCAGGGAAGGTGTTGTTCGAGACCTATCCCAATCCGGGAGGCCCGGCGAAGGGGTGGGAGCTTGCGTCGGGCACCAAGAGTTTTACCGGCGTGATCGCGGCGCTTGCCTCCGCCGATGGCCTTCTCAATATCGATGAGCCGGCGGCGAAGACGCTGGTCGAGTGGAAGAATGACAAGCGCAACACGATCACCATCCGCCACCTGCTGACGCTCACGGCCGGACTGAAGGGCGAAGGCGATGTTGCCAGGCCGCCCAACTATCTGGACGCGATCAAGGCCAAGCCGATGCTCGAGCCGGGCAAGAAGTTCGACTACGGCCCAACGCCGTTCCAGTGCTTCGGCGAGATCATGAAGCGCAAGCTGAAGGCTGCCGGCCAGCCGGAGGACCCCGTCGCATGGCTGCAGGTGAGGCTGTTCAACAAGATCGGCGTCAAGCCGACAGACTGGAAGCGAGGCGCGGACGGCAATCCATACCTGCCGCAGGGCGCTCACCTGCATGCGCGCGACTGGGCGCGGTTCGGCCAGTGGGTGATGGACGGGGCGGCGGGCGCGGATCCCGGGGTCTACAAGGCGCTGTTCGAGCCGACGACTGCCAACCCAGGCTACGGGCTTTCCTGGTGGCTGCTCAGGCCGGGCCTGATCGGACCCTCGCCTCGTTCGGGAATCGATGGCGACGCGATCGGCGAGGCGGCGCTGGGTGAGGATGTCGTCATGGCGGCAGGGGCGGGCGACCAGAGGCTCTACCTGATGCGCAAGCGTGGGCTGGTTATCGTGCGTCAGGCGAACGAGATCCTCAAGGCGATGACGCCGCGGAGCCTCAAGTGGCGGGACGATGAATTTCTTCGCCTGCTCCCCACATGACTCTTTCTTCATGTAAGCGGTGAGCGTACACTCGCAGCCTTCGAACAAGGTGTTGCGTGGCGGCGAACCTCCTACTTGCGTTCTCTTTTGTCTCCCCGCTGATCTTTGCAGCGGTCATCTGGCTGTCGCGTGCGGGGGCGCGGCGGACGCAGGCGGCGATCGCCGCGTGCTTTGTGGCGGCGGTGTTCAGCCTGTGCTGGGACGCGCTGGCGGTGCAGATGCACTGGTGGTCGTTTCCATCGAGCTCCGATCTGGTCGCGACATTGGCGTTGTCGATCTTCGGGGCATTCGTGTTCGGCGGGACGGCTGCGCTGATCGGCTGGCGCATGATGCGTTCGGGCGGGTGGACAGGCGCCGCGACATTCGTGTGCGCGTTTGTTGGCGTCAGCCTGATGCGGGATCACATGCTGGATGCGAACACCCAGCTGTTCGCGTTCGGCGCTGGCCCGACGGGACAGATCATGGCCAGTGTCGGCTATCTCATGCTCGCGCTGATCGGGCAGATCACGATGCTGGCGCTCGCCGGCCATCCGCGGCGTGACGAGCTGCGCACGAACTAGCCTCGCGGAAGCGCCGCAGCCTCGCGTGCGAGGGTGGCGATCTCGTCCCACTTCTTCGCATCGATGAGTTTTGGAGGGCAGACCCAGCCGCCGCCGACGCAGCCGACATTCGGGCGCATGAGATAGTCGCGCGCAATATCGAGCGAGATGCCGCCGGTGGGGCAGAATTTCACCGCGCCGAAGGGTCCGCGAAACGCATCCAGCATCGCCCGGCCGCCAGCCTGTTCGGCGGGGAAGAACTTGAAGCGCGTGACGCCGAGCTCAAGCCCGGCCATCAGTTCGGTCGCGGTGGCGATGCCAGGCAGGATCGGGATGCCGGCGTCGCGGCTGGCGGCCACGGTCGCGGCAGAGAGGCCAGGCGTGACGATGAAGGTCGCACCGGCGATGCGCGCCCGCGCCACGTCTCCGGCAGAGACGATTGTGCCCGCGCCGACAATCGCGCCGGGGACCATCGCCATTTCGCGGATGCAGTCGAGCGCAACCGGCGTGCGCAACGTCACTTCGAGAACGCGAAGGCCCGCGCCTGCGAGCGCGGTGGCCAGGGGGATGGCGTCCCCCACGCGCTCGATGGTGATCACGGGGATCACCGGTTGCACGGCCATGAGATCGTCGACTGTCATGCGTGTCACCTAGCCGAAGTCGACATGAGATTGAAGATGCCGCCGCCGGCCTCGGCGTCGCCAGCGAGCGCGCGGAAGGGGGCGAAGAGTTCGCGACCCCAGCCGTGTTGTTCGGGCGGGGCTGCAGCGCGCGGGCGGACGGCGAGTACGGACGGGTCCACCATAAGGTCGAGGCGGCCATGCTCGGCGTCCAGCACGATGCGGTCGCCGTCCTGAATGCGGGCGATGGCGGAGTCCTGCTCGGCCCCGGGCGTGACGTGGATGGCGGCCGGGATGGCGCCCGAGGCGCCGGACATGCGGCCGTCGGTGACAAGGGCGACGCGGAAACCCTTGTTCTGCAGCACGGTGAGCGGCGGCGTGAGCGCATGCAATTCGGGCATGCCGTTGGCGCGCGGGCCCTGGAAGCGGACAACGGCGACAACATCGCGGTCGAGCTTGCCGGCCTTGAAGGCGGCGGAGAAGTCGGCCTGGCTTTCGAAGACCGCGGCAGGCGCGTCGATGGTCCGGCGGTCGGGCGGGACGGACGAGATCTTGATGACGCCGCGGCCGAGATTGCCTTGCAGCAGGCGGATGCCGCCTTCCATTTCAAATGGGGACGAGACAGGGCGGAGAATGGTTTCATCGAGCGATTTCGTCGGGCCATCGCGCCACGCAATCTTGTCGCCATCCATCCATGGCTCCTGCGTGTAGGCGCCAAGACCTGTGCCGGCCACCGTGACGGTGTTGCCGTGCAGCAGACCGGCGAGGAGGAGTTCGCGCGTGATGAAGGCCATGCCGCCTGCCGCGTGGAACTGGTTGATGTCCGCCGTGCCGTTCGGATAGACGCGCGCGAGCAATGGCGTGACGGACGAGATGTCGGAGAAGTCGTTCCAGTCCACGATGATGCCGGCGGCCTGCGCCATCGCGGGCAGGTGGAGCGCGTGGTTGGTGGAGCCGCCCGTCGCCATCAGGCCGACGATGGCGTTGACGATCGATTTCGCATCGACGACCTGCGCCATGTAGCTTTCGCCGGACTTCGCGAGATCGATGCAGCGCCCGGCGGCGGCGCGCACCAGCGCCTCGCGCAGGGGCGTGTCCGGATTGATGAAGGCGGTGCCGGGGAGGTGAAGCCCCATCAGCTCCATCATCATCTGGTTCGAGTTGGCTGTGCCGTAGAAGGTGCAGGTGCCGGCAGAGTGATAGGAGGCGGCCTCGGCTTCGAGCAGGGTTTCGCGGGTGACCTGGCCGAGGGCGAACTGTTCGCGGACCTTGGCCTTCTCCTTGTTGCTGATGCCGGAGGGCATCGGGCCGGCGGGGGAGAAGATGATGGGCAGGTGGCCGAAGCTGAGCGCGCCGATGACGAGGCCGGGGACAATCTTGTCGCATGTACCGAGCATCAGCCCTGCGTCGAATGCGTCGTGGGTCAGCGCGACGGCAGTTGAGAGGGCAATGACATCGCGCGAGAAAAGCGACAGCTCCATGCCGGGGCGGCCCTGCGTGACGCCATCGCACATGGCCGGTGTGCCGCCGGCAACCTGCGCCGTGCCGCCGGATTTGCGCGCGGCGTCTTTGATGATGTCTGGATAGTCCTTGAAGGGTTGGTGCGCGCTCAGCATGTCGTTGTAGCTGGTTACGATGCCGATGTTCGGTGCGCGACCGCGGATCGACAGCTTGTCGCCCAGCGGCACGGCGGCGAAGGCATGGGCGAGGTTGCCGCAGGACAGGTGCTGGCGCCCTGGGCCGGCGTTGCGCGCGGCGTCGATGCGATCGAGATAGGCGCGGCGGGTGTCGCCGCTCCGTTCCTCTATCCGTGCGGTGACGTCGGCGATCTTGGGATGAAGCGCCATGGGAGGCCTCGTGTTCGAATCCAGCCCCACATATCGTCCGTAATTCCGGTCAGGCCAACAGCCAGTCGAGAATCATCGTGCTGAGGTCTGCGCCGTAGCTGTGGCTGAGGTCTTCGATCTCGCGATACGTCACGGCTGCGCCGGCGCCGGACAGGTGTCGTTGCGCTTCGCGCGCCATGTCGACCGGGAACAACCAGTCGCGCTGGCCGTGAATGATGTGGATGGGCAGGCCGTTCATCCGCTCGCCCTCGGCCATGGCGGCGAGCATGGGATGGAAGGCGGCGGCGACAGGGGCGAGGTGCGTGAAAGGCGATCCGGCGAGGAGGCCCGACGTGTAGCTGAACGTGCCGCCGTCGCTCATGCCAGTTAGAAGGATGCGCTGCGGATCGATTGTCCATTTGCGGCGGACGAAGGCGAGGATGCTGGCGAGATGCGGCGAGTCGCGGTCGGCGCCCTGGATCGCCCAGGTCTGGCCCAGCGACGTCGGCGCCACGAGGATGGCGCCGCGTGAGCGGCAGGCGGCGACCCAGCTCCACAGATAAGCGCGGCCGCGGCCTGACCCGCCATGAAGCGCGAAGACCAAGGGATGCGGCTTGGACGGGTCGTAGTTTTCAGGAACGTACACCCACACCGCGTTGCGCGCGTCGGGATCGTCGCCGAAGAGCATGACGCCGGTGTCGTCCGGCGGCGGCTGGCGCATCAGGCGCTGCTGCAGGTCTGCATCTTCGCGATGTGTTGGGTCGAGGAAGAAGCGATTCACAGCGGGTAGCACGCCGGCGAGGGGATAAAGCGCTTCGAGCGCTTTCGGGATGGCGCGCATGCCGCGCCAGGCGCGGGTGGTGTCCTCCGGCGGCGCGGCGGCCTCGTGCATCGCGTCGACGGCGGCGAGCGCGTGATCGGCTGATTCGTCGAGCAGGGGGCGCAGGGCGGAGTAGGGGGCGGGCCAGGGCGGCCTGGCGCGCGCGGCGCGGAGTTCCTCGTGCGGCGGCGCTGCGCGGGCGAGCAGGTGTGTATAGCCTATCGGGTGGATGTGACGCGCGATGACGCCCAGCGCTTCGAGCGTGCGCAGCAGCGGGGAGACGAGGGCATCGACCTGCACGATGGCGGATGTCATGTGGGGAGATTGGGGGAGCGCGAGAATGGGCGCAAGCATGTGGTGTTGCATCCGGGTGCTAGGCCTGCTTCTTGCGGCGGAGGAAAATCGTGCGCGGTGGGGCGGCGTTGCTTTCCCGAGCCTTGGACGCTGAGGAACAGGCTGTGAGCTTCAAGCGCCTCTTTTCACGATCGCTTGGGGCTGCGCCAGGGTGTCTGCACTTTGCGGCGCACAATCATCATCTCTGGCCGGACGCAAGCTTCGAGGGACAGCAGGCGGCGTGGGACGACGCCGCGCGGCTGGCGGATCACAAATGGGACCGCGTCATGGGCGAGGTGTGGCCCGAGGCGCGGGGACACATCGCGATGGAACTGAACCTGCCATCGCCAGAGACTGTCGTGTTTGCGCCGAATACGCATGAGCTACTGGTGCGCGTTCTATCAGAGATGGGGAAGGACAAGCCGCGCGTGCTGGCGAGCGATGGCGAGCTTCACAGTTTTCTTAGCCAGTCGGCGCGGTGGGCCGAAGCTGACGCGATTGAGCTAGAGACCGCGGCGACGGATCAAGCGCTGTTTGCCGACGCGTTTATGGCGCGCGCGCGGAGCGGCGACTTCGACCTGATCGTTGTTAGCCATGTGATGTTTGGTTCTGGCCGCGTGTTTGATCGCATCGACGAGCTTGCGGCGCTGGCGCGGCCCGAAGGGCCGTGGGTGGTGATCGATGGCCATCACGCCTTCATGGCGATCGAGGTCGATCTGTCAAAGGTGGGCGATCGGATTTTCTATCTCGCAGGCGGCTACAAGTATGCGATGGCGGGCGAGGGCGTCTGCTTTCTGCATGCGCCGCCGGGCTATGGTGCTCGGCCTGTGAACACAGGGTGGTTCGCGGCGTTCGATGATCTCGCCTTGATGCCGGAGCAGGCGGGTTATGCGCAGGATGGGCGCCGGCTTGCCGGCGCGACGTTCGATCCTTCTGGGCTGTATCGCTTCAACGCTGTGCAGGCGGTGCTGAAGCGCGAAGGCCTGACGACGGCGGCCGTGAATGCGCATGTTGATCCGTTGCTGATGTCGCTGGCGGCGGAGCTGGATGAGACGGGGCTTGGCTCGGCGCGGCTGCTCAATCCCGCGATCATGCAGCCGCGTGCGCGGTTCCTTGCGCTGGAGAGTCCGCGGGCGCGGGCGTGGCAGGATGCGTTTGCGCGGGCTGGCGTTATCACCGATCTGCGCGGCGATGTGCTGCGCATCGGTGTCGGTCTCTATCACGACGAGGACGACATCACGCATTTCTGCGATATCGCAGCGAGCTTCTGAGCAGCGCGAACCTGAATGTCCGTTCACTGCAGATTCTGCAGAAAAACTGCAGACTGAACTTGCCGTTCAACTCCGGGTCATGCGCGGCGATGCATGTTGCTCGTGTCGCGCAATGAAGGAAACAGGCGCGAAGGAAAAACCGGAGTTCGCACCATGAAACGCATTCTTTCAGCCGCTCTCGCCGTCGCCATCATGGCCGGCGCAGGCGTCGCCGAAGCCCAGGGGCGCAACCGCGTCCAGATCGAGCAGGGCGGCCGCGGACACGGCGCCGCCATCGCACAGAACGGCGACCGGAACGGATCCGTCACCGTGCAGGGCGGCCGCGGTCACTACGCCTCTGGCGTGCAGACCGGCTACAACAACTTCCTGCGCATGGACCAGTACGGTACGCGTAACCACTCGATGACCGAGCAGCGCGGTGAAGCCAACCTCGCGGTCACCGCTCAGGACGGCCTGCGTCTCAAGGCTGATACGCGCCAGCGCGGTTACAACAACGTCGCCGGGACGGCTCAGATGGGCTCTGGCCACCGGGCCGTTACGGATCAGGCGGGCGACAACAACGCCTCCGCCATCATCCAGACCGGCCACGGCCAGGACGTGGAAGTCCGCCAGCGCGGCGAAGGCAACATCTCGGTGGTCGTGCAGAGCGGCTACAACTGAGGCCAGTAACTGAGGCCAAACCGGCCCGGCGGGTCAAACCGCCGGGCCACCCCTCCAAAGGAGGCGATCATGACCAATCGAATCTATCTTCTTTCGGCCGCGCTTGTGATGGCTGGCTGCTCATCAGCCGCGCAGGGCGCGCCGAACACGGCAGTCGTCACGCAGGGCGGGCCTGAATTCGTGGAATCCTACGATGCGCCCCCGGCCGATGCGCCAGAGCTTGATGGCGCGCCGCCAGTCGTTCCGCCGCCCATTGCGCCGACGGCTGAGTTGCGAGCGCCCGCACCGGCGGTTGTCGTGGTGCGGAAGGTGAAGGCGCGTTTCTCGTGCGACATCGATATTGATCGCACCTCCAACGGCATCCGCGTGACGCCGGTCATTCGCGCCGACAAGTCAATGGCGGGCGAGTATTCCCTCGTCATCACCAAGAACGGCGCGTCGGGGTCTTCCGACATCAGCCAGGGCGGGCCGTTCGATGCGACGCGCGGCGAGCGGGTTCGTCTGGGCGCATCGGAATTCTCGATGGAGCGGGGCGCCAAGTTCCGCGCCATTCTGAAGGTGCGCGCCGGCGGCCGTGAAATCTGCCGCGACATCACTTCGTAGTTTTGGACTCCAGGAGCCAGCCATGATGAACGCCCGCCTCAAACTTGTGTCCCTCGCGTTGATCGCAGCCCTTGGCGCAGGCGCTGCAGAAGCGCAGGGCCGGTACGATCGTTATGGCTATCACGCACCGAAGGAGTCGAAGGTCGACGTGCAGCAGCACGGCCGCGCCAATGGCGTTGCGATCGCGCAGAACGGCGCGCGGAACGCCGCGGCCGTCAAGCAGGACGGGGTCGGTAACGCCGGCATGATCAACCAGACCGGCACGTCGAACGACGCGCGCATCCGACAGTATGGCAAGAATAACGACGCGTCGGTTACGCAGGTCGGCGACAACAATCTCGGCTGCGTCGTGCAGGTCGGCAAGAACCTGTCGGCCGGTGTCATCCAGGAAGGCAGCGGCCTCAGCGGCGGCGTCGTGCAGACGAACAAGGGCGCCTACGCGATACCGGGCCAGATGTGCTCGCTCGATCCGGCCAATCGCGGCTACTGGAATCGCATTGGCGTGAAGGGCTACTGACCATGACCGCTTTTCGTCTCAGGCTCGCTGGCCTCGCGCTGATCAGCGTGCTGAGCGCATCAGCGGCGCACGCGCAGCACAGCTATCCGTCGCTGTTCTCCGGGCAGGGCAAGTCTGCGTGGGCGGCGCCAAGTGTCGCGATCAGTCAGAAAGGCCGCGGCAATGGTGCGGCCGCGGGGCAGAATGGCATCGATAACGTGATCCGTATCCTGCAGAACGGCGCGTTCAATACCAGCCAGGTGAACCAGGACGGCGCCAACAATGACGCGACCATCCGGCAGATCGGCCGCAACAACGACGCGACGATCACGCAGACGGGCGCCAATAATTCGGCGTGTGTCGTGCAGGTGGGACGGGGCAATTCCGCTGGCGTTGTACAGACGGGTGGACAGAGCGTCGGCGTGCTTCAGACGCGCGCGGGCAGTCGCACATTCCCGGCGGTTCTGTGCGAGATCGATCCGCAGAATCCCGCCAAGCTGCGGCGCGCGGTGACGAAGCTCTACTAAGCCTACGGCGCCCAGAAGGCGTGGACGGGCACTTTGCGTTGTGTGAGCAACTCCCGGATCGGGGATGAGCCTTCGCCGGCCTTGGCCTCGTTGTAGACCGCCAGCTTGTCCTGACCCATGAAGAGCAGGACGATACGGCGCGAAGAGAGAATGCCGGGAATAGTCAGCGTCATGCGCTCGGGCGAGCCGGCGGCGCCGGGCGCGTGGATGCCCGCGACTTTCTTTGTTCCGGCGGGATCGACGGCGGCGGCATAGCCATCAGCGCCGGGGATAAGCGATGCGATGTGGCCGTCGGGGCCCATGCCGAGCAGGCAGATGTCGAATGGCATGATCGGGGTCAGACGCTTCTCAGCGATCGATGCGCCGCCGGAAGCCTTCGCGTGGTTGGTCTTGAACGGGACGAAGGTCGCGCCCGCCGCGCGGCGTTTCATCAGCAGGTCGCGGATGAGATACTCGTTGGACGCTGGATCTTCCGGCGAGACCCAGCGCTCGTCCGTCACCGTCAATGAGACTTTCTCCCAGTTGATCAGCACATTGGAAAGCGCTTCATAGAGCGGCCCCGGCGTCGTGCCGCCGGCGAGGGCGAGAGACGCCTTGCGGCGCTTGCGGATGATCTCGTTCAGCCGGTCGGTGAAATCCTGGCAGAGGCCGGCGAACAGGCGGCGGCGATCCTGGAAGAAGCTTTCCTCGTGAGGTGTGGCGGTGCTCATTCGTACCAACTATGGCCGTTTCGTTCGGTCAGCGCGAACGCGCCTGCAGGTCCCCAGCTTCCTGCCTGATAGGGGGCGGGGCGCATGCCCGTCCGCGCCCAGCCTTCAATGATGCGGTCGATCCAGAGCCATGCGGCTTCTGCTTCGTCGCGACGAACAAACAGCGTCGAGTTGTTGGAGATCGCCTCGAGCAGCAGGCGCTCATAGGCGATGCGCCGGCGCTTCTCGCCCTTGAAGGCGTCGAGCAGGGAGAGGTTGAGCGACAGCGGCTGCAGCTCATAGCCGCCCTGGGTCAAGGTCGGCGTCTTGTTCATGATGGTGAGCGAGATGGATTCTTCCGGCTGCAGCGTGATGGTCAGCTGGTTCGCCATGAGAGGCGCGCCGTTGAAGATGGAGTGCGGGATGTCGCGGAACTGGATCACGATCTGCGAATGGCGCGTGGGCAGGCGTTTGCCCGTGCGCAGGTAGAAGGGGACGCCAGCCCAGCGCCAGTTGTCGACGTGAGCACAAAGGGCGACGAAGGTTTCAGTGTCGGAGGGTTTGCCGCCTTCTTCTTCGGTGTAGCCGGGAACAGTTTTTCCGTCGGCGACTCCGCGCGCGTATTGGCCGCGCACGGTCCTGTCGCGCAATTCGGAATCGCGGATCGGGCGCAGGCTGCGCAGCACCTTCACCTTCTCGCTGCGCACCGACTCTGGCCGCATGTCGTGCGGCGGCTCCATTGCGATAAAGCTCAGGAGCTGGAGCAGGTGGTTCTGCACCATGTCGCGGGTTGCGCCGTATTCATTGTAGTAGCCAAAGCGGCCTTCGACCCCGAGCGTCTCGGCCACGGTGATCTGGACGTGATCGATGTAGTGGCGATTCCAGAGCGGCTCGAACAGGGCGTTGGCGAAGCGGAGCGCGATCAGGTTCTGGACGGTTTCCTTGCCGAGATAATGGTCGATGCGGAAGGTGCGGCTCTCTGCGAAATGCTCGGCGATGGCGCTGTTGATCTGTTCGCAGCTCGCATAGCTCTTGCCGATCGGCTTTTCGACGATGACGCCGTTGGGGGCGCCGGTGAGGCCCTGTTCAGCGAGGCCCTGGACGATCGGAATGTATAGGGCGGGCGAGGTCGAGAGGTAGAACAGCGCGCCGGTGTCGCCGTTCAGCTTTTCGCGCAGGGTGACATAGGACTGAGGGTCAGTGGCGTCGCCCGCGACATAGCCGAGCCGCTTCTCGAAAGCCTTCCAGGCCTCTTCGGAGAAGGAGGCCGCCGCCCGGTCCTTGACCCAGGTTTTCACGTCCGCGCGGAACTCGGCGTCCGAGTGGGCTGAGCGGGCAGCGCCTATGATCTTGAGATCCGGGGGCAAAAGCCCGTCCGCATAAAGGAAGTAGAGCGATGGGAACAGCATCCGCCGGGCAAGGTCGCCCGTCGCGCCGAATATGACAAAAGCCCCCGGCATGGTCATGGAGAGACCTCAGGGCAGCACCGCGCGTTGGGTCAAGCGGAATTACGCTCCCAGCGGCGGATTGCCCCCATACCGCGAACCGGAAGGCGACGTTTAGCGGACAAAGGGCCGAAATTCCTGCAAATCACTCGCAAGAGGCCCTGCGTTGGCCTCTTCCATCACAGCTGATAAGGAAGCGACGACTGGGCGCGCGGGTGTAGCTCAATGGTAGAGCAGCAGCTTCCCAAGCTGAATACGAGGGTTCGATTCCCTTCACCCGCTCCAGTATTCGCGAAGTAGAGGGTGACTAGGTCAACCGGGCCGGGCTTCGTCGCCAAGCGCCAGCCAGACAAAAGGGTCGTCTGGTCTCGACAGCCTGGAAATCGGTGACAACCCATTTTGGGGTAATGCAAGGCGCCTCAGCAACGCGCAGACCTTCACGCCACACATAATTCGGGCGATTTGCCGGTTGACCTGTGGAGAGGAAAATCCATTGGTACCGCGCGGTAATGATGCTCGGAACCGAGAAAATCGGATCAGAGCGACGGTTGGGGTTAGGAGCGATACCTTTCATGGATGCGAGCACTGTCGCGCGCCTGCTCGAGCAGACTGCGCGCGCGATCTATGAGTCGCGCGGGCCGCGCGCGATCCATGCCGGGCAGTGGGCCGTGCTTCGCTACCTCGCGCGCGCCAGCAAGCAGGGGCGGACAGTCGGCGGCGTTGCGACCTATCTCGGCGTGACCCATGCGCCGGCCTCGCGCGCCGTGGCCTCACTTGCGCGCAAGCACTACGTCACCGTGAAGGCCGACTCCGAGGATCGCCGCGTGCGGCGCATCGAACTGACCCCGCAGGGCAAGGCGCTTCTGGATCATGACCCGGTACACCGCCTGACGGCGGCGATCGAGGGGTTGAGTGATAACAAGCAGAAGGAACTCGCCTCCACGCTCGAGACACTTTATGCGGGCCTGGTCAGGGCAGGATAGGTCGCGCGTGGCTGAACAGCAGATCCAGTATTCCGCCGACAAGGCGACCGCGTATCGCGAACTGGTCGCCGAAGTCTCCGGCGTCGTCGCCGGCGAGACATCGCGGACGGCGCGCTATGCGACGACCATATCGCTGCTGAAGGCCGCGTTCGGCGAGCGCTTCTTCTGGTGCGGGTTCTACGAAGTCGATCCGGGCAAGGACCGCGAGCTGGTGGTCGGCCCGTATCAGGGCACGCTGGGCTGCCTGCGCATTCCGTTCGACAAGGGCGTGTGCGGCGCGTGCGCCTCGACGCGTGAGACGATCATCGTGCCGGACGTGCATGCCTTCCCCGGTCACATTGCGTGCGATGGGCGCTCGAACTCCGAGATCGTGGTGCCGGTATTCGATCCAAGCGGCTCGTTGGTCGCCGTGCTGGACGTTGATTCGACCGACCTTGGCGCGTTCGACGAGGTCGACGCACGAGGGCTGGAGGCTGTGTGTAGGGCGATGCTTCGCTGAACACCGTTGCCGGCTGTCCCGGCATGCGGAACTGAAGCCCCTATAACTTGTGTTGGCAGCGACGGCGCCTCAGGCAGCGGCGCCCAGCGATTAGCGAAATTCTGGCATTATCGCCCGCATCATTCTGCCGGGGGGTAGATCGTGGCAATTGAACTGCGGCGCGTAATTCTTTCAGCTAACGAATTCGGCAGCGCAGTCGCCTCGTTCAAGCGCGCGAATGA
>JBBAUA010000030.1:0-45994 GCA_040398465.1 Hyphomonadaceae bacterium | reverse complement strand
CTAGTTGGCTCTCAGCTGCTGGATCTCGTCCTTTATTCGAAGCTTCTTCCGTTTGAGTTCGAGAATGCGCACATCGTCGCCGGACGGGTGCTTCGCTTCGGCCGCGATGGCCTGGTCGAGGCGCTTGTGCCGGTCATGCAATTCCTTGATGCGGGCTTCCAGGCTCATGAATAGGTCTCTCCTTGTAATTGGCAGGCCGCACTGCCCCGGATGGGGGCCAGGCGGATCGCACAACACCGACCGCGAGCGGACGCCTCGCGTCCGCTACGGCCTCGATAGGTATTTCGAGGAGACCGATGCGGCTCGCTGAACAGCCGCAAGGTGGAGTGAAACATGAAGTTTTTTAGACGTCACGCCTTGAAAGCCGGAAATCGCAGGACGCCCTGAAAATTAATGTGACCGCCTGCGGGAGGATCTTCGAAAGCCTCTGCGGAAGGCGTTGATTCGAGGAGGCGGACCTTTTCGTTCCGCCCCGGATTTGGTATCCGGGAGCGGTGGGAGGGCGGCCGGATCGTGGGATACCGGCAGACCCCTCCCCGATTTCCGGCGCCCTGGATCGCAAGCAGCAATGCGAAGCGATTCCGTCGGGCGCAGACACCGGAGGCGCAGGGTTGAGCGACATCGTTTTCGACCCGACCAACATCGAGGAGATGGAGCAGAGGCTCGAGGAGCTGCGTGCACGCCATCGCGAACTCGACGACACGATTGCGCAGCTCAAGCTCGACGGCGGCCACGACATCCGCGTGATGGGCCTCAAGCGCGAGAAATTGCGCATCAAGGACAGCATCTCATGGCTCTCGTCCAAGCTGACGCCGGACATCATCGCCTGACCTCGTCCACCCTCGGGCGTTGAGGGCGCGAGGCGCACGATTCCCTAACCACGCGAAACGATGCGCAATTCATGTGCGCGTCGCGTGACAGTTTTGCATCAAACTCATGGAAAAGCGCCGTATACGTACGATTCCCGCGCGGCAGTGCAAGACTCCGGAAAGGCGTCCGGGCGATGTGGTGGCTCGGATTTCATCGGGAGCCCCCACCAATGTTTCAACGCAAACGGTCCGCCCGGACCTTGATCGCAGCGCTGCTCGCCGCCTCGTCGGCCGTCGCCCTGCTCGCCGCGCCCGCCGCTGCCCAGACGCAGCCCGAGAGCGACAGCCGCCTCGACGTGATCATCATCACCGCAAACCAGCGCGAGGAAGACCTGCAGGACGTGCCGGTCTCCGCCGCTTCCCTGCCGCAGGACCAGATCGAGGCGATCTTCTCCTCGGGCGAAGACGTGCTCGCCCTCGCCGCCCGCGTGCCGGCGCTCTATGCCGAAAGCTCCAACGGCCGCGTCGCGCCGCGCTTCTATATCCGCGGCCTCGGCAACACCGACTTCGATCTCGCCGCCTCCCAGCCCGTGTCGATCATCATGGACGACGTGGTGATGGAGAACGTCGTCCTCAAATCGACGCCGATCTTCGACGTCGACCGCGTCGAGGTCTATCGCGGTCCGCAAGGCACGCTGTTCGGCCGCAACACCACCGCGGGCATCGTGCGCTTCACCTCGGTCAAGCCGACCGAGGACTTCGACACCCGCGCCCAGGCGTCGGTCGGCTCCTACGGCTCGCTGACCTTTGACGGCGCCGTCGGCGGCGCGATCGCCCCGGGCGTCAATGCACGCGCCTCCGTGCTTTACCAGCACCGCGACGACTGGATCAACAACACCGTCACCACCCAGGGCGATGACATCGGCGGCTACAACGAGCTCGCCGGCCGCTTCCAGGTCGCGCTCGAGCCGATGGACAATCTCGACGTGCTGCTCAACATGCACGCACGCAGCCTCGACGGCTCCGCCGCCATCTTCCGCGCCAACGTCATCACGCCGGGCACGAACGGCCTCAACGCCAATTATGATCGCGACACCGTCAGCTTCAACCAGGGCGGCGGCAACCGTCAGGCCTACACGGGCTGGGGCGGCTCGGCCAATGTCGGCTACGATTTCGGCGACATGCAGCTGACCTCGATCACCGCCTACGAGGGCGCTGAAGGCTCCGGCCGCGGCGACATCGATGGCGGCATCGCCGGCATCGGACCCGGCTTCATCCCGTTCGACGCGGATACTCAGGACTCGATCGACGATCTCGATCAGTTCACGCAGGAAGTCCGCCTCGCCAGCGACACCAGCAGCCCGCTCTCCTGGCAGGTCGGCGCCTACTATTTCGACGCTGAGTTCACCGTCACCACCGTCGGACCGTCGGGCTTCCCGCCGCCGGCGACGCTGACCCACGGCAACCAGGCCTGGGCCGTGTTCGGCCAGGCCAGCTACGACGTCACCGAGCAGCTCTCCGTCACCGGCGGCCTGCGCTACACGGAAGACGAGAAGGACCTCACCGTCCTCGGCGCTCCGGCCAACAACCGCGACATCTCGGATGACCATGTCAGCTGGGACCTCAGCGGCATGTACACGCTGACGCCGGACGTCTCGGTCTACGCACGCGTCGCTGAAGGCTTCCGCGGTCCGTCGATCCAGGGCCGCGACGTCGCCTTCTTCGCGCCGCCCTCGCTCGCCAATTCGGAAACCGTCCTGTCATGGGAAGCCGGCGTGAAGTCCTTCATCGGCGACACGCTGCGTCTCAACGCCTCGGTCTTCACCTATGAGGTCTCCGACATCCAGCTCACCGCCGTCGGCGGCGCCGGCAACACGGTCCAGCTTCTCAATGCCGACACCGGCGAAGCAACGGGCGTCGAGGTCGACGCCGAATGGGCCCCGATCGAGAACCTTGTCTTCACCGGCGGCTTCTCGTGGGTCGACACCGAAATCCAGGACAATACGCTTGCCGTCGGCATCTGCGCCCAGTGCACTGTGACCGATCCCACCGCCGTCATCAGCGGCTCGACCCGCGCGCTGGTGGATGGCAACCCCTTCCCCAACGCCCCGGAATCGATCGCCAACTTCACGGCGCGCTATTCCATGCCGTACGACGCCACCTCGGAATTCTTCGTCTACACCGACTGGGCCTATCAGGGCGCGACCAACCTCTTCATCTACGAGTCGGTCGAATTCCAGACGGACGACCAGTTCGAGGGCGGCCTGAAACTCGGCTGGACCAAGCTCGATGGCTCGCTCGAAGTCGCCGCCTTCGCCCGCAACATCACGGACGAGGACAACATCAAGGGCGCGATCGACTTCAACAACAACACCGCCTTCGTCAACGACCCGCGCGTCATCGGCGTGTCGGTGAAGCTCGCGAACTGATCTGACAGACTGGCGCTGAAGCATGGGCCGCCCGGGAAACCGGGCGGCCCTTTGCATTTGGGCGGCCTCATACCACCCGCGTCGACGCCACCTCGTGGATCTCTACGCCGGACGAACGCACCGACAGCGCACGGATCACGCCGACGATCTCCTGGCTATAGTCCTCCGCGAAATGCGCCTGCACGGCCGCCATGTCGCGCCAGCGTTCGACGAACACGAACGTGCCCGGCGCCATCACGTCCTCGAAGCAGCCATGGCTGATGCAGCCCGCCTCCTCGCGCGACAGCGTCACATGCCGCGCCACGGCCGCGATGAACGCCGCCCGGCTGGCCTCCGCCACCTCCACCGTCCCCGTGATCAGGATCACTTTCACCTCCCTGCCAGCGCCTCTTGACGATCTAGAGCTTATACTCTAAACCCTGATTAGAGTAGATACTCTATTTTGTGACACGCCATGCAAGACGCCAGAACTGACACGCCCACCCGCATCCTCGACACCGCCCTCGCCCTGTTCAACGAACGTGGCGCGGCCAATGTCACCACCAACCACATCGCCGAGGCGGCGGGCATCAGCCCAGGCAATCTGTACTATCATTTCCGCAACAAGGCC
The DNA here is from genome assembly GCA_040398465.1 of Hyphomonadaceae bacterium. Taxonomy (GTDB): domain Bacteria; phylum Pseudomonadota; class Alphaproteobacteria; order Caulobacterales; family Hyphomonadaceae; genus UBA7672. Next base: position 42,146 of record JBBAUA010000030.1, on the reverse strand, counting down.
GAGATCGTGCGCGGCCTCTTCGCCCGCATCCTCGCGGCATGGAGCGCGAACTACGCCCTGCCTGAAGGCAAGCCCCCGACCCTCAAGACCATGGACGCCATGGCCGCTGGCAATTTCGAGATCCAGTGGGCGCACCGCTTCTTCTTCCGTGATCTCACCATGTTGCTTGCCGCCGACCCGGAGCTTGCCGCCGACTACCGCCGCAACCGCGAGGCCGGCATGGCCAACACCCTCGCCCTGCTGCGGCATTTCATCTCCGCCGGGATGATGCAGCCTGCCGACAAACGCACGCTGGACGATCTCACCCAGATGCTCTGGCTGGTCGGCGATTTCTGGCTCGTCTTCCGCGACGCCGGCGGCAAGGCGCCCGCTCGCGCGGACATGGACCAGGGTGTCCGCCTCTTCCGCCGCGTCCTCGCCGCGCACATCAAGGAACCCGCAAGATGACCTCCGCAAGACACCTCGCAGGCGCGCTCCTCATCATCGCGCCGCTCGTCTTCACCGCCGGGTTCACCGGCCTGCAGATGACGTTCGACTATCCCGACATCCTGCGCCAGCCGGGCGGAGAGGTGCTGACCCGCTTTGCCGCCGCCGGTATCGATCTCCACATCTACTGGTACGCGATGATGGCCGCCGCGCTCGGCCTCATCCCCGCCTCGGTGATGACAGCGCTGCATTTCTGGAAGCGCGATCCGGTCCTCGCCGGACTCTCCGCCGCCCTTGGCGCGCTTGCGGGCCTGGTGCAGGCGCTAGGCCTCATCCGCTGGGTGATGCTCGTCCCCTCGCTCGCCGCAACCTACACGGCCGCCGGGGCCGCCGAGATCGACCGCGCCATGGCGGTCTCCATCTTCGACGCCGCCAACCGTTATCTCGGCGTCGGCGTCGGCGAGCACCTAGGCTACCTGTTCACCGGCGCATGGACACTCATGGTCTCCGCTCTGATCTTCCAGGGCCGCCGCATCCTCGCGCTCTCGGGAGTCGTCATCAGCCTCGGCGTCATGGCCGGCATGCTCGAGCCGTTCGGCGCGCCCATGGCTGCGGACATCAACGCCATCGGCTTCTCGCTCTGGGCGCTGTGGGCGCTGTGGCTTGGCGTCGCGCTGCTCCTCGAAGGACGGCGCTTCGTCCCGACACCCGCCGCCGCCTGACCCACAACACAAAACGCCGCCCTCCGAGGGAGAGCGGCGTTTCGCTTGTCGTCATCGGCAGGAGGTTAGACTGCCGCGGCGATCGTGTTGGGCTTACGACGAGCGGGCCGGCTGTTGCGGCGCGGTCGGCTGCGCCTCAACCGGAGCGGCCGTTTCCGTCATCACCGGGGCCGGGCCCGTGGTGCAGCAGCGGATCTGCATCTCGAGAACCTGGTCGTTGAAGCGGCAGCCCGTGTCGCTGATCTCGCGCAGGATCGACGGCGCGCCCGCATTGAAGGTGAAGCGCGTCTGGACGCACGATTGCACCTTGTAGCCTTCACCGCACGATCCGGACTTCGCACGCTGCACGGTCTTGGTGGTGCAGTTGAAAGCGGCTTGCGTCGCAATCGAGCTCTTCGCATCGGTGGCGGCGGCCATCGCAGCTTCGGCCGAGGCCTGCGCAGAGTTGGCGCGGGCGAGCGCGTTGTCGGCAATCGTGCGCGCCTGGCTCAGGCGCATGTTGGTGTCGGCGAGTTGACGGCGCTCGCCATCGATCTCGACGTTGATCTTGCAGACGTCCATGTTGGCTTTGTCGGGCTGCGCACAGTATTGCGCGACAGTCATGTCTTCCGGAATGGCCTGGCAGGCCGTCGCCGCGAGAGCAAATGCCGCCGCAGCAGCGATCATTTTCAGATTCATTTTTTGTAACTCCATCACCTTTTCCGGAACATGGCGCAGGCGGCCAATGCAGCAAGTGAAATGACAGAAAGCCTTCACGCATTCAGGACCTTGTCGCGCGTGCGGCTCGCGCATGACGCGCGATTTGTTCCGTGTGCGCGTTACACCAACTTCATGCTGTAGCAGACGGCGCTGAATCGATTGCGATTCCGCCATGGGGTTCGTCCGACAGCGCGGGCGATGAATCTTCTGTCATGGAATAGCAGCCGCTCACGCCGCGCGTGTCTTCTTGTTCACGTTGTCCCGCAAGCCATTGATCGGCAGCACTGAACGTCCGCGTAAGGACGTTAGCGTCGGCAGCGCGACTTATGTCCGTGGCGTCTCGCCGTCCCTGTGCGTTGCGAATTTCAGGAGCAGCCTCGCGCCGTGCTGGCTCTCCCTCCGCGCCCCCTGGTCGGCGCGGGACGCATGACGCCGCCTCTCTCGATGAAAACAGGCGCTTGGCGCCTGTGTCCGCTCGATTGACTTCCGTGAGCTTGGGGCAAACACTCTCGCCAGGTTTGGGACGGGGGAGCTGACAAGCATGCGCATTCTGGCTCTCGTCCTCGTGCTTGCGGTTGCGACGCCCTTCGCCTGCGCCCAGCGACCGCAACAGCAGCAACCCGCCCCAACCCCCGGCCCTGTCCGCGTCGAGCCAAACTGGGGGGAGGTCCGCACAGCCCAGCAGCAGGGCCAGGTCCGCAGCGTCGAGCTGCTCCAGCGCGCCGTCCGCCAGCAGCCGCCCGCCGGCCAGAAGCCAGGGGAATTGCTGGCCGAGCTTCCGGGCTACATCACGCAGTCAGCTTCCACCAACGCCGCCGTGATGATCCCCCTCTCCGCCGCGCGCGCAGAGACCACATCGCTTGTCACCGGAAAGACATTCTACAATTTCTCCGCGACCTATCCGGGCGTGCTGACCTCCTCCGTGCTCGGCATGTGCTCAGGCATGCGCCTGCCTGACAATCATCCCATCGTGCGCAACATGCAGACCGAGGCGCGCAAGCGTCCCGTCGCTGCCGGCCTTGGCGAGCCCTACCAGATCACCGAGACCGAGGGCGGCCACCAGCTCACCTTCTCCAAGTTCGGCTGCGCCTACGAGATCGCGATCACCTGCGATGCAGCGTGCAATGTCGACAAGGAATTGCTCGACATCGCCAACAGCCTGGTGGTCATCAATGCTCGCTGATCGCCCCACACGCGTGAAAACACTCGTCGTGATCGCCACCGCGATGGTCCTGTCCGCGTGCAGCGGATCGCGGCCGCTGGTCACCGCGCCTGTGCCAACAGGGTCGGGAACAAGCCCACCGACATCCACGCCCACATCGACGCCGCCAACACCCTCGTCTCCCGCTGGCTTCGCGGGATGCGTCTCCACTGGCGCGACGCAGGCCAGCTTCGCCTGCATGCCGGCCGGCAAATTGCTCAACGGCCTCACCACTTACACCGGCACAACCGACCAGACGGTGTGGGTGACGGGCATGCGTTTCCCGCTGAAGGCCGGCCCCGCCTACCTCAACTCACAGGTCTACCGCTACAAGGGTGGCTACGATCCCAACTGGTTCGGGCCCACCGGCGTCAGGCTCGGCGCGCAGAACGATCCCGGCGGCGTCGAACAGTGCGACACGCGCAATTACAGCTACCCCTGGCAGGACAATTTCTGCGAACAGCGCGCAGGCAGCGTGCAGGCCAACCTGTCCTGCCCCGGCAATGCGGGCCATCAGGGCGTCGATATCCGCGGCAAGCTCTGCCGCACCAACGATCCCGCCAACCAGGTCGTCGCGGTGACGAACGGCCGTATCATCGCGATCGAGCCGCACTACACCAAGGTCCTCAGCGACGACGAGAGTACCTACTTCAATTTCATGCACATGCACTTTGCCAGCCGGCCGCACACCAAGGCCCAGCTGACCGCCACCCCGGGCGGCATCCCCGTCAGCCGAGGCGCGGTGCTCGGCAATATCGGCAACATCCAGCAGGGCGCCGCCGACGGCACGGTCACCGTGGCGACCACCCGCCATCTCCATTTCGAGATCCGCATGCCGATCGTGAACCCGTCGACCGGCAATCTCGAGAATGTGCCGCTCCCGCCCTACGCCACGCTGGTCGATGCATATCAGCGGCTTCAGGCGGGAACGCCTTAGACGCCCCCTGGGTCGTTCAGGATCAGATCTCGTCGCCCGGCTGCGAGAGCACGCGCGCATCCCACTGCCACGAGGTGAAGAGATAGTCCTCGCCGCCAGGACGCTGGGCGAGGCTCACCTGCAGCTTGAACCGCGTACCGACCGGATAATCCTGCAGCAGCGCCTTGTTGCCTTCCAGCAGGAGCGTGGTCGGAAACTTCTGGCCCTTGGCCGGGCGCAACGCCACCTGGCCCTTCTGCGCGCCCTTCTCGACGGCAAAGCTCTCGGCTTCGATCGTCTGGTGGTCGTTGGGCAGCTTCATGTCTCTCTCCCGTGATCGGCGCCCGGCGGCCTGTCGCCAGCCGGCGCGCATCGTCGCGCAATGAATGGTTTCGTGCGGCCGCGAAGCGCTATCACGCGAACGCGCCGCGGGGGAGGGAAATACCTGCGCCTTGGAAACGGGGCCTATTTCCCGTCCATCAGCTTGCGCGCCAGATAGGTGAACTCCAGCGCCGAGCGTTTTGCCGCCTCGCGCTGGTTGGCCGCAGCCGAATGCCCGCCGTCGATGTTCTCATAGTAGAGGAACGGCTTGCCCATCCCTTCCAGCAGCTTCGCCATCTTGCGCGCATGGCCCGGATGCACCCGGTCATCCTTGGTCGACGTCTCGAAGTAGATCTCCGGATACGTCTTCGCCGGATCCACATTGTGATAGGGCGACAGCTTCTCGAGGAAGGCGCGCTCCTCGGCCACGTCCGGATCGCCATACTCCGCCATCCACGACGCGCCCGCGAGCAGCATGTGATAACGCAGCATGTCGAGCAGCGGCACCTGGCAGACGATCGCGTTGAACAGGTCCGGACGCTGCGTGTACATCACGCCCATCAGCAGCCCGCCATTCGAGCCGCCCATGGCGCCGAGCTTCTTCGGCGAGGAAATCTTGCGCTTCACCAGGTCCTCGGCCACCGCGATGAAGTCGTCATATACGACCTGCCGCTTCGTCTTGAGACCCGCCTGGTGCCATGACGGCCCGAACTCGCCGCCGCCGCGGATGTTCGCCATCACATAGACGCCGCCCTGCTCCAGCCACAGCTTGCCCACCGTGCCCGAATAGCCCGGCGTCTGGCTCACCTGGAATCCGCCATAGCCATAGACCAGCGCCGGGTTCGAGCCATCGAGCTTGATGTCGGTCTTGTGCACGACGAAGTACGGCACCTTCGTCCCGTCCTTCGATGTCGCCTCGTACTGATCGACCTTGTAGCCGGCCGCGTCGAACCACGCCGGCAGCTGCTTGATCGCCGCAACCGCGCCCGACGCCGAGTCGTAAGTGTACAACGTATCCGGCGAGAGATAGCCCTCGTAACCGAGGAACGCCGTCGGTTCTTCACTGTCAGCGTAGATCACGCCCGCCGAACCGTTCGGCGGCAACTTCACTTCCTGCGATGTCCAGTTCGCACCGTCCTTCGCGTACGCCATCACCTTCACGACGACATTGTCAGAGATGTTCACCAGCACGTTGTTCCTGGTGACGCCCACGCCCTGCAGCGCCTGCTTCGACGTCGGCCGGAACACCAGCTCCACCTTCGGGAGGGCGCCGCCCGCCACGAAGCCTGACCAGTTGAAGCCGACAAGATCGCCCGCCTTGAACTCGCCCTGGCCTTCCGGCTTCCAGTCCTCTTCCAGCGTCAGCAGCAGCGTGTCGGCAAAGATGCCCTGCGGCGATGACTTCGCCGGGATCGGCAGTTTCAGCGTCCGGCCTTCGCCCGCCTTCGGGAAGATGAACCAGCTCGACGTATAGAACGTCTCCGCCCGCACCGCGCCAAACCACTTGTTGCCAGCGCCGTCCTCCAGCGACACAGGCGAGGCCGCGACATCCGTCCGCTCGCCGCGGAACACTTCCACCGCATCGCGCAACGCCTGCCCGCGCTTCAGCCGCTTGATCACGAACGGATAGCCGCTCTCGGTCAACGTCGGCTTGTCGCCCGAGAGATCCTTGTTCTCATTGCCCCAGTCTGTTGCGATCAGCAGCGTGTCCTGGTCCTGCCACTCGATCGAACTCTTGGCTTCCGGAATATCGAACCCGCCCGCGACGAACCCTGCCTTCGCGCCGCCCTCCGCGATCGAATACTCGCGCACGCGCACCGCATCCTTGCCGCCATCCGACAGCGACAGCAGGCAGCGCGTCTGCTCCGGCTTCAGGCACGACACACCCTTGTAGACCCAGTTCGCCCCCTCCGACTTTGCCAGCGCATCGACATCGAGAAGCGTCTCCCACTCCGGGTTCGCACTCGCATAGCTCGCCGGCGTCGTGCGCCGCCACAGGCCGCGCTCATGCGTCTCGTCCTGCCAGAAGTTGTAGACGTAGCCCTTCCGGATCGACCCGTACGGAATCCGCGCCTGCGACGTCGCGATCCCCAGCGCCGCTTCATAGTATCCCTTGAACCGCGCATCATTCTCGAGGATCGCGAGCGTCCGCTCGTTCTGCGAGCGCACCCACGCCAGCGCCTCGGCGCCCTCCACCTCTTCCAGATAGAGATGCTTCTCGCGATCCACTGCCGTCATCACTGTTGTCGCCTCCTGGGATACACAGGCCGCCAGCACAGCCGCCGCCACGCCCATCAATACAGTGCGCATGCCTATCCCCTGTTTTCCTGTGCCGCAGGGTTAACGCCTGCGCCGCAGCGTGCAAGCAGAACCCGAACGCCCCCGCCCGCAGCGCGGCTTGATGCACGTCAAGGCGGCGTGGCGGGCCGGGCGCACACTCTCCCCAGCAGACGGGAGTATCTGATGCCTCTTTCCCCTCAACTGGGCCTTGGTGCAGCGCTTGCGCTACTCTCCGTCTGCGCCCCTCCCTCGGCCAGCGCGCAGACCGGCGACGCCGCCCGCGGCAAGGCCTACGCCCGCGAGGCCTGCGCCGACTGCCACGCCGTCGAGCCCGGCATCCCCACCCCTCCCTTCGCGAAGGCGCCCAGCTTCTCCAGCGTCGCCGCCACGCCGGGCATGACGTCCATGGCGCTGAATGTCTGGTTCAGCACCTCGCACCCCAACATGCCGAATCTGATCATTCCGCAGAAGCAGAAGGAGGAGCTGATGGCCTACTTCGCCGCCCTCCGCGCCGCGAGCAAGAACGCCGAACCCGACCAGTAGGCCGCCCGCTCTAGCCTCCCCGCCTGCAACGCCCTAAATCTACCCCATGAAATTCTGGAAGATGAACGGGGCCGGGAATTCCTTCGTCATATTCGACGACAGGAAGGGAGGTCTGGGCCTCCAGCCCGAGCAGGTCGCAGCCATCGCGGACCCGAAGACCGGCGTCGGCGCCGACCAGGTCATCGCCATGGAGCAGACGCTCCGCGGCGACGTCTTCATGCGCATCTGGAACCGCGACGGCTCCTCCGCCGAGGCCTGCGGCAACGCCACACGATGCGTCGCCTGGCTGGTGATGGAAGAGACCGGCAAGGACAGGCTCGTCATCGAGACCGTCGCCGGCAAGCTGAAAGCCGACCGCATCGCCCCCACCCGCATCGCCGTCGACATGGGCTCGCCGCTTCTCAAGTGGGAAGAGATACCTCTTGCTGAACGGATGGATACTCGCGGCATCGATCTCAAGATAGGGCCTATTGATGCCCCGTACCTTCAACTTCCCGGCGCCGTGAACATGGGAAACCCCCACGTCGTCTTCTTCGTGCCCGACCTCGACACCGTCGACGTGAAAGCCGTCGGCTCCCTCGTCGAATGGCACCCGCTCTTCCCGCAAGGCGTCAATGTCGGCTTCCTGCAGGTGATCTCCAAAACAGAAACCCGCCTGCGCACCTGGGAGCGCAATGTCGGCCTCACCCTCGCCTGCGGCTCCAACAACTGCGCCGCCATCGTCGCCGCCGCGCGCCGCGGCCTCACCGACCGCAAGGCCCTCGTCCACAATGACGGCGGCGACATCGAGATCGACTGGAGCGAAGCCACCGACCACGTCATCATGACCGGCCCGATCGAGCTGGAGTATGTGAGCGAGGTTTAGGGGCGTTGCGGAAGCTCCGCGCTCCAATAGCCCCATGGCGAAGCGCGCTCACGGGCGTTGTAGCATCTGGAAGCGTGCATCTTGCACGCGTCCCCGGCGAAGGCCGGGGTAGGCATTCGACATGTAGAAGTACGGCTCGAAACTGTCCTCGAAGTTCTCTTCGTCCTTCAACCCGTCGAAACCGAAGGTCGCCTCCGCGATCACTTCCTTCAGGTCGCCGCAGTAATCCTGCGCGTGCGCCATCGGCGCGAGAACAAGCGCGATCGCGCCAAGCATTACCAGTTTCATGAATCGCTCCCACCCAGATCGCGCAACCATCGCGAGCCCCGGGCGGTCCCTTCAATCACCTGCAGCAGGCGCGGCTTTACCCCACCCGCCGCGCCAATCCCGCCGCAACCCAGAACCCCACCGCCAGCACCAGCGCGCCGACGAGCATCGCGACCAGCACAGGATCGTACGAACTGTTGATCGACCACAGCGCCGCCGCGCCGAGCGGCGCCAGCGCGCGGGCGACGGTGGCGGGCGTGTTCATCACGCCGGCGATCGCGCCATAGTCCTGCCGGCTTACCATCTCCGGGATCGATGCGCCGCGCACGATGGTGAGGATGCCGTTCGTCACGCTGTAGAGCGCCACCACGGCGACGATCGCCGCGAAGGACGGCGGCAGCCACACCAGCATGGCGAGGCTCAATGCAAAACCCGCCACAACCCATGCGCCGACAACCCGCATCGGCGCCTTGCCCGCGAAGATTGTCATCGCAATGCGCCCGCCCACCTGCCCCGGTCCGATAACCGCCATGGCGGCGATGACGGCCGCCGTTTCAAAGCCGCGTTCCAGCAACAGCGGATAGAGATGGAAGGTGAAGGCCGTGAACACGGCGGCATGCGCCGTATAGGCCAGCGTCAGGCTCCAGAACACGGGCGAGGCCATCGCCTGCCGCACGGCCGATCCGCCCGTCGCCGCCGGCGCCCCCGCAGGATCGCGCTGGACCAGGTCGCGCTCCGGCCGGATCGCCCAGCCACAGAGCCCCGCACACACAACCAGGTTGATGACGCCCAGCGCCGTCACCGCGCCGCGCCAACCCCACAGGTCGATCATCAGCTGGATCAGCGGGATGAAGACGGTCGAGGCAAAGCCTGCCCACAGCGTCACGGCGACAATCGCATCGCGCGCGCCCGCCGCGCCGAAACGGCGCGCCGCCACCGCGAACGCAGCCTCATAGAGCGTCGCCGCCTGAAGCACGCCGAGCAGTCCGACAATCACATAGAGCCCGACAAGATCGCTGACCTGCGACCAGGCCAGCATCACCAGCCCCGCCAGCACCGAACCGCCCGTCATGATGGCGCGGCCATGCCCGCGATCGATCGCCCGCCCCAGCGGGAAAGACGCCGCCGCAGCAATCAGCAACCCCGCCGTCGCCGCGCCATAGAGCGACGTACGCGACCAGCCGGTCTCACGTTCGATCTGCTCGGCGATCAGCGGAAAGGCGTAGTAGAGCGCGCCCCACGAACAGATCTGGCCAATGCCGAGCGCGGCGATGAAGCCCTGCCTGCCTGCCCTCCCCACGCCGGGCGGCGATGGTGCGATTGCCGTCATCGAACAACGCCCCCGGCCGAAGACAGCCTAGCCCACCGCCACATCCACCATGATCTCGCCCGAGATCGCCTCCAGCGCGTCCTGCACGCGTGCCGCCGACAAGCCCACAGGCAGGCGCAGGTTCGCCGCCATGTTGAACAGCGGGGCGCCGGAATACGCCTCCGTACTCAGCCATGTGCGGAAGCTTTCGATGTTGGCGCCGAGGTCGCTGATCGTCGCCGTCACCTGGCGCACGATGCCGGGCCGGTCCTGCCCGACCACGCTGAACTCCAGCGTCTCGCCCGCCACGGCTGCAGGCGCGCCCGCCGGCGCAATCCGCACTTCAAGCCCCGCCGCATCCACGGCAGACACCGCGGCGCGCAACGCCTCGACCTTGCCCTCCGCAAGATCAACCAGCACCGAGCCGACATAGAGCCCGCCCAGCCGCGACAGGTGGCTCTCGAGCCAGTTGCCGCCCGCCGACAGCACAGCCGCCGCCAGCGCCTTGGTAAGGCCCGGCCGGTCGCTGCCGACAACGCTGAGGACAAGCAACGCCATGGAAAACCTCGCTGGGAATGACGCGCCATGGTTAGGCCAATGCGCAGCCGCGCGCCATGGGCGCCGAGTTTGGGGACGCAGAACAACCTTCCCCGCGCAGTTCCAGACATTTGCCACAGAAATTTGAGGGAAACAGTGGCGTCAAATCGGTGGGGCTATTTGTGGCCGCATTATCGCGCCCTTAAAGCGCAGGATTTTCCCCTTGTGGATCATCCGCGATCTGCCGTTTTCATCGGCATCACGCAGACCTTCTGGCGCGGGTGATCATGGTGATCGCCAACGGTCGCAAGGCCATGCGCGTAAGACACGTCGCCCCAGCGCTCTATGAGCACCGGACGCTCATGCTTCCGCTCGCCGAAGCCAAACTCCGCCACGCGCTCTGGCGCCGGGCCTTCCGCGCCCTCGCCTGGAATGTGCGCATCGTCCCGCACGAACAACTCCCCGCCATCACATGCTGGGCCGAATTCCTGCCGCGCTTCGAGCCTTTTGGCCTGGCGATCGCGGACCTGCGCGCGACCTCGCAGACCTTCGCCGACATGCTGCGCCACGATGACCGCACCCGCCTCGATTCGAACGCCACGCATGCGGCCCTCCCACGACCCCCGCTCCCCGCCACCTCAGCGCTCACGCGCCTCTGAGGCCGCTTGCGGTTGTCCGTACACGGACATACTCGCAAGCATCACATTCCCGCCGCATTCCCCACGCGGACGCCACATTCCCCACAGTCCAACACCGGAACCCGCTGGAGCAGCGCTGCGTTTCATATGCGCAAGGCCATGGGGCCAGACTTGCCGGTCCCCATATTGAATATACGGACAAGTGGGACACGCCCCTCATCCGCAACGGAGGAGGCTCCATCATGTACGTTCAGACCCACAAGCAGGGCAAACGCACGCAGGCCTTCGGCGCAGCCGCCGCTGTCGCGCTGACTGTCGGCATGGGCGGACTCTTCACCGCGATGAACTTCAACGCCGAGAAGATGGAACGCGTCTCCTCGGAACTCGTCTTCATCGAACCCCCCGCGCCGCCCGTGGTCGAGGAGATCGAGCCACCGCCTGTCGTGGAGGAGGTCGAAGACACGCCTGCCCCGCCCACGCCTCCCCCGCTCGTCGCGCCCGACATCGACTTTGTGCCAGAAGAACTTCCGGTGATCACCGCGCCCGTCGCTGACCCGGTTCCGATTCCGGATCCCGTCCTCGTCACGCCGGCGCCCGCGCCGATCCAGTCGCGCTCCGCGCCCAAGCTGATCGCGAGCGACAAGCCCGCCTACCCCACCGCCTCGCAACGCGCCGGCGAACAGGGCACGACGCAACTTGATGTGTGCATTGCCGCGAACGGACGCGTCACGTCAGTGAAGGTTGCACGCTCAAGCGGTCACGCCCGTCTCGACGACGCCGCCGCCAAATGGATCCGCGGCGAGCGCTTCACGCCCGCCAAGATCAACGGCGCCGCCCGGGATGTCTGCGGCCACAGCGTCATCTATGAGTGGAATCTGCGCGACGCGTAGCGCTGAACGCCGAGCCCAAAACAAAACCGCCGGCCTGTGAGGGCCGGCGGTTTCAATTTCTAATCTTCAATTTCGAACTGGGGAAAATCAGCCCTCGGCGATTTCCTTCGCGCCGCCCAGCTTCTCGGCGATGCGGGCGCGTTTGCCGGTGCGGCCACGCAGGTAGTAAAGCTTGGCGCGGCGAACCTTGCCCCTGCGGCGCACTTCGATCGAGTCAACCGACGGCGAGTTCAGAGGGAACACCCGCTCGACGCCTTCGCCGAAGGAGAGTTTGCGCACCGTGAAATTCTCGTTCACGCCGGCGCCGGCGCGGGCGATGCAGAGGCCCTCGAAGCCCTGGATGCGCTCGCGGTCGCCTTCCTTGATCTTCACGTTGACGCGCAGCGTGTCGCCGGGCGCGAAGTCGGGGATTTTCTTGCCTTCGGTGACGCGGGCGATTTCCTCGCGCTCGAGGGTCTGGATCAGGTGAGCGGCCATGGATCAGGTCTTTCAGTCGCGGGGTTTCGCCGCCTTCCCCCGCTGAGGGGAGGCTTCCCGGAAAGCGGCGTATAAATCGGGTCTTCTGGCTTTAGTCAACTCCTCGGCCTGATTTCGTCGCCAGGCCGCGACCTTTGCGTGATCGCCAGAGGTTAACATCGCGGGAATCTCGCGATCCTCCCAGACCTGAGGCCGGGTATAATGCGGATGCTCCAGCAGCCCCGCCTCGAAGCTCTCTTCCGCCAGGCTCTCGGCATTCCCCGCTACGCCAGGCAACAGTCTGATGCAGGCTTCCAGCAGGGCCTGCGCGGCGACCTCTCCCCCTGCCAGCACGAAATCGCCTACCGAGACTTCCTCCAGTCCCCTCGCCTCGATCACCCGCTCGTCCAGCCCCTCGAACCGGCCGCACAGGAGAATGACCCCGGGCCCGGCCGCCAGTTCGCGGACCCTCTTCTGGTCAAGGGGCTTGCCCCGCGGCGACAGATAGATGCGCGGCCGTCCGTCCTGCGCGATGCTGTCGATCGCAGCCGCCGCCACATCCGCCCGCATCACCATCCCGGCCCCACCGCCTGAAGGGGTATCGTCCACTGTGCGATGCTTGCCGATGCCGAATGTCCTGATGTCGACGGCCTCGATCTCCCACATCCCCTGTCGCAATGCGTTGCCGACGATCGACACGCCGAGAATGCCGGGGAAGGCTTCGGGAAAAAGCGTTAGGCATGTGGCGCGGAAACTCATTCGTCCCGTTAGCGCGGGGCGTCGCCGATTGCACCTGCAGAAGCCCTCTTTTGGCGAAGCCGGAACGGTGGTATCGGAAACTCATAGGTTTCCAAGTTTTCAGATCAACCATGTGGGAGGACAACCCTTGAAACTTCGACTTGCGCTTTTCGCCGCCGCCATGATCGCCGCGCCGGCCATCGCACAGGAACCGCCCTCGGACACGGTGAAGGCCGTCGTCGAGAAAGGCGTCAGCATGGACGTCCAGGGCAATGTGGGGACGATCGAGTACAAGCCCGACGGCACGTTCTCCGGCTTCGACGGCATGTTCGCCGGCACCTACAAGACGGATGGCAACAAGCTCTGCATCACCGTCGAGGCTTTCGGCATGGTCGACCAGTGCCAAGCCTATCCGGACGGCAAGAAATCCGGCGACACATTCGAGCTCACCTCCGACATGGGCGCGATGCAGGTGACGATTCGCTAATCTGCGGAGCTGCACCTGCCCTCTTGCCTGAGGTTCCAAGTCGAGGTTCACTGCGACTTGACACCATCAAGTTGAGGGGTCTGGGAGAAGACACATGAAAAGCATGAAAACACTGCTGGCCGCCGCTGTGGCCCTCGCCGCCGCCCCTGCCCTCGCGCAGTCGGCGCCGTCGGACACGGTCGCGCTGGTGCTCGAAAAAGGCGTCACGATGAACGTGGCCTCGATGGGCGTCACCGGCGACGTCACCTACAAGGCGGACGGCACCTTCTCTGGCTTCGACGGCCAGTATGAAGGCACCTACAAGGTCGACGGCTCGAAGCTCTGCCTGACGGCTCCTGCTGTCGGACAGGATAACACCTGCTTCACCTACCCGGACGGCCAGAAGTCCGGCGACAAGTTCAAGATCACCGATCCGACGATCGGCGAGATCGAGATCACCGTGAAATAGGTTCCAGCCTCTTCGGCTGAAACTGCGGCGGGCGCCCCTCAAGGGCGCCCGTTCTGCTTTCCGGGCTGCGCTTCCTGCCCGACATCTACCGATTGTGATGTGGCGCCAGCTTTCGCGGCGCCTAAGAATACCTCGATGAAGGCAGGCCAGCGCCAGTCGGGTTGGGCATTTGCAGCAGCGCTCGCAGCGCTCGCCCTCTGCGCCTGCGAGAGCATGTACGAGGCGCAGGCTGTGCGCGAGCATCCAGCCCCCGGCAAGCTCGTCGCGGTCGAAGACGGGCGACGCATCCACATCGACTGCCGCGGCACAGGCTCGCCCACCGTCGTCTTCCAGTCCGGCGGCGACCTGATGGGCGCGCTGGGCTGGCAGCCGGTGATGCAACAGGTCTCGCAGAAGTCGCGCGCCTGCGCCTACAGCCGCGCGGGCATTCTCTGGAGCGATCCGGCCAGCGACGCCTTCACACCTGAAGAAGTCGCGCGCGACCTGCACGCAGCCCTCGATGCGGCAGGCGAGAGCGGACCCTACGTTCTGGTCTCGCATTCGCGCGGCGGTCTCTACAGCATGATCTTCGCCGGGCTCTACAAGGACGAGATCGCGGGCATGGTGTTCGCGGACTCATCCCATCCGGACCAGGAGGCGAAGTTCAGGCAAGCGGGGCTGAGCGTTGGCGACTATGTCTCGCCCGCGCAGGAGCTTGCCCTCGCCTTCAAGTGGACGGGCCTGATGCGGCTTTCCGACTATCCGGCCGCCCCCGCAATCGCGGAAACGGTGAACGCCTTCTATCCCAAATCCGCCGAGGCCAACGCGCGCGAGGCGCGTCTGCGTTCAGCAACCATGACGGAAGCCGGCAAGCATCGCGATTTGCAGAACTGGCCCGTGGTCGTGCTCGCGCGCGAACTGCCGCAGCAGACGCAAGCCCGCAAGCGCGCCGATGCGCACGATGCCTATCTGCTATCCGCCGATGGCCTCGTCGCCGGGTCCGACACGCCCGAAAGCGAGATCGTGTGGCGCCGCCTGCAGGCGGACCTCGCCACATGGTCGAGCCGTGGGCGGCTGCAGATCGTGCCCGAATCCAACCACGCCTTCTTCTTCCACCGGCCAGACATGGTCGCAGCCGCCGTGGACGAAGTGCTTGCCGCCAGCCGCGTTGTCAGGCGGCCGCCTGCTCCGGCGGGATAGTCGCGGGCTGGTTCTTCGCGACGATCTGTGTCGCCGCCATGTCGCCCGATACATTGCCCACCGTGCGGAAGATGTCTGGCACCGCCTCCACCGCCACAAGCAGACCCAGCAACTCGATCGGCACGCCCATCGCCATCGAGATAGGCGCAACGCTGGCGATGAATGAAATCTCCCCCGGCAAGCCAACCGAGCCGATGCTGATCGCTATCGCCACAAGCCCGCCGACGATAATGGCGCCGGGCGAAAGCTGGACGCCGAACACGGACGCGCAGAAGAACACGACGCCAAGATTGGCCACAGGGCTGGTCATCCGGAACACCGCGACCGCCATCGGCAGGACGAGGTTGGCAACCCGCTCCGGCGTTCCCATCGCATCGCGCGCGCGTTCGACCATGAGCGGCAGGGACGCCAGCGAGGATCGGCTCGAGATTGCAACCGCGAGCACTGGCGCCGTCGCATTGATGAACCGCGCCGGGTTCGCCCCGCCCCAGATGAAGGCGAAGAGAAACGCGATCGGTACGATGGCCGCTGTCACCGCCGAGACGAGCACGATGTAGTGCAGGATCAGTCCCGCGATCCCGACGCCCGCCGTCAGCCCGACGCCAAGCGCCAGCGCAAAGACGCCAAGCGGCGCCGCGAGCAGAACCCAGCGCACGATGATGATCATCGTGTCGGCGACCGCCCGGAAGAACGCCACCATCGGTGCGCGCTGCGCGGCTGGCAGCTGCGTCGCGGCAAACCCGAAGAACAGTGCGAACACCACGAGCGGCAGGATCGCGCCCTCGGCGGCGGCGGCGACGGCATTGCCCGGCGCAAGCGCCGCCAGCCATTCGCCAATCGTCGGCGGGGATGCGGCCTGCACGGTCTGGTCACTGGCGCGCGCGATGAAGCTCGCCGCCGCCGTCGGATCAACCGGGACAAGCGACAGCAGCAGCGGAAAGACCAGGCAGGCAAACGTCGTCGCCGAGACCAGCAGGACGCCGAAGACGAAGATCGCCCGCGCCGCGACCCTGCCGCTTGAAGCAGCGTCCGCGACCGAGGCGACGCCCGTCACAAGCAGCGAGAACACCAGCGGGATCACCGTCATGCGCAGGAGATTGAGCCAGAGGTCGCCGACATGGCCAACCTGCGTGAGCAGGCCGGTGATGTTCGGATCGCCCGACGCCGCTCCCCACGCGCCCACGGCCACGCCAGCCGCCAGCGCCAGCAGCGTGATGACGCTGAGCCATTTCAACATGCACGAACTCCAGCCCCGGATGCCTGACCCAAGATACTGCCCCGGAGACTGGCCCCGGAAAGCAGCGCGAGGCTAGCAGGGAAATCGCTGCTCGCGCCACAACCCGCGCAGGCGCCAGACCGGCATGCAGCGAATGCGAGGATCGGGAGACAGTTCGCATTGCCGCCGACCTGGTCTATACAGGGCGGGAATGACGCAGGGCGGGACACAGCAGGCACAGGCGACGGAGAGCTCGGGGGGCGACGCGATGCGTGCGGCCTTTCTTGCGTTCGCCGTTCTCGCCATCGTCGTCTGGATCGGCATCGCCATCGGCGCCAACACCCGTACGCCGGGCGTGGTTGGCCTTGCCGCCACCGTGTTCGGCGGCCTGTTTGCCTCGGTCCTCACCATCGCAATCGGCGGGGCTGTCGCGCTGAAGCTTGGCAGCGCTCCGGCGCCGCTGGTTGCGCGGCCAGCGGCCGAGACGCCCTACCCCGAACTTGCGCCTGCGCTTGCCGAACTCGATGCCCTCCAGCAGCCCATCGCGCGCAGGACGGTTGAATGCGCGGCCTGGCGCGCGCCGCTGGGCGCATCAGTCGGCATTGCGATCTGGTCCGCAATCGTGGCGATGGGCGCGCCGGGCGGCGTGTTTGACTTCGCCGCCGTGATGCTCGGCGGCGCGCTGGCCGGCTATGGTTGGGCGCTGGCGAAGGGCGCGCGCGAACATGCCGACATCTATTCGCAGCGCGCCGTCGACGTGCTGATCGGCGGCCTCGGCGCATTCAACTGGCGCAAGGCCGCGACTGTCGATCTCGAAAAAGCGTCGCGTGCAGGTCTGCTCCCAACGGCATCGGGCGTGAGAACGAGCGGCGAAATCGCCGGCGCGCATGCAGGTCTTGCCTTGCGCATCACGCCGATCGAGACGATCCCGCCCTCCGGCGCCGACAAGGCGTCCGCGTTCAGGGGCCTGCTGGTGGAGATCGAGGGGCCGCCTGCCGGCGCAACATCGATGGACCAGCTTGCATCCGGGAATCCCACCGTTCCGGCCCTGATCGCGCAGCTGGCCACGCTGCCCCATCTCGGCGCTCCCAGAAGTGCGATTGCTGATGGGCGGCTGGTGCTGGTGATACCTGAGACCGGCGCGCCTCGCGTGTTCGATCCGCCTTCGCAACCGGGCGCGCGCCAGGCTGCGCCGCGTCTTGCACGCATCCGTCAGGTGCTTGGAGCCGTCCTCCACGTCACGGATGCGCTTGCGGCGCCAAGGCAAGCCTGACTCAACAATCCCCTGTTCCGCCTCAATTGACGCCGTTCGGCGGCCTTAATCGGCTGCGACAAGTTGTGCACGACGGGACCGGAGACCGGCCCGCGGGACTTGCAGGGGACTGAACGTGAGAACCTCCATCCGCCTCCTGCTCACTGCGCTGCTGATCAGCTGCGTGACGTGGGCTGCCGCGGGCACGCTGCCGCCCCAGCCGGACCGCCAAGCCGCCAGCCTCGCCTTCAACCTGCACTAAGGCACAACCATCCGCGCTCCGGCGCATCTCCTGGGGACCCACAATGAAAGCCCGCACCGCCCTCGCCGCCATCCTCGCCCTGGCAACAGCAGGCGCGCTGACCACTACCTCCGCGCTCGCCAAGCCGCCGCGCCATCCCGCCGTCCACTCCTATATCCTGCTCGACCGGACGGGCTCGATGGAGCCGATCTGGACGGAAGCGCTCTCCTCGGTGAACGCCTATGCCGATGGCCTCGCAGCCCTTGATGGCGGCCCGCGGGTCGACGCCGACATTACCCTGGCCGTGTTCGACGCACAGGACGGCCTCCAGTTCGACGTGCTGCGCAAGGGCGTCGACGCCGGCGACTGGAACGACGTCACCACCCGCGAAGTGAACCCGCGCGGAATGACGCCGCTCTATGACGCGATCGGCCGCATCGTCTCGCTCGCCGAGAAGGACAAGCCGGAAAAGGCCGTGCTCGTGATCATGACGGACGGCGAGGAAAACTCCTCCACCGAGATGAGCAAGACCGCCGCCAAGGCTGCCCTCGACCGCGTGCGCGCCAAGGGCTGGGAAGTCGTCTTCCTCGGCGCCGAATTCTCCAACTTCGACGACGCCGAAGGCGTCGGCCAGAGTTCCTCGCGCAACATGGCGGTGTCCAAGGACCAGCTATCGGATTCGATGAACCGCCTCGCCGGCAAGTCGAAGGCCTATGGCTCGGGCGCTGCTCCCTCTGTCGAATGGAATGAGGAAGACCGCGCCGCCGCCAAGGAAGAAGAGGTCAAGCAGCGCACCGGCGGCAACAACCGCTAGGCCCAGTCCTTGGGAGCACCAGGGATCCCGCCAGCCCACATGACGCGATCCCGATTGGACGGCCAGGTCCGGCCAGTGGCGGTTATCCCTGCCGCTGGCCGGATTGCGTTCTGGCTCTTGTGATTGCGCCGGGTTTGTTGTCCCCATGGCGCCGCCTCGCCTTCAGGAATTCGCCATGAACTTTCGCCTCGTCCTCGCCGCAAGCCTCCTCGCCCTGGCCGCATGCCAGCCCGCGACGCCGCCAACATCCGAGGCCGCTGCGCCTGCAGCGCCCGAGACAGCGACCGCCCCGCCCGCAGGCGCATGCGACGTCCGTATCGAGACGCCGTGGATCAACGAGGCGACACGCCGCTACACGATCGAAGCAAACGTCTCCGGTCCGACCTGCAAGCAGGGCGTTGTCCTGCTGGTCGTCCGGCAAGGTGACGGCGCGCCGGTGTTCAGCTGGTCAGGGCTCACCGACTATCTGTTCGGCCTGAGGGACGCTGCCGACCCCGCCGCGATGAAGGCCGCCCTGTCCGACTGGTTTGCGGGCAATGCAGAGGTCGAGACCACCGAAACCCTGCCGCCGTGGGAGCAGACCGACGGCCAGCCTGCACGCGCCGAATTCCCCTTCATGCCGGAAAGCTGGTTCGACAAGGCGGCATGGGACGCGTTGCGGGCCGAGAAGCTGCCACTCTTCTGCTTTCCCCAGGGCATCGAGAGCATGCAGTGCGCGGTCCTCCGCGAAGGCGAAGACGGCCAGCCGGCAGGCATGGAACAGATCGGCCTGCAGCTGTTTCCGGGCTGATGCGCCTCGCAACCGGCCGGCTGCGATCGTTGCAAACTGCCCACAGAACGCGCCCTCCGGCCTGAATCGCCCGGAAATTGTGGTTTACGGGTAGCTCCGGACGCGCCTGTGCGCGTGCGGCGCCGTCCGTGCTCGCTTTCTTCACAAAAGCCCTGTATTGCCGCGCCAAATCCAGCCCCTCCCCCGGCCCAGACCCGAAACGACGCACCCATGCAACTGCGCAACATCGCCATCATCGCCCACGTCGACCACGGCAAGACGACGCTCGTCGACTGCCTGCTCAAGCAATCGGGCTCGTTCCGCGACAACGAAGCCACGTCCGAGCGGATGATGGACTCCAACGATCTCGAACGTGAGCGCGGCATCACCATCCTGGCCAAGGCCACCTCGGTCGTCTGGAACGACATCCGCATCAACATCGTCGACACGCCCGGCCACGCCGATTTCGGCGGCGAGGTGGAGCGCATCCTCAACATGGTGGACGGCGCGATCGTTCTCGTCGACGCCGCCGAAGGCCCGATGCCGCAGACCAAGTTCGTTGTCTCGAAGGCCCTGAAGGTCGGCCTTCGCCCGATCGTCTGCATCAACAAGATCGACAAGCCGGAAGAGCGCCACGTCGAAGTCGTCAACGAAGTCTTCGACCTCTTCGCCAACCTCGACGCCACCGACGAGCAACTCGATTTCCCGATCATCTACGGTTCAGCCAAGAATGGCTGGATGAGTACGGACCCGGCCAAGAAAACCGACAACATGTCGGCGCTGTTCGAGACCGTGCTGAAGCATGTGCCGCCACCGCGCGTCGACAACGGCCCGTTCCGCATGCTCGGCACCACGATCGGCTCCGACCCGTTCCTCGGCCGCATCCTCACCGGCCGCGTCGACTCGGGCTCGGTGAAACCGAACCAGACCGTCAAGGTGCTCTCGCGCACCGGCGAAGTGATCGAAACCGGCCGCATCTCGAAAGTGCTTGCCTATCGCGGGCTCGTGCGCTCGCCGATCGACGAGGGCAAGGCTGGCGACATCGTCTCGATCTCTGGCCTGACCAAGGCGACCGTCGCCGACACGATCTGCGATCCGTCGGTCACCGAGGCGATGGCCGCCCAGCCGATCGATCCGCCGACACTTGCGATGACGTTCCGCGTCAATGATTCTCCGCTCGCCGGCACCGAAGGCAAGAAGGTGACCTCTCGCGTGATCTGGGATCGCCTCCTCAAGGAAGCCGAAGGCAACGTCGCCCTGAAGATCTCGCGCGCGCCGGACTCGGACGCGTTCGAAGTCGCCGGCCGCGGCGAACTTCAGCTCGCCGTGCTGATCGAGACGATGCGCCGCGAGGGCTTCGAGCTTGGCGTGTCGCGTCCCAAGGTCGTGATGCAGAAGGACGAGCTGACCGGTGAAACCCTCGAACCGATCGAGGAAGTGGTCATCGACGTGGACGACGAGCACACCGGCGTCGTCGTCTCGAAACTCTCCGAGCGCCGCGCCGACATGATGGACATGCGCCCATCGGGCGTTGGCCGCACGCGGCTCGTCTTCCATGCGCCGACGCGCGGCCTTATCGGCTATCAGGGCGAGTTGCTGTCGGACACGCGCGGCACCGCCGTTATGAACCGCCTGTTCCACGAATACGCCCCGCACAAAGGCGAGATCAAAGGCCGCCACACCGGCGTCTTGATCTCCAACGGCTCCGGCGAGAGCGTGGCGTTCGCGCTGTGGAATCTCGAGGACCGCGGCCCGATGATGATCGAACCGGGCATCAAGGTCTATGAAGGCATGATCATCGGCGAGCACACGCGCGGCAATGATCTCGAAGTGAACGTCCTCAAGGGCAAGAAGCTCACCAACGTCCGCGCCTCGGGCACGGATGAAGCCGTGCGCCTGACGACGCCGATCCGCATGACGCTGGAAAAGGCGCTGGCCTACATCCAGGACGACGAGCTGGTCGAAGTGACGCCGGAGAACATCCGTCTGCGCAAGGTCTGGCTCGACCCGAACGACCGCAAGCGCAACTCGCGCACGGCCGTCGAGGCCTAGACCTGAGCGACCTGCCGCCCTGCCCCAGCTGCGCATCCGCCCTGGCCTATCAGGACGGCGCGATGCTGGTCTGTCCGGAATGCGCGCATGAATGGTCGCCGGGCGCAGCACCTGCAGCGGACGGACCGCGCACCTACAAGGACGCCAACGGCAATGTGCTCGAGGATGGCGACACCGTCACCCTCATCAAGGACCTGAAGCTCAAGGGCTCGTCACAGGTCGTGAAGCAGGGGACCAAGGTCAAGGGCATCCGGCTGGTCGACGAAGACCACGACATCGACTGCAGGATCGAAGGGTTCGGCGCGATGAAGCTGAAGTCCGAGTTCGTCAAGAAGCTTCGCTAGCCGCGCTCGTCCTTGGGCGAGCCCATGACGATGTAACTTGTGATGCTGGCGACTTCCGGCACCTGTCCGAGAACCTCAGTATGGAAGTGCTTGTAGGCGGCGAGGTCTTCGACCTCGACGCGCAGGATGTACTCGATCGAGCCGGTAACATTGTGACACTCGCGCACCTGCGGGGCGGCGGACATCGCCTTCTCGAAGTTGCGCTGGTTGCGCTTGTGGTGTTCGGACAGGCCGACGGCGACATAGGCGGTGAAGCCGCCGCCCATGGCCGAGCGGTTCACCACGGCGCGATAGCCGGCGATCACGCCTTCGCGCTCCAGCTCCTGCACCCGGCGCAGGCAGGCGGACGCTGACAGGCCGACCTTTGCGGCGAGGTCCGCATTGGTGATCCGGCCATCCTGCTGCAGCTCACGCAATATTCTGCGGTTTATGTCGTCCAGCTTCGTCATGGATTGTGAAATTGCGCTTCCGGCAGGCCAGGACGCAAGCACATTCGCTGCGATCCGCCGTATTGTTGCGAAATGTTGACCGCCGAGCTCTTCACCGCCCTCGTGGCTTTCGCTTTCGTCTCCTCGATCACGCCGGGGCCGAACAATCTCATGCTGATGACGTCGGGCACGAATTTCGGCTTTGTGCGGACGATCCCGCACATGCTGGGCGTGTCGATCGGCTTCACGCTGATGATCGTGCTTGTCGGCGCCGGCCTGGCGAAGGTGTTCGAGATCTATCCGATCGCGCACACCATCCTGAAATATGCGAGCTGCGCCTACCTCGTCTGGCTGGCCTGGAAGATCGCGACATCCGCGCCGCCTGGTGCGAAAGCTGTCGAAGGCAAGTCAGAGCCGATGACCTTCATCCAGGCGGCGCTGTTCCAGTGGGTGAACCCCAAGGCATGGACGATGGCGCTGACGGCCGTCTCCGCCTACACGCTGCCTGCTGACCCGATCGTGAGCCTGCTGGTCGTCGCAGCCGTGTTCGGCGCGATCAACCTGCCCTCGGTCGGCTCATGGACGCTGCTGGGCATGCAGCTGCGGCGCTTCCTCGACGATCCGGTCAGGCTGCGCGTATTCAACGTGACGATGGCGGTGATCCTGGTCGCGACGCTCTACCCGGTCGTGTTTGCCGCGCCTCACTAGCGGCTACTTCACCAGCTTGGCGCGCTCGATCGATTCCATGATCAGTTCGCGCGCGCGCTCGGGGCCATAGAGGCCCTCGATCTTCACCCACTTGCCGGGTTCGAGATCCTTGTAGTGCTCGAAAAAGTGGACGATGCGCTCGACCAGGATCTCCGGAAGCTCGCGATAGTCCTTGATCTTCTCGTAGTAGCGCGTGAGCTTGGGGTGCGGCACGGCGAGGATCTTCTCGTCCTGGCCCTTGTCGTCCGTCATCATCAGCACGCCCACCGGAACGCAGCGCACGACGCAGCCCGGCACAAGCGCGCGGTTGCCCACAACCATCACGTCGATCGGATCGCCATCCAGCGACAGCGTGTGTGGTATGAAGCCATAATTGCAGGGATAGCGCATCGACGTGTAGAGGAACCGGTCCACGAACATCGCGCCGGAGGCCTTGTCGATCTCATACTTGATCGGCTCGCCGCCAAGCGGAACCTCGACCAGGACGTTGACGTCCTCGGGCGGGTTGGGTCCGGACGTTATCTTCGAGAGGTCCATGCGGAAGTCCTGTAATCGGGCCGTCAGTTGCAGGTCGCGCGGTTGCAATATCCGCGTCGGGGCCGAGCGCCAAGCTCAACTCTCAGTCCGCACGCAAATCAAGCGGCGCCCGCCACTGCGCGCAGCATGGCGCGAGCGTCGATCGGCTTGGCCAGCACCCCGGCCGTGCCCGCCTTGCGATAGGAGTCCAGATGCGCAGGGAGGACGTTGGCCGTGCAGGCAATGACGGGCGTTGCGGCATTCGGCCCTCCCCCGGCGCGAAGCCGCGCCAGCACGTCGAGCCCGTCCATCTCGGGCATCACCATGTCCAGCAGCACGACGTCGAATTTTTCACGGGACATCAGGTCCAGCGCCTCAATGCCGGAGGCGCATTCGGTCGTGCGGTGTCCAGCAGCCCGCAGCATGGCGCCAAGCACGTAGAGATTTCGCGGATTGTCGTCGACGCAGAGGATGTTGCGGACCGCGTCGACTGGCAGGTTGCTGTCGGACAAGGCCTCCGCTGCCTGCTCTTTGCCTTGCGCCAGCGGCGCCTCGATGCGGACGGTGAAGCGCGAGCCCCGTCCGCTCTCGGTCTCAAGCTCCACATCGCCGCCCATCGCGATGGCGAGCCGCCGCGCGATGTGCAGGCCGAGACCGAGGCCGCCATGGCGGCGCTTGGCGCTGACATCGACCTGCTCGAACGGCTGGAAAATCCGGTCGACGGCTTCCGCGGGGACGCCGGGGCCGGTGTCCTCGACCTCGATCACCACGCACTGTGCCCCGCCGGGCCCACGTTCGGGCCAGGCCTGCAGGGAGATGACGCCCTCCTGGGTGAATTTCACGGCGTTCGCGAAAAGATTGCCGATGATCTGCAGCACGCGCGCGCTGTCTGCGTTACGCGGCGCAGACAATGCAGGGTCTATGATCACCGACAGCGACAGGCCCTTGGCCCGGACATCCGCCGCCCAGATCACGGCCGCATCCTCGATCAGGCGCAGCAGGGAGACCGGCTCGGACACGATACGCACCTTGTCTGCGCTGAGGGCTGCAAGATCGAGCAGATCGTTCAGCACGGCGAGCATCTGCTTGCTCGCATCCTCCAGTACGCCGAGGGTTCGGCGCTGTACGGGATCGAGCCTTGATTGCGACAGCAGCAGCGCACAGCTCACCACGGCGTTCATCGGCGTGCGCAGTTCGTGGCTCATCACGCCGATGAAGTCGGACTTGGCGCGGCTCGCCTTCTCGGCAGCTCCGAGCGCCTCGCCCAACAGTCCATTCTGGACCATTAGCTGCGCTTCGGCGTCATGCTGCGCCGTGACATCCTTGAAAACGCTGACGACGTATTCGATCGCGCCAGATTTGGGATCGCGAACGGGTGCAGTCGTGATGCTGATCCAGCGGCGCCTGTCATCGGGTAGATCGATGGCCATGCTCACGTCGCGTACAGTTTCGCCTGAGCGCAACGTGCGCGCTACCGGGAGCTCCTCGGGCGGAAACGCGGAGCCGTCCGGTCTGGTCGTCCGCCAGCGCGGGTCGGTGACGGACCGCCCAAATTGCTGGTCGCGTGTCAGCCCCAGTATCTCTACCGAGGCGGGATTGGACCCGATGATCCTACCGGACGCATCGAAAACATTCACGCCTTCATTCATGGCGTTGAACATGAGCTCGAACTGGCCCTGCCGTGTACGTTCCGCTTCTGTCCTTGTCGCGGCATGCATGGCCCTGTTCGCAGCCCGGCGCTGCGACAGGAAAGCGGCGATGAGTTCCGCGATTTTCTCGAGACGCGCAACCTCTTGCGCACCGAACCTGCCGGGAGCGCTATGGCCCACGGCCAGGACACCCACCGGGCAACCCGACTCCGCGCCGACCGGAACGCCGATGAAACTGCGCACACTGGGCGAACCAACGACGTAACGCGCACGCGCAAAGCGCTGGTCTGCGGCGGCGTCGGCGACCTGCACGGTCGCCCCCAGTTCAAGCGGGGCCCAGCACATGCATTCCTCCCGCGGCATCGAACAAGGCGCCTCGAAGCTGGAGGACACTTCGTGGGCGGTATCCCCGTCGTGCACGGTAAAGGCGGCGAGGTTGCCGCCGCAGATATCGAGGGCAAGCATCACCAGCTTGTCGAGATCGGCAAAGCGGCCATTGCTGACAAGGTCCAGCTCGCGCAGCACCGCGATCCAGTCCTCGCTGGTGCTGGTCGGGCTGCCGGTCACGCCGCAGCGCTCTTGTCAGCCAGATAACGCTTGCAGCGAGGCGCGGGACAGTCAGCCATTGTGGTCAGGATCACATTCTCGGGTGGTCGTCGTCGCCGCGCCGCGCGCGCCCGCGGATCGGCGCGCGCGCGACGGCGAGGACGAGGCTAGCCGTATCGATCGGCTTGCCGATGACGCTGACGATGCCCGCTATGCCGGTGAGCTGGCTGCGCGCGATCGTGATGTTGGCGGTGCAGATGATGATCGGTGTTTCGCAGTTGAGCCTGAGATCGCGCATGTGACGCGCGACTACGATGCCGGACACTTCCGGCATGACGAGGTCAAGCACCACGATGTCGTAGTGGCGGCCCTCGAGGCGGCGCAGCGCGTCGGCGCCCGAGCCGCATGTCTCCACCTCATGCCCGACTGACGTCAGGATCGCGCTGAGGATGTCGAGGTGGCGGTCATTGTCGTCGACCACCAGGATATCGCGTGCAGCGGCAACGCGGATCCAGCCTGCTGCGGGTTGGTCGTAACCGATGCTGCTGTGGCGCGATCCGGTATCAGCCGCGGCGGCGTCAGCGACCCCGGTTCTGCCTACCCACCTGGGTGGCTGTGGCGCGCTCATGCCGCGGCCCGTCCAATTTCTCACGCTCGCGACTTGCGATTCGTGCTGGGAGCATAGTTAACGATTTGGACGCGAACGCAATCCCTCTCCCCGTACATGGTTGATTGATTTGCCTAGCGCGTGATTCCCCCGACTCTGAGGGGATCGCGGTTATGCCAATGCTTTCAATGGCTGGGCAGTTCGGTCAGGATTTACGCGCCAGACCCAGCAATCGCAGCCGCAGCGCGTTCAGGCGGATGAAGCCTTCTGCATCCTTCTGGTCGTAGGCGCCGGCGTCGTCCTCGAACGTGACGTGCGCGGCGGAGTAGAGCGAGTTGGGCGAGGCCCTGCCCGTCGTGATCACATTGCCCTTGTAGAGCTTCAGCGTGACCGTGCCGGTGACGTTGGCCTGCGACTTGTCGATGGCTGCCTGCAGCATCTCGCGCTCGGGCGCGAACCAGAAGCCGTTGTAGATCAGCTCCGCATAGCGCGGCATCAGCTCGTCCTTGAGATGGCCGGCGCCGCGATCGAGCGTGATGGATTCAATCGCACGATGCGCCTGCAGCAGGATCGTGCCGCCGGGCGTCTCGTAGACGCCGCGCGACTTCATGCCGACGAAGCGATTCTCGACAAGGTCGAGCCGGCCAATGCCATTGTCGCGGCCAAGATCGTTGAGCGCCGCAAGCAGGGTGGCGCCGGAGAGTTTCTTGCCGTTGAGCGAGACAGCGTCGCCGCGTTCAAACCCGATCTGGATTTCAGTGACGACGTCGGGCGCCTCCATCGGCGAGATGGTGCGCTGGTAAACGTAGTGCGGCGGCTCGACCGCAGGGTCTTCCAGGACTTTGCCTTCGGAAGAGGAGTGCAGCAGGTTGGCGTCGACCGAGAACGGCGCCTCGCCGCGCTTGTCCTTGGCGACCGGGATCTGATGCTTCTCGGCGAACTCGATCAGGTCAGTGCGCGACTTGAACTCCCAGGTCCGCCAGGGCGCGATGACCTTGATGTTCGGGTTCAGCGCATAGGCCGAAAGCTCGAAGCGAACCTGGTCATTGCCCTTGCCGGTCGCGCCGTGCGCGATGGCGTCGGCGCCGGTTTCCTTCGCGATCTCGACAAGGCGCTTGGCGATCAGCGGGCGCGCGATCGAGGTGCCGAGCAGGTACTGGCCTTCATAGACGGCGTTGGCGCGAAACATCGGGAAGACGAAGTCGCGGACGAACTCCTCGCGCACATCCTCGATGAAGATGTTCTCGGGCTTGATGCCCATGAGTTCCGCCTTCTTGCGGGCCGGGGAGAGTTCCTCGCCCTGCCCCAGATCGGCCGTGAAGGTGACGACCTCGCAGCCGTATTCGGTCTGCAGCCATTTCAGGATGATCGAGGTGTCGAGGCCGCCGGAATAGGCGAGCACGACTTTCTTCGGAGCAGGTTTGGCGGCGGACATGGTCATCTCCCAGGCAGGCGGGCCATTCGGATGGGCGCTTATAGCCCCCGCGGCCCGGCTCGCAAGCGATGTGGCCGCATCGGCTGCGCCGGGATGTGGCGCGGGCGGGCGGGCGTGCTAGATTCCGCATCCGCGGCTGGAGACCGGCCCGCCTGTTGGGGAGATGTCATGGCTGGCCTTGCTGCCTTCGGAAAACTGGTTCGCTGCGCCCTGTTCGCGGTTGTCGCCTCCGCCCTGGGGGCGCCAGCCCTGGCGCAACCGGCGATGTGGGCGGTCAAGGACGCCGATTCAACGATCTACATGCTCGGCACCGTCCACCTGCTGCGCCCCGAGACAGAGTGGCGAAGCGACAAGCTGGATGCGGCGATGGCCGAAGCCAAGGAGCTCTGGCTGGAGCTGCCGACAACGGACGCGGCCGCGATGGCGGGCGAGATGATGCCGCTGGTGGCGCAGTACGGTTTGTCGCCGGGCAAGCCGCTGTCGAAAAGTCTCACAGAGGCGGAGTTGAAGACGCTGGACGAGGCCGCCAGGCTGGCGGGCCTTACGGGCGCGCAGCTCAACATCTTCCGGCCTTGGTTTGCAGCCCTCACCATCTCCAACGCCGCGATCACCCGGGCAGGCTATGACCCGATGTCGGGCGTCGACAGCAAGATCGAGAAGGCCTTCGCCGCGCGCGGCATCAAGCCGAAGGGGCTCGAGACCGCCGAGCTGCAGATCAAGGTCTTCGCCGGCATGACGTCCGAGCAGGAGCTGCGCTACCTGCGCGAGACGATCGAGGAGTATGAGGCTGCGCCCGTCGAACTCGACAAGATGGTCGACCAGTGGTCGAAGGGCGACATCGCCGGGATGGAGGAGATGTTCGTCACCGAGATGAAGGTCGAGGAGCCGGATCTCTACGCGGCTCTGCTGACCAACCGCAACGCCAGTTGGGTGACCAGGATCGAGGGCATTCTCGCAGGCTCAGGCGTGAGTTTCATGGCGGTCGGCGCCGGCCACCTGATCGGACCCGACAGCGTTGTCGCAATGCTGGCGGCAAAAGGCATCGTCGCCGAGCGGGTGCAGTAGGTCTTACGCCAGCCCATGAGCGATGAGTGAGGCGGATGCCGCCCGCACAGCCTCGGCGGCAGGCCTGAAGGTGACGCCCGTGAGCCTTGTTGTCTCGGCGCTATCGCCTGTGGGACGCACGCCGAGATCCGCGCGCAAGGTGCGCAGCGAAGCATCAAACACGGACATCAGCCGCACGACTGGCGCCGGCAGGACGCCGACAGGAATCTTCCGCGCGCGATCAGGATGGGCAGCGCGCATTTCCTGACCCATGCGCGACATGCTCCAGGTTTCTCGCGTCGCGATGAGACGCCGGCCGCCGGCAGCGGGCGCCATGGCGGCGACGTGGACGGCCGCAAGGTCGCGAACGTCGACGACCGGGAAATCGACCGGCGGCACGGCGGGATACGCGCCCTTGAGAAGCATCGCGAGCGCCTGGAGCGACGTTCCGATATCGGCATCGAGCGCCGGGCCGAGGACGAAGCCGGGGTTGACGGCGACGAGCCGCTCGGGCGCCCACTCGCGTTTCATGTAGTCCCAGGCGGCGTGCTCGGCGCGTGTCTTGGAGATGATGTAGGGCGTCGCCGACTTCCAGTCTGGGTCGGTCCAGTCGCCGTCGCGGACAGTCATCTCGGCCGGGCGGTTGGCGCGGTACATCATGGCAACCATGGAGGACGTCATCACGACACGCTCGGCGCCGGCGGCCTTTGCGGCGGCGAGGACGCGGAGCGCGCCTTGCCGCGCGGCAGGGACAAGGTCTTCGCGGCCACGAGGCTGCTGCAGCGGGAAAGGCGAGGCGATGTGCTGGACATAGCGGCAGCCGGCGACAGCGTCTTGCCAACCCTCATCCCGGTTGAGGTCAGCAACGACAAAACTCAGCCGGCCAACGTCGCCGCCGTGAGCCGCGAGCGTTTTCCTTACCGAATCTGCCCGGTTCGGGGATCGCACTGTACCGCGAACGTTATGGCCTTGCTTGAGCAGTTCGAGGGCAACGTGCTTCGCGATGAAGCCTGAAATCCCCGTGACGAGCACCGTTTCAATCATGGTTCCAACCCTGCCCGACCCGGCGCGACTTGACGCTGTCAAGCTCTACGGGCGCGGGCGAAATTCGGATCAGCCGACCATCCGAAAGGCGCGAAGCTCACACCTCGGCATGACGCCGCAGCAGTTTGGCGTAGGCGGCCGCCCCAGCGCCGCTTCGTGCGCGTCGCCGAGCCGGCGCGGGTTTTTATGATGGAATGGTCGAGATTATCGAAAAGCGCGCGGGCGCCGCCGTCCTTCACCAACGACTGGATCCAGAAGAAGGACGCCCAGCGCAACAAAGGCGCCCGCCGGAAAAGAAGACGCCGGCCTCTTGGGGAGACCGGCGCCAGGCAGCGTCGAGAACGATTGGGGAGGAGAGAGTCGTTCCGCGCGAATAGGTGGCCGCCGGGAAGGCGGGGAGGAAACTCCCGGCGGAATTCAGGGAGTTAGACGATGATGCGGCTCGCCGCGTCCAGCATGTGGGCGAACAGCAGGGAGCCGGCGAAGGCCGCGGGGATGGCGGCGAGCAGGCCGAGGAATTCCGGCGCGCGGAACGATTTGGGGAGGAAGTTCATGTGCAGCTCCATTTTTTGTCGGGGTCTCTGTCGGCCCCTGGGTGGTTTGGCTGGCGGGTTTTTTGTCATCCCGTCCATGTGCGAGTATCTATATGCGCCTTGAGCGAAATGCAATGAACAAAATCGATAATGTTCAATATTTCTGCTGCAAGTGCGATCACAGACATGCGAGCGATTGTTGCGGCTGCGAATAAACCGGCGCGCTTAGGGGTCTTCGCACGGCCATCATGGGCCTGCAGGACGCTGTATTTGCTCGACTTTCCATAGAATGACGAACCTGGCGCAGGACGCCCGCGTGTTTGGCGTGTCCGCTTGTCGGCGGAGCTACCGGCAGGAAGAGTTTCGCGGATCCCGCGTCCCTGGGCAGGCGCTGGACGGCGCCCGCGCCCCGCGGCCTGCATGTCATCGGCTTGGCCCCGTTGAACGGTGTACCGCCGCCCTCCATGCGGGGTGGAGGTGCGGTATCTCAAAGGTCTGGAGGTTGGGCCTGCCCGACTCTATCAGCGTCTTGCGGAAATGCCCGTCAGCATGAGGCGCAGGAGGCCTTCCATCTCGGGGATCAGGGCGTCGAGCTGTTCGGTGGTCCAGAGCTGGGGGATACGGAATTTCAGCATGGCGCACTGGACCAGGTCGGCCGTGATGGTGAGGTCGTCAGGCAGCGCGAAATCACCGGTCCGGCGTCCTTCATCGAGGATCTTCTCGATAAGGATGCGCTCCTGCGCGCGCTCCTCAGCGAGGTAGTCCGGTCGCTCGCGGGCCATGATATCGGCCAGCTCCATCAGCTTCGGATGCTTCTCGAAGGTGCGGAAGGTGCGCTCGAGGCGCATCGCGAAGAAATCCCTGAGTTTTCTGGACGGAGACCGGCCGGAGTCGTGGATGATCTCGCCATAGAGACGGTGCGAATCCGCGCCGTATTCGCGCGTCATCGCCTCGGCGATGTCGATCTTGGAGGGATAGAACCGATAGATGTTGCCGGCCGACATGCCGCAATCGGCGGCGATCTCGGACATGGTGGTCTTGTTGTATCCGTAGTGAAGGATACGGTCAGCGGCCGCCCGCAGGATAGTGATGCGGGGGTCGGCCTTGTCGGTCGTCTGGGCTGACATCATGACGTGATTGTAGTCTGGGAACGCTGAACGTTCAATGAAATCTTCAGCATCTTTATCGGCGCCCGAAACGGTCTTCCAACGCGTTGGCGTCGCGGGCGCGGGCGCATGGGGAACGGCGCTGGCGATCTGCGCGCGCGCGGCGGGCCGCGAGGTGCATGTCTGGGCGCGCGAACCGGAGATCGCCGAGGCGCTGCGCAGCGGGCTGGGCAATCCTCTCTTCCTGCCCGGGGTCGCCGTGCCGGCCATGCCGGCGGCGACCGACATGGCGGGGCTGGCCGGTTGCGACGCGATCCTGATGGTGGCGCCGGCCCAGCACATGCGCGCAACGCTGAAGGCGCTCTCCCCTCACCTGGCGCCCGGCACGCCCGTGGCGCTGTGCTCGAAGGGTATCGAGCGCGGGACGCTGAAGCTGATGACGGACGTGCTGGCGGAGGAAGCGCCGCACGCCTCGCCGGCTGTGCTTTCGGGGCCATCGTTTGCGAGCGATGTGGCGAAGGGCCTGCCGACGGCGGTGACGCTGGCCTGCGCGGACAGGGCGGTGGGCGAAACATGGATGCGTTCGATCGGCCGGCCGCATTTTCGAATCTACTGGAGCGATGATCTTGCCGGCGCAGAGGCGGGCGGCGCGATCAAGAACGTTCTGGCGATCGCGTGTGGCGTCTGTGAAGGGATGGGGCTGGGGCGTTCGGCGCACGCGGCGCTGATCGCGCGTGGGTTTGCGGAGATGACGCGTCTGGGCGTGAAGCTGGGCGGGCGGGCGGAAACGCTGGCGGGGCTGTGCGGGCTTGGCGATCTCGTGCTGACGTGTTCCTCGCCGCAGTCCCGCAATATGAGTTTCGGGATGGAGCTGGGGCGCGGGAAGTCTGCGGCGGAGATACTTGCCGCGCGCACGGCGGTGACCGAGGGCGCGGAGACGGCGCCGGCTGTGGTCGAGGTGGGGCGGCGCCTGGGCGTCGACCTGCCGATCTGCGAGGTCGTGCTCGACATGATCGAGGGGCGGCTCGATGCCAGGGCGGCAGTGGACCGGCTGCTGAACCGGCCGATGAAGGAAGAAGCGTGATGTCTCTTTTCGTGTTTCACGGTCTCGACAAGGCGGATGGGCTGGAGGTGCGCAAGGTGACGCGGCCAGCGCATCTGGCATGGATCGAGACGCTTAGCCCGCGGGTGAAGATCGGCGGGCCGATGCTGGCCGATGACGGGCAGACGCCGGTCGGATCAATGCTGGTGGTCGAGGCGGAAACGCTGGAGGCGGCGAAGGCGCTGTTTGCAGCGGACCCTTACGCACTGGCCGGGCTGTGGCAGAGCACGAGCGTGCGGCCGTTCAACTGGCTGATCCGGCAATAGGGGCGATGGGGCGGCGCAGCCTGTTGCGCAGGGCCTCCAGCCTCCAGCTGATCCTTCTCCTGAAATCCATCATGGCCTGCTCGCGCCGTCCGCGTCGGGCGGTTTGAGACAGCGCCTCGAGCGCCGTGTCGTCCGGCGCATCGAGGCCATGCCGGTGAAGGCGATGCGCGAGCATGGCGATGGTGTCGGCGCTCATGGCGCCGAGGGCGCGGCGGTGGATGGCGAAGAAAGCGGTATCTTCCGCCCTGGCTGCCTCGAACTTCGCGCAGCTCTTTGCAAGGCTGGCTTCATGGGGCCAGATCGTCTGGCAGTTCAAGGCGCCGATGTCGTAGACTGCCTCCAGCGCGCCGCGCTGTGAGGCGATCCAGGCGCCATAGAGAAAGAATTCGGTGACGCCGGTGGAGAGGAAGGCGGCCTCGAAGGCCGCGCCTTCCCTGTTCTCGACATGGGCGATGAGATCGCGGCAGACGGCCGTGTCGACCGTGAAGGGCGGCGCTGTTTCAACGAAGCGGCCGATCCAGTCCGCACGGTCGAGATTGAAGTAGGCCATCGCCTGATCGAAGAACCATTCGAGCGGGTGGGCGGCGTAGCCGGAGATCGCCATTTTCGGCCTGCCGTCGGCGGCAAAGAGATCATCGGGACGCAAGTCGCGGATGAGCAGCGTCTTTCCGTCGAGGACGAGATAGGTGTCGGTGTCGACAAGGCGCACGGCAGCGAGCTTGAGCAGCTGCTGCTTCCACCAGCCTTCGGCGCGGATGGTTCCAGTGAGATCATCGGCTGCAACAAAGCGGACATTGGGGGCCAACGCGCCATAGAGTGCGCGCTGGCGCTTGCGCCAGGCGGGGCTACGCGGCGACCTGAAATTCTCGATGACGATGATCCGGGTGTCGGTGAGCGCCCCTGCATAGCGCGCGATGGAGCGGGCCTGGAGGCGCAGCATGAGTTCGTCGCCTTCGAACACGACGGTGACGAATGTGGTGGGCTGGCGGGTCATGGTGAATCGCGGTCGCCTGCTGCAGCCATGCCTCGTTGGGGCGCGGAGGGGGCGATGCAGTTTCTACGCCAGCGGGCGTCCAAAGCGGCTCGCGCCTGGCGAATTCCGCTATACGGTGCCCTGCAAAGGCAATGGAGTCTCGGAATGCGCGCAACAGGCGGGACGATTGTGCGGATGGCGGTTATGGCCGCGGCGATGCTGGCCACGCCTGCAACTGCACAGGAGACGCCGGAACCGCGCAGCGATTTTGCGGCGCTGCGCAAGGAGGCGAAAGCCGACGTCGCGATCCGCAAGGCGCTGGGCGACATGTCGCGCACGATGGATTCGCGGCTGCGCGATGACCGGCGGATGGTGGAGCTGATCCTGCGGGCGGCCGCAGCGCAGCCGGGCGAGCGCGTTCTCGATGTGGGGTCGGGCGGCGGCTATCTCGCCCTGCTCTTCTCCAGCCTGGTGGGCGAGACAGGGCGTGTCGACATCCACAACACGCCTGGATGGATCGCGCAGTTTCCCTCGATGGAGGTGGAGCGGCAGAAGACGGTGATCACCCGGAAGAATATCGGCTGGCTGACAACGAGCTGGCGGGATCTCGATGCGCCGGCGGACAGCTATGACGTGATCGCGCTCGGGCAGGTGTGGCACGACGTGATCCTCGAAGGCGGCGACTATCACGAGATGGCCAGCAGGTTCTTCGCAATGCTTGAGCCGGGCGGGCGCGTCGTCGTCGAGGATCACGACGCGATGCCGGAGATGGACCTCGGGCGGCAGGTGGGACTGCACCGCATCAGCCATGGCGATGTGACGGGGCAGTTCCTGCGCGCGGGATTTGCGCTGAAGGAAGTGGTGCTGATCGAGAGCGAGTTCGACAACCGCAAGTTCAACGTTTTCCAGCCGACCGTGCGTGGGCGGTCGGACCGGTTTGTGGCGGTGTTCGAGAAGCCGGCGGACGGGAAGCCGCTGCGCTAGGCCGCATCGATCGCGTTGGCCATGGCGGCGACGGCGGCGGCCTGGATCAGGCCGCCATCGCGTGTGAGCGAGCGCCAGGTGAAGAAGCTGAGCGCGAGACCGAGCATGGCGCGCTGACGCGCATTGAGCCCTGCCCCCAGCGTCTCACGAAAAGCCGCCATCAGCGGGCCAAAGCGCATCTCCGCGATCCGGCGCGTTCCGTCGTGATGCTCCGCGTCACGCAGCAAGCAGCCGAAGAGGCTGTCGTTGCGGGCGTACCAGTCGTAGATGGCGCGGAGGCCTGTGCGCAGGCGCTTGTCGCGTTCCCTGATCTCGCGCCAGGCCACAGCATCCGGGGGCGGATCACGCTCGAGCGACTGGCTGGAGCATGCCAGCAGGAGCGACCGTTCGTCCGGGAAGTGGGCGTAGAGCGTGTGACGCTGAACGGCGGCGCGTTCGGCGATCATGCTGACCGTCGTATGCGCGGGGCCGACTGACCCGTGCAGGTCGACGGCCGCCTCGACGATGCGCTGGCGGGTTTCCGCCTGCTTCTCCGCGCGGCGACCAAGAGTGTATGAGCGTGCCATGCGTTTTAATGATACACAGCTGTGCAGTGATATTGGCAAGCATATTTTTCATTGCACATTGTTGTGTAGTTAAAATGAGACGCACGTGTAACCGGCGCCAGAAGAGGGCAAGGGCCATGCAGACCCGCATCACCGAAATCGCCACGGCATTGAACGCGCGAGCGGATGATCTTGATGCCGCATACGCGCCGCGATGAAGCAGGCTGCGCAAAACTAGCGGCGGATGAAATCCAGGAAGACCGGCGCGCAGTCGCCGAGGCGTTTTTCCTGGTAGCGCGTGGTGACGTGGTCGGCGGGGGGCTTGCGCCAGTCGTCGGCGCGATCTGCGGTCCAGGTGAAGCGGCCGTCGGCGATGATGTCGGCCAGGGCGCGGCTGGCGTAGTCCGACCAGTCGGTGGCGAAGCGCAGCGGCGCGCCGGGTTTGAGGATGCGGGCGAGTTCGGCGACGAAATCGGGCTGGATCAGGCGGCGTTTGCGATGGCGCGTTTTCGGCCACGGGTCCGGGAAGAGGATGAAGGCGCGGTCGATGCTGGCGTCGCTGAATGTGGCGACGAGATCGCGCGCGTCGCCGCGGCGGAGGCGGATGTTGGACAGGCCCTGCTCCTCGATGGCGGTGAGGATTTTTGCAACGCCGTCGACGAAGGGTTCGGCGCCGATGAAGGCGGTGTCGCGATGGCGCGCCGCCTGGCCCGCGAGATGCTCGCCGCCGCCAAAGCCGATCTCGAGCCAGACGCCGCGGGTTGCCGCGCCGAAGAGGACAGCGGGAAAGAGTTCGCCCTTTCCTGTTTCCGGGATTGCGAGGCGGGGCAGGAGATCGTCGACGAGGCTCTGCTGGCGCGCCGACAGCGGCTTGCCGGCGGCGCGGCCGTAGAGGCGGTGGCGGGGGTGCTCGGTCATGGGCGGGGTTTAGGCACGGGCGCGCGGCTGATGCAATCAGACCGGCGCGATTGCCCTGAGCAGGCTGTCGACCAGGCGCGTACGGTAGATTTCTGGGACCGGGCCGCGCATGGCGATGAGGCGGTGCCAGATCGGACCGAACAGGAGTTCGGTGGCGAGATCGATGTCCCAGTCGCGGCGGACGTTGCCCTTCAGCGCCTGTTCGGCGAGGATGTGGCGGAGCGGGATCTTGACGTTCTCGGAGAACCAGGCGCGGAAGATCTCGCCGGCCTCGCCATCGTCGGCGGCGGCGAGGAGCGCGCCGCGCCAGGCGTGCGCGCCGTCGCCGGTGCGGACCGCAATCAGCAGCGGATCTATGATTGCGGCGAGGCGATCGCGCACATCAGCTGTTGAAGGCAGGGTTGCGGTCTTGCCGGCGAGTGTGCCGAGCACGGCATCGACCGAGAGGCAGGCAGCGGATTTCCACCAGCGGTAGATGGTCTGCTTGGAGGCCTTCGCATTCTTCGCCACGCGATCGACCGAGAAGCCGCGCCAGCCATGCTCGGAGAGTTCGGCATAGGCCGCGACCAGCACCGCGTTGGTGGATGCTTCGCTGCGCTTTGGCCCGACGCGGCGGCGATCGCCGTCCTCGCCGTCCGCATCGGATGCGGGATCCCTGGGGATGACGTCGTCTTCAGCCATTGCGATCTCGAACCATTGCGATCTCGTGTGGGCGGCGGCAGCGACAGATGCAGACACAGACACAGACACGAAGGTTGTGTCGGAACTCTGCGTACCTTGTGGGTCATTCGCATGCCGGGAGTCAATCGCAGGCGACGTGGAAGCGTTTGATTCACTCACGAACATTAGCTAGGCGGACGCCATGACCATCGAATTCGCGGACGACGCACAGGATTTGATCGCCGGTTACCGGCGGTTTCGCGCCAGCCGCTACCGCGAGGCGCGCGACCTGTTCTCCCGCCTCCGCGATGGGCAGCAGCCGGCGACGATGATCATCGCCTGCGCCGACAGCCGCGCCGACCCCGCGATGATCTTCGACGCAGCGCCGGGTGAGCTGTTCACCGTGCGCAATGTCGCGGCGCTGGTGCCGCCCTATGAGGAGGGCGGCGGTCTGCACGGCGTGTCGGCGGCGCTGGAGTTTGCGGTGACCGCGCTGAAGGTGAAGCAGATCGTCGTGATGGGGCATGGCGGCTGCGGCGGCATTGCGGCGTCGATTGCGGCGGCGGCGGACAGGCCGGTAGGCCAGTTCATCGCGCCCTGGGTGGAGCTTGCAGCGGACGCGCGCGACGCCGTGCTGGGCAACGAAGCGATACCGCGCAGCGACTGGCAGGAAGCGGTGGAGCATGGCGCGGTCGGCCAGTCGCTTAAGAACCTGACGAGCTTCCCGTTCGTGCGCGCAGCGTTCGAGCGCGGGGAGCTGGCGCTGAACGGCGCGTGGTTTTCCATCGGCAAGGGCGAGCTGCACTGGCGCGATGAGGACACCGGCGCGTTCACCGTGGTGGCGGCGAATGATCCACAGGTGGATCAGGACAACAAGATCTAGCTGTTCAGCGCCACCTGCCCTTTCCAAGCGGAGAAGGGCAGTTGATGATCCTTCCCGACACGGGAGGGACGCATGGCGGATCACACAGACCGGCGGCGCTTCATGCAGTGGCTGGCGGCGGCGCCGCTTGCGGCGGGGGCGCTGGGCGCGGGGCAAGCACTGGCGCAACGGGGCGCAGCGAGCGCCATCGCCGATGCTCGCGACATCCTCAATGTGTTCGAACTGGAGGCGCGTGCGAAGGAGCTGATCCCGCCGGCGCACTGGGGCTATCTGACTGGCGGCGTGCAGGATGATCGCACAGTCGCTGCGAACAGGTCGGCCTATGACGTGTGGGGGCTGAGGCCGCGCAGACTGGTGGACGTATCGCGCGTGAGCCTTGCGACGCCTCTGTTCGGGCAGACGTACAACTCACCCATCGCGCTGTCGCCGGTGTCGAGCCAGAGGGCGTTCCATGCGGATGGCGAGGCTGCGGTGGGCGCGGCGGCTGGCAAGCGGAAGGCGCTGCAGATGCTGTCCGCGCTGACGACCGTGTCGCTGGAAGACGTGATGAAGGCGCACGGCAAGCCCGTGTGGCAGCAGCTTTACACCACGAACATCCCGGCGCTGGGCGAGAAGATGATCGCGCGTGCGCAGGCGTCCGGCGCCGGGGCGATCGTGTTCACGATCGACCTTCTGGGCGGCGGCAACCGGCGGGAGACGCAAGCGCTGTTCGCGCGCAGCGACACGCGGACGTGCAGCACATGCCACGCCCCGCGCAACGGATACGATTTCTCGCGCAAGAAGATGTTCGACGGGATCGACATGACGGGAGCAGTCTCGCCGAACAGCAACGCGTTGACATGGGACTATGTCTCCCGCCTCCGCGACCTGGTGAAGACACGGCTGCTGGTGAAGGGCGTGATGACGGGAGAGGATGCGGAGCTTGCGATTGCACGCGGCATCGACGGGATCATCGTTTCCAACCATGGCGGACGCGCCGAAGACAGCCTCGTTGGCACACTCGATGTGCTGCCGGAAATCGCGGCGGTCGTGAATGGGCGCGTGCCGATCCTGATCGATGGCGGCATACGGCGCGGCTCGGACGCGTTCAAGGCGCTCGCGCTGGGCGCCAGCATGGTCTGCGTGGGGCGGCCTTATGTGTGGGGGCTCGGCGCGTTCGGGGAAGACGGTGTTGGCATCGCGCTGCGCCTTCTGGACGAGGAGCTGCTCGCGACGATGCGGCAGTGTGGCGTGACGAGCGTGGCGGAGATCACGAAGGACCGGCTGGCGGATCTGCGGTAGGTCTCACCCGTCCGTTTCAAGGCGCGGTGGGCGCCGGACAGGTTATTGGCTGTTCAGGCGAGACACCGCCAGCGCCGACTTTCGTGATGCGCCAGCCTTCGGGGAATCTTGCCAGCGTGTAGGAGCTGGCGCGGATGGTCGGAGGGAGCGGCTCGCCATTCTCCTTCAGACGCGAGAACTTCATTGCCGCCCAGGCGGTGTCGGCGCCGGTCATACACGCCTTCACCTCGTGAATGTCGGAGTGGTGGTAGCCCTGCCCGCGCAGACTTTCGAAGCCGCGCTCGAGGTTGGCTTCCTGTTCGGCGACGGTGGGGCCGGTGCGGTAGAAGTCACGGGCGATGGTTGCCGAGTCGTGGCGATTCCACGCCTTGGTGTAGTCCCACATGTGCTGCTCGACGGCCGCTTCAGGAGCAGGCGATGGCGCGGACGGCATACCAGCGCATGCCGGGAGCGCGAGAAGCGCGAAGGACAAGGCGAGCCGCATGGTGTTTGATCCCACTGTTTCTTCGTTGGTCGTTTTCGCGCATGCTAGCGGCGTTGCGGCCTTAGTCGAGCGAGGGATCAATCACGATGTTGCTGACGCGTCGATCTGCGATTCTGGCGGCCGGAGCCGGGCTCGCCGCGGCATGCGCCAGCCAGCCGGGCGACGCGCAGGCGCAGGCCGGGCGGCAGTGGAGCGCAAAACCACCTCTGCCGTTTGCGGTGCAGGAAATCTACCCGGCGCTGCATGGCGGACGCATCCATGTCGTGGGCGGGCTGCTGGGTGAAGGCGGGCGCGTGGTCGGCGTATCGGACCGGCATGTGGCCTATGATCCGGTGACGGGGCAATCCGCGATGATGGCTGCCCTGCCCGCACCGCGGCATCATCCGCAGGCGGTGAGCGCTGGCGGCAGGCTCTACCTGCTGGGCGGGTTCGCAACGAATCCAGGGGCGGTGAACTGGATCATGCAGAGCGAGACGCTGGTGCTGGATGAAGCGGCGGCCGCGTGGCGGACGCTGGCGGCGGCGCCGGCTCCGCATGGGGAATCGACAGCGGCAGTTGTGGGCCAGCGCATCCACATTGTCGGCGGACGCGCGCCGAAGGGCGCGGCGAACCTCGCCTATGGCGATCATGCGGATACAGATCATCACCTGGTCTACGATGTTGGTTCAAATGCCTGGTCGACCGCTGCGCCAGCGCTGTCGAAGCGCAACAGTGCTGCTGGCGGGGTGATCGCAGGGATGTGGCATGTGGCGGGCGGGCGGCATGTGGCCGACGGGCCGTCCGATGCGCACGAGGTCTATGATCCGAAGGAAGACAGGTGGCGCGCGGCTGCGCCGATGCCGAAGGGATCGGGCGCGGGCGGCAATGCGGCGGGGGTGATTGCGGGCAAGCTGTACGTGTTCGGCGGCGAGTACTTCCACGATGGCGGCAAGGTGCACGCCGAGGTGTGGGCGTATGATCCCAAGACGGATGCCTGGGAGGCGGCGGCGCCGATGCCAACGCCGCGCCACGGGCTGGGCGGGATCACGATCGGCGACGGGATCTGGCTGGTCGGCGGGGCAAGGAAGCCGAGCGGCAGCGACACCAGCGATGTGGTGGAACGGTTCGGACTCTAGCGCGCGTGGCGGTCAATCGAGCGCGGGCTTGCGGAGCAGCAGGAGCGCGACGAAGCTGAGGGCCGCGGCGGCGCTCAGATAGATACCGACGAGATTGAGGCCCTGCGCGGCAAGCGAGGCGGCAACGATTGGCGTGAAGCCGCCGCCGATCACACCGCCGACGTTGAAGGCGACGCTGGCGCCTGTGTAGCGCACGCGCGCGGGGAAGAGGCCGGGAAGCCAGGCGCCGAGCGGGCCGTAGACGAAGCCCATCAGCAGAAGCAGAAGCGAGAGAAATCCGCCGATCAGGAGGAGGTCGCCGCCCGCCATCATCGGGGCGAGCAGGAAGCCCGCGCCGATCGACAGCGCGCAGCCGACGGCGAGGACGATGCGCGGGGTCGACGCGTCCGCCCAGTAGCCGGCCCAGACGATGCCGCCGGCCATGAAGAGGATCGCGACCAGCTGCACCTGCAGGAAGGTCTCGCGCGGGATGCCCAGCGTGGTGGTGCCGTAGCCGAGCGCGAAGGCGGTGGCGATGTAGTAGATACAGAAGCAGGCGACGACCCCGAACGTGCCGCCGAGGGTCTCGCGCCAGTGGTGGCGGAAGAGTTCGCCCAGCGGGACCATCGGAGGACGTTCCTTCTCAAGCACGGCCTTGAAGGCGGGCGTCTCCGTGAGCTTGAGGCGGACCCAGAGGCCGATGATCACGAGGAGTGCGCTGGCGAGGAAGGGAATGCGCCAGCCCCAGGCGAGGAAGTCGTCCTGCGTGAGGATGAGGCCGAGGATGAGGAAGAGGCCGTTGGCGGCGATGAAGCCCACGGGCGCGCCGAGCTGCGGGAACATGCCGAAGCGGGCTTTCCATCCCGGCGGCGCGTTCTCGACGGCGAGGAGCGCTGCCCCGCCCCACTCTCCCCCGAGGCCGAGGCCCTGGCCGAAGCGGAGGATGCAGAGCAGCAACGGCGCGATCCATCCGGCCTGCGCGTAGGTGGGCAGGAAGGCGATCGCCATGGTGGAGCCGCCCATCAGCATCAGCGACCAGACCAGCGTGGACTTGCGGCCGATGCGATCGCCGAAATGGCCAAACGCCACGGCGCCGACGGGGCGCGCGATGAAGGCGATGGCGAAGGTGGCGTAGGACGACATCAGCTGCGCCGTCGCCGATTCCGACGGGAAGAACAGCTGCGGGAAAACAAGCGCGGCGGCGGTGGCGTATATGTAGAAATCGTAGAATTCGACCGCGGTGCCGACGAGGCTCGCCGTGAGCACGCGCGCGGCGGGAGCGCGCTCTGTGGTGGTTGCCATCTCGCCCTGCCCTCATCAGACCCGGGCGGGTTAGGCCAGAAAGTCGGCCTGGTTGCAACAGGCCCGCCGACGGCGCCGCCCACGGAACTCCTGAGGATACCCGGCGTTGTCGGCCTGCTGCCAGAATAATCTGGCTCCCTCCACTGCCGGTTTCCGGGAAAGGCACTTCCATGCGCTCGATCTATCTGCTCGGCGGCTGCTTTGCGGCCTTTCTCTCTGTTTCGGCTTGCGCTGGGGGCATGGGGGTCGGCGGAGACGCGTATGTTGTCACCTCAGCGACGCCGGACGCCATCACGTTGCGCTTCAGGGAAGGCGATCTCAACAAGGCGACTGCTCGCGCCCAGGCGCACTGCGCCGAGACCAGCCGCGTGTCGGAGATGGTCAATGTCATGCCGTCCGACGGCAACAGCCTGGGTTCATTCCGCTGC
>JBBAUA010000029.1:29171-45997 GCA_040398465.1 Hyphomonadaceae bacterium | reverse complement strand
GGTGATGAATCGGAGTTCCACGCCGTGCCGTGGGATTATTCAACAGCCTGCTAGGCGCGTTCAGGCCGCGTTGCGCTTGGCGGCCTTCTTGACCTTGTTGATCGCGTAGGAGCGTTTCAGGCGCGACAGGTGGTCGATGAAGAGCGTGCCCTGCAGGTGGTCCATCTCGTGCTGGATGCAGACGGCGTACATGCCTTCGGCCCATTCCTCGATCTGCTCGCCCTGGTAGTTGAGGTAGCGGAGCTTCACGCGCTTGGGGCGTTCGACCTCGTCGAAGAAGTCGGGGACTGAGAGGCAGCCTTCCTCGTAGGCCTGCTTGTCGCCTTCGAGTTCGAGGATTTCGGGGTTCACGAAATAGCGCGGCGCTGGCTCTTCGCCCTCCTTGGCGAGGTCTATCACGATGACGCGCTGGGGCACGCCGATCTGCACGGCGGCAAGGCCGATGCCGGGCGCGGCGTACATCGTCTCCAGCATGTCATCCATGAGCGCGCGGGTTTCGTCGGTGACTGCATCGACGGGCTTGGAGACCTGCTTGAGGACCGGGTCCGGGACGGTGAGGATGGGACGGATTGCCATGAGGGCTAGCTATGGACGGGCGCGGGGAACGTCAAGTGAAAGGCGGCTGTAAGCCCAGCTAAAGGGCGGTTTTCGGCGGTCATTCTGCGGCCTGGAGGACGGTGGGGCGGCGGCGCGCCAGCCGGGCGCCAAGGGCGATCATCGGGCGCTCGACGAAGCGGTAAAGCAGGTCGGAGGCGGCGAGCGTGGCGAGCACGGTTCCCACGCCGACCATGATGCGCGCGGGGGTCTCTGCCAGCGCGAGACTGCCGGTCATCAGCCAGGCCACCAGCATCATCATCGGCATGTGTACGAGGTAGACCGAGTAGGACCGGGCGCCGAGATAGGCGGCGATCGGGGATGCGAACAGCTTGTCCATGGCGGCGGCGATCGGGTGCGGCTGGCCGGTGGTCGAGCGCCAGCCTTCAGCGTGGGCGAGATAGACGAGCATGGCGGCCCAGATCGCGAGCCAGAGCGCGTCGCGATAGATGACCCCGAGCGCCAGCAGGAGCGGGATCACTTCGGGGCCAATCGCCATCGTCCGAATGCGGTCGTAGTTGAGGCGGCTGGCGATGCCGATGAGGAAGACGAAGGCTGCAGCAGGCAGGAAGGAGGGGGCGATGTAGTCCCCGAAAATGTCGAAATGCCACGCGAGGCCCATCAAGCCGACGGCTGCAACAGTCGCCATGCGGAAGCGCGGGTTGGCGACGAGCCAGACGAAGGCCGGGGCCACGAGATAGAACTGCCATTCCAGCGACAGGCTCCAGGCCGGGCCGAGAATGGCGGTGGATGTATTGGGCCAGAGGCTGTCGGGCATGACGCCCTGCATCAGTGTGAGATGGAGGACGGCCTGTTGCAGCGGCCGGCCGGCGAGGGTGTCGACATGCCCATGCAGCACGTCGTCGTAATAGAACAGCGGATCCGCCTTCCATGGCGCATGATCCTCCGCCCAGACGCCAAACGGCAGGGCGAAGAAGGCGATC
The DNA here is from genome assembly GCA_040398465.1 of Hyphomonadaceae bacterium. GTDB lineage: Bacteria > Pseudomonadota > Alphaproteobacteria > Caulobacterales > Hyphomonadaceae > UBA7672. Next base: position 44,459 of record JBBAUA010000029.1, on the reverse strand, counting down.
ATCAGGATGACGAGATAGACCGGGAAGATCCGGAAGACGCGCCGCACGAGGTATTGCGGATAGGGCTCGGCCCTGCCCGTTACGAGGCCAGCTATGACGAAGCCCGAGATGGCGACGAAGACCATGACGGCAGAATCGCCGATCGCCGGGAACCAGGTCATGGGGCCATCGGCGCGCGCAAGGCCGGTGAACTGGACGACGTGCCAGGCGACGACGGCCCAGGCTAGCCAGGCTCGCAGGCCTTCGATGGCAGTGAACCTTGGCATCCCCGCTCCAACAGTCCCCCGCATGCAGGTGCTGCAAGATGGGGGCCGCGGGGGGTAACTTACTTGCGGCGGCCGCTGGTCACCGCCTGGGGCGCGAGGCCTTCAAGCAGAGGCGCGTCTGACTTTGGCGTGGCGTCGGCCAGTGCGGCCTGGATAGGCCGGGCCGTGACGGTGACTTCCGTCGGCGCCTCGATGGAGCGGTCCTCGGTCGGGATCTGGAGTTCCTCGAACCTGCGTAGCTGGGGCACGACTTTGCGGTCGTAGGAGCCGACCATGTCGTTGTAGCTGCCGATGGCCTTGTCGAGCCCCTGCCCGACCTTGCCCATGTGCTCGGTCATCTTGGCGAGGCGCTGGTAGAGTTCGCGGCCAAGCTCGACGGCCTGCTGGGCGTTGAGCGCTGCCTGCTCCTGCCGCCAGCCATAGGCGACAGCCTTCGCCAGCGCGATCAGGGTCGAGGGCGTGACGATGATGACAGAGTTCTTGGCGGCGAAATCGAAGATCTCGCGGTCATGCTCCAGCACGGCGGCGTAGAAATTCTCGCCGGGCATGAACATGGCGACGAAGTCGACGCGGTCCGAGAAGCCCTTCCAGTAGTCTTTGCGCGCAAGGCTCGTGACGTGGGCGCGGACCTTGGCGGCGTGGCTGGCGAGGAATTGCTGTTTCTTTGCGGGATCGCTTTCGTTGGAGGCGGCAAGGTAGTCGTCGAGCGAGACCTTGGAATCGATCACGAGCTCGCGCCCGCCGGGCATGCGGATAATGACGTCGGGCCGGATCTTGCCCTTGTCCGTGTCGGAGGAGGTCTGTTCGGTGAAGTCGGCGTAGGGCGAGAGGCCCGACATCTCGAGTACGTTGCGGAGCGTCTCCTCGCCCCAGCGGCCGCCATGTCGCGTGGTGGAGAGGGCGCTGGCGAGCTTGCCGGCGGCGCTTTCGGTCTTGCGCACGCTTTCGCTGACGCCGCGGATCTGCTCCTCCAGCTTGGCGCGGTCTTCCGCGCTCATCTTCTGGATCTCGTCGACCTTCTTCTGGAACTGGCCGAAGCTTTCGTGGATCGGCTTCAGCATCTTGCCGAGTTCGCCCTCAGCGCCTTCCTTGTGCTTCTTCAGCGTCTCGTCGGCGATCTGCACGAACTGTTGCTGCGACTTGAGCAAGGCGGCGTCGGCAAGGGCCTTGAAGCGCTCTTCGCTTTCCTTCTGCATCTTCGCGAGGTTCTCGCGCTCGCGCGCCATGGAGGCGTCGCGCTCGGTCATCTTGGCGGCGTCGGCGGCTTGTGCGCGTTCGGCCGTCTCGGCGCGGCGGCGCAGGTCATCGCGTTCGGATTTCAGGTCAGCGATCTCGCGCTGGCGCTCGGACAGTTCAGCGGAGAGATGCGCGGTGTCGGGCGGCTTGCGCTGCGAGAACACGAAGGCGGCGGCGGCGGCGGCAAGCGCGATCAGCCCCAGAACGATGTGCAGGATGTCCAATGTCATCGCGGGAGTTTAGGTTCCTTGTTTGTTCCGCGCAAGCGGCGGGCGAACAAGGTCGCGCGATTCTTCCTGTCGGGCGAAATACGTTTGCGGACTAGTCCCGCGCGCCGCGCTTGGGCCGCCAGCCTTCAGGCATGAAGGGGTAGTTGGCGACGCCTTCGAAGGCGGCGTCCGGCACATCGGCGCCGAACACGTCCAGCGGGTCGCGGATGCGGCGAGTCGCGAGCTTCGCGTTGCGGGCTGCGGCCTTGATCTGGTCGCGCATCAGCCACATGCCGATGCCCACACCCACGCCGACAGCCGCCACTGTCAGCAGCACAGGCACATGTTCGCGTTTCACCATGGGACGCCCCACCCGTTCTTTCTATCGCCGCGAAGCCATCGCAGCTGCAATCGTGCCATCGTCCAGATGGTCCAGTTCGCCTCCGACGGGCACGCCATGCGCCAGCCGTGTCACCTTCACCGGAAGATGTGCGAGCCTGTCAGTGATGTAGTGAGCGGTGGTCTGCCCGTCCACAGTCGCATTCAGGGCCAGGATTACTTCGCGCACATCCGGGTGGCCTGCCCGCTCCACAAGGCCTGAAATGTTGAGGTCTTCCGGACGTATACCGTCGAGCGCCGATAGGGTTCCACCGACCACGTGATAGCGGCCCCGGAAGACGCCGGAGCGTTCCATCGCCCACAGGTCGCCCACCTCCTCCACCGCGCAGATGATCGATCCGTCCCGTCCCGGAGCGGCACACACCGCGCAGGGGTTCACGGTGTCGAAATTTCCGCACTGGCGGCACACCTCGACCTTGGCGGCGGCGTCGGCGAGGGCGGCGGCGAGCGGGTTGAGCAGCTGGTCGCGCTTCTTCATCAGGTGCAGGGCGGCGCGCCGGGCAGAGCGCGGACCGAGCCCCGGCAGCTTGGCCAGCAAGTCGATCAGGCGGATGATTTCCGGACCGGCCGAGCGGTTGATCATGGGGACAGGCCTGCTGCTGCGAACCCCTGCACATAAGCGCGTCGGGGGCCGGTGGAAACGCCCGGCGGCGCGCTATTTCGCCTTTTCAGCCTGGCGCGCCTCGGCCGACAGCTCCTCGAAATCCTGGCGCAGGATATAGGCGCGGACGAAATCGACGGCGACGACGCGCTCGATATAGCTGGCGAACATCCAGTCGATGTCTCGGCGGGAGACGAGGCCGCGCCGCGTGAGGCCGGAGACGAATTCGAGGAAGTTCAGGAGGTCGATCAATTCACTCTCGAGCGGCTTGGGCATGCCGGGGTTCGCGAGTTCGGTCTGTAGCGTGGCGAACTCGGGCGCCTCCGGATTGGCCAGCACGAATCGGATGCGGCGGTAGCGGTCGGACTCGAAGAAGCTCGTGTAGAGCTCGCGCACCTGCTCCGTCTGGCGCATGCGCTCGGAGCGGAGATAGCGGAACAGGCCGAATATGCCCGCAAGCAGCGCCGCGAGGAAGGTGAAGGCCGACGCCCAGTTGCGCGCCAGTTCCGACCAGTAAAGGGAAGCGTCGCCGCTGCCCGCAAAACTCGACCCGAATTCCACGCGAACACTCCCCTGTTCCGTCCCTGATCCCGACTGTCTAGCGGCTCGCGGCGCGCCCGTCAGCAGGCTCAGCTGGTCTTCAGCTTCCTGCAGAGTTCGCCCGCGGGCGTCGTCGCGCGCCATTCCCATTCGAGATGCTGCTGATCGGCGACGCGCTGGCCATTGCGTGTCGCCGGCACGAAGTCCTGCGCGGCTAGGCAGCGGAGGGTCGGTTCCAGGAAGCTTTCGTCCGTGCACTCGCCATCGCCATCGACCATGCGGCCCTGCGCGTCGATCTGCAGATCCATCTGGCAGCAGGCGGAGAGCTGTTTCGCGCGGGCGCCCTTGGGCCAGCGGCAGGCGTCGGGCCGGAAGCCGCCGGCGAACTGGGCTTCGGTTTTTGCCTTGGGCGCGGTGGGCTGCGCGAGGCCGGTCGCGGTGAGGCCAGCCAGGGCGGCGATACATGCGAGAGCGAGCCGGATGCGCATGTGGCACGATCACACGTCAGGGCGCGGTGAGAAAGACCCCCACCTGTCCGCGCTGTTTCAGGGGGCGCACAGGTGGAGGCCTGGCTCAATGTTCACAGGTCTCGATTGCGCACGCGCGCAATTCGCGCTGTGTCTCCCGGTATGGAGATCAGCCTTCTCTCGGTGCTCGATTATGCGGGCGTGGCGACGTTCGCAGCCTCTGGCGCGCTCATGGCGGCGCAGAAGCGGCAGGATGTGGTCACCTTCATCTTCTTCGCGGCGATCACGGGCGTGGGCGGCGGCACGTTGCGCGATCTCCTGATCGGCGCTCCGGTCTTCTGGGTTCAGGACGCTGGCTACGTGATCGTCTGCTCGGTCGTCGCGATCCTGGTGTACCTGACGCGGGGGCGCGGCGTGCATGGGCAGACGCTTCTGTGGCTCGATGCGATCGGGCTATGCGTCTATGCCTGCGTGGGCGCTGCGAAGGCGCTGGCGATGGGCGTCGATCCGGTGATCTGCGTGGTGATGGGGGCGCTGACGGCGACGTTCGGCGGCATCATCCGCGACGTGCTGGCGGGCGTCCCGTCGATCCTGCTGAGCCGCGAACTCTATATCACGCCGGCGATCGTCAGCGCGTCGGTTTTCGTGACGCTGCGTCTGATGGGCATGGACTGGACCTGGGCCAGCGGCGTCGCCGTTGCGCTGGGCTTTTTCGTGCGCGCGGGGGCGATCAGGTGGAAGTGGCACATGCCGGCGTTTCAGCCGCCGGCAGGCCGTGATCCGTCCTGACGCTCAATCGTCCCGGATCGTGCGTTCCTTGCGCTCGTGACGTTCCTGCGCCTCGAGGCAGAGGGTGGCGATCGGGCGGGCTTCGAGGCGCTTGATGCCGATCGGCTCGCCGGTCTCTTCGCAATGGCCGTACTCGCCAAGATCGATCCGGCGGATGGCCGCGTCGATCTTGGAGATCAGCTTGCGCTCGCGGTCGCGGGTGCGCAGTTCGAGGGCGCGATCGGCCTCCGAGGACGCACGGTCGACGAGGTCCGGAATCGGCGCCACGTTTTCCTGCATGCCGTTGATCGTCTCGCGGTTGCCCTGAAGGATTTCGTCCTTCCAGGCCTGCAGCTTTTCCTTGAAGTACTTGAGCTGCTTCTTGCCCATATAGGGTTCGTTCTCGGTCGGGCGGTAGGTCGCCGTCTTGGAACTCATGTCGCAAACTCCATGGCGAGCCTCCCCTGGCCGCCTTCGATGGGGGCGCTGTATATCCTGCCCATCCGAGCCCGTAAACGCCCGACTACACGCGGCGGGCGATTGAAATCGTTACAATTTTCTGCAGTAGCTGGTTCCTGCGCCGGTCGGGGTGAGCATCCGCTCACTCGCCGGGCAGATGCTGCGGCGCAGCATCACCTTACGGCAGGCTCGTTCGCCCGTTCTAGCTTGGCCGCTTCGACAGCGACGCGGACCTCCGCCCAGTTGAGCGTGTCATCGAGGCCGAAGTCGCCGGTGGCCTCCCGCTGCTCGGCGAGCGCGCCCTGCAGCAGGGTGAGATGGCGCTTTGTCGGTCCCTCGCCCAGCAGGGCGACCTGCAGGCGATCGAGTGCATCGAGCATGCGGCGGCCTTTGCGCAGCGCCCGGGCGCGGGCTTCAGGCCCGCCAATCCCCTGCAGCGCCATAAGCGCCGAGATGCTGGAGACCCCAGCAGCGCCCGACACGGCGGAGGCGGCCGCGCGTGGCGCAGCGCCGCCGGTGTTCAGCAGTTCGCCAAAGCCTTCCGCCGCAGTCTTTGCGCCGCTGCTGGAGGCCGAAGCCGAAGTCGACGAGGTGGACGTGACCTTCATGGCCGGCAGATTTGGCCCAGATGGTTAACGCCCCCTTAAGCATCATTTCCCGGCCGGAAACTTCGCTTAAGGCTTTGTTGCCGATTGCGACGGCATCCTCCGCCCCTGAAGAACGCTGCGGCCAGAACGGTCGGATGATTTCCCGTCACCCGTATTCCGGTATGCCATGCGCGCGCTCGTTTCCGCTTGTCTTTGCCTGTTGTCCGCCGCCTCGCTGGGCGCGCCAGCCCATGGCGGCACGCGGCTCAAGGACATCATCGATGTCGAGGGCGTGCGCGACAACCAGCTGATCGGCTATGGCATTGTGTTCGGCCTCAACGGCACGGGCGATAGCTTGCGCAACTGCGCGATGCTGCAGCAGAGCCTCGAATCCATGCTGGAGCGGCTGGGCATCAACACCCGCGATGCGACGCTCAACACCAAGAACGCAGCCGCTGTGATGGTGACCGCGAACCTGCCGCCCTTTGCCGCCAATGGTACACGGATCGACGTGACCGTCTCGGCGGTCTGCGATTCGCAGAGCCTCGAGGGCGGCACGCTGCTGGCGACGCCGCTGCTGGGCGCCGATGGCCAGGCTTATGCGGCAGCGCAAGGCTCGGTCGCCGTGGGCGCGTTCACCGCATCGGGCAATTCGGGCACGTCGCTGACCCGCAACATCCCCACCAATGGCCGCGTGCCCAACGGCGCTACGATCGAGCGCGAGCTGCGCTTCGACTTTGCGGCGCAGGGCGAACTTCGCCTCTCGCTGCGCAATCCCGATTTCACCACGGCCAGCCGCATCGCCGGCGCGATCAACGCCTTTGTCGGCGTCGAAGCAGCCGCAGCCATGGACCCGGCCACCGTACGCCTGCGCCGGCCAGCCAGCTTCCGCGACATGTCGAGCTTCATCGCGCAGATCGAGGGGCTGGAGATCGAGCCCGAACAGCGCGCCCGCGTGATCATCAACGAGACCACCGGCGTCATCGTGATGGGCGAGAATGTGCGTGTCTCAACCGTCGCCATCGCGCAGGGCAATCTCACCATCCAGGTTCAGGAGACGCCCGGCGTCGCCATGCCGAACTCCTTCACCAACGCGCCGCCCGTTGTCGTGCCTCAGACCGACGTCGCCGTGGCTGAAGACGTCGCCAAGCTCGCCATCCTCGGCGGCAGCGGCGTGCCGCTGCGCGAACTGGTGGGGGGGCTCAATGCGCTGGGCGTCAGCCCGCGTGACCTGATCGTGATCCTGCAGGCGCTGAAGGCGTCGGGCGCTCTCCAGGCCGACATCGAGGTGATGTGATGGCCGAACTGGGCCTGCCTGCCCTTCCGACCGACATGCTGGCCCAGAAAAAGGCCGCGCCGAACGTCGCCGACGTGAAGACGCGCGCCCAGGCCGAACAGGTGGCGCAGCAGTTCGAGCGCATGTTCATCGCCGAAATGCTGGGCCCGATGTTCCAGGGACTGGAGACGGACGGCCCGTTCAGCGGCGGCAATGCCGAGGCGACCTTCCGGCCAATGCTGATCGACCAGTATGCCGATGCGATCGCCAAGGGCGGCGGGGTCGGCATCGCCGAATCAGTTCTGAAGGAAATCCTCAAGATGCAAGGACTCGAATGACCCAGGGTTCTGCCGAGATCGATGAGCGCGCGGAACAACTCGACGCCATGACCCGCCGGCTGGTGCGGCTCATCGGGGCGGAAGCGGAGGCCGTGCAGGCTCACCGCTTGTCCGCGGCGAACGCCGACTGGGACGAGAAGGAGCGGCTGGTTCACGCCTGGCGGCTTGAGGTTGCCCGGATCAAGGCCAACCCGGGTTTGCTTGCCGGAATTTCATCTGTCCGGAAGGCGTCGCTGAAGGAGTCGTCGAAGGCGCTGGAGGCGGCGCTCGAATCACACGCGATTGGCCTGGCGGCGTCGAAGACCGTAACGGAAGGTCTGGTGCGGTCGATTGCTGCCGAGGTCGCCGCCGTGCGCAGCGGGCCCGCGGGATATGGACGTACTGGCAGCTTCAGCAACTCCACACCGCGGCAGGCATCCGGCGTGGCGCTGAACGCGAAGGCATAAGTCAGGCTGGGATCAGTCTTCTTGCGTCAGGACGAAATCGTTTCGGAACATGCACGTCTGGCATGCGTTTATCGCTGTTTTTTGTGCCAGAGACGTATTGCCCACTTGATCTCTGGCGGCTACCGGCAAAGAAAGAGATCGTCGCTGGGGAGCGTAAGCGGAATGCCGGAATCATTGTCCCGGACGACCGTGGTTTGAGTACGGAAGCGGCCCGATGAACCGTCGTCGCAAACGCCGAATTCCATTCGCCGCCTACGCCGCGCTCATTTTCAATGGCGCGCTGTGCGCGACGCCGTTCATGGCGGCGCACCTGATTTCGCAGGCCTATGGCGACAAGCGCCCCGCCTTCCAGACATCGCCGGAAGCCATCGTTGCGACGCGCCAGGCCATGGACGAGCGCTTCCAGAGCATTTCGCTGACCGAGGACGCCGCCCCCCGCGATGTCTGGTCCGACCTGGTCCGCACCGCCCTCGAAGAGCGCGAGATCGCGCGGGTGCGTGGCCTGCTGCTGGGCGCGCCCGCCATGCTGGACGGCAAGGACGGCGAGGCCCTGCGCGCTCGGATCGCAGTGGCTGATGTCGCCGGGGATGACGCCATGCTGCAGGCCGCGCTCGCCTACCTGCCGGACGATGTCCAGGACGCATACGAGCGTCAAACCAAGTCGATTGTTTCCATGTTCAACGCGTCGGCCCCGGCTTCGGTCGTGGAAGCCGCCAAGCCTTCAGTGGCGGTGACGCGCGCGGCGGACGAGCCGCAGGTGAACGCGGCTGTCGCAACTGTTCTGATCGAGGACGAGATCGAACCGCGCGTCGCCACCAACCGGCTAGGCGACCTTCGCCAGCACACGCTTGCCGCCGTCGGCTGGGCCAATGACGACAATACGGACGTGCCTGCCTTCCTGCTTTCCGGCATCGGCCTGATCCTGGCGGACCCGGAAGCCCGCGAGGGCGCATCGGTCGCCATGTCGACCCTGCGCACCCGCACCCAGTCGCCCGTCCCCTTCAAGCTCTACCTGACCAAACGCATCGAGGAGATCGTGCCGGTGGCGGAGGTGAAGCGCCTGCTGAGCGCCGAGCTTGGCAATGAGCTGCGCTATACGTCCGACGCCCAGGCCGTGGTCGAGCGCGTTTTCCTGACCGCGATCGACCGGCAGAAGCTCGAGCCCCTGCTGGCCGAGTTCCGCATCCTGCGCGAGATCTCGCATGACACGTCAGTCGAGTCGGCCATTGCGATCGTGAGCCGCGTGCAGGATGGCGTCGACCTTCGCGCTGCCGGTCTCGTGGCCGCCGCCGGCGGCGACCGCGCCGTGGCGCTGGAGCATCTCGACGGCGACAACCTGCTGGAGACGGCTCGCACGGCGATCCCGATGACCAATGCGCTGAAGCTTCAGCTCGCCGGCATCGCAGCCTGCCTTGCGCTGCTGGCGTTTGTCGCGCTGACGACGTTCTGGAAATCGTTCACCCGCAACCGCCCCGTGCGGAAGAGCGCGGTGTATCTGATGGAAGAACATCCGGCCTGACGGGCGGGCTTCTGCTGAGTTGTAAGCGTTGAAGGAGACCCCCTCCTGTCCTCCCCCTTGCAGGGTGAGGAACCGCGCGTCGCGAACTTAGCCAACCTTCCTGCTCAGTGAGCGCGCTGTTATTGCGGCGCCGAGAGCAGCGCGGCATGACCCATGGCGTCGGCGCCTTGCAGGCCGAACGCGCCAATCACCCCGACGATGATCATCTGCACGGCAAGCGCTGACAGGATGACGCCGAAGATGCGGGTGATGGCGCCGGCGATCTGGTCGCCCATGATGCGGATCAGCGGACCGGCGGCGAGGAAGATCAGGCCGGCGAGGACGAGGTTCGCAGCGATTGCGAAGGACACGATGCCGATGCCGACCGGGTCGGCGCCAGCATTCTGCATGTAGAGCATGGCGGTGGCGATCGAGCCCGGGCCTGCGATCATGGGGATGGCAAGGGGGAAGACGGAGACGTCGTCATGGCGGCCGTCGGCATCGTCCTCGGCTCCCTGCTCGGCCAGCACCTGGTCGGCGCGGTTCTTCTGGCGCGCCTGGCGCTTCTCGAACACCATTTCGAGGGCAATCAGGAACAGCAGCACGCCGCCAGCGACGCGGAAAGCATCAAGCGAGATGCCGAGTGCGCCCAGCAGCCAGGCGCCTGCGAAGGCGAAGAAGAAGAGGATCAGGCCCGCGACGAACACCGACTTGATCGCCATCTTGCGGGCATAGGCGGAGCCGCCCGGGGCGGTCAGCGAGGCGAAGATCGGGGCGACGCCCGGCGCGTCGATAAGCACGAAGAAGGTGACGAAAGCCGCCACCGCCTGCTCGATCTGGAGGGCGTTGAGCACCTGGGTTCAGTTCGGGCGCAGCAGCGCCAGCAGCGCCTGCGGCGCCGTGTTGGCGATGTTGACGGCCGAGGCGGACAGCTCCTGCTTGACCTGGAGCGCCTGGATCAGCGCGGATTCGGCGGCAAGGTCCGTATCGACCATGCGCCCGACGCCGGCGGCAAGCGCATCGGCGAGGCGGGCGACGAAGCCTTTCTGCGCCTCGATGCGGCGGCGCTCGGCTCCCATCGCGGCAAGCTCGTCGCCGAGATTGGTGATGGATTGGTCAATCAGCTTGTGGGTGTCGGCGGCGGATTGCGTGTTGTTGAGCGCCGTGGTGGACGGCATCGCGACGATGACGCCTCCCCCCGGCAGGAGGTTGCGGCCTTCGAGCGTGACGGTCTGGGTCGCCTCGGAATCGGCGATGAAGGACACGCCGTTGGGTTTCGACCCGTCCAGCACATTGGCGCCGTCGAACGAGGCGTTGCGGATGAAGGTCTGCAGCATCTTCATCTGCGTCTCGAACTGCTGTTGCAGGGCGATGCGCTGGTTGTCGTCGAGACCGTCGGTCATCGCCTGGGCGGCGGTGGTCTTCATCGCGCCGAGCTGCTTCATCGCCTGTTCGGCGCCGGCGATGGCGGTGTCGGAGATCGATTCAGCGCGGCTGAGGCTCAGCGTGACGGCGTTGAGCGTGCCGCCCTGCCCGCGCATGACAGCGGCGGCGTGGTAGGCGGTGGCGTCATCGCTGGCGCGCGCGACCCTGAGACCCGACGCCAGACGCGTGTCCGCCGCCGAAAGGTCCTTGCCCGATGACTGGAGGTGCTTCAGCGCCCCCAGCACACCTGCCGCGTTGTTGATCCTGTCGACCATTTTGGCCGTCTCCGGTGGACGAATCGTGGTGAACGAAACGTCAATTCGAGGGGCAATGTCGGTTCACAATCGTTAACGGAAAGTTTCCAGGCCGGACTTGCTGACAGCATTATGAGCAAAGCCTCCTGCCGCCCCGGGGCGGGCTTGCGCTTCCGCGTGGTCAGGGGCGCAGGCTCCCCGACACGTAATCGGGGGAGACGAGAATGCAGGATAGCCCGGCTTTCGACCGCCCTTGCCCCGACTGGTATGCGCGGCCGCAACTAGGGGTCTTCATCCATTGGGGGATGTTCGCGATACCGGCCTACGCGCCGGCCCAGACGCCGATCAACGAGCTGTTCAAGACCGACTATGACCGGGCGATGGCGTGGTCGCCGTATGCCGAGTGGTACTGGAACGCCATGCGCGTGGCAGGCAGCCCGACCGAGGCGCACCATGCAAGGGTGCATGGCGGCAAGCCCTATGAGGATTTCCGCCCGGCGTTCGAGGCGGCGGCGCAGACGTTCGACGCTGGCGCATGGGCGGACCTTTTTGCAGAAGCCGGCGCAAGCTATGTCGTGTTCGTCACCAAGCATCATGATGGCTATTGCCTGTGGCCGAGCGAGGTCACGAACCCGCACAAGCCGGGCTGGAATTCCGAGCGCGACTATGTCGGCGAACTGGCCGACGCCGTGCGGGCGCGCGGCAGGCGGTTCGGCGTCTACTATTCGGGCGGGCTCGACTGGACCTTCCACTTCACGCCGGTCTCGAATTTCGGCGACATGCTGGCCTGTGTACCGACGTCGGACGACTATTGTGCGTATGCGGACGCACAGGTGCGCGAACTGATCCGGCGCTACGAGCCTTCAGTGCTGTGGAACGACATTGCCTGGCCCTCGGCGGACAATCTGCGCGCACTGCTTACCGACTACTACGCCGCCGTGCCGGACGGGGTGGTAAACGATCGCTGGCTTGCCTCGCGTGCAATGTTCGATGCCATGCGTGATCCCGTCGCGCGTCACGGGTTCAACGCGATGGTCAAGCAGCGCATCGCAGAATCAGGCGGCGAGGTGGACAATCCCGAGCCGCTGCACTGCGACTTCCGCACCGTGGAGTACGCTGCGGGCGCAAACATGGGCGCGAAGAAGTGGGAAGCCTGCCGCGGCATTGGCTGGGCGTTCGGTTACAATCGCGAGGACAAGCCTGGGAACCATCTGACAGGCGCCGGGCTGATCGACCTTTATCGCGACATGACGAGCCGCGGCGGCAACGTGCTGATCAATGTCGGGCCGATGGCGGACGGGACGATTCCTCTGCTGCAGCAGGCGCCGCTGAAAGCGCTGGGGCGGTTCATCGCGGGAGGCTGAAAAGCCGCTCCCCGAAATGGCAAAGACCGCGCCCGCCTGTCAGCGAACGCGGCCCTTTGTTTGCAGCGAAAAACCTTCGCGCGCGGTCAGCTCCGGAACAGCGACAGGATGACCTGCGGCGCCTGGTTGGCGATCGACAGGGCCTGGGCGCCGAGCTGCTGCTTGATCTGCAGCGACTGGAGCTTGGCGGATTCCTTGGCGAGGTCGGCGTCGACGAGGTTGCCGATGCCGTTCTCGATCTCGTCCGACAGCTTGGCGAGGAAGTCGTTCTGGGCGTCGAGGGCGGTCGCCTGCGAGCCGAGCGAGGCCAGCGTGATGTTGAGGTCGACGATGGCTTGCTCGAGCGCGTTCGCCGCTGTTGTGGCGGACGCCGCCGAGGTCGCGATATCGACCGTTGCAAAGGTCGAGAACATGGCGGAGGCCAGCGTCATGTCGGTGCCGTTGACCACCATCACGTTCGAGCCGGCCGACGACACGACCGCCGTTGCGACGCCCGCGCCGATCGGAGCGGCGTCGACGCCGTCCGAGGTGATTGCGAGGTCGTCATAGTCGGTGTCGTTGATCAGGTAGGTGAACTGGCCAGCCACGTCGTCATACGAGGCGGAGATCTTCCCGCCGGAAGCCGAGTTGACCGATTCGACATAGTCATCGACCGTCATGCCGGCGGTCAGCTCGACCGCGATGGTGAAGGTGCTGAGGTTGACCGAGTCGGTGAGCGCGAAGGTGACCAGGTCGCCGTCGGCGATGTCGCCGGCCGTGCCGCTGGCCGCCGTGATGAGGGCGGAGCCCGAGATCGGCGTCGGCAGAGCGAGCGTCTGGACGCCATCGGTCGTGGCGGCAACCGAACCGCCGAGGTCGGAGATCAGGACGTTGAGGTTGAAGCTGCCGGCGGCGAGGTTGGCGCCGTTGAACTGGGCCGAGTTGGCGATCGTGTCGATCTGCGAGCGCATCGCGTTGAAGTCGGCCTGCAGCGCGCTGCGCTGGTCCGGCGTCATGTCGTCGGCCTGCGCGGCGACGGCCTTGGCCTTCAGCTTCTGGAGGATCTCGCCGATCGACTTGCCGGCCGAAAGCGCGACGTCGATGGTTGAATTGGCGCGGTCGATGCCATCCTTGACGGCGGCGACCGAAGAGACCCGGCTGCGTTGGCCCTCGGCGATCGCGTAGATTGCGCCATTGTCACGCGCACTCGAGATCTTGAAGCCCGTGCTGATCTTGTTCTGCACGCCTTCCAGCTCGTTGTTGGTGAAGTTGAGGTTCTGGAGCGCGATCATGGCGCTGTAGTTCGTATTGACGCTCAGCATGGCCGAAGCTCCTGCGCAGACTGGTTCATGCCCAGGACGCGCCTGGACGGGACAGTCGCTTCAAGTGTCGTGCCAGTCTGTTAAGGTTAACGAGCACGCGAAAATCTCGTTGCTTCAGAGGGCCGGGCGGTTAACGCCGGTCCCTGCCCGCTAATGAAAGACTGATTCAAATTTACCTCTCGGCACGAATTGCCGGGCGCGCGGGCCCTGTCCGGTAGGCAGAAAGTGCTGCGCATGCGCCGCGGCCGGCGCGCTTTCGCGGCGCGCCCTCGAATTCGCGGAACCGGGGCAAGCGGCCCGGGTTACAGGGGGATATCCCAGAAAAACCTGGCGACTGCATTTCCCCGGAAGGGAAGACCATATGCGCATTCCACATGCGATTTACGCTGGCGTGCTTGCCGGTGCGCTCATCGGCGCGCCCGCAGCCATGGCGGACCCGGCCCGCGACAATCTCGTTCGCGCCGAAACCCAGATCGCCGCCCTGAACCCGGCGGACGCGACGGCGGCCTCGCCCGACCACTACCAGTCAGCCCAGCTGCGCCTCGGCGAGGCGCGCAACGCTGAGGCCAAGAACCGGGATGAGGAATCGCTGTGGCGATCCGAGGAAGCGCTGCTGCATGCCGAGATCGTCCAGGAGCAGATCAAGCTTCGCGGTATAGATCGCACGGTCGCCGAAATCGAAAAAGGCATCGAGACGCTCCGTCGCGAGCTGGTCTCCTAGGAATCATGACCATGAAAAACGCACTGAAAACCGCAGCCGGCATCGCCGCCCTGACACTCGCCCTGGGCGGCTGCATGTCGGCGCCCGATCCGAGCCCGCGGCTGCTGGCCGCCGAATCCTCGCTGAGGATGGCAAAGGCGGATGCCGCGACGTTCGAGTCCGGGCGCGCGCCCCTGGAAAAGGCCGAAATCGCCCTTCGCGACGCGCGGGCGGCCTATATGGATCGCCACGACGAGGACTACACACACGCCGTCCGGATGGGCGAAGGCTACGTCGCGCTCGCGACATCCCGCGGCGACCAGCTTGACGCCAACCGCAAGATCGAAGCGCTGAACCGCGACCGGGCCGACGTTGTCTCGCAAGCGCGGACGCGGCAGGTGAATGCAGCCGAAGCCGCAACCGCGGTCGCCCGCGCTGATACGGCGGATGCCCGTGTGGCGGCAGCAGAAGCTGACGCGCGCGCGACACAGGCTCAGGTCGTGGCTGCAGGCGCAGTCGCAGACAGCGCCGCCGCAGACTCGGCGCGCCTTGCAGCGGAAGCGCGCACGGCGGCAGTGCTCGCCGAGCTTGCCGGCTATGAACAGCAGAAGACCGCACTCGGCGTCACGCTGATCATGCGAGACCTGCAGTTTGCATCGAACTCCGCCGTGCTGGGCAGCGGCGCCCAGGGGCGGCTAGCCCCGCTGGCGGCGTTTCTCGCCAAGCAGCCGGACACGCGTATCCAGATCGCGGGTCACACGGACGCGCAAGGGACGGATGCGTTCAACATGGACCTGTCGGCGCGCCGCGCCGCTTCCGTCGGGGCCTATCTGTCCTCGACTGGGGTCAACGCGGCGCGGATCTCGTCGGTCGGCATGGGCGAGGCGGCCCCGGTCGCCACCAATGACACGGCTGCAGGACGCGCGATCAACCGGCGCGTCGAAGTGACCATCCTCGACTGAGCTGTTCGGCCCGACTGATCTATCTGCACACAGACCAAAAAGAAGAAGGGCGAGGCTTGCGAGCCTCGCCCTTCCCTTTTCTGCGTACCACGTCCGAGCGCCCGGCCGAAGCTTCTGCCAAGGCGAGGGCGAACCCGTTAGCGGAAGAACGACAGGATCAGCGACGGCGCCTGGTTGGCGATCGAAAGCGCC
>JBBAUA010000029.1:0-29071 GCA_040398465.1 Hyphomonadaceae bacterium | reverse complement strand
TTAGCGGAAGAACGACAGGATCAGCGACGGCGCCTGGTTGGCGATCGAAAGCGCCTGCGCGCCCAGCTGCTGCTTGATCTGCAGCGACTGGAGGCGGGCGGATTCCTTCGCCAGGTCAGCGTCGACGAGGTTGCCGATACCCTGCTCGATCGTGTCCGACAGTTTCCCAAGGAAGTCGTTCTGGATGTCCAGAGCGGCAGCCTGAGAGCCCATCGTGGCGAGCGCGTTGTTGAGACCCGTGATCGCCGTGTCGATGGCGTTTGAAGCCGTCGTTGCCGAAGCCGTCGACGTCGAGATGTCGGTGGAGGCGATCGAGGACAGGATCGACCCGGACAGCGAGAAGTCGGAGCCCGACACCGCGAAGGTGTTGGAGCCGGCGCTGGAGACGGTCGTCGTTGCGACGGTCGCGCCGATATTGAGTGCGTCCGTACCGTCCGACGTGATCGCCAGGTCGTCGTAGTTGGCGTCGTTGATCAGGTAGGTGAACTGACCAGCGGCATCGTCATACGAGGCGGAGATCTTGCCGCCCGAATTGGCGTTCACGGACTCGACGAAATCATCGACGGTCATGCCGGCGGTGACTTCGACGGCGATCGTGAACGTGCCCGCATTGACCGTGTCCGTCAGCGCGAACGTGATCAGGTCGCCGGTGGCGATGTCGCCCGTGCTGTCGCCAACATCAGCGATCAGCGCCGAGCCGGAGACCGGCGTCGTGAGGGCCGCCGTCTGGACGCCATCCGTTGTCGCGGCGACGGAACCGCCGAGGTCCGAGATGAGTACGTTGAGCGACGCGCTGCCCAGCGCCAGGTTCGCGCCGTTGAACTGCGCGGCGTTGGCGATAGTGTCGATCTGCGCACGGAGGCTGGTGAAATCAGCTTGCAGGGCCGAGCGCTGGTCGGTGGTCAGGTCGTCAGCCTGAGCGGCGACAGCTTTGCTCTTGAGCCTCTGCAGGATGTCGCCAACCGACTTGCCGGCCGCGAGGGCGACGTCGACGGTGGAGGACGCGCGATCGATGCCGTCCTTGACGGCGGCGACCGAGGAAACGCGGGAGCGCTGGCCTTCGGCGATGGCGTACACGGCGCCGTTGTCACGGGCCGAGGACACCTTCAATCCGGTCGAGATCCTGTTCTGGATTTCGCCAAGTTCCTTGTTTGTGGAAGAGAGGGATTGCAGCGCGATGGATGCGCCATAGTTCGAGTTCACGCTGAGCATGACACACGTCTCCATTCTGAGTCGAAGACCGATCCTTTTGATCGGCCGCTGGCGCATTTTGCGCCAACATGAGACGACGCTAGCGTAGAGGTCTTAATTAGAGGTGTGGCCCAGGGAAGGAATATCCTTCAAAAACCCTAACCAAAACCGCGTGGTAAACGCGCATTAGGGTTTGGCGGGGACGGCAGCCAGCTGGACCGGCGCAAGGCCCTGCATGATCGAGCGGTTGATATCGACCAGCACGTCGATCGCGGCGCCCTGGCGCATCACGGCGCTGGAATGGCGATCGACAAACAGCGATAGCGAGATGATTTGCGCGCGCAGGGATTGCGGCAGGGAGTTGCCGTCGGCGGCGCAGTCTGCCGCAAGCACGGACCACAGGCGGCGGTTGGTCGCCAGCGCCTCGGCCTTGCGGCCGATCTCGCTGTCGGGCAGGCTGGCCGCATCCATCAGGCCGCGCGTCGCGGCCGCGAAGGCGCGATACTCGGTCTGACGCGGCGTTTCAGTCTTCCGCGCCGCGTTCTGGTAGGCCTGGATCGACATTGCCGAGCAATCCCTGTTCGAAGGTTAGTAGCTTCCGGCACCTTGTGAGCGCCTTGTAGTAGTCCGCCCCCATGACCTCCCGGGACAGCGAGACGCATTCCTTGAGAATGTCAGTGGACCGCACCGCGCCCATGAACTCGTTCAGGCGCAGCACGAACTCGTCATAGAATTTGTTCGCCTCGGACGGGTCGAGGTACATCATCATGATCGGGAAATAGATCCGCTTGGCAGGCGTATTGGCCTCTTCGGGCTGGATGATGTCCTTCTCGCGAAGGATGGACGCCTTGTTCTGCAGCAGCAGCACCGAACGACGGTCTCCGTTCTGGAGGACCGCCCCGTTCACGACCAGGCGTTCGCCCGGCTTGAGCGACAGTTTCAGCGCCATCCATTCCTCCAGGCCGGGTACATGCCCCGGAAACCGCCGGAGTCTGGACCTGGCCGAAGGGCCGGTCTAGCCGCCGTTCCTTAAGTTTTGCTTGTGGGCGGCTAACCCGCCTCCCAGAGTTGACTGACGGGGCGGGTCCATGAGTCCATTCGAATTCTTCTTCAGCTTCTACGGCCTGCTGCTCGGTTTTTCGGTGGCGGAACTGGTGGGCGGATTCGCCCGCCTGCTGCACCAGCGGCGCGGCATCCGGTTCGGCTACCTGACCCCCATGCTGGCGATATTCGTCGCGGTCGACATCGCCACCTTCTGGAATCAGGCCTGGCTTATCTTCCGGTTTGCACCCTTCAGCTTTGCGCTGCTGGTGCTCGGGCTTGTCATCGCAAGCGTGTTCTACGTCGCCGCCGCGTTGGTATTTCCGCGCGACCTGAGGGCCGGGGAATCACTTGATGAGCACTTCTGGGCCCACCGGCGGCTTGTCCTGCTGGGCGTGCTGGCCGCCAACTGGATGGCCGGCGGGCTGCTGATCACCCTGACCCTGCTGACCGGCGAGTTCAGCCGGTTGGAGCTCGGTGCAGCGTTCTGGGGCGGCCTTGCCCTGTTCAGCGCGGGAACACTCGTCGCAGCGTTTGCTCCGGGCAGGCGCATGGTCGGCGCAACACTCGTCATCCTGCTCGCCTACCATGGCTATCAGATCGGGCGGGCTGTGCTGGCTATCGTCGCGGCGGGCGGATGGTCCGTGCTTGGTCCAGCGGCGGTTTGACGGAGGCGTGGGCGACGCCTTCACAGGAAGCGCCAAATCCGCTCTAACCGTCACGAGGGTTCCAGACGAGGTTGCCGCATGTCCGAGAAGAAGCGTTTCGAAGGGTCAGACAATTATGTCGCGACCGACGACCTGCGGGTGGCGGTGAATGCCGCGATCGCGCTCGAGCGGCCGCTGCTGGTGAAGGGCGAGCCGGGCACGGGCAAGACAATGCTGGCGCTGGAAGTGGCGCGGGCGCTCGGCATGCCGATCATCGAATGGCACATCAAGTCGACGACCAAGGCGCATCAGGGTCTCTACGAGTATGACGCGGTCGCCCGCCTGAGAGACGGTCAGCTTGGTGAAGAGCGCGCGCGTGACATCCGCAACTACATCAAGAAGGGCAAGCTGTGGGAGGCGTTTACCGCGCCGGTGCGCCCTGTCCTGCTGATCGACGAGATCGACAAGGCGGACATCGAGTTTCCGAACGACCTGCTGCAGGAACTCGACCGGATGGAGTTCTACGTCTACGAGACCGACGAGACGATCAAGGCGAAGGTGCGCCCTGTCGTGATCATTACCTCGAACAACGAGAAGGAATTGCCCGACGCTTTCCTGCGCCGGTGTTTCTTCCACTACATCAAGTTTCCCGACGACCAGACCATGTCGTCGATCATCGAGGTGCACTTCCCCGGCATCAAGAAGCGGCTGGTGAGCGAGGCGCTGGCGACCTTCTACCGGATGCGCGATGTGCCGGGCCTGAAGAAGAAGCCGTCGACATCGGAACTGCTCGACTGGCTGAAGTTGCTGATGTCGGAAGACATCGACGTCGAGACGCTGCGCGAGAAGAACCCGAACAAGCTTGTGCCGCCGCTGCATGGCGCGCTGCTGAAGAACGAGCAGGACATCCAGCTCTTCGAACGCCTCGCCTTCCTGGCGCGGCGGGAGAATGGATGAGCGGGTGCGTCCCCTGAAGCTGGCGCTTCCGGGGTAGACGCCACAGCTGGCAATCGGCAGTCGCGGGAATGCGGGTGGACCGCCGGCGGTGGTGAGCCCTGGCGCATGTTTCGACGAACGCGCACGGCGTTTGCCGCTCACCATGATCATCAGCGGGCAGTCGCTCCATGCGGTGGCGATCAGGGCCGGCGGGTCGCGCAGGCGCTACAAGGGAATGCGTCCTTGCTTCATGCGGGCGATTGCAGGGCTGCATTTTCCCCGCCGATCTGGCGCCAGTGTTTCACCCAGACTCCGGTATCGGCAGGCTCCGCGTCGAGGGGGGCTTCCCCCCAGAGATCGGGGTCCTCCGTTACGGAAAGCCGGGGAAGTGGACGCGGGCCAGACGACGAGGTCCTACCGGGGGAACCCACGATTTTCCTGTTGCGGAATGCAGCGGCCCGGCGCATGGCGCGTGGGAAGGACGAGGAAGACGATGGGAATCGACGCGCACGCCCTGCATTGCCTGGACTACGCAAAGCTGTTCGGCGATTTCGGGCGCACAGCCACGCTCGGGCGCCAGAACCTCTACATAAAGCCGGCGGTGCTGGAGGCCAGGTACGGCTCCAGGCTCGACTGGAAGAAGCAGGTCTATTGCGAGGGCCTGCTGGAGACGGCTTTCGGAGCGTCAAAAGTCGATTCCATCGACCGGTCGGACTATGAAGGCGCGAGCATCGTGTTCGACATGAACCAGCCGCTGCCGGACGGTTTTGGCGAGTACGATACGGTGATGGACATCGGAACCACCGAGCATGTGTTCAACGTCCCGCAAGCGCTGAAGAACATGATCGCGCTGTGCCGTGAGGGTGGGCAGATCCTGCACGTGTCGCCGGCCAACAATTTCTGCGGTCACGGGTTCTGGCAGTTTTCACCGGAGTTGTTCTTCTCGCTCTACTCGGAAGAGAACGGCTTCAGGGACACGGAAGTCTTCATCGGCAGCCGCAAGAAGACGGACGTCTGGTACAAGGTGAAGAAGCCGAATCCCGGCGAACGCGTGCCGCTGGGATCGCGCGACAAGATCTATGCGATCTGTCGCACCGTGCGTTCGGGCAGGGTCGATGCGCGCGCGCTGGATGTGCAGCAGAGCGACTACATCGTGCGCTGGGAGGAAGGCGTCCCGCCGGCCGAGCGCCCCAACCCGGACGCAGATCGCAGCTGGCTGAACCGGCGCATCCTGCACAAGTATTTCCGGACCCCGTCGCGCTTCAATCCCAACCTGACCCGCGTGCAGCTTCCGTATCGCCCGCAAATCCAGGGCCGCTAGCCCCTCATGGCGGCCCTGCACGGGGTCCGGCGTGTCACTGGCTCGGCCTCAGGCCCCCGGCCGGCCGATTTGCCCAGAGGCGGCAAACTTGCTTCAGAAACCTCACATTTTACCCTCCCCAAGGAGATGCAACGGGGTTACACCACGCCCAAATTCAAGGCTCGCCCTCTGGGCGAATACAGCGACCTGGAGACGTCATGGACATCAAGGTGCCCGCAATGGGTGAGAGCGTGACCGAGGGAACGCTCGCCAACTGGCTCGTCAAACCCGGCCAGGCCGTGAAACAGGACGACCCGATCGCCGAAATCGAGACTGACAAGGTCGCCATCGAAGTGCCCGCCCCCGCCGCGGGCGTGATCACGGAACATCTCGTCAAGGAAGGCGAGACGGTCTCCATCGGCAAGGTCATTGCGCGCCTGACGGAAGGCGCCACGGCTTCCGCAGCGCCAGCTGCTGCGCCCGCCGCGAAGCCCGCCGCCACGGCCAAGCCGTCTCCGTCCGCGGCGCCGGTCGCCAAGGCGACGGACAAGATCGCGCCGTCGGTTGGCCGGATCGCCGCCGAAGCCGGCGTGAACCCTGCCGACATTCCGGGCACGGCCAAGGGCGGACGCGCGACCAAGGGCGATGCGCTCGCCTATGTCGCCTCGAACCCTGCCCCGGCGCCGGCAGCTGCGCGTGCGCCAGAGCCTGTGCACACGCCGCGTGAACTGGGACCGCGCGAAGAGCGCGTGAAGATGACCCGCCTGCGCCAGACGATCGCGCGGCGGCTGAAGGAAGCGCAGAACACGGCGGCGATGCTGACGACGTTCAACGACGTCGACATGTCTCAGGTGATGGAGCTGCGGAAACGGCACAAGGACGCGTTCGAAAAGAAGCACGGCGTGAAGCTGGGCTTCATGGGCTTCTTCGTGCGTGCGTGCGTTGCGGCGCTGAAGGAGATCCCGAGCGTGAATGCCGAGATCGACGGCACGGACATCATCTACAAGAATTTCTACAACGTCTCGGTCGCGGTCGGCACCGACAAGGGCCTCGTCGTTCCGGTGGTGCGCGACGCCGACACGATGACGCTTGCAGGCATCGAATCCGAGATCGGCAGACTCGGGGCGCTGGCGCGCGATGGCAAGCTGTCGATGGACGACCTGCAGGGCGGCACGTTCACCATCTCGAACGGCGGCGTCTACGGCTCGCTGATGTCGACGCCGATCCTCAACCCGCCGCAGTCGGGCGTGCTGGGCATGCACCGCATCGAGGAGCGTCCGGTTGTGGTTGATGGGAAGATCGTGGCGCGGCCGATGATGTATCTGGCGCTGAGCTATGATCACCGCATCGTCGACGGCAAGGAAGCGGTGACCTTCCTCGTTCGCCTCAAGGAAGCGCTGGAAGACCCGGAACGCCTGCTGCTCGACCTGTAAGGGCGCATGGACGCCGAGGCGTTCTCCGACGGACTTCTCGGCTTGATCATCCGGCTCGCGGGCCTGTTCTGGCTGCTCGGCGCATTTGCGCTGGTGCGCCAGATCCGCATGGAGATGATGCTCGACCGCATGACCTCGCAGATCGAGGGCATGGCGGAGAAGGTCGCCCGCGATGCGGCGGAGGCCGAAGGCGACGCGCGCGAGCCGACCAAGCCTGCCGACGGGACAGCCATCGAGCGCTGGAAGGACCGCGATGATGCGGCCCGGCGCGGCTGGATCGCGGGACAGGCGGTGGTGCTGATCGCTACGGCGCTGGCGATGATCCTGCTGCATCCGCTGGCTGTCTGGCTGGTGGCGCTTCTGGTCACGGGACAGGGGCTCTATTTCTTCTGGCGCGAATGGACGGCGCGGCGAGCGCCCAACGCCGAAGCGGCGAGCCATGCGCGGCCGACGCGCGCCACGGTGAATGCGGGGTGGGCGTCTATCGTCGTGGCGATCCTGGTATGGTCAGCCTCTTTCAGGGGCGTACTGGGTTAGTTAAGCGATGCTTTCCGTCTCCTGCGCGATTTGCGCCCGCGCGACGGGCCGTCATTAAGCAAGGCGCGCTAGTCTCCAGCCCAAGTTGGACCAGGGGCGGCGCGTGATGCGCCGGTATGTTGATGCGGCGCGTGTTCGCCATTCTGCTGATCGCCGCGTCGGGCTGGTTGCTTTACCAGACCGCGATCCAACACCTTGGCAGCGTCGAGCGGCTGTTCTCGGGCAAAGTACTGGCGCACAAGGACGACCTCGCTTTCCTCATGCCTGCGCTGGGCGGGGCGCTTGGGTTGCTGGGCGGCCTGACCGTGTTCTTCAACGGCCCTGGCGGCGCGGCGATCGCGATGGCTGGCGGGCTGGCGGCGGCGGGCTTCACGCTGACGCTGAAGCAGACATTCGAGCTGGATCACCTCCTCGACAACGAGCTGGTGGTCGGCGCCTGCATCCTGATGCTGGCGATCATCACCGGATCGATCGACCGGGTCACGGCGCGGACGCGCAGGAACGAGGCAGAGGCCAGGGCTGACCGCCTCCCGGTGTCGGGACGGCGCATCTACTGACGGGTGAACCCGGGGCTACGCGTCCCCATATTCGCTTTGTTGACCATGCGGCCGGGGTGCGTATAGCTCCCGCAGCAAGCGAAAAGACGCGAGACAAGACCCATGAGCGAGACCTTTGACGTCGTCATCATCGGCGGCGGACCCGGCGGCTACAATTGCGCCACGCGCTGCGGCCAGCTGGGCATGAAGGTCGCGCTGATCGAGAAGCGCGACAAGCTGGGCGGAACCTGCCTCAATGTCGGCTGCATCCCCTCCAAGGCGATGCTGCACGCTTCCGAGCTCTATGAGACAGCGGCGAAGGATTTCGCCGGCCTTGGCATCGAGGTGACGGGGCTGAAGCTCAATCTCGACAACATGCTGAAGCAGAAGGACGACGCGGTGACCGGCCTTACCGCCGGGATCGCGTACCTGATGAAGAAGCACAAGGTGACCGTGTTCAACGGCGCCGGTCGCATTGATGGTCCCGGCCGCGTGGTGGTCGGCGACAAGGTGCTCGAGACGAAGAACATCGTGATCGCGACGGGCTCGGAGCCGACGCCGCTACCTGGCGTCGAGATCGACGAGGAGCGCATCGTGTCCTCGACCGGCGCGCTGACGCTGAAGACCGTGCCCAAGCGCATGATCGTGATCGGCGCGGGCATTATCGGGCTGGAGCTGGGTTCGGTCTGGCGCAGGCTCGGCGCGGAAGTGACGGTGGTGGAGTATCTCGACCGCATCCTGCCGGGCGCCGATGGCGAGGTGGCCAAGCAGTCGCAGCGCATCTTCGCCAAGCAGGGCATCGCCTTCAAGCTGGGCATGAAGGTGACGGGCGTCGAGAAGCTGAAGAGCAAGCTGAAACTGTCGATGCAGCCCGCGGCTGGCGGCGATGCGGAAACGCTGGACGCCGATGTCGTGCTGCTGTCGATCGGGCGCCGTCCGTACACGCAGGGGCTTGGCCTTGAGACCGTGGGCATCACGCCGGACCGGCGCGGACAGATCTCCAACGACCACTATCGCACCTCTGCCGAGGGCGTCTGGGTGGTCGGCGATGTCACCTCGGGTCCGATGCTGGCGCACAAGGCGGAGGACGAGGCCGTCGCCTGCGCGGAGCTGATCGCGGGCAAGGCGGGGCATGTGAACTACGACATCATTCCCGGCGTCGTTTACACCAAGCCGGAGATCGCATGGGTCGGCAAGACCGAGGAAGAACTCAAGGAAGCGGGCGTCGCCTACAAGGTCGGCAAGTTCCCGTTCTCGGCCAACTCGCGCGCCAAGACCAACCATGAGACCGACGGCTTTGTGAAGATCCTGGCAGACGCCACGACGGATCAGGTGCTCGGCGCGCATATGGTGGGCGTGGCCGCCGGCGAGATGATCGCAGAGGTCTGTGTGGCGATGGAGTTCGGCGCATCGTCGGAAGACATCGCGCGCACCTGCCACGCGCACCCGACGCTGACGGAAGCCGTCCGCCAGGCGTCGATGGCGGTCGAAGGCTGGGCGATGCAGATGTAGGGCGCGCCCTACTCTGTCGGCGAGGAGCCCGCTCTCGCGACACAGCGCGCAACCGATGACAGTTAACAGCACCCCCCGGCATGGCCTTTGCGGGCCTGCCGTGCTTGGGTTCCGCGCGGCGTGCGTGGAGGGATTTCTTGAGTTCGGTCTCGGGCCTGGTCGGCGAACTGGCGCAGGCGCGCGACTCCGTCGCGGCGCGGCTGCGCGGCGTCGACCCCGCCGACTTCCCCGCCCTGCGCCGCGCCTATGATGCGTTCGCCGCGAACGACCCGACGCCGAAGATCGCAACCGAATCCGCCATCGTGCTCAACGGCGTCTCCTGCCTCGGCATACTGCCTGAAGGCGGCAGTGGCGATCATGTCGTGTTCTGGTGCCATGGCGGCGGCTTCACCATGGGCTCGTCGAAATCGCATCGCGGGCTGGCGAGCCAGGTGGCGGGCCATGCCAAGGTCGGCGCGATCATTCCCGATTACAGGCTGGCGCCGGAGCATCGGCATCCTGCTGCAGTGGAAGATTGCGTCGCAGCTTATCTCGGCATGCTGGGCGAAGACATGAAGGCGAGCAATGTGCTGCTCGCGGGCGACAGCGCGGGGGCTGCGCTCGCCATGGCGACGGTGCTGCGGCTGCGCGACATCGGCGCATCGTTGCCGGCAGGCATGATCCTGCTGTCGCCGTGGATCGACCTTGCCAACCGCGGCTGGAGCCATGCAGCGAAGGCGCAGCGCGACCCCTTCCTGACCACCAACGGCCTTGCCATGCGGGCGCAGGAGTATTTCGGCGGCGGCGGCGCCTTGCCGATCCTCGAGAGCGACCTGCGCGGCCTGCCGCCGACCTACATCCAGACCGGCGAGGCCGAGATCCTGATGTCGGATTCAACTGCGCTGGCAGAGCGCCTCGGCGCAGCAGGCGTGGCTGTCACGCTGGAAATCTGGCCGGAGATGTTCCACGTCTTCCAGGCCCGCTACGCAATGCTGAGCCAGGCCCGGCAGGCGGTGGAGCGCCTCGGCAAGTGGTGCGCGGCGCATGTGGGGACGTGAGCATTCTCCAGCGGCGGTGAGCCCGCCCTCGTCCTTCGAGACGATCGCACCGCAAGAGTGTCTCGATTGAAGCGCAGCGCCCGCGAACCCTCAGGATGATGAGGGCTCCTCAACAAGCACGCATGTCGCTAGAGCCCTCATCCTGAGGAGGCCGAAGGCCGCCCCGAAGGACGAGGGCGAGCTTGCGGCCCGAAGTTACTTCTCGAACGCGGCGTCCAGGAAGGCAGCGAGCTCCTTGTTGTGGAGCGCCATCGTACCGGCTGCTGTCGAGGCCGAGGCGGGGCGGCCGACGTAGCGGGGGCGCTTGTGCTTCACGTCCAGCTTCTCGAGCGTCTTCTCGATGTTCCAGTCGACGAAGGTCCATGCGCCCATGTTGCGCGGCTCCTCCTGGCACCAGACCATGTCGGCCTGCGGGAAGCGGGCGAGCTCCTTCATCAGGGAGGCGACGGGGAAGGGATAGAGCTGCTCAAGGCGCAGGAGATAGACGTCGTCGATCTTGCGCTTCTCGCGCTCCTCGAACAGGTCGTAATAGACCTTGCCCGAGCACATCACGACGCGGCGGATCTCCTTGTCGGCGCGGAGCTTCACATCGGCGCCGCGGCCCTTGGTTTCGGCGTCGTCCCACAGGATGCGGTGGAAGGTGGAGCCGGGGCCCATGTCCTCGAATGCGGACACAGCCCGCTTGTGGCGCAGCAGTGATTTCGGCGTCATGACGATGAGCGGCTTGCGGAAGTCGCGGTGCATCTGGCGGCGCAGGGCGTGGTAGTAGTTCGCAGGCGTCGTGCAGTTGACGACCTGCATGTTGTCCTGCGCGCACATCTGCAGGAAGCGCTCGAGGCGGGCGGAGGAGTGTTCCGGGCCCTGCCCCTCATAGCCATGCGGCAGTAGGCAGACGAGGCCAGACATGCGCAGCCATTTGCGCTCGCCGGAGGAGATGAACTGGTCGAACAGCACCTGCGCGCCGTTGGCGAAGTCGCCGAACTGCGCTTCCCAGAGGACGAGCGTCTGCGGCGCCGTCAGCGAGTAGCCGTATTCGTAGCCGAGCACCGCTTCTTCGGAGAGGAGCGAGTCGATGACCTCATAGTGGGCCTGCGAGGGCGAGAGATTGTTGAGTGGCGTGTAGCGCTCTTCGGTCGCCTGATCGACAAGGTGCGAATGTCGCTGGGTGAAGGTGCCGCGGCAGCTGTCCTGGCCTGACAGGCGGACGGGGAAGCCCTCTTCCAGCAGCGTGGCGAAGGCCATGTGCTCGGCCATGCCCCAGTCGAGGCCCTCGCCGATCTCGGCCATCTTGCGGCGCGCATCGACCGTGCGGGCGACCGTCTTGTGGATGTTGAAGCCTTCGGGAACGTCGGTGATCTTCTTGCCGAGGTCCTTGAGCTTGGCCATCGGCACACCGGTCTTGCCGCGGAATTCCTCGTCCTTCGGCAGGCCGAGGCCGGCCCATTTGCCGTCGAGCCAGTCAGCGGCGCCGGGCTTGAACGTCTTGGCCTTCTCGAATTCGGAATCGAGATGGGCTTCCATTTCCGCGATCATGTTGTTGAGCGCGTCTTCAGTGATGACGCCCTCGTCGATCAGACGGCGCGAGTAGAGTTCGCGCGTCGACGACTGGTCGCGGATCTTCGCGTACATCAGGGGCTGCGTCATTGTCGGGTCGTCGCCCTCGTTGTGACCGAAGCGGCGATAGCAGAACATGTCGATGACCACGTCCTTGCAGAACTGCTGGCGGTATTCGGTGGCGACCTTGGCGGCGTAGACGACCGCTTCGGGATCATCGCCGTTGACGTGGAAGACCGGCGCATCGACCATTTTCGCCATGTCCGAGGGATAGGGCGACGAGCGCGAGAAGGATGGCGCAGTCGTGAAGCCGATCTGGTTGTTGACGATGAAGTGCATCGCCCCGCCCGTGCGGTAACCGGCAAGGCCCGACAGCGCGAAGCATTCGGCGACGACGCCCTGGCCTGCGAATGCCGCATCGCCATGCAGCAGCAGCGGCATGACCTTCACGCGGCGGGCGTCGCGCTCCTTCGGATCGGTGGCGCGGGCGCCGCCGGCTTCGACCTCGTCGAAGAACTGCTTCGCGCGTGCTTTTCCGAGAACCACCGGGTTGACGATTTCGAGGTGGGACGGGTTGGCCGTCAGGGAGAGGTGGACATTGTGGCCGTCGAATTCGCGGTCCGAGGAGGCGCCGAGATGGTATTTGACGTCGCCCGAGCCGTAGTCGTCGGAGCCCTGCGTGTTGCCGCCCTGAAACTCGAAGAAGATCTTGTGGTAGGGCTTGCCCATCACGGCGGCGAGCACGTTGAGACGGCCGCGGTGGGGCATGCCGACGATAATCTCGTCGACGCCGAGCGCACCGCCGCGCTTGATGATCTGCTCAAGGGCCGGGACCGCGGCTTCGCCGCCATCGAGGCCGAAGCGCTTGGTGCCGGGATAGCGCTTGTGCAGGAAGCGCTCGAAGGCTTCCGCCTCGACGAGCTTCTTGAGGATGGCGCGCTTGCCCTGGGGCGTGAAGGAGATTTCCTTGTCCTTCCCCTCGATGCGCTGCTGCAGCCAGGATTTCTCTTCAGGATCCGAAATGTGCATGAACTCGACGGCGAAGGTCCCGCAATAGGTGCGGCGCAGGATGTCGAGCATCTGGCGCGGCGTCGCGTAGTCGAGGCCGAGCACGTTGTCGATGTAGATGCGGCGGTCCATGTCCTTCGGGCCGAAGCCGTAGGTCTTCGGATCGAGCTCCGGCTGCTCGTCACCTCGCAACATGGCGAGCGGGTCGAGGTTCGCCGCGAGGTGGCCGCGCATGCGGTAGGCGCGGATCATCATGATGGCGCGGATCGAATCCTGCACCTGCTGGTGGAGGTCGGCGGGGACGATGGTGGGGCCGACCTGCGGGGCCTTCTTCGCGTCCTTCACCGGGGCGACACCCCAGTTGCCGTCCATCGCGGAGACGAGGTCGCTGTTCTGGTGTTTCAGCGGCTCCTGCCAGCTGGGACCGTGGGCGGCGTTCGTGGCGTCGGCGGCGGGGTCAGCCACGCCGCGGAAGAAGCGCTGCCAGCTTTCAGGGACGGAGGCCGGGTCCTCGGCGTACTGGGCGTAGAGCTGCTCGATGTAGGCGGCGTTGGCGCCGTAGAGAAACGCCGTGTCCAGCATGGCTTCGTTGTCCATGCCGCGGACTTCGCCTGCCTTCGCCTCGATGTTCATTTTTTTCGTCCTGTAGCGCCAGAATCGGGACCCCTGTCCCGGGCGCGATTGGTGGCACCCAAATGCTGCTTTTTCCGGCCCGACTCAACCAGAAAGGGCGCGGTATCCTGCACATAAGGATGTGACTGGTTAGCAGACAGTTTCGGGCGCGGACCGATGTCGTGAAGCGCATGGAAAAGCGGCGCGAACGGACGCTCATCGGCTCGTCTTCCGGACCAAGTTTAGTCAATGATCGAAATACGTCTTGACGCTATTTAGATAATTAGCTAAATATCGACCATGAGCGATATCTTCAAGGCGTTGGCCGATCCCACGCGCCGCAAGGTGCTGGAACTGCTGCGTCAGCGCCCGATGACGGCTGGGGAGCTGGCCGGCCATTTCCCGGTGTCGCGGCCGACCATGTCGGCGCACTTCGCGGTGCTGCGCGAGGCGGACCTGATCGACAGCCTCAAGATCGGGACGACCATCACCTACCAGCTGAAACTATCGGTGCTGGAGGACGCCCTGCTGGGTTTTGCAGGCCTGTTCGGCGTCGGCGTCAGCGAGCGCGCAGTGACGGATGATCGTGTAACCGAACAGTTCCGCAAAGGAGCCGCCGAATGAGCGATCATCCCCAGGTCCGGCGCCTTGGAAAGGACTTCCGCGCCAACCTTGTCCTTGCGGGCGTGCAGCTTGGCGGGGCGTTGCTGCTGCTCCTTGCCAGCAAGCAGGGGTGGATCGACGACGAGACCAGGACGCGCGGCGCCATGGTCTTGATCGGGCTCTGCCTCGCAGCGATTGGCAATCGGATGCCGAAAACGATGGACGGTCCGCCGCCCCGATCGGTGTCACTCGCCGCCTTGCGTCAGTCAGTGCTGCGCCTGGGCGGCTCGGCGCTGATGCTGGGAGGCGTCGTGTTTGCCGGCCTTTGGACGTTCGCTCCGCGAGACGTGGCGCTGGTCGGTTCCCTTACCGCAATCGGTGCAGCGATGACGGTGACGATAGGTGGTTGCGCCTGGTGGGCGATCAACCACTTCCACTCGTCAGGGCGCTAGCGCTTCAGCACTTCCGTCATGGTCGTGCCAAGGCGCGCCGGGCTCGGCGAGACGACGATGCCGGCAGATTCCATAGCGGCGATCTTCGATTCCGCATCGCCCTTGCCGCCCGAAACAATCGCGCCTGCGTGGCCCATGGTGCGGCCCTTGGGAGCCGTGCGGCCGGCGATGAAGCCGACCATCGGCTTCTTGCGGCCGCGCTTTGCCTCGTCCTTGAGGAATTGGGCGGCGTCTTCCTCGCCCGATCCGCCGAT
Source organism: Hyphomonadaceae bacterium (assembly GCA_040398465.1). Lineage (GTDB taxonomy): Bacteria > Pseudomonadota > Alphaproteobacteria > Caulobacterales > Hyphomonadaceae > UBA7672. The sequence goes on along the minus strand of JBBAUA010000029.1, from coordinate 14,418 downwards.
CTCGCCGATCATGATGATCGCCTTCGTTTCGTCGTCGGCGAGGAACATCTCGAGCACGTCGATGAAATCCGTGCCCTTGACCGGGTCGCCACCGATGCCGACGGCCGTGGTCTGGCCAAGGCCTTCGGCGGTGGTCTGGAACACTGCTTCATAGGTGAGCGTGCCGGAGCGCGAGAGCACGCCAATATTGCCCTTGGAGAAGATGGAGCCCGGCATGATGCCGATCTTGCACTGGCCGGGCGTGAGCAGGCCGGGGCAGTTGGGTCCGATCAGGCGCGATTTCGACTTCGCGAGCTTGTCCTTCACGCGCACCATGTCGAGCACGGGGACGCCCTCGGTGATGGTGACGATCAGCGGGATTTCGGCGTCGATGGCTTCTTCGATGGCGGCGGCGCAGAATTTCGGCGGCACGTAGATGACGGTGGCGTTGGCGCCGGTCTTTTCTTTCGCTTCGGCGACGGTGTTGAACAGTGGGCGCTGGACTTTCGAGCCGTCGGGCAGCGTGCCTTCCCAGTTCGTGCCGCCCTTGCCCGGCGTGATCCCGCCGACCATCTGCGTGCCGTACGCAATGCCCTGCTCGGTATGGAACGTGCCGGTCTTGCCGGTCATGCCCTGGGTGAGGACTTTGGTGTTGCGGTCGATCAGGATGGACATCGCGGAACCTTGGGACTGTCGTGTGGTGACTGTCAGAAATGAAAAGGGGCGGACCAGCGGCCCGCCCGAGCTTATTTGCCTTTGACGGCGGCGACGATCTTCTGCGCTGCGTCATCGAGGTCGTTGGCGGGGACGACGTTGAGGCCGCTGTCCTTGATGATCTTCTTGCCGAGTTCAGCGTTCGTGCCTTCGAGGCGGACGACCAGCGGCACGGAGAGATTGGTCTCGCGCACGGCGGCGAGCACGCCCTCGGCGATGACATCGCACTTCATGATGCCGCCGAAGATGTTCACGAGGATGCCCTTCACCTTGGGATCCTTCATGATGATCTTGAAAGCGGCCGCGACTTTCTCTTTCCCGGCGCCGCCGCCGACGTCGCAGAAGTTGGCGGGCTCTTCGCCATAGAGCTTGATGATGTCCATCGTGGCCATGGCGAGACCGGCGCCGTTGACCATGCAGCCGATCGTGCCGTCGAGCGCGATGTAGGCGAGGTCCCACTCGGAGGCTTCGATTTCCTTCTCGTCTTCCTCGGTCTTGTCGCGCAGCGCCTGGATGTCGGGATGGCGGAACAGCGCGTTGCCGTCGAAGGAGACTTTCGCGTCCAGCACACGGACGCGTCCATTCTTCATGACGATCAGCGGGTTGATCTCCAGCATCGCCATGTCCTTCTCGACGAAGGCTTTGTAGAGGATGCGCGACAGGCCGATCATGTCGGTGCGGGCCTCGCCCGACAGCTTCAGCGCATCGCATAGCTTGCTGGCGTCGGCGTCGGTGACGCCGGCCGAGGGCTCGATCGGCAGCGTCATGATGCGGTCGGGCGTGTCATGGGCGACGGCTTCGATGTCCATGCCGCCTTCGGTCGAGACGACGAAGGCGATCTTTCCTGTTCCACGGTCCACAAGGAGCGAGAGGTAGAGCTCCTTCTCGATGTCGGCGCCGTCCTCGATGTAGATGCGGTTGACCTGCTTGCCGCCAGCGCTGGTCTGGGCCGTCACCAGCGTCTTGCCGAGCATGGCCTTCACATGCTCAAGCGCCTGCTCCTTGGAGAAGCCGAGGCGGACGCCGCCTTTTTCACCGGCTTCCTTCTCAAGGAATTTGCCCTTGCCGCGGCCGCCGGCGTGGATCTGCGATTTCACCACCCAGAGCGGACCCGGCAGCGCGTCGATCGCGGCCTGCGCCTGGTCCACCGAGGTGATGGCGACGCCGAGGGCGACGGGCGCGCCGAACGACTTCAGCACTTCTTTCGCCTGGTGCTCGTGGATGTTCATGAAAAGTTTTCCTGAAAGACGGGCGTGGCAAGCCCTGCTCGGGCGTGTCGCGATAGCGCATGGGGCGCCACGACGCAACGTAGGCGATTGGCGCTGTTTGGAACCGGATCAGACCGGTTTGGGTTCGGACGCCGGCGGCGGCGGATCGCCCGCTGGAGCGGCATGTTCAGCCTCGCCCGCGACCTTGCCCTGCACCACGCTGGTCGCCTGGAGCGACTTGAAGGTTGATCGTTGCGAGCGCAGCGGCCGGTCGCGAACAAACAGTCGTCCGAGATTGGCCGCCATCAGCCCGAAATAGCCGAAGGCGACCGCGAGAAACACGCCGGGCTGCCCCGCCTGCGTGTCGGCGACGGCGCCAGTCAGGATCGGGCCGAGCACCGAGCCGCCCGCCCAGATGAACAGCATGCCGGACATGACCTGCGCGATCTGTCCCGCATCCGTCCGGTCGGTCGCGTGGCTGGCGGAGATCGAATAGAAGGACAGCGCTCCCCCGCCCCACAATGCGGCCAGCAGCACGGTGATCGAGAACGAGACCCTGCCCGCGGTGAGATAGAGCGCGATGCAGGCGGCCAGCGCGAGGAAGGCAAGGAAGGCGACGACAAGCCGCCGGTCGACCCTGTCGGAGATCAACCCCGCTGGCCATTGCGTGACCACGCCCCCAAGCATCGCGGCGATGTAGAGCGTGGCGGCGGAGGCTGAGCCCTCGCCCGGCTGCAACTCCTGCGCATAGAGCGGCATCTGCGAGGTGACGCCGGTGTTGCAGAGCCCGGCGACGAGGGCGCCTGCGAGCGCTGCGGGCGGGATACGGAAGATGCCGTTGAGGCTGAGGGCTTCGCGATCCGGCAGGACCGGCTGGGCGCGCTGGGTGGCGCAGAGCGGGATGACGGCGAGGATCATCAGCAGGCCCGCCCAGATGAAGGGGCGGATGTCCTCGGGCGCGTGATCGAGGATCAGCAGCGGGCCGCCGCAGATCGCGAGCTTGATCATCAGCTGGTAGAGACCCATCACGCCGCCGCGTTTGGAGCGCGGCGTTGAATCCGCGATCCAGCTTTCGGCGGCGGTGAACATCACGGCGGACGCTGCGCCTTGAGCAAGCCGGAACAGCGCCCACGCAACGGCGTCGAACGACAGGCCCATGGACAGGATGCCGACAGCGTAAATGGCGGCGGCGGCCGAGTAGGCGCGAATGTGTCCCACCTGGCGCACGATGTCGGGCGCGAACCACGCGCCAGCCATGAACCCCGCGGAGAAGGACGCGGCCACCATGCCGACGCCAAGCGCGGACGCGCCCATGTAATCGAGCGCCAGCGGCGTGGTGACGCTCAGCACGCCGGAAGCGGCCTGAAGCAGCATCACAGCGAGGATGAGAGACGCGACGTTCCGGTAGACGGTCATGGAGAAGATCGCCGGGCGATTCTTGTTATCGTACCGGCTTTAGCGGGGTTTGCTGCAACGCGCGTCTAAATTCTTGTTACCGAAAGCGGGAAGTGCAGAAGCGGGGCGACAGGAGCGTCATTCTCGGGCAGGCGCAATGCAACCCGAGATCGACTCCCTTGCGGTAGTCATCGTCCTCCACGGAGCAGTGTTCTCACGCCCACGTCCCATGGAAACCGAGCGGCCAGGCATAGTCCGCCTGCCAGACGGCGACTGGGCCATCCTCGATGTTCGCAACGTCGAAGACCCAGACTTCGGTGCGGCCGGCGCGCGTGTTGATCGCGGGGCCGATCAGCCAGCAGTCCTTCTCCGATGAGCCGCCGGGCTTCGGGATGAACAGGTGTTCCTCGACGATGTAGTGCGATCCGAAGTCGTAGACTTGGCGCTTGCCGCTGGACCAGTCCTGCAGCGCAAGCGCGCTGCCGCCGGGCTGGCCTGCGACCGAGCCGGTGACCATCGCTGTGAGTTTCCGGGACAGGCCGTGGCGGCGCGGATCGACCTGCGGGAAGTCGCCGGCGATGTCGGTTTCCGTGAGCTTTGCATCGCCTGACTTGCCGATGGCGACCATCGTCAGTTTCGACGGCCGGTCATAGCCGGAGAGCTTTCCGCGGATTTCCTGCGCGCCGCCGCCCGAGCCGAGCACGGGTTCGGGATAGAAGGCGGCGTCGAGGCGGATCGTGCCGTCGCTTTCCTCCCAGGCTGCGCCGGTGTGGTAGAAGGCGCGCGCCGGGCCCTGCGCCCAGCGGGTTTTCGTGAGGTCGTCCTTGTCGACGATGAGATATTTCATTCCCTCTTCCGGCTTCCACTCGAAGCCGTCGATGAAGGGGGGCCGTGTGCGCGTCTGGATCCAGGGCTGGACAAGAATGACGAGCTTGCTGTCGGTCATCGCCCAGTCGTGGATGTAGGCGGCGGCGCCGATATCGACCATGCCGAAGCTGGCGACCGAGCCATCGGGATTGATGTTGTAGATGCCCGCCATGCGGCCATTGAGGGCGAGGTTCCAGATGCGGCCATCGGGCTCGCGCTTGGGATGGGCGAGGAAGGGCATGCCCTTCAGGTCGCTCCTGAATTCCTTGAGGCCTTTTGTCTCCAGCGTCACCGGATCCATGCGGTAGGGCGTGCCCGCCTCCCACAGCGCCAGCAACTCGCCGCCGGACATCATCACCGAGATGTTGCCGGGGTTCACGTCGTTGGACGAGGTGACCGGGTAGCTGGGATCACCCACCGTGCCGAAACCGGGCGCGAGGAATTTGCCAGCCGCCATTTCAAGCCGGCGTTTGGGCGTGTCGACATAGCGGCCGGTGTGGACTGCCTTGCCGTCCGCGATGTTGATGCGCTGGACCATGCCGTCGCCATCGAACCAGTGCGTCGCGTAGGCCTCGCCATGCTGGAAGTGCGCAGGGCCATTCCGGTAGAGCGTGCCGGCAAGACCCGCGGGCGCCTTGCCGGAGACCAGGCGCATCGGGCCGGGGCCGAAGCCCTGCGCCGGGGCGGTGGCGTAGCCGACATGCCAGGGCGGCATTTCGTTTCTGGCAAGGGCGGACGGGCTGAGCGCGAGGCTTGCGCCGGTCGCAAGGCCGGCATGCAGGAAGAGGCGGCGGGAGAGGGTCATGGGGTGCTCCTGCTGGCCGGACTAGTTGAACTTGATCGCGTGCGCGGTGGACGGGGCCGCAACCTCGAACTTGGCCGCGTCCCACTTGGCCGGCCCGAACTGGGCAGGCGCGCTGTTGGAGAAGGCGAAGGGTTCGGTCGGCATGCCGAACGGGTTGGTCCCCATCTTCCCGTCGCCATCGACGTCGTGGAACATCTTGATGCCGTACTGGCCGGGCGGCAGGTCGAAGGTGGCCGTCACGGTCGCGCCGGTGACCGGGATCGACCCGCCATTGACGGCCTTGTCGGTCTCGTACCCGGCAGCGTCATAGATGCCGAGGGAGAGGGCGCCCTTGTGTTCCTTGATGTTGGAGATGGTCAGGGTGAGCTTGGCCCTGGCAGGCTCGGCCGAGGCGGCCTGTGGCAAGATCAGCGCGGCAGCCAGCAGGGCGGCGGGCGCCACGCTGAGGGCGGAGAGCAGCAGGGAGAGGATGGGGAGGCGGTTGGTCATATTGGTCATGGGGGAGGAACTCCGTTGGTTCGGGGTTTCGGATCAGCTTTTGAGCCGGATTTCGTCCCGGCCCATGCACCTTCCGACGATCCGGCAGCCTTCACCACACCAATTGCGCGAATAGGCTGTTTTGCTTCGTGAATTGCCGGGGTACACCGTTCACGAAGCGCGAAATGCAGCTGCGAAACGCCAATGACCGAGCCGGGTAACCCTTCGACACGCGCGCCGGCCGGCCGGATACCGGCGTGGGCAATGACCGTCCTGCGGGGCGGCGCGATCTCGGTGGGACTGGGGGTCATCTTCGCCTGGCTGGGCGTCTATCAGTCGGGCGAGATCCCCTTCCCGGAACGTATCGTCTACTGGTCCGCCCTGATCGCGCTTGGGTCGGCGGCTGCCATGCTGATCAACCCGCTGGTGTTCGATCGCTGGATGGCAGGCTCGCACCCCGCCCTGCAGATCGCGGTGGTATCCTGCGTCATATCCGTGCCGATCACGATCGGTCTCGTGGCCATCGAATACGTGTCGGTTGGAAGACTGGCGGAGCCCGGCTGGTGGTGGGTGCAGTTTGGCTATGTTCTGGTGATCTCGGCACTGCTGACGACCGGAGGGTGGGCGCTTGATCGGCTGGGCGAGAAATCACCGGCTGCGGCCGCGCCGTCCGGCAACCCGGCAGCCGCACCTGCGGCGATCCCGGTCGTCTTCGCCGACCGGCTTCCGGCCAAGTTTCGCGCCGGAACGATCTACGCCGTCTCTGCCGAGGATCACTATCTGCGTGTCCATACGAGCGTGGGCGAGACGATGATCCTGATGCGGCTCGCCGATGCGATCCGCGAGCTGACCACGCTCGAGGGACTTCAGGTGCACCGGTCGTGGTGGGTGGCGCGGCAGGGGCTCGCTGATGTGAGCAAGGGCGATGGCCGGGTGACGCTGAAGCTCAAATCGGGCCTCGAGGCGCCGGTCAGCCGCGCGAATCTCAAGCTCGTCCGCGAGGCTGGATGGCTATAGGGCGTTGGGACCTGCTCCCTTAGTCCTCCCAATCGCTCTCGATCTCTACATCGGCGAGCGCCGCGCGCAGTTTCGGCAACAGCGCCCTTACCCGCGTCGCGAAGGGCGGGTTCTCCTCATGACCGAACATGGTGCGATCCGGTTCGACAATGCTGCCGGACCCTGGATCGTCCCACGGGAAGGTGTCGTCATAGTCGGTCGTCAGCTGTTCGATCTCGGCGCGAAGGTCGTCCGGTATGTCGAGGTCGCGGGATTCAACCGGATAGCCGAAGCGCGCCTTCGCCTCGGCGTCCTGCGCCCACAGGCAAACGCCAGAACCCGCATCGAAGAAGAAGCGCAGCCGCATCAGGTCGCCTTACAGGTTCGGGCTAGATCCTGGCATGCCTTTCCTGTGCCGACAGCTTGTCGACCAGTTCGGCGACAAAGCGGATGTGTGCGCGCAGGCGATAGAGGTCATCGGTATAACTGACTGGGACTTCGACCTTGCCCGCCTCTTCCTGCAGGTCGGCGAGCTTGGCGCGCACCTCCATGCGGTCTTCCGGGCTCGTCGCCGCACGCCCGTCGGCTTCGAGCTGGCGCAGACCGTTGTACCAGACGTAGATCTTGCGCCGGATGCGCCAGCGATAGAGCGGCGGGGCTGCGCGGATCAGCGGGATCATCAGCGTGATCAGCGGGATCGCCAGCACCCAGGCGCGCTCGAGGAAGTTCGCGACGCTGTAGGGAAAGACGCGGCGCAGGAAGCTCGGACCGTTGTCGTAGTAGCGCTTCGCCTCGTCCGAAATTGCGATGTCCGCCAGTTGCGGCGCCGGAAACTGGCCGGGGTCCGACAGCAGCGAGCCGCCGCTATGCGCCGCCATCGCCGCCTCGATCAGCAGGGACTGGATGGCTGGATGCAGGTCCTCGCGCACCACAATCTGCGCGGCCGGAGCGATCAGCATGACGTCTTCGCGCGGCAGGATCGCCTTGAGATCCAGCACGCCCCGGTAGAGCGTTACCTCGTCGAGATAAGGATGGCGGCGGGCAAGCGCGTGGGCTTCGCGCATCGACAGCAGGCTTATCTCAGGATCGTCAGCGAGACCCGCGAGCCAGGGCGCCGTCGGACCCGACACAACCATCGCGATGTCAATCTCGCCCGCCTGCAATGCCGCCGCGGCTGCCTGCCCAGCCAGGGGCACGGCGGTGTAACTCTCCGGCGCCACGCCGGCTTCCGTGAGCAGCAGTGTCGCCAGGACGCGCACGCCAGACCCTTCCGGTCCGATCGCCACGCGGCGGCCCGCAACGGACTGCAGGCTTTCGACGCGCACACTGCTGCGATGGAAGATCCAGAGCGGCTCGTAGAAGACCGCGCCGAGCGAACGGACGCCGTTCTGCCCCAGATCGCTGGCCAACCCTGTCTGCACAATGCCGACATCCGCCTGTCCGGATTTCACGCGCGCAAGGTTGTCGACCGAGCCGGCCGTCTCCAGCACCTCTACCTCGACATCGAAGCCGTCCAGCGTTTTCGCGTAGGCATCCGCCGTCGCCGCGTAAGCGCCGCCCGCGCCGCCGCCGGCGATGACGATGCGCTTTGGCGGCGCAGGCGACATGAACATGAAGGCCACGACAAGGCCCAGCACGACAATCGCGATCGGCGCGCCGTAGACGCGAAGGAAGTTCTTCATTGCCGATGACCCATCCGATTCCGCCACGCCCGCGCCGCTACCCTAAGGGGTCACTTAACGATTTGGAATCGCAAACACCATGCGCGCGGGTTTCGCCGCAATCGCCTTCGAGATGCCTTGGCTCGCATCGCATTTCCGCCTGCGCGCCCTCCTTTCCTGCGCCATCGCCGACGAGAAGGAAAAGGGACGCCATGTCGGACTCAGGTGCAGGCGCCAGCCCCAACGCGGGCGGCGGCTTCGATCTTGGACGGCTTTTGCCGCAGCGATCGTTCGGACTGAAATTGATCCTGGTGTGCGCACTGGCGTTGTCGATGGCCGTACCAGCTGGCTTCGTCTACATGATCTTCACATCGCGGGCGATGGCCGCCCAGACAGCCATCATGGACGTGACGTCGCTGCAGGCGGGATCGCAGAACCTGATGGGGCCGGTGATCGTCGTGCCGTTCGAGCAGGAAACGGTCGTCTCGCTCGGCAACGTGAATCAGATGCGCCGCAAGTCAGGCCACATGATTCTCTACGCGGAAACGGGACAGGCGAATGCCGAGCTCGCAACGGAGATCCGGAAGCGCGGGCTGCAGCAGGTTCCGGTCTACAACGTGACGACGAACTTCAGCGCCACATTCAGCACGGACCGCATCGCAGCCGAAGCTCCATCCGGCGCGGTGCTGCGCTGGAGCGACGCGCGGATTGTCATGAATGTCAGCGACCTGCGTGGAGCAAAGGATGCGCAGATATCCGTGGCAGGACGGCCCCTCGAAGTTTCTCCCGTCGAGCTCGACAGAACGGATTCGGATGATCAACCGAACCAGACGTTGCGCGTTCTCGGCGCGCCGCTCGGATGGACCGGGCAGCCCGCGTCGGCAACGCTTCCTGTGCAGGCCACCCTGAACGTGTCGGGCGCGCATAACATCTCGCTCGCCACGTTCGCCCGCGACACGACAATCGCTCTTGCCGGAAACTGGGGGGCGCCGAGTTTCGACAGCGGCGTCCTGCCGGATACGCGCGAGATAGCGGCAAATTCATTCTCCGCCAGCTGGCGCATTCCGTTCCTTGCCCGTGGGGTTCCCGGCGCCGGCGCGGACCTGTGGTTCGACGGGCTGATGAGCCCTGGCGCAAGCCTGATCGATGAGGCCAGCCCCTACCAGAGCGTCGATCGCGCGCTGAAATATGCGCCGATGTTCATAGGGCTCGTGTTCCTCACCTACTTCCTGTTCGAGGTTACCAGCGGCCGGCGGGCGCACCCTGCCCAGTACGTGCTCGTCGGACTGGCGCAGACGATCTTCTACATGCTGCTGCTGTCGATCTCGGAAGTGGCCGGGTTCAACATGGGCTTCATCGCCGCCGCCGTCGGGACCGTGCTGGCGCTGTCTCTCTATGCGGGATCGGTCTTTGGTTCACGCATGGCGGCGGTGAAGGCGCTGGGCGTGTTCTCGCTGCTCTATGGCCTGATCTACGTGCTGCTCCGGCAGGAGGACTACGCCCTGCTGGTGGGCTCCATCGCGTCGTTCCTCGCCATCGCTGGCACGATGTGGATGACGCGGAAGCTGGACTGGTATGGCGTCGGCCGCGCCTCGCCTCAGGCGCTGCGCGAAACGACCGGCTGACACACCGGGCTGGAATGGAAGGGGCGGGTCACGCGACCCGCCCTTTCTCCCCTCCACATTGCCGGCAGCGCGGAGCGAGCTTCCTAGCCCTTCAGCGGCTCGAACGGACGCTCCGGATCGCGCGGCAGCTGGTTGTCGACATACTCGCGCAGCTTGTCCGTCACAGCCTGCGGGTCGCCCGCGAGGTGCTCCCACGGGATCTGCGGTCCGAAGGTGAGGTGGGCGCGCGCACCCTTCTTGTTGAGCAGTTCGTGGAACAGCGTGATGTCGCGGAGCTCCCGGTTCAGCCCGCAGAAGGTGTAGTAGAGTTTGGAATTGCGGCTGGCGATGTGCAGCGGCGTCACCGGCGTCTTGCTCTTGCGCGCAAGGCTGACGGCGGTCTGGTGCCAGGGTTCGTCGGTCAGCATGCCCTCGCGCATCTGCGCCAGCGCGCCCGATGGAAAGATCATCAGCACACGCTCATTCGCGAATGTCGCACCGGTGCGCCGCAGCGTCTCGCGCGTCTTCTGCATCGAGCGCTTTTCCTGCACCCACTCGACCGGGATGATCACCTCGGCGAAGCGCGGATTGATGCGGCAGGCGTCTGCATTCGCCATGATCTCGATGTCGGCGCGGATATCCGACAGGGCGGCAAGCGCGATTGACCCATCGGCAAGCCCGGTCGGGTGATTGGCGACAATCATCGCCCGGCCGGTACGCGGGACTTTCTCCATGCCGCTGCTGGTCACTTTCAGGCCCAGAACGCGATCGAGATAGGCGAAACACGCAGCCCCGGAATTGAGCTGCCTGATGTCGTCCGCCCAGCGCAGCGCCCTGCGGTAACCCAACATTTGATAGAGCACCGGGCGAACAACCGGCCACGACCAGTGACTAACCCAACTGGGGCATCTTTCCTCGATCAGGATATCGACGATGTGACCATCGCGGGTTTCCGGGTCAATGAAGGCCGCGAGGCCTGAGTCGGCGGCATGAGTTTCCGGATGAGTCACGTTATTCACCGACTTTGTCGCGGAAGAATCTGTTCATGCCGTTAATCATTCGTAACAGTTCGCGCGGCAAAACTGTCTTGCACACATTTCGCTAACGCGAAACGTATGCTTGGTAGTCGCGCTGCAAACCTCCGGTCTGGTCATTGCGGTCCAGCCGGGTTTGGAGGAGCCGAAAATGAAAGTCCTGTGGGTGGAGGATCACGCGCGCGCGGGAGAGCTCCTGGCCGCTGCTGCCGCGGCCGCATCGCGCCGCCGCTACGGCATCGACCTTGTCATCGCCACGACGCTGATTGACGCCGAGCGCAAGCTGCGCCTTGAGCGCTTCGACCTTGTCGTGATCGACCTGATGCTGCCTGACTCGACCGACGAGGACGCTACCGTCACGCGGATCGCCAGCATGGGCCGCTTCCGTGTCGCCATCGTCTCGGGCAGCGACAAGCGCGACGAAGTCATGCGCAGCCTGGTGCGCGCCGGCGTCGACTGCGCGCCTAAGGCCGTGGGCAAGGAAGACCTGCCGCTGGCCGACTTCGTGCGCCGGCCGGAGCTGTTCCGCGACTTCCTCAACAGCCTGATGCCGGGCGCACCCCAATCGGCCGCCGGCTGATCTTCAAACTTCCGCCCTGATCCTGCGCCAGCGTCCCTGCCGTCCGGGGGCGTCTCATGCGCACCTTCATTCATTGCGTCATCCTCTCGCTCGCCGCGCTGCTGTCGGCGGGGCCGGCGCTCGCGCAGACCGCGGAGGACGAGGCTGCCGTACGGGCGGTGATCGCAGACTGGTATGCGCGCGTCAGAGAGCCGAACCCGAATGCGCCCTGGTCGCTGATGGCCCCCGCGGGCGTGAACGCCGGACCTGGCTATTCGGTCCCGGCGGATCTGCACAGCGGATCGGTGGCCATCCGCGAGCCGTACCTGAACCACGAACTGTCCGCGCGGGCGATGCAGTTCAGCTATGAGATCGACGTTCTGAAGCTGGACCCGCGCTTCGCCAAGGCGATGGCCTGGGAGCGGGGCTGTTTCTACGCGTCGGCGGCCCAGAAGACCTATGAGAACGCCGCATCGACGCTGTTCGTTCTGGAAAAGCCCGACAACGGATCGTGGAAAATCCTGCTGCACGATGCGAACGCGATCGGCATTCCGCCCCACAAGATAACCGACCCGACGCCCGACCTGCGCGACCTCTACTATTCGCGTTGCGGGCCGGCGTGCGATCCCGTCGCCGATGCAAAGAAGGCGTCGCAGTGGTGGCCGCCTGACCGCGACGCGAAAACGCTTTCCATCGCCGCCCTTTCCCCGCTATGCGCGAACCTGAATGACGCGTGTGAAACAGCTCTACTCCGAACGCCTCGCCGCCGGGCGGCTGTCGGCTGACCCGGCGCAAGCCGAGGCTGTCGAGCGGCTCGATGCGCTGGCGAAGGCGCTGACCGCCTCTCGCGGCTGGTTTGTGAGCCAGAAGTCGCCGCGCGGCCTCTATCTCTGGGGCGCCGTCGGCCGCGGCAAGTCGATGCTGATGGACATGTTCTTCGAGGCGCTGACCATCAAGGACAAGCGCCGCGTCCACTTCCACGACTTCATGCTGGAGACCCACGCCTTCATCTTCGAATGGCGCAAGACCGGCTCGGGCGACCCGATCGCGCCAGCCGCAAGACGCATCGCGGATACGGGCCGCGTGCTGTGCTTCGACGAATTCCAAGTCACGCAGATCGCCGACGCGATGATCCTCAGCCGCCTGTTCGAACACCTGTTCGAGCGCGGCGTCACCATCGTGGCGACCTCCAACCGCAGGCCGGCGGACCTTTACACCAATGGCATCAACCGGGAACTGTTCCTGCCCTTCATCCGCAGGCTGGAGCAGGAAGTGGATGTGCTCGAACTGAAAGCCGCGCGCGACTATCGCCTGGAGCGCCTGACGGCGGCGCCGGTCTACTACGCGCCGCTCGGGGCCGAGGCCGACGCTGCGATGGACGCCGCGTTCGCACGCCTTACCGCGGGCGCTGCGCCCTCGCCCGAAACGCTCGATGTCGCGGGCCGCAAGCTGAATGTGCCGCGCCAGGCGATGGGCGTCGCGCGCTTCACCTTCGACGAACTCTGCAAGCAGCCGCTCGGAGCTGCCGACTATATCCAGCTTGCGCGCCATTATCCGACCGTGCTGGTCGATCGCGTGCCGCGCATGGGCAAGGACGAGCGCACCTGGGCTGCGCGCTTCGTGACGTTGGTCGACGCGCTCTACGAATCGAAGACCAAGCTGCTGATGTCGGCCGATGCGCCGCCGAATGATCTCTACGTCTCGGGCGATGGCGCGTTCGAATTCCAGCGCACCGCCAGCCGCCTCCATGAAATGAGCTCGGCGGACTATCTTGCAGCGGAGCGCGAGCAGGCGGCCGAGCCTGCCAAATAGCCGCCTGCCTGCAGCGGCCGGATTGACTTGGGCGCCGAATGACGGAACGTCCGGCAACCGAGGGACGCACACGCCATGAAGATTAAAACGCCTTGGCTGGCCTGCGCTATTGCGCTGGCCGCAGTTACCGCACCGTTCGCGGTGGCGCAGCAGGGTACGATCAACGACTATGTTCGCGCGATGGTCGATGGATTTGCCGATGTTGACGAGACGCTGGTCGGCGACATCCAGCTTGAAGAGCTGGAGATTGACGCCAGCACGGAGTTCGTCTTCGACATCGATCCGGAGAAGACGTACTTCGTCTACAGCGCCTGCGACGACGACTGCTTCGACATCGACCTCTATGGACACGATGCGGACGAGGAACTGGTCGATGCCGATGACGAGGACGATGCGACACCCATCCTGGTGGTCATGCCCGGTGCATCGGGAGACGAGCTGCACGTAATTGTTGAGCTGGTAGACTGCGAAACCGAGACCTGCGTCGTCGGCGTGGGTCTTTACGAGGCCGATGACTGAAACCACGGCTTCAGGCCGCATTGCCCCCCCGCTCCTGTTGCGCTAACCGTCCCCGCGTCAATTTCCGGGCGGGTCGACGGTCCGCCGCATCCTGACCAGGAGACGTATCCATGGCCCGCAAGAAGATCGCCCTCATCGGCGCCGGCATGATCGGCGGCACGCTGGCCCACGTCTGTTCGCGGGAAGAGCTGGGCGACATCGTCCTCGTTGACATGAAGGGCGGCATTGCGAAGGGCAAGGGGCTCGATATCGCCGAAGCCGCCGCGGTTTACGGCAAGGACGGCAAGCTGTCTGGCGGTTCGCTGGAAGAATATTCGGTGATCGCCGGATCCGACGTGGTGATCGTGACCGCCGGCGTGCCGCGCAAGCCGGGCATGAGCCGCGATGATCTCATCGGCATCAACCTCGGCGTGATGAAATCCGTCGGCGCCGCGATCAAGCAGCACTGCCCGAACGCCTTCGTGATCTGCATCACCAACCCGCTCGATGCGATGGTGTGGGCGCTGCAGAAATTCTCGGGGCTCCCGACCAGCCACGTTGTCGGCATGGCCGGCGTGCTGGACTCGGCCCGCTTCGCCTACTTCCTGTCGGAAAAGACCGGCATCTCGATCGAGGACGTGAAAGCCTGGACGCTGGGCGGCCATGGCGATGACATGGTGCCGATGGTGCGCCACTCCTCGATCGGCGGCGTGCCGCTGCCGGACTGCATCAAGCAGGGCTTCTTCACGCAGGACGAACTCGACGCGATGGTGAAGCGCACGCGCGGCGGCGGCGGCGAGATCGTCGCC
>JBBAUA010000028.1:0-47106 GCA_040398465.1 Hyphomonadaceae bacterium | reverse complement strand
CGCGGCGTCTCGAAGGACGGGGGCGGGCTTCCCGCCGTCGATCAGACGTTGAACCGGAAGTGCATGACGTCGCCGTCCTGGACGATGTACTCCTTGCCTTCCTGACGGGCCTTGCCGTTTTCCTTGGCGCCGCTCTCGCCCTTGAACTTCACGTAGTCGTCGTAGGCGATCGTTTCGGCCTTGATGAAGCCCTTCTCGAAATCGCCGTGGATGACGCCGGCGGCTTGCGGAGCGGTCGTGCCTTTCCTGATTGTCCAGGCGCGCGCTTCCTTGGGGCCGACGGTGAAGTAGGTCTGCAGGCCAAGCAGTTCGTAGCCGGCGCGGATAACGCGGTTGAGGCCGGGCTCTTCGAGGCCGAGGCTTTCGAGGAATTCCTTCTGCTCGTCGTCGGACAGGACAGCGGTTTCGCTTTCGATCTTGGCGGAGATGACCACGGCGGCGGAGCCTTCGGCCTTGGCGTGGGCCACGACGGCGTCGGAGAATTTGTTGCCGGTTCCGGCGGAGTTTTCATCAACGTTGCAGATGTAGAAGACCGGCTTCGACGTGAGGAGCTGGAGCATCTTCCACGCCTTCTGATCCTCGGCGGAAATCCTGGCGCGGCGCGCGGGTTTGCCGGCATTCAGCTGTTCCAGCGCAAGCTTAAGGAGCTCGAGCGTCTGGATGGCTTCCTTGTCGCCGCCCTTGGCTTTCTTCTCGACGTTGAGGCGGCGCTTCTCCAGCGAGTCCATGTCGGCGAGCATCAGCTCGGTCTCGACGACTTCGAAGTCGGAGAGCGGATCGATCTTGCCGGAGACGTGCGTGATGTCGTCGTCCTCGAAGCAGCGCAGGACGTAGGCGACGGCGTCGACTTCGCGAATGGTGGCGAGGAACTGGTTGCCGAGGCCTTCGCCCTTGCTCGCGCCTTTGACGAGGCCGGCGATGTCCACGAAGTTCATCCGAGTGGGGATGATCTCCTTCGAGCCCGCGATCTTGGCCAGCACGTCGAGGCGCGGCTCAGGCATCGCCACGTCGCCGACGTTGGGTTCAATGGTGCAGAAGGGATAGTTCGCCGCCTGCGCCGCCGCCGTGCGGGTCAGGGCGTTGAACAGGGTCGACTTGCCGACATTCGGCAGTCCCACGATTCCAGCCTTGAAGCCCATCAGTTCGGTTCCTTGTCATCAACTGGCGGCTTGCGCGGGTCGCTCTTCGGCGCGGGTGCAAGACGCATCACTTCGGTCTGGTATTTGTCGTCGTTGTTGGCAAGCAGCAGGGGCAGCGCTTCGGCGCAGGCGTCGATCAGCGCGGCGAGCCATGGCTGGTCGGCCTTGGCGAAATCCGACAGCACGTGGGCGTGCACGAGTTCCTTCACGCCGGGATGGCCCACGCCCATGCGGGCGCGGCGCACGTCGGGGCTTGCCTGCGCGATGATCGAGCGGATCCCGTTGTGGCCGGCTGCGCCGCCGCCGGTCTTCATGCGGAAGCGGCCGGGGGCGAGGTCGATCTCGTCATAGAAGACCACCGTGTTGGCCGGCGTGATCTTGTGGAAGCGCATCGCCTCGCCGACCGAGTGGCCGGAATTGTTCATGAAGGTCTGCGGCTTCAGCAGCAGCGCCTTCACCTTCGTGCCGTTGTCAGCGGTCAGCGCGCCCTCGGCGACTTCACCCTGGAAGCGCGTGCGCCACGGGCCGAACGCGTGTTTCGACGCGAAGCGGTCCACGGCCATGAAGCCGATGTTGTGGCGATTGCCGGCGTATTTCGCGCCGGGGTTTCCAAGGCCCACGATGAGCAGCATCAGAGCCGTCCCGAAGAATGGGCCGGCGCATCGGATGATGCGCCAGCTCTACATTCCTACTTCTTCTTCGGCGCGGCCGGGGCAGCCTTGGCCGGAGCAGCGGCCTTAGCGCCAGCAGCCGGAGCGGCAGCCTTGGCGCCAGCGGCAGGCGCGGCGGCGGCAGGCGCGGCGGCGTCGGCGGCCGGTTTGTCCTCGGCCACGTCGTCCTTGGCCTTGCGGCCCGCGATGGTGATGATGGTGAAGTCGCGGCCCTCGATGGTCGGGCGGACGCCTTCCGGCAGCTGGATCGCGGAGATCTTGAGCGCATCGCCGATTTCCATCGACGAGACGTCAGCTTCGAGATGCTCCGGGATGTTGTCGGCCGGGGCGTAGAGCCAGATTTCGTGGCGCACGATGTTCATCGCGCCGCCGCGCTTGATGCCGGGCGAGACGCCCTGGCCGGTGACGTGAACCGGAACGGCCACGCGGATGATCTGGCCTTTTTCGACGCGGTAGAGGTCGAGGTGGGTCGGCTCGTCGGTGACGGGGTGGAACTGGATGTCCTGCGCGAACACCAGCTGGCGCTCGCCTTTGTATTCCAGCGTCACGGTGTGCGAGAGAAACTTGCCCGACTTGAGGGCGATGTTGATGGTTTTCTTGTCGATCGAGATCGGAACCGGGGCCTTGTCGCCGCCGTAAAGCACGGCCGGCACGCGCCCCTGGTTGCGGACTTCGCGGGCGCCGCCGCGGCCCGTGCGCTCGCGCACGTCGACATTGAGGACGATTTCGGGTTTGGACATCTTGCTCTCCGTTTCGCCCTGATGGCCGATCTCCGTTGGAGGAGCGGCAGACACCCTGGCTACACAGGCCGCGACGATCGCGTCCTTTCGGGAAGCGCGGCTTATAAGTGAGGGGTGGTGGGGCCGCAAGCGGCGTTTTTGGCCCGAAACGGTCCGATTTGCACGGAATCCTCGGGATTCGCGTCCGGCGAGACCGCCATCGGCTTTCCGGACAGACTGCGGCATAAGGATCAGGCGGCCAGAAGGGTTGCTCGGGATGGCTCATGGACAAACCGCCCCTGCCAGACAACTCCCAGTCAGATCGGCCCCGGCCGAACTGGCTCCCCGCGCGCCGGCAGGTTGGGACTGTTGAGGCCGCCGCAACGCGTTACCCGTTTGTGCCCTACGGCCTGGTCCCGCTGCTCGGGCTGGTGTTGTTGATGATCGTGGCGCTGGTGCCATTCGCCTTCGGCGAGGTGCAGGCGGCGACGGAAGCATCGGCGCGCGCCGCATTGCAGCGATCCGGCGCGACGTGGGCGACCGCGTCGGTGTCGGGGCAGTGGGTCGTGCTGGAAGGACGTCCGCCCTCGCGCGAAGCCGCCGCCGCAGCTGAGCGGGCCGTGATGCTTGCGCCGGCCGATACCCTGTTCGGACAGGCGGCGCCGGCGACCTGGGTGATCAGCCAGTTTACCTGGGTCGATGACCCGCTGCTGCCGGGATCGTTGGGGCCGCGGATCGACGGGTCGGATCCCGACGCTGCAACGCCGCCTTCGCCCGCCGAGGCGGAGGCCTGCGACGAGACCATGGCGAGCATTCTCGCTAGCGCGCGCATCGAATTCGCGACCAATAGCGCCGCCATCGGGGTCGGTAGCGATGCGCTGCTCGACGCGATCGCATCAGCCGCTGGCTACTGCCGCGGGTCGCTGAGCATCGATGGACATACCGACAATGTCGGACGGGCGGTAGCAAACACGCGTTTGAGCCTTCGCCGCGCCGAGGCCGTGCGAACCGCGCTGATATCGCGTGGCGTCGCGGCTGACAGGCTGGTGGCGCAAGGCGTGGGCGCTGCCGAGCCCGTCGCCACCAACGGCTCCGAACAGGGCCGCGCCCGCAATCGCCGTATCGAAATCCGCACGCTGCGTTCACCGCCTAACTGACGGACAAGTTCATGTGGTTCCTGCTTCTCCAGATCTTCATTCTCATGCTGCTCGCTGCAGCACTTGGCGCCGCACTGATGTGGTGGTGGCTGAACCGGCGCTTTGAATCGCTGGCGCAGAGCCGCGAGCGGCTGCTGGAGCAGGCCAGCCAACTCACCAAGCTCGCCACCCGCGATGACGTGGCGACGCAGGCGGCGACCGTCCTTGCCGCGCTGGCCGGGCAGAAGCAAGTAGACCTCGCGCCGATCGACGATACGCTGCAGGGCATTCGTCGCACGGTCGCCGACATCCGCCTGCCGGAGACGGACCTGACGCCAGTGCAGCAGCGCATCGATGCTCTGGAAGCGCGCCTCGCGGCCTTCTCGCTCGATCCTGTGCTCGCGCGGGTATCCGACGTCGACGCTGCCGTATCGCAAGTCCGCCCCGCGCTCGACGAGCGCCTCGGCCGCCTGGAGTCGGCGATCGAGAAGCTGAAGGATGTGGATCTTGGACCGGTGCATGCCGGCCTGGCCTCGCTGGGCCTCACGGTCAATGCGCTGGAACCGCGGCTGAACGATCTTGGCGCGCGCATCGAGGTGTCGCGTCGCACTGACATGGAGGCGATCTCCAGCCGTTTCGCAACGATCTCAACCGCAATCGGTGCTGTTCGTTCGCCCGACCTTGCGCCGCTGCAGCAGCGCCTGTCCGAGATTCACGCCGCTGTCGCCAACATCCGCATTCCCGATGTCGCGCCGATCCAGACTCGGCTTGGCGAGGTACAGGCGTCGATCGCTAACCTGCCGCAGCCCAACCTGCAGCCGCTGCATGCCTCGCTCGCCGATCTCGAAGCCTTTGTCGTGGCGCTCGACAAGCCGCCGCAGGATCTGGGGCCGCTGTTCAACCGGCTGTCAGCGCTCGATGCGGCGGTCGCTGGTCTCCAGAATGATGTGCGTGACGCGCAGGCGATGAAGCCGATCGACCGGCGCCTGGCCGGCATCGAGGAAGCCATCGGCAGCATGCCGGGGCCGGACATGTCGCCGGTGATCGGCGCGGTACGCGCGATCGACAACCGGCGCGACCTGGTGGCGATGGAGAACCGGCTGACGGCGATCGAGTATGGCCTTGCCGCCGTGCATCATATGCTGCGTTCGCGGGCGGACGCGCTGGTGCAGCGTGCGGATGGTTCGGACGGGCGCATGGCGCCGCCGCTTCACGTCGTACGCCAGCCCGAGCAGCAACCGGCGCCGACGCGGCCCGAGCGCGACACCGACCCCATCAACGCCTTCCGGCGCGCGAACGATGAGGCCAACCTGCTGTCGGAGCCTGCCTTCGGACCGCCCGACGATCTGGAAGCGATCGATGGCGTCGGCCCCATGTTGCGCGCGCTCCTGCATGATCTGGGCGTCTACTATTTCTGGCAGGTTGCGGAATGGACGCCGCAGGAGATCGACTGGGTTGAGAGCAAGTTGATGCATTTCCGTGGCCGCATCCGCCGCGACGACTGGGTCGGCCATGCGCGTGTGTTGGCGCTCTCGCCGGCGGCGATCAAGCGGCCGAACCAGTCGCGCGCCAGGGGCGCGGGCGGGCTCTAGCCGACTGATCTAGCCGCCGATGCCGTGCCAGGCGCGCTCGCCATGCACGTGCATGTCGAGGCCTTCGACTTCCGCCTCGGGCTTGGCGCGGGCGCTGACCAGGAACGCAGTGGCCTTTGCGATTACGAAGGTCACGATCACCGACCACGCCACAACGGCGAGCACGCCTTGTAGCTGCACCAATGACTGCTGCGCGACTGTCGCCTCGCCCAGTCCCGGCGCCAGCGGGCCAAGCGTGGCGAGCAGCGGCAGGATGAGGGTGCCGAGAATGCCGCCGACGCCGTGGACCGCGAACACGTCAAGGCTGTCGTCGATCTTCAGCATCGTGCGGATCAGCGTGACCGCATAGAAGCAGACCACCGAGGCCAGCACGCCGATGATCACGGCGCCCATCGGACCGACTGAACCGGCTGCGGGCGTGATCGTCGCGAGGCCTGCAATCAGGCCGGTGACCGTGCCGACAAGGCCGGGACGGCCGAACTTCACCCATTCGATCGCCATCCAGGTCAGCGCCGCAGCGGAGGCCGACAGGTGGGTGACCAGCATGGCGTTGCCGGCGGATTGCCCGGCGCCCAGCGCGGAGCCCGCGTTGAAGCCGTACCAGCCGACCCACAGCATCGCTGCGCCGATCATCACCAGCACTGGGCTGTGGGGCGGCCGCATTTCGTGAGGGAAGTGTTTGCGCTTGCCGACAACGGTCGCGATCACCAGCGCGGATGAACCTGCGGTCGCGTGAACGACGAGGCCGCCCGCGAAGTCGCGCACGCCCTGTTCGAACAGCCAGCCGCCAGACGCCCAGACCCAGTGGCACACCGGCGCGTAGACCAGCAGCAGCCACGCCGACGAGAAGATGAGGACGTAGGCGAACCCGGCGCGCTCGGGATAAGCCCCGACGATCAGCGCAGGCGTGATGATGGCGAACGTCATCTGGAACATGAAGAACACGGATTCGGGGATCGTTCCGGTCTCGCTCTCCGCCGTGACGCCGTTGAGGAACGCCTTGTCGAGGCCGCCCCAGAAAGCGTTGCCCGCCCCGCCATCGCCGAACGCGATGGAGTAGCCGACGAAAAACCAGAGCAGCGACATCAGGCAGGCGATGACGACGCACTGCGACAGCACGGAGAGCACGTTCTTCGACTGCACCAGGCCGCCGTAGAACAGGGCCAGCGCCGGCAGGGTCATCAACAGCACAAGCGCGGTGGCGGTCAGAACCCAGGCCGTGTCGCCGGTGTTGGTCTCGGCGAAGGCCGCCGGAGCGGTCAGCAGGGCGATGGCAAGGCCAGCGACCGCAGCGCGGCCGGCTTTCAGGATGGTCATGGGGTCCCTCAAAAGGTGTTCGCCGACTGTCGCGGCGTTGCCCGTTGCTTAGGCGCAAGGGCGGATTCGCGCCCATGAGTTGTGCGTGAGGCTCTCGGCGTCGGAAGCGTCGCCAAGAAATTAGGCAGAAAAAACAGGAAATGACTTATTTTCGGTCGATCGGGGCCGGTCCAAAGCAAAAGGCCCGCTGTTTCCAGCGGGCCTTTCTTCGTTTGAGCAGAAGGGACCGGATCAGCCGTCGATCGGGCCGCGGTCGAAACCGGCAGCCTGGGCGGCAGCGGCGATTTCCTGAGCGGCTTCGATGTCGGCAGCGCGATCGGCAGCCTGGCCAGCCGCGATGACGTTCTCGCCCTTGGCCTGACGTTCAGCTTCGTCCGGCGAGCGGGCGACGTTGAGCGTAACCTTGAGGGCGACTTCCGGGTGCAGGCGGATCGTCACGTCATGCATGCCGATCGTCTTGATCGGCTGGTTGATCGCCACGTGCTTGCGCTCGACCTTGTGGCCGGCAGCGTTGATCGCGTCCGCGATATCGCGAGCGGCGACCGAGCCGTAAAGCTGGCCGGTTTCGCCGGCCTGGCGGATCAGCACGTAGGTCGTACCGTCCAGCGCCTGGCCTTCGCCTTGCGCCGCTGCCTTTGCCTTCTCGTTGCGGGCTTCGATGGCCGCGCGCTCACGCTCGAACCGGGCCTTGTTGGCGTCGGTGGCGAGGAGAGCCTTGTGCTGCGGGAGAAGGAAGTTGCGGGCGAACCCGTTCTTCACCTTGACCACGTCGCCGATGGCGCCGAGGTTTTCCACGCGTTCCAGGAGGATGACGTCCATAGGGTGTTCCCTCCTACTTCACGAGATACGGAAGCAGCGACAGGTGGCGCGCGCGTTTGATCGCTTGCGACAGCAGGCGCTGTTTCTTTGCCGACACCGCAGTGATGCGGGCAGGAACGATCTTGCCCTTCTCTGAGATGTAGCGCTGGAGGAGTTTGACGTCCTTGTAGTCGAGTGCTGGTGCGTCAGCGCCAGAGAACGGGCAAACCTTGCGCCGGCGGCCGAACGGGCGGCGCGACGGCAGGTTGGCGATGTTGACTTTGACTTGTGCCATGTGCGTTGCTCCTATCGGTCACGCGGCGGACGGGGCGGACGATCGCCACGATCTTCACGGGGAGGACGGTCGCCGCGCGGCGGACGGTCGTCGCCGCCACGGAAGCCGCCGCCCGAGAAGCCGCCGCCGAAGTCGTCGTCACGGCGCTTGCGCTCGTCACGATCCTTGCGGGCGATGACGGGCGAAGGCTCAGCCTGCAGTTCCTCGACCTTGACGGTCAGGAAGCGCAGCACGTCCTCGTTGATGCGGTGACGGCGCTCGATCTCGTGGATCACCGGGCCGGGGGCGTCTATGTTCAGGAGCGAGTAGTGCGCCTTGCGTGATTTCTTGATCGGGTAGGACAGGTTGCGGAGGCCCCAGTATTCGGACTTCTCGACCTTGCCTTTGCCTTCGGTGACGATCTTGGTGATGTCTTCCACCAGCGCGTCGACCTGTTGTGGGGAGATATCGGGTCGCGTGACGACCACGTGTTCGTAAAGTGCCATTTTTTATCCCTTCAGCGAGGGGCGGCGCAGTCAGTCCGAAGGGCGGACTGCCCACGATGGATCCCGTGCACCCGGATGGGGCCTGGGACCGCCTCTCTTTGCGAAGGGGGCTCAATACAGGAAAAGGGCTGCAAATCAAGCGTTCCACAGGGCGAAAGACCGTCCACCTTGCGCCCAATCGCCCCAGTTCATAGGAAATCCTGCTCTCCTTCCTGATTCCAAGGCTTTTTCCATGTCCCGCATCGCTTTCATCTTCCCCGGTCAGGGCTCGCAGGCCGTCGGCATGGGCAAGGAGCTGGCGGATGCGTTTCCAGCCGCGAGGGCTGTATTCGATGAGGTCGATGCGGCGCTGGGCGAGAAGCTGTCGGACCTGATCTGGTCGGGCCCCATAGAGACGCTGACGCTTACTGCAAATGCCCAGCCGGCGCTGATGGCGGTCAGCCTTGCTGCGGTTCGTGCGCTGGAAAGCGGCTTCGGCGTGAAGATTTCGCAGGCGGCGTTTGTGGCGGGGCATTCGCTCGGGGAGTACTCGGCGCTGGCTGCGGCAGGCGCTCTCTCGATCACCGATGCGGCAAGGCTGCTGCGCAAGCGTGGCGAGGCGATGCAGGCGGCAGTGCCGGTGGGCCAGGGCGCAATGGCGGCCCTTATCGGCAAGGTTGATGTCGAGATCGCCGAAGTGATCGTGCTGGAAGGCTCGGCCGCGGGAACGGTTGTGGTCGCGAACGACAACAACAACGGAAACGTCGTGATTTCTGGCACGAAAGCGGGGGTTGAAGCCGCCATCGCCGTCGCCAAGGCGAAGGGCGTGAAGGCGATCTCGCTGCCTGTCTCAGCGCCCTTCCACTCGCCACTGATGGCGCCGGCTGCTGTCGCGATGGAGAAGGCGCTGGCCGACGCGAAGATCAGCAAGCCGGTTGTGCCGGTGATAGCCAACGTGACTGCGCGTCCAATCGAAGAGCCTGTCGATATCCGCCGGCTTCTGGTCGAGCAGGTCACCGGCCGCGTGCGCTGGCGGGAGAGCATCCAGTGGATGGCCGAGGCGCCGGACAAGGGCGGCGGCGGGGTGACGAAGTTCATCGAGACCGGGGCCGGCAAGCAGCTGTCCGGCATGGTCAAACGGAATGCACCGGAGGCCGAGACGATGACGCTTAACGTGCCGGGCGACCTCGAAGCGTTCGCGAAGAGTTTGGCGTGACCAGCGCCGCCATTCTCGGGTAAGCCTTCGGGGCGCGAACCGGGATTCTCGGGACAAGTCCGCTCGTGATTCAGTTGATCTGGAGATGCAGATGTTCAACCTGACGGGCCGTTATGCCCTCGTCACCGGCGCTTCGGGCGGTATTGGCGGATCGATCGCGAAGGCGCTCAGCGATGCTGGCGCGAAGGTGGCGCTGTCAGGCACGCGGGTCGAAGCGCTCGAGAAAGCCGCTGCGGAAATCGGCGGTTCGCCGGTGATACTGCCCTGCAATCTGTCGGACCCCGCGGCGACATCCGCACTGGTCGGGCAGGCTGAGGAGGCGCTCGGCGGCCTCGACATCCTGGTCTCCAACGCCGGCCTGACCAAGGACGGCCTGCTGATGCGGATGAAGGACGAGGACTGGGATACTGTCCTCAACGTCAATCTCGGCGCCTATTTCCGTCTGGCCAAGGCCGCCATGCGCGGGATGATGAAGCGCCGCCATGGCCGGATCATTGGAATCACCTCGGTCGTCGGCGTCACCGGAAATGCCGGCCAGACCAACTATGCGGCCTCCAAAGCCGGCATGATAGGGTTCACCAAATCGCTCGCCCAGGAAGTGGCCAGCCGCAACATTACGGTGAACTGCATCGCCCCCGGTTTCATCGCCACGCCGATGACGGATGTCCTCAAGGACGAACAGAAAGAGGGGCTGCTGAAGGGAATTCCGGCCGGACGGCTCGGCACGGGGGCTGACATCGCCGCGGCGGCGCTCTATCTCGCATCGGATGAATCCGCTTACATGACGGGGCAGACCCTGCATGTTAACGGCGGCATGGCGATGATCTAGGCCCCTGCGCTTTTGGCGGCTATGGTCAAAGAAATTCGGGCGTGTTACCGCCCCGCAACGATGGTTTTTCTGGGTCCGTGAGGACCTTGATTCTGGAAGGGAATGACATGTCCGACGTGATCGAACGCGTGAAGAAAATCGTGGTCGAGCGCCTGGAAGTCGACGCCGAGAAAGTCAACGAGAAAGCCTCGTTCATCGACGATCTGGGCGCTGACTCGCTCGACCTCGTCGAACTCGTGATGGCTTTCGAGGAAGAATTCGGCATCGAAATCCCGGACGATGTCCAGGAACAGATCGGCACCGTCGGCGACGCTGTCCGCTTCATCAAGGAACGCGTCTAACCGGCGCGTACTCCGGCCGGGAGTTCTCACATGCGGCGCGTCGTCATCACCGGCATGGGACTCGTGACGCCTCTGGCCAATGGCCGGGAAGCGTCATGGAAGAAACTCATCGCGGGCGAGTCCGGGCTCAAGAAAGTCGACCTGTTCGAAACGGGGGACCTTGCCTGCAAGATCGGCGGGCAGGTTCCTTGGGTCAGCGGGCGCGGCGGAGGGTCGGCTGACGACCCGAACTCCTTCGATCCCGAAAAGACGATGTCGCCGAAAGAACAGCGGCGCGTTGACGAGTTCATTCTTTACGCAATCGCGGCGGCCGACGAAGCCATTGCGGATGCAGGCTGGACTCCCGAAGGCTACGAAGACCGCGTCCGCACCGGCGTGCTGATCGGCTCAGGCATCGGTGGTCTGAAGGCGATCGCGGATACGGCGATCGAACTGCACGAGAAGGGACCGCGGCGGATTTCGCCGTTCTTCATCCCAAGCGCGCTGATCAACCTCGCCTCCGGCCAGCTCTCGATCAAGTACGGCTACAAGGGCCCGAACCATGCCGTCGTCACGGCGTGTGCGACAGGCGCTCATGCGATCGGCGATTCGGTGCGACTGATCCAGTGGGGCGATGCTGATGTCATGGTCGCTGGCGGCGCCGAGGCTTCGGTGTGCCGCATCGGCTATGCGGGCTTCATCGCATGCCGCGCTATGTCGACCAGCTTCAACGACACGCCACAGAAAGCATCCCGTCCTTACGACAAGGACCGCGATGGCTTCGTCATGGGCGAAGGCGCCGGCATCGTTGTGCTGGAAGAGTACGAACACGCGAAGAAGCGCGGCGCGAAGATTTATGCCGAGGTCGTCGGATATGGGCTGACCGGCGATGCGTTTCACATCACCTCGCCGGATGAGTCCGGCGATGGTGGCGAGCGCGCGATGCGTACTGCGCTGCAGCGTTCAGGCCTCGACGCGTCCGAGATCGACTACGTCAACGCGCATGGCACCTCGACGCCTGCGGGCGACGAGATCGAGGTTCGCGCCGTTGCGCGGGTTCTGGGCAACGCCGCATCGACGGCGCACCTGTCGTCCACCAAGTCCGCCATTGGCCACCTGCTGGGCGCGGCCGGTTCGGTCGAAGCGATCTTCTGCGCCCTGGCAATCCGCGATGGCGTTATCCCCCCCACGCTGAACCTCGACAATCCGTCGTTCGACTCGCCGATAAACCTCACGCCGCACACGGCCGTGAAGAAGAAGGTGCGGGCGGCGCTCTCCAACTCGTTCGGCTTTGGCGGGACGAACGCCGCGCTTGTGTTGAAGGCGCCGGACTGAATCGCGTACGCGGAGTAGACTCCAGCCGTGATGGTTGGCCGGGGAATGGGCGGGCGGCTTCTGGAGTTCGTGCGTGGGCAAGCTACTCGGCATACTCTTAACGCTGGCGCTTCTAGGCGTCGCCGCCGCTGGTGGCGGATGGTTCTGGCTTAATGGCGTTTACACGGGCGCAGGTCCCGCCACGGCCGACGGCGCTCCGCGCGTCGTGATGATCGAGCGCGGCGCCACCACACAAAGCATCGCCACGAAGCTCGCCGAGGCTGGCGCCATCGCCGACGAAGGGCAGTTCCGACTTGCGCTGCGCGTGCGCGAATTCACGGGCGAGAAGCCGGTGATGAAGGCGGGCGAATACGAGATCGCCTCGGGCGCCAGCATGGCAGACATCGTGACGGAATTGTCGGACGGCAAGGCGCTGCAATACGCGGTGATCGTCCCCGAAGGGCTGACCAGCGACATGATCGTGAAACTGCTTGCCGAACGCGAATGGAAGGCGACGGGCGGCGCAGCGCACGCCTACAAGCTCGGCGGCGAGCCGCCTGCTGTTCCCGCCGAAGGCGTGCTCCTGCCGGGCGACTATGCGGTGACGCGAGGTGATACGATCGAGTCCGTCATCGAGCGCATGAAGAAGGCGCAGGAGACGCTGCTCGCCGAGATCTGGGATTCCCGCCAGCAAGGCCTGCCGTTCAATTCGCCCAAGGAAGCCGTGATCCTCGCCTCGGTCATCGAGAAGGAAAGCGGCAATGCCGATGAACAGCCGCTGATCGCCGCCGCCTTCATCAACCGGCTGCGCACCGGGATGCGCCTGCAGGCGGACGCCACCATCGTTTACGGCATCACCAAAGGCTATCCGATCGGTCGCACGATCACGAGTAAGGAACTGGCGACGAAGGACAGCTGGAATACCTACCAGCGCGACGGCCTGCCCGAGACGCCGATCTGCAATCCGGGCGCGGGCGCGCTTCGCGCTGCCCTGCAGCCGGCCAACAGCAAGGCGATCTACTTCATGGCCGATGGCAAGGGAGGACACCTTTTCTCCGAGACCTATGCCGAGCACCAGCGCAATGTGGACGCGTACTGGAAGCTGCGCCGCCAGAACGCTGCGGCGGGCGTGAACACCCCTGCGGTCCGGCAGCCATGAGGCGGTCCAAACCAATGAGGATTCGGACATGATCCGGGGGATGACAGGTTTCGGACGGGCCCAGGGCCAGGCGCCATGGGGCGTCTGGGTGTGGGAGGCGCGCTCGGTCAACGGCAAGTCGGTGGACATCCGCACCAACTATCCGCCCGGTTGCGACGCGATCGACTTCGAGGCGCGCAAGCGCGTGAAGGACCGCTTCCAGCGCGGCAGCTTCCAGCTCCAGCTCCGTATCGACTGGACGCGCGATCCGGGCGCCAGCGCCATCGACACGCGCGAACTGGCGCGGCTCGCCCGGCTCTCGCGCCACTGGACGAAATCCGGCGTCGCGCCGGCCCGGTTCGATGGATTGCTCAGCGCCCCCGGCGTGGTGAAGGGCGCATCGCGCACAGGATCGTCGGTCGATGATCTCGTGGCGAAGGATCTGCTCGCGGGACTCGCCGCCGCGCTCGACATGCTCACCGCCGCGCGCGGAAAAGAGGGCGAGAGCCTGCTGCAACTCTTCGGCGCCATGCTGGCGCAGACCGAACAGCTGCTGGCGCAGGCGGGCGGTTTCGCGGCGAAGCAGCCTGAGCTGGTGCGGGACCGCCTGAAGGCGCGGCTGGCCGAACTCGGCAAGGATGTCGCCACTGACCCCGATCGCGTGGCGCAGGAAATCCTGATGATGGCGACGCGCGCCGATGTGCGCGAAGAGCTGGACCGGCTTGCGGCCCATGTCGACTCGGCGCGGGCGATCCTCGCGTCGGGCGAGGCGGTCGGTCGGAAGCTGGACTTTCTCTGTCAGGAGCTTAACCGGGAGGCCAACACGCTATGCTCGAAATCGGCCAGCCTTGAGCTGACCAATGCGGGCCTCGCGCTCAAATCGCTGATCGACCAGTTCCGGGAGCAGGTCCAGAATGTCGAATGATCATCCCGACGTTACGCCAACGCAGAAGGTGCGGCCGCGCCGGGGCGTGATGCTTGTTATTTCCAGCCCTTCGGGTGCGGGCAAGACCACGCTGTGCCGGCGGATCATCTCCGAAGTGCCAGGTGTGGAGCTTTCGATCTCTGCCACGACTCGCTCGCCGCGTCCCGGCGAGCAGGATGGCGCGGATTATCACTTCCGCTCCGTCGACCAGTTTCACGACATGATCGACCGCGACGAGTTTCTCGAGTGGGCGAAGGTATTCAAGAATTTCTACGGCACGCCGCGTAGCGAAGTGGAGGCGCGGCTTGTCGCTGGCATGGACGTGGTGTTCGACGTCGACTGGCAGGGCGCCCGTGCGTTGAAGACGATCCGGCCGGGCGATGTGGTGTCGGTGTTCATCCTGCCGCCGTCCCTGCCGCAGCTGAAGCAGCGGCTAGAGGGGCGGCCTGGGGCCGATCCGAAATCGGTGCAGTCGCGCCTCGATGGCGCTGGCCAGGATATCCTGCGCTGGGGCGAATACGACTACGCCATCGTGAACGACAACCTCGACACCGCCTTCAACGAACTGCGCGCGATCCTGATCACCGAGCGCAACAAGCGCGTGCGCGCTTCGCTGGGCATCATGGTGGACCAGCTGCTCAAGGATGCGCGCCTCGCGACCAAGACGCAGAGCGGCAGCGCGACTGGCGAGGGGCACTAGGCGCGTGCGCGCCATGCCTTCGTAAGCGCACGAAACTCGGCCTGCGTAAGCGTCTCAGCGCGCCGCGTCGGATCAATCCCGGCATTCTCCAGCGCTTCGACCGCCCCCGGCAGTGACTTCAGCGCAGCGCGAAGCATCTTGCGGCGCTGGCCGAAGGCGGCGGCGGTCACCTTCTCGAGCGAGGCGAGGTCGTTGAAACACTCCGCTTCCGGCAGTGGGTCCAATACGACGACGGCGCTGTCGACTTTCGGCGGCGGGCGGAAGGCGCCCGGCGGAAGCGTCAGCGCAATGCGGGGCCGCGTGACGGCCTGCGACAGCACGGCGAGACGGCCATAGTGATCCTCGTCAGGCGCCGCGCAGATCCGCAGCGCCACTTCCTTCTGGAACATTAGCACCATCGTGCCCCGCCATATTGCGCCGTCATGCTGGCCGGCCTTGAGCCACTCCACCAGCATTGGCGTGCCGACATTGTAGGGCAGGTTGGCGACGATCATCGCGGGGAGTTCCCCGCCGATTTCCTGCACCAGCGCGGGCAGGTTCGCGGCGAGCGCATCGCCATGATGGATGTGCAGGCGCGGAGGCTCCCCATTCTGCGGACGCGCCTCCGCCCAGAGCGACAGGCCGGCCGCAAAACGGTCATCGAGTTCGACGGCGAGAAGTTTCCCTGCGCCGCTGTCGAGCAGCGCACGCGTGAGGCCGCCGGGGCCGGGCCCGACCTCGATAACGGTCCGGCCCTGCACCGGGCCGCCGGCTGTCGCGACGCGCGTCAGGATGGACGGGTCGAACAGGAAGTGCTGGCCGAGGGATTTCTTCGCCGGGCCCGGCGTGAGCGGCGTACTCATGACGCCGATGCGCGCGCGCGCGCCATGTCATCGGCCAGTTTCAGTGCGGCGATCAGGCTGTCGGCCTTCGCCTCTCCCGAGGCGGCCGCATCATAAGCGACGCCATGGTCCGGCGATGTGCGGATGAATGGCAGGCCGAGCGTGACATTCACGCCGCCCCACATGTCGAGCGTCTTCACGGGGATGAGGCCCTGATCGTGATACATGGCGACAACGGCGTCCCAGCGGCCGCCTCGCGCTTCATGGAAGATCGTGTCACCCGGCCGCGCGTCGGAGATGTCGAGGCCGCGGCGGCGCAGCAGAGCGGCCGCGGGATTGATGATCTCGATCTCCTCGCGGCCGATCTCGCCATCCTCGCCGGCATGTGGATTGACGCCGCAGAGTCCGATGCGCGGATTGGCGATGCCGAAGTCGCGCTTCATGGCTTCGCCGACGATCCCGCCGATCTCGGCAATCAGCGCGGGCGTCAACGAGGTCACCACCTTGGCCAGTGGCTGGTGGATCGTCACCAGCGCCACGCGCAGCCCGCCGCCGACCAGCATCATCACGGGCCGCGGCGCGGCGCCCCCGTCCGCCGACAGCTCAGCGAGATATTCGGTATGCCCCGGATGCATGAAGCCGGCGCGGTAGAGCAGCGCCTTGGCGATCGGGTTGGTGACGACTGCGGCCGCCTTGCCGGCGCGTGTGTGTTCAACAGCGAGGCGGACGGATTCGATGATGGCGGGCGCCGTGGCAGACGCGGGTACTCCTGGCGTTGCGGCGGCGCCCTCGATCGGCATGACCGGGAGTGCATGCGGAAATGTGGTCAGCGCGTTGCCGGTTTCTGGGATGATCTCAAGTGGCCCCGCACTACGTGCGCGGGCCAGCACGTCAGGTGGAGCGATGACATAGAAGGGCCGCCCGCCAGAGGTGCGTGCATGTTCCCACGCCTTCCACGCGATGATGGGCCCGACCCCGGCAGGGTCGCCCATTGTCATCGCGAGGGGGAGGGTCGGGGCGGCCATGGGATACGCGAGCGTGTGTCAGGTTCAGTTTGTGGCCGCCAGATACCACGATTTGTCATCCCGGATAGCGCTCTGCGCTTCCAGAATGACAACCTGCTCGTAACTCGGAGGTCGCTGGCCTACCGCCGGACGACAGTCGACTCGCGCTTGAGGTCGCGGAGGTAGCGTTCGGCCACGAGGGCGAGTTCCTGGTTGAACAGGCGGTCCTTGATCTCTGCACGGTCGGGCAGGTCGGCATCGCCCGAGCGCGTGCTGCAGACGAAGAAGACCATCTTGCCGCCATCCGTCAGATCGATGATCTGGGACGCCTGATTGGCGCCGAGACCTTCCAGCGGCGTGCGGAATTGCGGGGCGACCTGCATCAGGCCGACGTCCTTCATCGGCGTCCGGGTGACGCCTTCGACGCCTTCCAGCGATTTCGAAAGGTCAGCGCACGATTTCGCGCTCGCCTTCACGGCGTCGAGCTTGGCGACGGCGCCTTCGCCGCGCGTGATCAGCTGCTCCATATCGAGGATGATCTGCTTCGAGAGGTCGCTGGGCTCCCGCTTGCCGGTCAGCGCGATCACATAGACGCCGCTGTCGCTTTCGATCGGGGCCAGGACCAGTGGAGGCTCGCCCGCCTTCAGCACGGCGTCAGCGACTTCCGGACGCATGTCGCCCGGCGAAAGCCAGTTGAGGTCGCCGCCCGCAGAAGCAGAAGGCGCCGCAGAGAATTGCTGCGCGAGGGCCTGGAAGTCGGCGCCCTGCTTGACGTTCTCGATCAGGGTTGCTGCGCGGGCCTTGGCGAGTTCGCGCGAAGCCTGGTCAGGCGCGTAGAGGAAGATTTCCGCGAGCCGGTATTGCGGTTTGTCGAGAGATGCCTTGATCCGATCCAGCATCTCGTCGATGCGGCCTTCGGAGACGCGGACGGTCTTGAAGTAGCGGCCGCGGATCAGGGCGGTCCAGGCGATCTTGGCCTGCTCCATGTCCCGGATGTGTTGCATCGGGATGCCGGCCTGGCTCAGCGCCTGGCCAAACTGTTCCGGCGTCATGCGGTACTGGCGGGCGACGTCGCCGACGCTCTCGTCGATCTCGGGGCCGGAAATGTCCTGATCCTTCACCAGCTTCCTGAATTCGCCGAGCTGCACCCTCTCGTCGATCAGGCTTTCAAGGGCCTGATCCTGGAGTTCGAGCAGGATCTTCTCATCCTCTGGCGGCTGTTCGAAGCGAAGCAGCATCCAGCGCATGCGGTTGCGCACGTCCGATTGCGAGATGACCTGGTCGTTGACGGTCGCCATCACGCCATCGACCTTACGACCGCGATTGGCGGTCGGCTGGGCGGCGGCGCCCGGTTGCGGGGTCTGCTGGGCCATCGCTACGAGGCTGGTTGCGGCCACGGATGCTGCTAGCGCCAGTACGAGAAGTCGTTTCATCAGGTCACCCTACCGCCCCGACCCTGAGACAGGGTGAAGGCAAAAACATGGCCGCCGGCAAGGCCGGGCGTTAGCGCATATACCTGCGGAAACGGGCAAATGCGAGCCTGCGGATGCAGCCCGCACCGCGGCGGTTAATCGAAATCGTTGGGTGTCACGCCGCCCAGCCCGGTCAGGGCGAAGGTGAAGCGAATCGACTCCGACGGCCCCAGGGTCCGGTCGCGCGCTCCGGAACGCTCGTAAGCGATCATGAAATAGGAGCAGTCGTCCTGGTAGCGGATGCCCAGAGAAGCTTGAATGTCCTGGCGCAGCGTGATGTTGCGGGACTGCTGGACGACAGCGGCCCAATTGTCATCGATCTTGAACGAGCCGTTCCAGACCAGCCCCTCTTCCGCCGAGGAGATGCCGGGGGTCGTGTTCGAATCTTCGACCCTGAAGTAGCGCGCATCGCCCCGGATGCGCCAGAAGTCCACCGATGCGTCCACGTCGACCCGGGCGACCTCCAGTTCGTCGTTTGCGCGAAAACGGGCGCCGACTTCGAAGAGGCGGCCAAGGTCCGCGCGGACGGAGGCGACGTAGTCGGATTCCTCGCCGGACAGGTTGCTTAGCTGGTTGAAGGCTGGATCGGGGTCCTCGCGCCAGCGGCGCCCGACCAGCGCCGACAGCTCGATGTCGGCGCCGATGCGGGCCACCGTGTTGACGCCAACCGCGCCGCGGGCGCCGCCTTCCCAGAGATCGTAATTGGAAACGGCGCTAGGCTTGAAGAGGTTGCTCTCGTCCGCTTCGAAGACCAGCGAGTCCTCGTTGGGGATGAGGTTCAGACCGAAGTCCGGGTCGCCAAGGACCGCGTTGGGGTTGAGCTTCTCGTTGGCGTCGGGCGTGCCATAGGCGGCCATCGCGATGGGCTCGATGATGATGTCCATACCCGGGCTGCGGGCGATCCAGGGATAGCTGATCGTCGCGCCAGCAACGCCGAGGAAACGCGACACGTCACGCGCGCCGCCCACTCCGCCATCGTCGATGTGGTAAGCGTCGCCCCGGCCCGAGGCGAAGGGCTCGAAGACGAGGCCGGGTCCGAAGACGAGCTGCGTGCCCCACTCGGCCTCTG
Organism: Hyphomonadaceae bacterium; assembly: GCA_040398465.1. GTDB lineage: Bacteria > Pseudomonadota > Alphaproteobacteria > Caulobacterales > Hyphomonadaceae > UBA7672. The sequence continues at coordinate 28,167 of JBBAUA010000028.1, read as the reverse complement.
CCGTGGCGCGTGCGGTGTCGAGCGCAAGGTCGCCGGCGAAGCCGAGCGCCGGATCGCCATTGGGAAGCCGCTGCTGGTCCGCGCGGAACAGGCCGATGGCGCTGAAATCGGTTGAGAACTGGCCGGCTGCGCCGAGGTCGAAGACTTTTTGCGTGTAGATCGAAGGCAGGACTTCCGGGATCTGCGTTTCGATATCGTTGGCGCGCAGGCCCTGGAAGGCAAAGGCGCCCGTTTCGAAATAGAAGTCCGGCGTCTGGCCCGTGGCGTACAGTTGCGACAGCAGCTGGCGCGGCTGGCTTGCGATCAGGCCGCGAAGGTCGTCCTCTCCGTCGATGTCATAACGCTGGTCGTAGAGATCGTCAGACTGGCGCTCGATGCCGAAGCCCCATTGCCAGTCCTGGTTGATGTCGAAACGGCCGACCGCATAGAGGTGGCCGCGCCATTCCTTGTCGTCGAACTTCTCGCCGTCGGAATCGAAATCCTGCTCGTAGGTGAAGCTGCTCTCGGCGTCGATGAAGCCGGAGAAGAAACGCCGCCGCCAGTCGACCTTCACGAGCGGGTTCACGCCCGTCGAGATCATCGGCGCGACAGTGAGGTCTTCCGAGGGCGAGATGACGAAGAGGTAGGGCTGTTCGTAGTATGCGCCGAGCTTCGACGACAGGCCGAGGTCAGGCGTCAGCAGGCCCGAGCGCCGTTCCGAATTGGGGTCGGGATGGGCGAACCACGGAACATACAGCACAGGCAAGCCGCCCAGTTCGAGCACCGCGTCCTGGTAGGAGATCATCTGATCTTCCTGGTCCAGCGTCGCGCGGCGCGCACGCAGCGCCCAGGTCGGATCGGCGCCCTTCTCCTCGCACACGGGGCAGTTTGTGAAGACAACCTGCTCAACCGAGTTGCGCACGCCATCGGTGCGAACGGCGGAGGAGGCCGTCACAAGTCCGGTTTCTCCCAGGCGCGCTGAAAATCGCGTGGCGAAACCGTTGGTGAAATCCTCGTCGGCCTCGATCTCGTCTGCGAACTGCACCTGTCCGGCGCCGTCGGTGATCTGGACATTGCCCTGCGCGCGGAGCGTTTCCGTCATGCGGTCGTAAATCACGCGGTCGGCGCGAAGCGTTCGCTGACCGATGCGGACCTCGACATTGCCAGAGGCCGTGACGACGCTCGTGTCCCGGTCTTCCTCGAATTGATCCGCCTTCAGTATGACTTCGTCGTCATCTTCGGCAGGCGCAGATGGGGTGGGTGTTGGGACGGTAGGTGGCGTCTGGGCGAATGCCGTGCCGCCAGCAGCAAGAGCTGCAATGGCCACGGATGCGAGGGCGCTTAGCCGCAAAACCATTACTCTCCCCTCGCGCAACGGTTGCGAGCGACTCCCAGCCTTAGACCGATACGCAATGGCCTTTGAGGCGTAAAGGCGGCTGACCGCCTTGAAACATTCCGAAACGCAGCGCGGCCCGGAAGCCACATAGCGTCTGGGCCAGGCCTGGAACCCGGCCCATCAGCCGTCTTCGGCGTGCGCGAGAAAGGTTAGCACCGCAAAAAGAGCGAACAGGGGCGGGCACCAGGCCGCAGCTTCGGGCGAGGTCGCCCCTGATGCAGCCATTCCCGACGCGAGCCGCGTGGCGAAATACAGCACGAAGCCTGCAAGCGCGCCCGCCCCGATGAGTCGCGACAGTCCGCCAGACCGGGCCAGCCTGAGGCACACCACCGCGCCGATCAGCGACATGGCCAGCATGAAGACAGGCATGGCCAGCAGCGTGTTGTACTTCAGGACATAGTCGCCGATCTCCATACCGGCTGCGCGTCCGTCCTGGATGAAGCCCGGCAGGTCCCAGAACGGAATCGTCTTGGACGACGCGAAGCGCGACAGCAGCGTATCGCTGTCCAGGTTGGTCGGCAGGGCCAGTGTCGCGCTGCGCTGGATTTCCCCCGCCACGCGATTCTCGATCACGTCTGTCAGCTGCCAGAAGCCGGGCGTGAGCTGCGCCTTCTTGGCGTCGATCCGATGCGTGAACTCCCGGTCGGCAGGCCCGCCGGGGCCTGGCCGGAAGTACCAGAAGGTGACGTTCTCCAGCGCCTGACCCCGGCCGACGACGCGGCGGCCGTGGATGATCGCCTGCTGATTGGAGCCCGGCAGCTCCGCGGCCGCTTCGGTGGCGCCTGCTTCTAGGTCGCCCTGGCTCAGCCACACGCCGTCGGCCACGGGCGCGCCGCCGCCGAGCAGTCGTGCTCGCGCAGTCTCGAAATCCTGGTTGAGCTTGGTCGCTAGCGGATCGAGCACCGTGACCATCAGTACGCCGAGCAGCAAGGCGAGCACCATGACCGGACCGAGGAAGCGCCACGCTGACACGCCGGCGGCGCGAATGGCGGGAATCTCGCTGCGGCGGCCAAGCTGCGAATAGGTGAGGATCGAGCCGACGAGCATCGCAAACGGCAGCGTCTCGAGGATCAGCCCCGGCGTCTTCATCATGGTGAGGGTGAAGGCGACATCGACGCCGATCTGCGTGCGATCACCGATGGTGCGCATCTGCTCGACCACGTCGACCAGGATGATCGCGAGCAGGATGATCGACAGCGTCAGCGCCAGCGAGGCGACGCATTCGCGAAAGATGTAACGCTGGATCCGTCCGGCAATCACCATGCTACGCGGGCCCCATCAGCGGCGACCGGGTCACGCGCGCACCGACGCGCCGGCGTTTCAGGATGGGCTGAATGAAATAGAAGAACGAGACCACCGCGATCACGAAGATCGGGAGCAGGTACTGGACGATGTTGAGCTCAGGATCCTTGGCCGCCGAAGACGTCGCGCCAAACGCGGCGAGCCGCACCAGCAAAGCCACGCCAGATGCAATCGCAATGCGCTGGGCATAGCCCCGGCGGCTGAAATCTCCGCCCAGGACGGCGAGAATCGCGAGCATGGCCATCGCGATGTTCAGCAGCGGCGTTGCAAGGCGCGCATGGCCCTCGGCCGCGAGCATGTCGACATTGGCGTTGTCGTAATGGTTGGTCATATCCGGATAGAAGAGTTCGGGCAGGTAGCGATCCGACTCCTCGAGGATCACCGCCTTCTGGTCGTTGACGAAAGCGCCGAGTTCCAGCGGCGATTGCTGGAACGTCAGCGATTCCGTCGCCCCGTTGGCCCGCACCGATTGCCGGATGCCGTCGCGCAGGATCAGCGCCGGCTTGCCTTCCAGCTCGGACAGGAAGGCGGACTTCGCGATGTAGGTGACTTCGTTGTTCGGGTTGCGGCTGTCGTTCGCCACGAGGAAGGTGATCTCCGAGCCCTCCATGTTTCCCGCGAACGTAGTGAGGCCGTCATTGTGGGTCATGAACGTACCCTCGCGCACCAGCGAGGAGGCGAGGTCGGTCGAGGCGGCGGTGAGTGTCGTCCGCAGCTCGCGCGAGGCGGAAGGCTGGACCCACAGGTTCAGGCCAAGGTGCAGGATCGCCGCCAGCACCGCCAGCCGCAGCACGGGCGAGGCAACCTGCCAGTTCGACATGCCGGAGGCTTGCGCAACGACAACTTCATTCTCCCGGTGCGCCACGTTCAGCGCCGCCGCCGTCGCGATGAAGAGGGCGATTGGCATGAGCAGGGCGATGATCTGGGGCGTCGCCAGCAGGCTGGCCCAAAGGAAGGTCAGCATCGAGGACCGATTCTGGACGATCGTATCCTGAATCTGGCTGAGGCCTTGCGTAAGAATGGCGATCAGCGCAAGACCGCCGACGATCGCGATGAGGGTTCTCAACACGTTGCGAAAAAGATAGCGTTGAAAACCGTACATTCGAAAACCCGGGGCCGGCGCTTCCCGTCGGAGCCAATCTTTCGGTGGAAGGGCCACGGCGGAACGGTTCAGTGCTAACCGCGTCCGGGGCGTTCGTCGATGACCATGTGTAGGCAATAGGCAGGACCGATTTTCCCCATGCAGATCAAGTTTTCCGCAGAACCCACCGGGGATGCCATCGCCTATTTGTGCTATGAGGGCGACAAGGGCGTCGAGTTCGCAGCCGATCTCGATAAGCCCGCGGAATCGGCCATTCGCCGGGCCATCGCAGCCGGATCGTTCAAGGGCGGATCAGGCCAGGTCGTTGAAATCCTGGCCCCTGAATGGAGCGATGCTTCGCGGGTTCTCGCTCTTGGCGTCGGCAAGAAATCGGCGGCCTCCGATCTCGGGTGGCAGAAGGCCGCAGCTGCACTTGTGAAGCGCGTCCTGCTGGGCGGCGCCAAGTCGCTGGCCATCGTCGGCGCGCCGGACCGCAGCGTGGCGGCGCAGCTCGCGCTGGGCGCCCGCCTCGCCGGATACCGCTTCGACCAGTACCGCCTGAACCTGAAGGCCGAGAAGAAGCCGACGCTGACGACCGTCTCGATTGTCACCGAGAGCGCTGCCGGCGCCCGCGCCGACTACGCGCCGCTTGCGGCGAAGGCGGAAGGCGTCGAGTTCGCGCGAGATCTCGTCAGCGAGCCGCCGAACGTGCTGCATCCCGAAAGCTATGCCGACCGGCTCCAGGAGCTGTCGGAGCTGGGTCTCGAGATCGAAGTGCTGGACGTCGCGGCGATGACCAAGCTTGGCATGGGCTCGCTGCTTGGCGTGGGGCAGGGCTCGGTGCGCGGCTCGCGCATCGTCGTGATGAAGTGGATGGGCGCGAAGGACAAGAAGTCCGCCCCTGTCGCCTTCATCGGTAAAGGCGTGACATTCGACACGGGCGGCATCTCGCTGAAGCCCGGCCCCGGCATGCAGGACATGAAGGGCGACATGGGCGGCTCGGCCGCAGTCGTGGGCGCGATGATCTCCATCGCCAAGCGCAAGGCGAAGGCCAACGTCGTCGGCATCGTCGGCCTCGTCGAGAACATGCCAGATGGCAACGCCCAGCGCCCCGGCGACATCGTGCGCGCCGCCGCCGGCAAGACAATCGAGATCCAGAACACTGACGCCGAGGGCCGCCTCGTCCTTTGCGACGTGCTCTGGTACGCCCAGAAGAAGTTCCATCCCAAGGCGATGATCGACCTCGCGACGCTGACAGGGGCGATCATCATCTCGCTTGGCAACGAGCATGCCGGGTTGTTCTCCAACAATGACGATCTGGCCGCGAAGCTCACCGCCGCAGGCAAGATCGAGGGCGAGCCCGTCTGGCGACTGCCGCTCGGCGCCGGCTACGACAGGCAGATCGACAGCGACGTTGCCGACATGCGCAACATCGGCAATGCGGGCAATGCCGGCTCGATCACGGCCGCACAGTTCCTGCAGCGCTTCGTCGATGAAGGCCGCGCCTGGGCGCACCTCGACATCGCGGGCACTGCCTGGAAGCCCGGCAACGACAATCCGCTGGAGCCGACCTGGGCGACAGGCTGGGGCGTGCGCATCCTCGACCGGCTGATCGCCGATAACTACGAGGACTAGCGAATGCCCGGCGCCGGGACAGCCGAGTGGTGGTTCTACCACATCGAGCAAGGCTCGGTTGACGCCGCCATCGCACCGCTGATCGAAAAATGCCTCGAGCGCCGCTGGCGCGTCGTCGTCGTCGGCCACGAGGAAACCGCCGAGCGCCTCAACCGCGCGCTGTGGACGTGGAAGGACGAAAGCTTCGTCCCCCATGGCCGCGCCCGCACCGACGCCGCCAACCAGCCCGTGCTGCTCTCCACCGAGGCAACGCCCACCAATGGCGCAAAGGTCGCCGTCCTGCTCGACGGCTCGGACGCGGACGCCACGCTGTTCGAGCGCGTGATGGTCGTCTTCGACGGCGGAGATGAGAGCGCTCGCGCCAAGGCGCGACAGCAATACAAGACCGCGCTCGATGCGGGGGCTCCGGCCCGCTATTTCCAGCAGGAACGCGGCGGCTGGAAGGAATTCAAGCGCCCCGACCCGGCGGCCGATCCGGCCTGAACTTTCCAGTTGGCGCGAGCAGGAAAATCAGCCAGCTTTCCTAGAGGCAGGGGGGCTCATGGATCGGCGCACACTTTTTCAAGGTCTGGGCGCGGGCCTCGCCATGTCGCTTGCCCAGCCTGCAGCGTGGGCCGCCCCCACCACCGGACGCTGGCTGCGCCTCGAAAGCGCGAACTTCGTGATGTACTCCTCAGCGAGCGAGGAAAGCAGCCGCGAGGAACTCGCCGCGCTCGAAGGCTTCCACGCCCTGATCACGCGCATCATGCCGCGCAAGTCCCTGAGCCCGGCGAAGCTGCCGATCTACGTGACCCGCACCAACCCGGATTTCGATCTGACGGCGCCGTACTACCGCAACTCGATGGTCATGGGGTACTACTCAGCCGGCATCGAAGGCACGGTTGCTGTCTCGAAGTCGCTTCGTTATCAGCCGCGCCAGCGCGACATGCCGCGTAACGTCCGCGCCGACGATGCGCGCGTGATCCTGTTCCACGAATACACCCACCACTATGTGCTGTCGAACAATCGCACCGGCTATCCGGCCTGGTATATCGAGGGCATCGCCGAGTTTCTTTCGACCGCTGAGTTCACGACGACAGGCGTCGAGGTCGGCAAGTTCACGCAGGGCCGCGCCTATTCGCTCATGCGCGGCAGCTGGCTGGAGATCGAGAAGTTTCTCGACCGCCCGGACCAGATGTCAGGCGAGGAAGTCGGCGCTTTCTATGCGCAGTCCTGGCTCGCGACGCATTACATGATGCTGGGACGCCCAGAGCGCGCAAAGGGCTTCGACAGATACGTCAGGCTTCTTCAGGAAGGCGGCAACGTGCTGACGTCGTTCGAACCCGCATTCGGCATCACGCCAGGGCAGTTCGACGAGGAGCTGCGCGAGTACAAGCGCAAGCCCATCGAGTTCGGGCCAATCCCCGGCATCTTCCCCGTCGAGGCTGGCATACAGACCACACGCCTCGCGGCGGCTTACGACAACCTGCTCCTGCCGATGGTCTACCTGCGGCGTCTGCCGACCGCAGCGAAGGCGAAAGACACTGTGAGGCAGATCAAGGATGAGGTGCGCCGCAACAAGGCTGACATCGACGCCCAGCGTGCAGGCGCCTGGGTCGAGACCTGGTATGGCGATCTCTCCGAAGCCCGCAAGCAAATCGACGCGATCCTCGCCGTGAATGGCGACAGCGCGGAGACGCATTATGTCAGCGGGCTGTGCGACCTCCGTGCCGCATACGCGGCCTCGGATGCAGCGCTTTTCGAGCGCGCGCGGAAATCCTTCGGCCGCTCGCACGCCCGTGACGACACAAGGGCGTCAGCGCTGTTCCGTTATTTCGAAAGCGGCCTCAATGCGACGGGGGAGGTTGATGATCACCTCATCGAAGTCCTGATCAAGGCTTACCAGTTGGCCCCGCAGGTCGACGCGATCGTCGCCACCACCGCGCACGCCCTGATGGCGCGAGAGCGCTTTGATGAAGCCGTCATCGTCCTCCGGCCGCTGGCCGCCAATCCGCACGGCGGCAAGCTCGCCGAGAAGGCCGTCGAATGGCTGGCCTCGGCGAACGCGAAGCAGAAGATGGACTTCTCCGTCACCGGCGCTGCGGTGATCATCGAGGGCGAGGAAGAGGATTAGTCTGCGCTCGCCGCAGCATTGCCCCGGATGATCTGCGCCAGCGGGCCTTTCACGTCGGCAAGGGCGGCTTTCATGTCATTGTAGCCCGCATCCACCGCGCGCTCGTAGTCCTTCCACGAGCGCAGCTCGATGCCCTTCATCTCGGGCACGATCAGGATGTCGGTCAGGTTGCGATGCTTGTTCGGGTCCATGCTGACCGTCGCTGCGCGCATCAGGAGGTTGGCGATCGGCGGCGCTGACTTGAAACCATGCCGCATCGTCCAGCCGAAGAACCCCGGCGGGTCGATGAAATCGTCCGCCAGCAGGCCCTCGGGCGCCACCGCCACGTCGACGCCGATGATCCTTCCGCGATGCATCTCGCGCATCACGTCGACCGGGAAATTGTTGAGCACCGCCCCGTCCACCAGCACCTGCTTGTGCGACACGACCGGCGGCAGGATGCCCGGCAGCGAAATCGTCGCTCGCAGCGCATCACGCAGCAGGCCCTCCGTATGCACCTGGAACGTGCCCTGCGTGAGGTTGGTCGAGACCGAGAAATACGGCACGGGCAGATCCTCGATCTGAACCTCGCCAAAGTGTTCCTTCAGGCGCGCATCCACCTTGTGGCCCTTCACCAGGCCAACAACGGGCAGGCGATAGTCCGACAGCGGATTGCTCTCGACGAAGGCCTTGCGGATGCGCCTGTCGATCTCCGCATCGTCCCAGCCGCACGCTACAGTTGCCGCAATGACGGCGCCCATCGATGTCCCGCCGACGAAGTCGATCGGGCAGTTGGCCTCGCGCAACGCCCGGATCACGCCGATCTGCGCATAGGCCCGCGCGCCGCCGCCCGACAGGACCAACCCAACCGACTTGCCCGCCATCGTGCGCGCAAGCCTGCGGCACTCGTCTTCGTCCATGCCGTTCCAGTGAAACACCCGCGCCGCTTCCGACGCATATTTCCATTCCAGCGTCCGCGCCGCCGAGCGCTCGCTCGCATGGTGCAGCAGGATCAGGTCGACCAGTTTGAACTGACGGGCAGGCGAGGGATTATCCGGCAACAGCGGCACGGAGGGCCGCGCATCCGACCGCGCGAACATCCAGATCCGGTCCGAATGGCGCTGGGTCATCTTGAACCACGGCGTATCGCCCAGCGTCGAGAGCAGCATGACGATCTCGTTGCGCGTCTCGAGTTCGTCGAAATACGCCGCCGGCATGCCGACTGCTTCCTCGCCCACGATGGCAACGCGCAGGCCCATGGCCTGCAGCTCGTTTGCCATCATGCGGGCGCGCTGTTTCAGGTCGATGGTCGGCGATGTCGCCACAAGCCCGAACACGCGCGGTTCTGCCGAGCGAACGACCTTCTTCCGCGCCTGCCGCATGCGGATCATGATCACGCGCGTCAGGCGCTCGAGAATCTGCGGATCGGACCGCACCAGCTGCATGAAGCCCTGTCGCGACATCGACAGGAGCTCGGTATCGCGAAGGGCGTACACCGCATGCTCATGCGGCTCGCCGGCGATCATCGACATCTCGCCGACGGGCTCGCCCGCGCGGATGTGCCCTGCCAGCTCCATCGTTCCAGCGGCGTTGACGCGGAAAGCGCCCAGCGAGCCGGACACGACGAAGTAGATCTGGTCGGAAGGTTCGCCCGGCCCGAACAGCTGCCAGCCGCCTGGAAGTCCGAAATAGCGTGTCTCGCCCTCGGCGGCCTTTAGCGCCCGCGGGGGCGCATCACGCAGGAAAGGAACCGTTCGAAGCGACGGAAGGATGGCAGGCGCATCGCTGCCAGACTTGCTTTTTGTCTTCGTACCCATGGCCGACCCGGCCGTCCTGTTGCCCGTTCCAGTCATACAGTAGCGCAGAACCCTGAAAGAATGGTTCGAGTTCGTCTTCGCCCGCCTGTTTGTCTTGCCACGGACCGCCTTGCGGCCATTAATGCCCCGGAATCAACAAGGCCGAAACACCAAGGACCGTGTGCGCATGGCGCGACTACACTCACAGGTAAGTGCTTCCTCCGAGCGCTTTCAAGGCAATGCTGCTGCAATGCAGCGCCTGGTGGAGGAGCTGCGCGCAAAATCCGCCAAGGCGGCGCTCGGCGGCCCCGAAAGTTCGCGCACGCGGCATGCGGCGCGCGGCAAGCTTCTGCCGCGCGAGCGCGTCGAACAGCTTGTTGATCCTGGCTCGCCTTTCCTGGAGCTTTCCCCCCTCGCGGCGGACGGCATGTATGACGGTGAGGCGCCGGCCTCCGGCGTCATCACCGGGATTGGCCGCGTCTCGGGCCGCGAATGCGTTATCGTCTGCAACGACGCCACGGTGAAGGGCGGGGTCTATTTCCCGGTCACCGTGAAGAAGCACCTGCGCGCGCAGGAAGTCGCCATCGAGAACAATCTGCCGTGCATCTACCTGGTCGACAGCGGCGGCGCGAACCTGCCGCACCAGTCGGAAGTCTTCCCCGACCGCGAACATTTCGGCCGCATCTTCTATAACCAGGCCAACATGAGCGCGCGCGGCATCCCGCAGGTCGCCGCCGTCATGGGCTCGTGCACGGCTGGCGGCGCCTACGTTCCTGCGATGTCGGACGAGACCGTCATCGTTCGCAAGCAGGGCACCATCTTCCTCGGTGGTCCGCCGCTGGTGAAGGCGGCGACAGGCGAGATCATCTCCGCCGAAGACCTCGGCGGCGCCGACGTACACGCCCGCCGCTCCGGCGTGGCTGACCACTACGCGGCCAATGACAGCCACGCGCTGCAGATCGTCCGCGACATCGTGAAGAATTTCAATCGCCCCAAACGCATCTCGCTCGACGCGATCGCTCCGCGCGATCCAGCTTTCGATCCCACCGAACTCGACGGCGTCGTCCCGCTCGATGCGCGCGAACCGTACGACGTCCGCGAAGTCATCGCGCGCCTTGTCGATGGCTCCGAGTTCGACGAGTTCAAGAAGCTCTACGGCGAAACGCTCGTCACGGGCTTTGCCCATCTGCACGGCCTGCCCATCGGCATTCTCGCCAACAACGGCATCCTGTTCTCGGAGAGCGCCCAGAAGGCCGCCCACTTCATCCAGCTCTGCGACCAGCGCGGCATTCCGCTGGTCTTCCTGCAGAACATCACCGGCTTCATGGTCGGCTCGAAATACGAGACGGGCGGCATCGCCAAGGACGGCGCCAAGATGGTCACCGCCGTCGCCACCGCCCGCGTGCCGAAATTCACCATCGTCATTGGCGGCAGCTATGGCGCAGGCAATTACGGCATGTGCGGCCGCGCCTACTCCCCGCGATTCCTCTTCATGTGGCCCAACGCCCGCATCTCCGTCATGGGCGGCGAACAGGCCGCCAGCGTGCTCGCCACCGTCAAGCGCGACGCGATGGAGGCGAAGGGGCAGACCTGGCCCGCCGAGGAGGAAGCGAAGTTCAAGCAACCCATCCGCGACCTCTACGAACGCGAAGGCTCCCCCTACTTCTCCACCGCCCGCCTCTGGGACGACGGCGTCATCGCACCGGGCGATACGCGGCGCGTGCTGGGCCTGGCGCTGTCGGCGGCGCTCAATGCGCCACACGGACGCGCGGCGGAGCGTGAGGCTGGGTTTGGCGTTTTCAGGATGTAGCAATGCACGGCGTATTGCTCGATTACTTTGAAGTTCCAGCGCGGGGCGCACTTGTCCTGCTGGAGAAGCATGAAGGCAATTTCCAGACTGGCGAGAGGCTGGTGATAAGCGATCGCAGATGGCGGATCGCGGCAATTGCTTTGGACAACTATTTCGGAAGGCCGCCGCCATCGGACGCCACGAGAAACAACGTCGGTGTGCTGATCGCCGACGCTGACAAGGCGGACCTTCTGCCCTTTATGGGTCTGCAGGTCCGCACAGAGGCGGCCGTGGATGCGCGGCCATGAACAGCGACGCCCTCAACGCTCTCGACCAGGCCGTCGCCATTGCGCGGGAGCGGGCAGGCGATCGGGTTGCGATTGTCGGGGTCGCGGGTCCACAAGGCTCAGGCAAGACCACGCTCGTCAAAGCCTACGCCGCGTTCCATCCGCGCACGGCCCATTTCTCGCTCGACGATGTCTACCTGCCGTCGAGCCTTCGCCGCCTCATCGCGGAGAGCGTCCACCCGCTGTTCGCCACGCGCGGCCCGCCGGGCACGCACAATGTCGTGCAGCTCAATGAAACGATCGGGGAGCTGACCGCAGCAGGCGAAGGCGCGCAGACTGTGCTGCCCGCGTTCGACAAGGTGACCGACAACCCCACGCACGCAAGCCACCGCCCCGTGTTTCACGGGAAGCCCTCGGTGATCCTTGTCGATGGCTGGTGTCTCGGCGCCACAGCGCAGACGGACGACGAGCTGGTTTCCCCCGTCAATGTTCTGGAAGCCGAGCGAGACAAGGACGCTATCTGGCGCAAGGAGGTGAACGCCAATCTCGCCGGCGCTTACCAGCTGTCCTTCGACATGCTCGACGCCATCGTCAGCCTGCAGGCGCCGTCCTTCGCGATAATTCAGGAATGGCGATGCGAGCAGGAGGAAGGCCTCCTGAACCGCGACCTGACCGACGCCGACCGCGCCCGCGTCGCCCGCTTCATCCAGCACTTCGAGCGCATCACACGCCACATGATGTCCGGCGGCCGCCGCGCCGACATCGAGGTTCAGCTGGACGCCCGCCGCAATGTGACAGAGATCAAGCGCAGCTAGCGTCGCCGGGATACGTGACGGGCAGGGCGCGCCGGTCTACATCATGCGCAAAGGAGCTTCCCCATGGCTTACGAGCACATCCTTCTAGACGTCTCTCCCGAAGGCACGGCCGTCCTCACGCTCAACCGTCCGGCCAAGCGCAACGCCCTCAATGCCGAGGTGATCGCGGAACTCAACGACGCGTTCGAGATGCTGTCGAAGAACCCCGAATGCCGCCTCGTCCTGTTGCGCGGCAACGGCCCCGTCTTCTCGGCCGGCGCCGACCTCGAATGGATGAAAGCCGCCCAGCACTATTCATCCAGCGAGAACGAAGAGGACGCCTATGGCATGGCGGAGATGCTGCGCCGCCTGTTCGAGCTCCCGCAGGTCACCATCGCCCTGCTGCACGGCGCGGCGATGGCCGGCGCGTGCGGCATGGCCGCTGCCTGCGACATCGCCATCGCCAAGCGCGGCACGATATTCGCGTTCTCGGAGGTAAAACTCGGCATCATCCCGGCGACCATTTCGCCCTACATCATCAACGCCATTGGCCCGCGCTGGGCCCGCACGCTGTTTGTCACCGGCGAACGCTTCGAGGCGGACGTCGCCGCAAAGCTCGGCCTGATCAACCACGAGGTCGAGGACGAGATGGCGATGGAGAAGCTCGCCGAACACTACGCCGACCTTGTCTACGGCGCGTCCCCGGCCGCCATCGCCGACACCAAGGCGCTGGTCGCTGATGTGACAGGCGAAGTCATCGACGCCAGCCTCGGCCGCATGACGGCCAAACGCCTCGCCCACCGGCGCGTCAGCGAGCAGGGCAGGGAAGGCCTTGCCGCCTTCCTGGAAAAGCGCAAGCCGAGCTGGTCAAGGTAGGCTTGGCGAGCGGCACAGGGGGCGTTGTCGCAAAGGCTAAAGCTCGAACTCCGGCTGCACGCTCGACGCGAAGCCTGGCGCGCCGCCTTTGTACGCGGCTCTGTCACCGGCTTCCTCGGGGCCTTCTGGTCGGCCTCATCCTGGTCGCGACCTTTATCGGGTTTGCCGAGAACCTCGGCACATTCGCCCGCGCGTGAACTTATCCCAGCCAGAATGGCGGCTGGCAGCCCGTCTCGATTGAAAAGCTTGGCTCGTGGTACCTTCTCATGATTATCAGCTTCGTGCTGGTCGCCGCCGTGCATCGGGAGCGGCGCCCGGCACAGGGGACGGATGCATGAGCGGGGAAATGGAAGCCGCCGGTGCGGCGATAACGGCTGGCCTCGCGGCCTCCGCGATCGACAGCGACAAGCGCGGCCATCACGACGTCCACGGCGCCTGCCCCAATTGCGGCGCAGCCATCGACGGCAAGTTCTGTGCAGTATGCGGACAGCCGGCGCACCTGCATCGCACGCTCGGCCACATGGTGGAGGAGTTTCTCCACGGCATCATCCACTTCGACACCCGCGCCTGGCGCACCCTGCCGCTGCTGGCGTTCCGCCCGGGAACGCTGACGCACGCTTACATCCACGGAAAGCGCGCAAAGTATATTTCGCCGCTGGCGATCTTCCTGCTGACCGTCTTCACGATGTTCTTAGTGTTCGCCTTCACAGGCGACATGGTGGTCAACGCCAATACCGAGGAAGCCGCGATCGAAATGGAAGAGGCGCGCGCGAACGTCGCGCAGCTCCGCGCGGAATCCACTGAGGCGGACGCAGCCCTCCTGGCGGCGCGCGCCGATCTCGCGGCCATCCCTGCCACCGTGACCGCGGATGACCCGCTGCGCGTGACTGCATCCGACAAGGTCGCTGACGCCGAAGAACTTGCGGAAGACAAGGCGCGCGACATCCGCATCGTTGAGCGCACGATCGCGACGCTTGAACGGGTGATTGCCGATGCGCCCGTAACGGTGGGCGAGGATGGCGTGACACAGACCACAAAGATAACGGGTCTCGATGTGTTCTACGACCAGGTCGCCGAAGCCGCTCGCGCAGGCGAGATCCAGGTCAACACCGGCTTCAAGTCAGTCGACAAGAAGATCCTCGAGAAGCTCCAGAATCCTGAACTTGCCGTCTACAAGATCCAGAACACGGCCTACAAGTTTTCATTCCTGCTCGTGCCGATCTCGCTGCCCTTCATGTGGCTGCTGTTCGTCTGGCGACGCGGGGTGACGCTGTTCGACCACGCGGTTGTTGTTCTCTATTCGTTGTCCTTCATGTCGCTGCTCTTTGTGGTCGGCGCGCTGACGGCGATGTGGGCGGCGGGCATTTTCGAGTTTGCCATGTCAATCATCACCCTCGCCATTCCCGTCCACATGTATTTCCACATCAAGGGCGCCTACAGTCTCAGCTGGTTCTCAGCGCTCTGGCGTGCTGCATTCCTGCTCGTCTTCTGCGTGCTGGCCCTGAGCCTGTTTTTCATTGCAATCGTTGTTCTGGGACTGACCGGTTGAGGGTAACTAGACGGCTTGTGGCGCGTCGCGCATCTCTCTAGTTTCGCGCGATGTTCTCATCGCTCCTGATTGCCAACCGCGGCGAAATCTCCCGCCGGATCATGCGTACCGCCCGAAGGCTCGGGATAGGCACGGTCGCGGTCTATTCGGACGCAGACGCAGGCGCCGCCTTCGTGCGCGAGGCCGACGAGGCCGTCCATATCGGCCCCGCTCCCTCGGCCGAGAGCTATCTCCGCGGTGACCGCATCATCGCCGCCGCGCTTGAAACCGGCGCCGCGGCCATCCACCCCGGCTACGGCTTCCTGTCGGAGAACGCCGCCTTCGCTGAAGCCGTCGCCAAGGCCGGCCTCACCTGGATCGGCCCGCCGCCCGCGGCCATTCGCGCCATGGGCCTCAAGGACGCCGCCAAGGCGCTGATGGAAAAGAACGGTGTGCCCGTAACGCCGGGCTATCATGGCGAGGACCAGTCGCTCAAAACGCTGAAGGCCGCCGCAAGCAAGATCGGCTATCCCGTTCTCATCAAGGCCATCGCCGGCGGCGGCGGTCGCGGCATGCGCAAGGTCGACGCCGACGCCGATTTCGAAGCCGCCCTCGCCAGCGCCCAGCGTGAAGCGAAAGCCAGCTTTGGCGACGACCGCGTGCTGGTCGAGAAATTCGTCCAGAGCCCGCGCCACATCGAAGTGCAGGTCTTCGGCGACAATCATGGCAACTATATCCACCTGTTCGAACGCGATTGCTCGTTGCAGCGCCGCCGCCAGAAAGTTGTCGAGGAAGCGCCCGCGCCCGGCATGACTGCCGAAGTCCGCAAGGCGATGACCGACGCCGCCCTTATGGCCGCAAAGGCTGTGGGCTATCGTAACGCCGGCACGATCGAATTCATCGTTGATGGCTCCGGCCCGCTGCGTCCTGACGGCTTCTGGTTCATGGAAATGAACACGCGCCTGCAGGTCGAACACCCCGTCACCGAGCTGATCACCGGACTCGACCTCGTCGAGCTTCAGCTCCGCGTCGCCAGCGGCGGGAAACTCCCGGCGCAGTCAGCGATCACGCTCGCCGGCCACGCCGTCGAAGCGCGCCTCTGCGCAGAAGATCCCGCGCGGGGCTTCCTGCCCAGCTCCGGCTGGCTCGAACGCTTCGATCTCTCCGCTTTCACCGACGAGCCCGAAAACGACGGCGGCATCACCCTCCGCCTCGACAGTGCAGTGGAGGAGGGCGACGAGATTCCCGACACCTATGACAGCATGATCGCCAAGGCGATCGCTCATGGTCCCACGCGCGACGACGCGCTCGACGCCCTCGGCGACGCCCTGCGCGAAGCCGAGGTCTGGCCCGTCGCCACCAACCTCGCGCTGCTCGCCAACCTGCTCGACCACGACGATTTCCGGGCAGGCATTGCAACCACCAACACCGTCGAGGCTGATCTCGCAGAGCTCGCCGAGCCCGCCGACGCCGAACTCGCCGACATGATGATCCTGGGCGCGACCGGCCTCGCAGCCCTGCAGCCTGACGCCGCCGACCCTTGGAGCATCTCCGATGGCTTCCGCATCAACGCCGCTACGCGAGCGACGCACACCTTCATGATCGGCGACACCGCGAGATCCGTGCGCCTTTCGCCGGATGTGGCTGGCGACTCCCGCGCCCACATCGGCGAAGACAGTTTCGACGTCGACATGGACACCGTCCCCACCGACTCCGGCGTCCTCGTCTTCGGCGCCGTCGATGGCGCTGACGTTTTCGGCGCGGTCCGCGCGCTCAGCGACGGCCCCGTCCTCTTCGCAAATGGCCGCGCTCTCGCCCTGTGCGGCCCCGACTACACCCACGCCATCGAAGCCCTCGCCGGCGGGGACGACGTCCGCGCCCCGATGCCGGGCAAGGTGCTGGAGGTGAAAGTCGCCGCCGGACAGGATGTGAAGCGCGGCGATGCGCTGGTCGTGATCGAAGCCATGAAGATGGAGCACACGCTCACCGCCCCCCGCGATGGCAAGGTGTCGGAGGTCAACGCCGCCGCCGGCATGCAGACCACAGACGGCGCTGTGCTGGTGAGGCTGGAGCCGCTACCTGAACAGGGGCGTTGATCGGGGTGCATCATGGCCACGTTCATATTCGACAACCTGCAAGCGAGGACGGTCGAGGTTGCGAACGAGCCGTGGGCCCAACTGGTGCAGCTCGAGACCAAAGCGCGGATTGTCATCGACTATGACGAACCCGCGGACTTGGATGTCACGCTGAATGAAGACGGCTCAGTCTGCATCGGCATTTCGACCGAGCGTCTGCGCGTTTCAGCGCCCGGCTTGGATGGATCGTTCTGACGATCCCGCGATGGAACGATTTCCTGAGCGTTCCTGAGCAGCCTCCCGAGATTATCCCACCTCCGCCCCAATGCCGCCGCGCGCGATTCGGACTTCGTTCACCTTGGCCGCCGCACACTGCCGATCAGCAGCCGCTGGTTCGAATTCATGTTCGGAGGCCAATTCCAGCCACATTCCGTGGCAAGGGTTGCCCCAACGATAGGTCATCTCCCCGGGGCCGGAACGGATACGCGCGAAATGTCCGCCATTTTGCTCTTTGCCATCACGTGGGCCGGCTTGCCCCCGGAACAAGCGCTCGAACGCGCGCTTGACGCCGTCGAGCCGCCGCCGGCCATGCGCGCCGCCTTTCACGCGACCCTGACAAGCGGCAACGCCGTCCGCCGTATTGAATACGATCCCTACGCGCCGCCCGCCGAACGCTTCAAGCTCACCCTCCGCCACGGCGACAATGAAGAGCTCGACGCCGTGGTCGAGGGCTGGCGCGCAGAGCGGCAGGCCGACAGCCGCCTGTTCGCCGACGATCTCCGTCTCAGCCTCGGCGACGCTCGCATCGCCGGCGCGCCCGAGACGATGGCCGTGAGCTTCAAACACAAGATGTCGAAGAACGACACGGAGTTCGACGCGCCATTCTCCGCCGGCATGGCCGGCCGCGTGCAGCTCGACCCGGCATCCGGCTTCGTCAGTCGCATCGACTACACGATCGAACGCCCCGTCACGCTGGAGGACGGCACCGAGGTCTCGCAATACCGCCAGAGCTACAATTTCGGCTACTCCGAACGCTGGGGCGTGTCCTATGTGATGGGCTACGAAGTCTACGCCAAGGGCGGCCGCTGGGGCCTATCCGAGGAGCGCACCATCAAGGTCCAGCTCACCGACATCGCCTTCGGCCTCGCCGGCGACGGCGAACAGGATCTGGCCTCCCGCGAACAGCCCTACAACGTGGCGCCCAGCCTCATGGCCCGGGCGGAGTAGGCCGCGCGACAACGCGTCCCCAGCTATCCTGCGCCGCCCGGTTGCCCCGGCCGAGACTCAGGGCTTAGCTCCCCGCATGGCGCTTCACATGATCAAGCTGTGCGTCGGCGCGGAAAACGTCGAAGACCTTGCCGAATGGCAGGACAAGTGCGTCGCCAGCATCGCGAAAAAGGGCACGCAAGCCACGCCCTGGCACGACACCCGGATGTCGCCCAAGCGCGCGGCTGAAATGCTCGACGGCGGCTCGCTCTATTGGGTCATCAAGCACTTCATCATCGTGCGCCAGCGCCTCGTCGGTTTCGAGGAGTTCAAGGACAAGGACGGCAAATCCATGTGCCGCATCCACCTCGACCCCGAACTGATCCGCACCAAGCCCCGCAAGAAACGCCCCTTCCAGGGCTGGCGCTACCTCGAACCGGGCGATGCCCCGTCGGATCTCGACGGCAAAGGCCCCGCGCTGTCCGCCGACCTCGAGCTGGCGCTGAAGGAGGCGCTGGCTTGGTGATCTGTGGAAGTCACGCGAAAGGGACCGGCTACTTGGGGGTGATCGACTCGCGATGGGTGGGGCGAATCAGCTCTCCCTGAGCGGCGACTTGGATACCCAAAAGAGCATGTTGATCGACGCCGGATCTTCGCGCCGCGCACGACGATTAACGCGGGCCCGCGTCGCGTAAACGAAACTTCCTGCGCAGCCATCATATCGTCCTTGCTACCTAGCATGGGGCGCCCAGATCGGCTCCGATCCATCTGCTTAACCTTTGGTTCGTGGGCCTGATCGAGTTTGCGTCTGTCAGTCGGGGGATTGGCAGACGGAATGAGCGGCGAGGGGCTAAACTATGCATGCCAGAATACGGGAGCGGCGCGTTCGCGTCGGTGAAAACGCGTGTGCGGAGGAGAGTCCGAAGGACCTCGCCGGCATGCGTCGATTGATGGACGCAATCCAGGCCAAGGTGCTTGGCATCGAGGCGGTTGGTGTTGATGAACGACTTCCCGGGCTGATGGCGACGATCAAGTCTGCAAGGCTGATCATCGAGATGTCTTCCCAAAGCTCAGAAACAGCAACGCACCTCATGCCGTGTGCGACTGCTGCGCTTCTCCACGTCCGCTCCGAGATGATGCTGATCGCTCGTGAACTGGGCGATCGGGCGAAGCATGCAGATGGCCTGTCCCGCCTGCGCGTTCCCCCAGACATCGTCTCTAGCTGCGCAATTTGACTTTGTTCTTCGCCCGGGCGCTCGCGCTCAACGCGCTTGCGAAAAGCTCGACGCGTCACGCCACTCCAGGAGTTGTTGTCCAGTGAACATTCGTCAGAATCTCGTCTTTAGCGCGTTGATTTCCATTCTTGTCGCGTTGGGGGTTGGAGGGATCGGGCTGACGGGAATGAACATCGCCGCATCCGGCGTTGACCGGGTAAGCGTGATTGCGGACGCCATTCGACATCACATGCAGGCGGACATGATGCACGACGCGCTTCGCGGCGATGTGCTGCTTGGTCTCAAGGCAAGCGCCGAGGGCGATATCGTCGCTGTGAACGAGGCTGCGGATGTGGTCCGGAGTCACAGCACCGAATTCAAGGCGAGCATCGACGAAAACAGTGACTTGATGCTGTCCGAAGAGATCCAGCAGACGCTGCTGGCCTTGCGCCCCAGCCTGGACGCGTACATCGCGAGCGCGAACGACATCGTCGAACTGGCGCGAACTGACAGCGCGGCTGCCAACGCCAGATTCGCCGACTTCACGTCCCGTTTCGAGGCGCTGGAAGGCGACATGGAAGCAGCGGGCGATCGAATCCAGGGCGCGGCTGGCAAGACAAACACCGATGTCGCGCAGGAAAAGCAGACGCTTCAAATCATCCTTGTTTCGGCTCTCGCCATCGCAGCCGCGATTATCGGGGTCGTCAATTTTCTGGCCATGCGAGGAATTATCGGCCCGATTGCCAGCATGACCCGTGCGATGACCGCCCTTTCGGCAGGCGACACCGCGACGGAAATCCCTGCCCGCAATCGCCGGGACGAGATCGGACAGATGGCCGGAGCGGTCGAAATCTTCAAAAGCGGGATGGTGGAATCCGCAAACCTCCGCGCTGCACAGGAGGAGGCTGCGCGCCGTGCCGTGACGGATCGCAGCAAGATCATGCAGGATCTCGCGCACGGGTTCGAGGTGTCGGTGGGAGGAATTGTCACCGCGGTAAGCACCGCAGCGACGGAATTGCAGGTCACTGCGCAATCGCTATCGCAAACGGCAGATCTTGCATCGCGTCAGTCGCAGGTCGTGGCCTCGGCATCGCAGCAGACGACGGACAACGTCCAATCTGTCGCCGCGGCGACAGAGCAGCTGTCCGCATCGATCATGGAGATCGGCAATCAGGTTGACCGCTCGAGCGACGCAATCGCCGGCGCGGTCATGCAGGCAGGACAGACAAACGAGAAGATCAAGGCGCTCGCCGCGGCAAGCCAGCGGATCGGCACTGTCGTGACGTTGATCAACGAAATTGCAGGCCAAACCAACCTTCTTGCACTCAACGCGACCATAGAGGCGGCCCGCGCGGGCGAGTCAGGCAGGGGGTTCGCGGTTGTGGCGGCGGAGGTCAAGAACCTTGCCACCCAGACGGCAAGGGCGACTGAAGAGATCGCAGGCCAGGTTCGCGCGATTCAGGAAGCCACGAGTCTGTCGACCGAGGCGATCGAGGAGATCGCCCTCACCATCAACCGGGTGCAGGAGTTCGGCATGAGCATCTCGTCCGCTGTCTCACAACAGGCCGCGGCCACCCAGGAAATCTCACGCAACGTCCAGCAGGCGTCCGCGGCAACGTCGGAAGTTTCTGAGAACATAAACGGCGTCACCGAGGCATCCGCGGCGACAAGCTCGGGGTCAGCCGAAGTGCTGGACGCCGCAGCGCAGCTCGCCGAGAGCGGCGAACGACTCAAGCGGGATGTGGAAGACTTCTTGCGGACCGTTCGAAGCGCCTGAGCCTGTTTGAGCCGGGCTGTGGCGGGGGCGTCAACCCCGCCGCACAAACCCGACATTGTCGATCAGCCGCGTCTTGCCCATGCGCGCCGCCACCAGCAGGCGGCCGCTCGCCCCCACCGGGGCGCTCTCCAGGCCGAACGGGGCCAGCGTGTCGGCGCGCCGCGCCTCGACATAGTCGACTGACGTGAAGCCCGCCGCCAGGATCTCGGCTTTCGCCGCATCCGTTGCCGCACGGATGCCTGCGCCGCCTTCCAGCAGCGCCGCCGTCTCGCGCATCACGCGCGCCAGTCCTGCTGCGCGCGCGCGTTCCTCCGCGCCCAGATACGCATTGCGCGACGACATCGCGAGGCCGTCCGCCTCGCGCACCGTCGGCCCGCCCACGATCTCGATGCCAAAGCCGAGGTCCTGCACCATGCGCCTGATCACCAGCAGCTGCTGGAAATCCTTTTCGCCGAACACCGCGACGTCCGGCCCGACATGCAGGAACAGCCGGCTCACGACGCTGGCCACGCCCTCGAAAAAGTGTGGCCGCACCTCGCCCTCGAGAATGTGCGACAGGTCCTTCACGCTCACGCGGGTGGAATCCCCCGGCGGGTACATTTCGGTGGGCGAGGGGCAGTAGCAGAACGAACACCCCGCCTCGGCCAGCTTCGCGAGGTCGTTCGCCTCGCTCCGCGGATAGGTCGAAAGGTCCTCGTGGGCTGCAAACTGCGTCGGGTTCACGAAGATGGACGAGGCGGTGACATCCGCTTTCGACAGCCCGATCTTGATCAGGCTGACATGCCCGTCGTGCAGTGCGCCCATGGTTGGCGCGAACGCGATGCGCTTGCCCTGCGCGCGCATCTGCCTGCGCCAGTCCAGCGCCTCGGCGCGGGTGCGGGCGACGACCAGTCCGTTACGCTTCGCCAAGCTCAACCCTTCCAGACCCGCAGACATGCGGAGCGCCGATCAGCCGGCGGCTTCTAGGCCTGTTCCAGATGCGGATCAATCGCGCCAGAGAGCGCAGGCTTTTATGGGTCCTTAACCCGCGCGGCCGATCTTCCAGCGATGCGCGATTACCTTGTAAGTTACTTGCGATTGATCGGGTTCAGCGCCTGCGCGCTGGCCGTGGCGCTATGCATGCGTTTCGGCCCCGCCCATGCCGCAACGCTGGGGCCAGAACCCCGCTTTTCCGCCCCGCCGCCCGAAGCCGACATGGCCGCCGTCCCGGTTGTGCTGAGCGAGGAGGAGCAGGTCGCCAGCCTGGAAGCGAACCTGACCGCGTTGTCAGCAGAAATTGCCGATCTCACAACGGCTCTGGATGTCCTCGGCCCGCTGCCGGATCATCCGGACCTCTTCATCCCGGTCATGCTGTCCGCACGCGACGACCGCCCCGCCGCGGAAATCGCGCGCCGCTTCTCGCCGGTCGCCCGCTCGGCCAATCAGCTTTGCGACATGCCGCATGCCGGCCTAGGCGTCCTTGCAGGCCTCGAGCGGTTCGCATCCGATATCGGAGACGCCCCGGCCAGCTATGACGCTCCGCACGACAACATCCGCATGAGCCGGGACCTGGCCGAAGACGCGGCCATCGCCGCCCTCTGCGTGGAACTCTCCGCCATCTCGGGTCCGCCTCGCGTCGTAGCGCCGATCCGGGCCTGGTAGCACGATGGTCTCCACCCTCATGACAGCCCCCAATGCTGGCGCCGATCAGGAAGCGAAGGGCCGTTCGCGGCTCGCGCACACCATCGTCGTCGGCAACGAAAAGGGCGGGGCGGGCAAGTCCACAGTGGCGATGCACCTGTCGATCGGCCTGCTGCGCATGGGCATGACCGTCGGAATCATGGACCTCGACGTGCGCCAGCGCTCGCTTGCCCGCTATCTCGAAAACCGCAGCCGCTGGATCCGCAACACAGGCGCGCCCCTGCCGATGCCCGAAATGGTCCGCATCGACGCCAGCCAGGCCCGCGACCTCGACGCTGCCGAACAGGAAGAGTCCCGCCATTTCGAGGAGAGCCTCAAGCGTCTGTCGGAAAAGTGCAACTTCATCATCATCGACGCGCCCGGCGGCGACACTTTCCTCTCGCGCACCGCCCATTCCGCCGCCGACACGCTGATCACGCCGCTGAATGACTCATTCGTCGACTTCGACCTGCTGGGCGACGTCGATCCCCAGACGCTCGAAGTCGCCCGCCCCAGCTTCTATTCCGAACTCGTCTGGGAATGCCGGAAACACAAGGCGCAAACGAGCCGCAA
Source organism: Hyphomonadaceae bacterium (assembly GCA_040398465.1). Classification (GTDB taxonomy): domain Bacteria; phylum Pseudomonadota; class Alphaproteobacteria; order Caulobacterales; family Hyphomonadaceae; genus UBA7672. The sequence continues at coordinate 5,108 of JBBAUA010000028.1, read as the reverse complement.
GCCGATCGACTGGGTTGTCATGCGCAACCGCATGTCCCCCCTCGACGCCCGCAACAAGCAGCGCGTCGGCGAGGCGCTGGAAAACCTGTCCCGCCGCATTGGCTTCCGCATCTCCCCCGGCCTGTCGGAGCGCGTGATTTACCGCGAACTCTTCCCCATGGGCCTCAGCCTGCTTGACCTCACCGACGCTGGCTCCAACGTCCCCTTCACCATGAGCCACGTCGCCGCCCGCCAGGAAATCCGCGACCTGATGATCGTGCTGAAGCTGCCGGGACTCGAAGGCAAGGACATCAGCTTCTAGCGCTGAGAATGACTCCGGTGAGCCCTGTAGCCATACTGAGGACAGGGCGGACCGATATGCCGACACCCAGGAAACCCGCGAAGACAACCCCGGCGAAAAAGCCCGCCAAGCGCATCGTCCAGACGCTCAACGTCAACGCCCCCGGCAAGACCTATCCGCGCGATGCCGACCAGTACGAGGCCGCGCGCAAGGTCTTCCTCAGAGTGCTCCCGAAATCCGGACCCGGCGTGACGCAGTCAGAGGTGATGGCGCTGATGAAACAGGCGTTGCCGTCGAGCGAATGGGGCACGACGCAAGGCTGGTGGACCAAGACGGTACAGTTCGGCGCCGAAGCGCGCGGCGAGGTCATCCGCGACGGCGGCATGCCGCTGCGCTGGAAGCGCGTCAAATAAAGAGAATGTCGTCCCGAAGCCGAAACGTTACGGCGCGGTCGGCTGGTTGAGCAGGTCGAGCGACTGGGCCGAAGCTCCCGGCGCGAATTCGCTGGTCACCAGGATAGCGTCCTCGGCGGCAACCGTGGTCGCCTCCGAGACAACCGGAGTCGCCGCAATGTCTGCAGCCGGGGCAGGGGACGCCTCGATCAGGTCGCCGATCGGGTCATAGCCCTCGCCATCGCCTTCGGAGACTTCCTCGAGCAGGCTTTCATCGCCTTCCTCGGTCGTTCCGAACGCCTCATTGTCGAGTTGCGCCACCAGGGCCGCATCCGGCTCCTGCAGGCGGCGCAGCTGCGCCAGCGCCAGGTCGTCAGCCGAAACATTACCGCGCGCGCCAAAGGCGATCCGCGCCCGCAGATCGTCCGAGGCCGCCATCGCGGTCCCACCGCCGATTTCCAGGTAGGCCGCCTCGATCAGGTCCCGCACATGCGCGTCCCGCGACTTGCCGGTCGTGCCGCCCAGCATGATCGCGATTACCCGGCGCCCGCCGCGCTCGGCCGACGCCATAAGGTTGTAGCCCGACGCGTTGGTGAAGCCCGTCTTGATACCGTCGACGCCGTCGACCTTCCGTAGAAGTTCGTTATGATTCATGTACTTGCGCTTGCCCCACGTGAAGGAGGACAGCGAAAAGTAGTTATACCGGTCCTTGTGGTCCATGTAGACGGCCTCGGCGAGCTTCGCCATGTCGCGCGCCGTGGTGATCTGTTTCTTGTCCGGCAGGCCCGAGGCGTTGCGGAACGTGGTGGCGTTCATGCCGAGTTCCTTGGCCTTGGCGTTCATCTTGGTGACAAACTTGGCTTCGGACCCGCCGCCGAGCTTCTCGGCGATCACGATGGCCACGTCATTGGCTGACTTGGTGACCAGCGCGCGAATCGCATCCTCGACCTTGATGGTCGTTCCGGCCTTGAGGCCCAGTTTTGACGGTTGGGCGCGCGAGGCGGCCTTTGAGACCGTCAGGCGGTCGGAAAGCTTGAGTTTCCCGGCTTCAATGGCGTCGAACACCATGTACAGCGTCATGACCTTGGTGAGCGAGGCGGGATGTCGTGCTTCGTCGGCGGCGCGGTCGTGAAGGACCTGCCCGGTCTCCAAGTCGACCACGATAGAGGCATACTTGTCGGCCCAGGCCGGGCCTGCCGCACACAGCAAGGCTGCGAGAGCAATAGCGGCTCTGCGGAACCAGGCGACCAGGGAGATCGTCTTCATACGCAACGGAATCCTCTATCAGAAGCACTACAAAGACGAGATTGAGGGTCCACTGGTGACCTTACCCAACCTTTAAGCTCCGTCACCCCTGTTAGTCCGATTGCCCCACTTTTCTCCCGGCATGCCCACAATTGGGTCTACCACTGTCCGAATGGAGCGCACTCCGGCTTAACCCTGCATGAACCATGCAAACTTGCCGCAGTGAGCTTCCCGCCTTCGGGAGAACGAGCACACTGCCCGCTGACTCTGAACAAACCAAGGCGCCTTCTGCGGTTTATTGGTTCACAGCCCTGCGACTTCTCGCACGTGTTGGCCCTTTCACTTGGCCGCGGGATCAATATCTAATGGGGGCGAACAACCGGGTCCTCCGGAACACCAGACAGACAAGCATGGCCGACAAGAAGCAAACCCCAGGAACGGCCAAGGAAATCGGTGTCGCCACGCGCACCAAGCCGAAGCCGAAGAAGCCGTCCCTCTACCGGGTCCTGATCCTGAACGACGATTACACGCCGATGGAGTTCGTGGTCCTGGTCCTGGAGCACTTCTTCAACAAGTCGCGCGAGGATGCCACCCGCATCATGCTGCACGTCCATAACTATGGCGTCGGCGTCTGCGGGGTGTACCCTATCGAAGTCGCCGAAACGAAAGTGACTCAGGTGATGGACCTTGCGCGCGAGCACCAGCATCCTCTCCAATGCACAAAAGAACGCGAAGACTAGAAAGCCCTAGATGCCCTCATTGACCCCAAGCCTCGAAAGAGCCCTCGAACGCGCCCTGAACCTGGCCGCCGAGAGGAAGCATGAGTACGCCACGCTGGAGCACCTGCTCCTCGCCCTGACAGAGGACGAGGACGCCGCGGAGGTGATGACGGCGTGCAAGCTCGACATCGAGAAGCTCCGCCGCGACCTTGCCAACTATCTCGACAACGACTGCGCCTCGTTCGTCGTCGAGGACGGCGGGCAGGTCCACCCAACAGCCGCCTTCCAGCGCGTCGTCCAGCGCGCCGTGCTGCACGTCGAATCCTCGTCCCGTGACGAAGTCTCCGGCGCCAATGTGCTCGTCTCGATCTTCGCCGAGCGCGACAGCCACGCCGCCTACTTCCTGCAGGAGCAGGACATGACGCGCTACGACGCGGTCAACTACATCAGCCACGGCGTCGCCAAGAAGCCGGGCATGTCGAAGGCCAAGCCCGTCGAAGGCGCCGCTGAAAAAGAAGAAGACCAGACCAAGCCCGTGGGCGAAGCCCTCGGCGCCTACTGCGTCGACCTGAACCAGCGCGCCCGCGAGGGCAAGACCGATCCGCTCATTGGCCGTCACGCGGAAGTCGAACGCGCGATCCAGATCCTCTGCCGCCGCCGCAAGAACAACCCGCTGCTCGTGGGCGATCCCGGCGTCGGCAAGACCGCCATTGCTGAAGGCCTCGCCAAGAAGATCGTCGATGGCGAAGCGCCGGCCATTCTGGCCGACGCCGTCATCTACTCGCTCGACATGGGCGCGCTCCTCGCCGGCACGCGCTATCGCGGCGACTTCGAGGAACGTCTCAAGGCCGTCGTGAAGGAACTGGAAGAACAGCCGAAGGCCGTCCTGTTCATCGATGAGATCCACACTGTCATCGGCGCCGGCGCCACGTCCGGCGGTGCGATGGATGCGTCCAACCTGCTGAAGCCTGCGCTCCAGAATGGCGCACTGCGCTGCATGGGCTCGACGACCTACAAGGAGTACCGCCAGCATTTCGAGAAGGACCGCGCGCTCGCACGGCGCTTCCAGAAGATCGACGTGGTGGAGCCTTCAGTCGAAGACACGATCAAGATCGTGATGGGCCTCAAGCCCTATTTCGAGGAATTCCACGGCCTCAAATACACCAACGACGCCATCAAGATCGCGGTTGAGCTGTCGGCCAAATACATGACCGACCGCAAGCTGCCGGACAAAGCGATCGACGTGATCGATGAAGCCGGCGCTGCACAATGGCTCCTGCCGGAGGGCAAGCGCCGCAAGCAGATCGGCGCCAAGGAAGTCGAGATCGTCATCTCCAAGATGGCGCGCATCCCGGCCAAGCAGGTGTCGAAGTCCGATAGCGAACAGCTCCGCTCGCTCGAGAACGATCTCAAGCGCGTGGTCTTCGGCCAGGACAACGCCATCAAGGCGCTGTCCACCGCAATCAAGCTCGCCCGCGCGGGCCTGCGCGAGCCGAACAAGCCGATCGGCTGCTACCTGTTCTCCGGCCCCACCGGCGTCGGCAAGACGGAAGTGGCGAAACAGCTCTCGTCCATTCTCGGCGTCGAGATGCTGCGCTTCGACATGTCGGAATACATGGAACGCCACACGGTCTCGCGTCTCATCGGCGCGCCTCCGGGCTATGTCGGTTTCGACCAGGGTGGCCTGCTCACCGACGGCGTCGACCAGCATCCGCACTGCGTCCTCCTGCTCGACGAGATCGAGAAGGCTCACCCGGATCTGTTCAACATCCTGCTGCAGGTGATGGACAACGGCACGCTGACGGACTCGAACGGCAAGAAGGTCGACTTCAGGAACGTGATCCTCATCATGACCACGAACGCCGGCGCATCTGATGCTGCGAAGGAATCGATCGGCTTCGGCCGCGGCAAGCGTGAAGACGAGAACGAAGAGGCGATTAAACGCCTGTTCACGCCCGAATTCCGCAACCGCCTCGACGCGACGATCCCCTTCGCTGGCCTCAGCCAGGAGATCATCGAGATGGTCGTCGACAAGTTCATCCTCCAGCTCGAAGCCCAGCTGGCGGACCGCAATGTCACGATCGCGCTCACTGCGAAGGCGCGGAAGTGGCTCGCCGTCCGCGGCTACGACGAAGCGTTCGGCGCGCGTCCCCTCGGCCGTCTCATCCAGGAGCACGTCAAGAAACCGATGGCCGACGAACTCCTATTCGGCTCCCTCCAGAAGGGCGGCGGCGTGAAGATCGACGTGGACAAGAACGACCCCGACAAGCTGGCGTTCAAATTCATCGCTGACCCGAAGCCGACGGCCAAGGAAAAGAACGAACCCGAAGCCGTCGAATAGACCTCGCACATTCCATGGAAAGGGCGGCTCGCAGGAGCCGCCCTTTTTCATTCTAGCGCCGCTGTTCTGCGCCGGCTTTGGGGGAAAACGCTTGTTCGCGTTTGGGGGAAACTGAACGGCGAACTTCAACC
>JBBAUA010000027.1:29125-47564 GCA_040398465.1 Hyphomonadaceae bacterium | reverse complement strand
CACCTATGGCGGCGCATGCCATCGCACGCCCTTCCACTTGAGCCGCCGCTTCATCGCGCTCGCCCGCTGGGTCGCCGATCCCGAAGCGATCATCCGCGCACGCTTCAAGCGCCTCTCGCGCAGTCTCCTCGCAGCCCCCGGCCCGCCTCAACTCCACGCGTTGCTCGGTACCCTCCAATCACCCCGGAAGCGCAAGCTGCCGGGATCGCCTGCGCTTGCGCGTCATCCGCAACCGGCCTATCCACAGTCCCGTGTCCATGCGCGCCGCCATCCTTCGACTTCAAGGCAAGGCCATTCAACGCCTTGCGCTGGCGCGTCGCTGACAATGGCGGGCCGGCGGCGGAAGCGCCGGCGACCCTCGTCCCGACCGACCCTCCGCTGACGACCAGAAGGACGAGCGGAGAGACGACATGACCGCCCTGCCGATAGAGACAGAAGCCCGCAACCGCACCACCGGCGTCATCCTCGCCGCGTCCGGCGCCGGCCTGTTCTCGCTCAAGGGCGTCGTCATCAAGCTCGCCTTCGCCGAAGGGATTGGTGTCTCGCAGCTTCTCACACTGCGCATGGCGTTCTCGCTGCCAGTCTATCTCGTTGTCGGCCTGTTCGCCTTCGCCCGCATGCGCGAAAAGCCAATCACGCGCTGGTGGCTCGCTGCAGGCGGTCTCGGGCTGATGAGCTACTACCTGTCATCCTGGTTGAATTTCGAAGGCCTGCGCTATGTCTCGGCCCAGCTCGAACGCCTTATTCTCTACATCTATCCGACCATGGTCGCGCTGATGTCGTGGGCGTTCCTGAAGGACAGGATCACGAAGCGCCACTTGATCGCGCTGGTCCTCGCCTATGCCGGCGTCGCCATCCTGTTCGGCGCAGAGATCGGCCATCAGGGCCCAAACGCCTGGCTCGGCGGCGGGTTGATCTTTGCCGGCGCCTTTATCTACGCAGTCTACGTCACGGCCTCGAAGCCTGTGATCAAACGCCTCGGCCCGACCATGTTCACCGCCTTCGGCATGTCGATCGCCTCGATCGCCTTCCTCACGCACAGCGGGATCGAAATGGCTTTCCACACGCCGCCGCCCGTCACGGCCAACGGCTACTGGCTCGCCCTCACACTCGCCATTGTCTGCACAGTGATCCCGAGCTTCATGATCGCCGAAGCCATCAGCCGCATCGGCCCCGGTCCGATGAGCGCCGTTGGAGGTATCGGACCTGTTGTTGCGGCTTGGGCGGCTGTCGCAATTCTTGACGAACCCTTTGGCTGGCCGCACGCAGTTGCAATGGCGCTCACGATTGCCGGTGTATGGCTCCTCGCCAAGCCGAAGCTCACGCGGACCGCGGGCGCCAGAACCTGGTGATCAGCCTGCGATCGGCGGCGCCACGATGTCGTGGCCCGTCATCCCGGCGAAGGCGATCGTGGTCTTGTCTTCAAGAAATGGCCCGATCGCCTGCACGGCCAGCGGCAGCCCGGCCGCATTGACGCCCAGCGGAATGACGGTCGAGGGCAGGTTGGCCACCGTCGCAATTCCCGCCCAGCCCAGCTGGTCGCCGAACTTCGACGGCTCGCCATCCATCGGTAGCGCCCGCTTGCGCCAGTCGGATTCACGCGCATGCGTATAGGCGGCGGTCCCGAAAGCAGGGCAGAGCACGATGTCAAAATGCCGGAAGAAATCCGACCACTGCCGCCTGAGCCGCAACTGCTCATCCATCTTGTCGAGCCAGTCATGCGCCGAGATCGGCGGGCGCGGATTCGTCGCATCGCCTCGCGTGATCACCGTATGCAGCATCGCCTGGTAGAGTCGCCACGAGCGCGCAATATCAGGAAGCAAACTCGACTGCCGGGCAACCGACGCGCCTTCCTTCACCAGCTGGTCGGCCAGCTTCTCCAGTGCGCCGAGAATCTCGCTGTTCGCGCGCGCCACCGGATGGTGGTCCAGCACGAAGACGCGGAAACTCGCAAGCCGCCCATGCCGTGCAGGGGGCAACACAAGCTTGGTCGCCGGCGATTCCGCATCCGGCCCCGCGACAACATCCAGCGCTGTAGCAAGATCCTCCGCCGATCGCGCCAGCGGGCCGATGACGCTCAGCAATTGCGGATTGATGATTTCGCCCCCCGCAAAGTGCCCGCCCATCGGGATCACGCCGAAACTCGTCTTGTGGCCATAGACGCCACAGAACGCTGCCGGCACACGCACCGATCCCCCGATGTCGGAGCCAAGCTCGATCGCCGAAAACCCCATCGCGATCGCCGCCGCGCTTCCTCCCGACGATCCGCCTGCGGATTGCTCCAGTCCATGCGGATTGCGCGTGCGGCCATAAATCGGATTCTCGGTCTGCCAGTCCGCCAGCACCGGCGGCACATTCGTCTTGCCAAGCACGACGGCGCCAGCCGCCTTCAGCCGCTGAACCGCCAGCGCGTCCTCACGCGCGCGGTGACCCCTGTGCGCCTCCAGGCCCCACGTCGTCGGATGCCCGCGCAGGTCGAAACTTTCCTTCACCGTCATCGGAATACCGGTCAGCGCCTTGAACTCACCACGCGAGATCGCCACGTCCGCCTGGCGCGCTTCGGCGCGGGCGCGGTCGAAGTCCCGCACCACGACGGCGTTCACCTGACTGTCCAATCGTTCGATGCGATCGATATGCGCATCACAGAGTTCGGTGGCGCTGAACGTCTTCTTGCGCAGTCCGGCGGCAAGCTGGCTCGCGGTCATGCGGTGCAGGCTCCGATCGGTGGTCATATCCGAAGTCTAGCGCAAACGCTCTTCCACGTCAGCGGGAACATCGATGGCGCAGATGCGAAGAAAATCAGCAGCATTGGCGGCGCCCGCTTCCATCCCGTCGCGTCGCGCTCTAGTTATGGGGCAGAGGAGTCTCGCCCATGCTGAAGCTTTTTTCCGTGTTTGCGTTTGCAGCCATCTCCCTTGCCGCATGCTCGAACCCTGCTGGCGATCTTGATGGTAATCTCGAGATCGGCGGCACCGACCCGGCCTACTGGACTGTGCAGGTCGATCGCGAGACGGGCAAGTCGCTGATCTCGATGCTCGGTGAAGCCAGTCTTGAGGGCGACGCGCCTGTGAGATCGCAAGGCGAGGCCGGCGCTTTCCTGCTCACGTCGAAAACACCCCAGGGCGACTTCGTGATGACGTTCACCCAGAAGGAATGCTTCGACGGCCTTGCCGAGACCGCGCGCCCCTGGAGCGTGACCGCCACCTGGAAAGGCGAAATCCTCAATGGCTGCGCAACGCCCAGCTAGCGTGCGCGCGGCGATTGACTTGGACAAGGCCGCGCGGCCACTGTCTGTCGTCTGCAGCCACCATAGGTGACTCCCATGCGTCTTGCCTTCGCCACGCTCATTAGCGCGACCACGCTGCTGGCGGTTGCCTGCGGCAGCGGCGCGGCCGAGCCAGGTTCACCCGACTGGTGCAAGAATACGCCGCAGGACAAGCAGGTCGAAGATCCGACCGCTATGGCGAAATGCATGGAGCAGGCTGCTTCGTAGAGGCCTCACGCGCGCGGATGCGATTCCGCGTGCACTTTCATCAGGCGGGCTGCATCGACGCCGGTGTAGATCTGCGTCGTCGACAGGCTGGCATGGCCCAGCAGCGCCTGGATCGATCGCAGGTCGCCGCCATTCGCCAGAAGGTGCGTCGCGAACGAATGGCGCAGCGCATGGGGCGTCGCCGTTTCCGGCAGGCCCAAGCGATGGCGCAGCTTCTCCATCAGGCGCTGCACCATGCGCGGATTGAGCGGGCCGCCCTTTTCGCCACGAAAGATTTGCTCGTCCGGCGCTGACGGGTAGGGACAAAGCTTGGCGTACTCATTCACCGCCTCGCGCACCGCGCGGATCAGCGGCACGATGCGAACCTTTCGCCCCTTGCCGAAGACGCGCAGCTGTTCGCCCGACGGCACATCCTTGCCAGTGAGGGCGAGTGCTTCCGACAGGCGAAGCCCCGCCCCATATAACAGCGACAGGATCGCGGCGTCGCGGGCGAGCACCCAGGCGGGCGCGTCGTCGCCATCGCCTTCACCGGCCATCTCGATGGTCTGCGGCGCGATCTTCTCCGGCAGCGGCCGCGGCAGGCGATGCGGTCGGCGCGGGCTCTCGAACATCATCGCTTTCGCATTTGCCGAATCGAGCCGGCGGTCGAGGAAGCGATAGAAGGCCCGCAGACTGGACGCGGCCCGCGCACGCGAGGAGGCGGCGAGATTGTCCTGGCTGCGGCGACGCGCGAGCCAGGCGACGACATCGTGACGGGTAAGGCTCTTCAGGTCGGACACGTGCGGTTCGCCGCCCAGATGCTCGACCAGGAATCCGATGAAATTGCCGATGTCGCGCTGATACGCCTCGATTGTCATGGGTGATGCACGGCGCTCTGTCTCCAGCCAGATGGAGAATTCCTGCAGTGCTTCGCGGGCCGTGTGGGGCGTGCTCATTCCCGGCAAGGTGGCCCTGCGCCGTTAAGGCCGCGTTTCGGATGGCAGGCGGGCGGTTGAACATGCTGCGTTCACGGTCCATTCTCCCCTCATGCCGTCTCGACCACGAATCGTATCGGTGCTGTTGCCACAGCCCCTGCCGGAGCCGTTCGACTACGAACTGCCCGAAACCCTCGATGCGGGTCCCGGCAGCTTCGTGACCGTCCCGCTCGGCCCGCGCGAGATGACCGGCGTGATCTGGGCCGAGCGTGGCACGCCGTCCAACCGGAAGCTGAAGCCGGTGCAGGACGTGATCGGCGCGCCCGGCCTTTCGGCCAACATGCGCAGCTTCATCGAGCGGGCGGCCAAATACATCTGCGCGCCATCCGGCATGGTTCTCGCCATGGCGATGCGATCACGCGAGGCGCTGGACGAGCCGCCGGTCGAAACGCTGGTTGTTCGAACAGGCGACACGCCGCCGCGCATGACGCCAGCCCGAGAACTGGTGATGGCCCACGCCACCGAGCCGATGTCAGGCGCCGAACTTGCGCGAAGGGCTGGCGTGTCCTCAGGCGTCGTGAAGGGGCTGCTGGAAGCCGGCGCGCTGATGCATATCGAGCGCTCGCTCGATCCGCCCTTTCCGCAGCCCGATCCCGCCCTCCCGGCCAAGCAACTCACCGGCGAGCAGGTTGAAACGTCGGCCTATCTCCGCAGCATGGTGCGCGAGAACACATTCCGTGCGGCGTTGCTCGATGGCGTCACCGGTTCCGGCAAGACGGAAGTCTACTTCGAGGCCATCGCCGAAGCGCTGCAGGACCCCGAGGCGCAAGTCCTCGTCCTCCTGCCCGAGATCGCACTGACGCAGGCCGTGACATCCCGCTTCGAGGATCGCTTCGGCGTCGCCCCGGCGGAATGGCATTCGGCGGCGGGATCATCGGCGCGGCGCAGGGTCTGGCGCGAAGTGGCGGCGGGCAGGGCGCGGATCGTCGTCGGCGCCCGCTCGGCGCTGTTCCTGCCGTTCGCGAAACTGCGCCTGATCATCGTCGATGAAGAACACGACCAGTCCTACAAACAGGATGACGGCGTCCTCTATCACGCTCGCGATCTCGCTGTTCTGCGGGCCTCAGTCGAGCAATGTGCAATCGTTCTCGCTTCCGCGACGCCCTCGCTCGAGACGCTGCACAATGCTCAGGCGGGAAAATACGTGCACCTTCGCCTGCACGCTCGCCCAGGCGTCGCGACCTTGCCCCAGATCGCTCTCGCCGACATGCGCGAGGAGCCGCCCGAGACCGGCTGCTGGATCGGGCCACAACTTGCCGGCGCCATTGAGCAGACGCTGGCGGCGAAGGAGCAGGCGCTCCTGTTCCTGAATCGCCGGGGCTACGCGCCATTGGTGATCTGTCGCGCATGTGGCGAGCGGCTGAAGGCGCCCGACACGGATTCATGGCTGGTCGAGCATCGCTATACGGGGCGGCTGGTCTGCCACCTGACTGGCTTCACGATGGAAAAGCCACTCGCCTGTCCGCATTGCGGCGCGCGCGGATCGCTCACCGGCGTTGGCCCCGGCGTCGAGCGGCTGGCGGAAGAGGTGCACACGCGCTTCCGTGGCGCCCGCGTCGAAATCCTGTCGTCGGACACCGTCGCATCGGCGGAAGACCTGCGCAGCCTGATCGCGCGCATGGAAACCGGCGCGATCGACATTCTCATCGGCACGCAGATCGTCGCCAAGGGCCACAATTTTCCGACGCTGACGCTGGTCGGCGTCGTCGACGCAGACGCCGGCCTGCGTGGCGGTGATCTCCGTGCGGGGGAGCGCACCTTCCAGCTGCTGCTGCAAGTCGCGGGCAGGGCGGGGCGGGCCGATAAGCCGGGCCGCGCCATCATCCAGACCTACGCGCCCGAAAGTCCCGCCATCGCGCTGCTGGCTGCCGGCGATCGCGACGCCTTCATCGCGCACGAGCTGGATCAACGCCGTCTTGTAGGCTTCCCGCCATACGGCCGCCTCGGCGCCGTGATCCTCTCCGCGCCCAGCGCCGAGCAGGTCGATGATGCCGCCCGTATGCTGAGCGAAGGCCAGCCCAACGCCACCGGCATCGATGTCTGGGGCCCAGCGCCTGCGCCGATCACAATTCTGCGCGGGCGTCACCGACGCCGCTTCCTCGTCCGCTCCGACCGCAATGTCGATCTCTCCGCTTTTCTTGCGGCGTGGAAGGAGCGCGTGAAACTGCCATCCGCCGTGCGCATGACGCTCGATGTGGAACCTTACAGCTTCATGTGAAAACAAAAGCGCAGGCCGCCGGGTGGCGGGCCTGCGCATGATGTTCTCGCCGACTGCCTGCTGACGCCCTGGCTGCGTGAGTTCACCCAGCGTTTTCCGGTCGTGCAGGTGGAGACAGTGATCACCGACCGCCAGATGGATCCCTCCCGGGGAGAAGCCGACGTCGCGTTGCGTGCGGCCACGCTCTCGGTGGGGCCGATGGGTGACGGCGTGGTGGTGCGCAGGCTCGCGACCGGCAAATAGGGCGTCTACTGCTCGAAGGCGTACGGCAAGGAAAACGGCGTCCCCAGAAGTCCTGATGAGCTGGCGGCGCACCTGATCATAGCGGGATCCGGGGAGCTGGCGCGATTTGACCCGGCCTTCATGAAGCAGGCGCGGGCCAAGGGCGCCGTGATCAGGCAGGCGTCGTCCTCCATCCTCAACATCGCCAGCGCCATCAGGAGCGGGCTCGGCTGTGGGCCCTTGCCTTGCGTGCTGGGCGAACTCGATCCGGGCTTCGTGCTGTGTTTCACGTTCGACGAAGCGGACTACGCGCTCCTGCTGATGACGCGGGATGAGATGCGAAATCTGCCGCATGTGCGTGCGTTCAACGATTTCATCGCTTCGCGAACGGCCGATCTCAGGCATATGATCGAAGGGCGGACACTGAGCCGGTAAGGCCGTTGGATGTCCGCATTCGCTCAGGGAGGGCGCCATGGGATATCTGAGGCTTCGCCAGATCGCGCTTGTCGCCAAGGATCTTGCAATCGTCGAGAAGCAGATCGCCGACGTGCTCGGGCTGGAGATCTGCCATCGCGATCCCGGCGTCGGCAAGTATGGACTGCACAACGCGCTATTCGCGATGAGCGGGACATTTCTGGAAGTCGTGTCGCCCCTGACCGACGGCACGGCGGGCGGCCGCTATCTCGAGCGCCGCAAGGGCGATGGCGGATACATGTACATCGTCGACTGCGACGACCTCGAGCGCCGGCGCGAACATTTCGTCGCGATGGGCGTGCGGCTGGTGCAGGACCTCAAGTCTGGCGATGACGTGTCGACGTCGGAGGCGCTGCACCTGCATCCCAAGGACACCGGCGGTTGCCTGCTGTCCGTCGATCGCCACTCCGGCGGCGAGGACCTGATGGGCGGTTATCACTGGGCCGGCCCGCGTTGGCAGCAGCAAGACCGCTCGAAATCGGTGAAGGCGATCACCGGCGCTCGGATGCAATGCGAAGATCCTGCGGCGACGGCTGCGCTGTGGAGCAAGTTGCTGGAGCGGCCAGCCGAGCGAAGCGACGCAGGCGTCTGGACGATCGAGCTCGACAATGCCCGGGCGCGGTTCTCGGAGCTTGAAGATGACCGCGGCGAAGGACTCTCTGCCGTGCGGCTGGCGTGCCGGGATGCCAAGGCGATCCTCGTCAATGCGGACAAGGCCGGCGTGCGGATCGGCGAGGTTCCGACCGGGCCGTTTGTCGAGTTGTGCGGAACACGGTTTGTGCTCGCCTAGAGCGTCCACACCCGCGCTGTCTTGACCGGGTGGTTTTCGATCTCGGTTGTTGTCTCGACCGCGTATTCAGCAACCTGCAGGAAGGCATCGCGCGGGAAGTATGTGCGGCCCGGGTCTCCGGCCAGGATGGTTGAGCCATTGGCGCGGGCGCGCTCGAGCATGGTGCGGAAGAGGCGGGCGGGGGTCTGCTCGTAGAACACGTCGGCTGCGAGGATCACATCGTAGTCGGGCGGGTCGCCATGCAGCAGGTCTCCGCCGGAATAGCTGATCGACACGCCGTTCAGTCCTGCGTTCAGCGCAACGGCCGCTTCGCACATCGGATCAATGTCGTTGGCGACGACTGCGGCTGCGCCCGCCAGCGCCGCAGCGATGCCGACGAGGCCTGAGCCGCAGGCGATGTCGAGCACCAGCTTGCCGCGAACAATTTCCGGATTGTCGAGCACATAGCGCGCAAGCGCCTGACCGCCCGCCCACGGAAACGCCCAGAAGGGCGGGGCGACATTGGCTTCGGCAAGGTCCTTCTCGGTCGCTTCCCAGATCGGGGTCAGCTCATCAGCAATGTGTATGCGGATGGGCAGGCCGGGCACGGCGGCGATCCGCGTGTTGGCGCGGATGAAGGCCTTTGCCTCTTCAAGCGTTGCGATTGACCGCTTGCCTTGCACGCTGTCCCTCTCCAGATTGCCCGGCCCTTTCGAGGCCGCTTTCATGCCTGACGCAAATTCTATCGACCGCCTTGCCGCCGCCGCCCGGGCGGCGCGGGCTGTCGCATACGCTCCCTACTCTAAGTTTTGTGTCGGCGCAGCCGTGCTGCTCGACAATGGTGTGATCGTACCCGGCGCCAATGTCGAGAACGCCAGTTATGGACTGACCTGCTGCGCCGAGCGCGTAGCTATGTTCGCCGCCCGGACGCAGCATGCGCAGGCCGGCATCGTTGCGCTGGCCGTCAGCTGCGGCGCCGATGATTTCATGCATGCAGGCGATCATACACGCATGCCCTGCGGCGCCTGCCGTCAGGTTATGGTGGAATTCATGGCGCCCGACACGCCGATTTGGATCGACGGCGTCGGCACGCACAAGCTATCAGACTTACTGCCGACGCCCTTCAAGCTCTGACGGATGATCCCCATGACCGACTTCACGATGTTCGACTACAAGGTGACCGATGGCGTCGCCGTCGCGACGTTCAACCGCCCCGACAAGATGAACACCTTCACCCCCGTGGTGATGCGCGAGATGATCGAACTGTTCGACAAGACGGATGCGGACGATGCAGTGCGCGCCGTGGTCGTGACCGGATCGGGCAGGGCGTTCTGCGCCGGCGCCGAACTGGGCATCGCAGGGGCGGACACGTTCAACTACAACAAGCGCGCCGCAGGCGATGAGATCATCACGAACGGGTTTCGCCGCGATGGCGGCGGGCGCGTGACGCTTCGTATCTATCGCAGCTTGAAGCCGGTGATCGCCGCGGTGAATGGCGCGGCCGTGGGCGTGGGCGCGACGATGCAGCTGCCGATGGATTTCAGGCTTGCCGCGACAGGCGCCAAGTTCGGCTTTGTGTTCGCACGCCGCGGGATCACACCGGAGGCTTGTTCGGCATGGTTCCTGCCGCGCCTCGTCGGCATGCAGACGGCGCTGGACTGGGTCTATTCTGGCCGGGTGTTCGACGCGCATGAGGCTAAGGAGTCTGGGCTGGTGCATTCGCTGCATGGTCCGGACGATCTGTTGCCGGCGGCGCTGGAGCTGGCGCATCGGGTCACCGAAAAGTCTGCGCCGGTCTCGATCGCTTTCTCGCGGCAGCTGATGTGGCGGATGATGGGCGCATCGCATCCGATGGAGGCGCACAAGCTGGACAGCCGCGGCATCCAGCTGCGCGGCCAGTCGACCGACGTGAAAGAGGGCATCGAGAGCTTCATGCAGAAGCGCGATCCCAACTTCCCCAATACCGTGTCGGCTGATTTCCCGGCTGACGTCTTTCCCCCTGAGCCCGAGTTCGAATAGGCCGCAGGCCCACGGGGGAACTCCGGACACGCGGGTTTCGTTCTTCGGCTTTGAAGCCGATGAGAACCCCCCATGCCCTTTATCCTAGATCTGTCTGACCAGGCTGTTGTCTGGCGGCTGGCGGGATCAGGGCTGATTGCGGTCATTGCGCTGGCGGGGATCTTCTGGGTCGGGCGCATCCGCAAGCGGGCCTGTGAGAAGGCTTCTGCGGCGGCCGGCGGGCATCCTCAGAAGAAGCCACTCGGCATGGCCCATTTCCTCCTGTCGCTCGCGGCGATTGGCGGCGCGGCGTGGGCGATCCTCCAAGTCTGGGGCGTCGACACGGCGACGCTGCTGGCGCCCGCTGGCGGCCTGCAATTGCGCGGCGTGATCCGTGTCGTGGTGATCATCGCCATCGCGGCGGCGGCGCTTGAGATTGTCAACCTGATCGCGCGGACATTGCTTGAGCGGGTCGCCAAGCGCAGTGCGGACCATCGCCGGCGCGCCGCAAAGCTGCGGACGGTGGCGCCCCTGATCAGCGGTCTGATCAATGCGATGATCATCCTGGTCGCCATCGCCATGGTGCTGGCCGAGGCGGGCATCCAGGTGGCGCCGCTGCTCGCAGGGGCGGGCGTTGCCGGTATCGCGATCGGCTTTGGCGCACAGAGCCTCGTCAAGGACCTGTTCACCGGCGCCTTCCTCGTGATCGAGGACATCGTCAGCCATGGCGACATCGTCGAGGTCGGTGGGATGACCGGCAAGGTCGAGGCGATGACGCTGCGCACTATCCGCCTACGCTCGTTCGACGGCACGCTGCACATCTTCCCCTATGGCGAGGCGCAGGTGATCCACAACAAGACCAGCAGCTTCTCCACCTTCGCGTTCGAGCTGCAGGTGTCCTACCTGTCGAGCATCGATGAGGCGCTTGCCGTGCTGAAACAGGTGGGGGAGGAGATCCATGCCGAGAAGGAGCTGTCGCGTTACATGATCGGGGGACTGGAACTCGTCGGCGTCGACAAGCTGTCCGACAATGGCGTGATCCTGAAGGGGCGCATCCGGACGATGGCGGGCGAGAATGCGCGGATCGGCAACGCCTTCCTGAAGCGCGTGAAGGAGAAGATGGACAAGGCGGGCGTGCTGATCTCGCATCGCCATCTTCCGGTGCCGCCTTACGAGACGATCAAGGACGTGGCGATCGAGCAGTCGCGCGATCGGAATAGCGCGTCGGCGACACAGCCGAATTGACCGTTACCGAGAGGTTTCCCGGACTGTCGGATTTGCCATTGCCCGCTTCATCGTAAAGCGCGGGTTTTCTGGCATTAAGGTTTGCCCGGGAGCTTTCGTTGAACAAGCAGCGCATCTGCGATCTTTCGATACTCGTGGTTGATGACCACCGCTTCATGCAGCAGGTGATGCGCCTGATGCTGAACGGCCTTGGCGTCCGAGAGGTCCGGCCTGCGCTCACGGTGGACGAGGGGCTTCACCTGCTGTCCTGCCAGAACTTCGACATCGTCATCGCCGATTACCTCATGGGCACACGGAATGGCGCTGATTTCACGCGTTTCGCGCGGTCCGAGCATTTCACCGGCGACCGCTATGTGCCCATCATCGCCTGCACGGCCGACACGACGCAGCGGACCGTGAAGGAACTACGAGATGCCGGCGCAGACGAAATTCTCTGCAAGCCCGTGTCCCCGAAAATGATTCGGACCAAGTTTACCGCCGTGACGCATGCGCGACGCAGCTTCGTCACGGCGCCGGACTTCTTCGGGCCGGACCGTCGCCGTCGTGTGCGCTACATGAGACCCGTTGAAGATCGCCGCAAGGGCGATACGGAGATGGTCTAGGTCACTTCCGCTCGACGACCTTGATGGTGTCGGTCGAATTGTCAGACGCGTACGGATAGCCCGCCGTGATGACGAAGCGCTTCACGCTGGAGGCCGCTTCGTGGCGATTCACCGCTTCGAGAATGTCGTCGAAGCTCTTCGGCTCTTCCGGTTCGAGGTCGGCGCTGACGCCCCAGACGAGAGCGAGTTTTCGCGCTGTCGGCAGGCTCGGCGTGAGGGCGTGGATCGGCTGCTTCGGGCGCGTGGCCGAGACGCGCTGTGCGGATGAGCCCGAACGCGTGAAGACGACAAGCGGACAATCGAGGTCGTCGGCCAGCCTTTGCGCTGCGCGGGCGCAGGCGTCGGCCGTCGAGGGCGCGGCGGTCCAGGGCGTGGCCTGGGCGGAGGGATTGGCGTCGCGGTCGGTTTCGATGGCGCGGATGATGCGGTCCATGATGGCGACGGCAGCGGTGGGGTGGCGACCGACGGCGGATTCGGCGGAGAGCATGACGGCGTCGGCGCCCTGGTAGACGGCGGTGGCGACGTCGTTGGCCTCGGCGCGCGTGGGGACGAGGGCTTCGACCATCGATTCGAGCATGTGGGTTGCGACGATGACCGGCTTGCCGTGGGCGCGGGCGACGCGGATGATGCGGCGCTGGGCGATGGGCACCTGTTCGGGCGAGAGTTCGACGCCGAGATCGCCGCGGGCGACCATCACCGCATCCGACTGCTGGACGATGCCTTCGAGATCATCGAGGGCGGCGGGCTTCTCGATCTTGGAGATGATCGGGATGGCATTTCCGAAAGCCTCACGCGCCATCACGACATCTGCTGCGCGCTGGACGAAGGAGAGTGCGATGTAGTCGACGCCGTGTTTCAACGCGAAGAGGCCGTCGGCGATGTCTTTTGCGGTGAGGGCGGGAATGGGAATCGGGCGGCCGGGGGCGGCGATGCCTTTGCGGCTCATGATGCGGCCAGGCGCGACGGGGCGGGCGATGCGATCGTCGCCATCGACCCTGACGATGTGGAGCATCATCTTGCCGTCGTCGATCAGCAGCTTGTCGCCGAGCTGCAGCGAGGCGACAAGTTCGGGGTGGGGGATGGGGATGATGTCGGGATCGTTCGACGTGGCCGCGGCGCGGAGGCGAAGTTCGGACGACATGCGGACATCGCACTGGCCGCCGGCGATGTCGCCGATGCGGAGTTTTGGTCCCTGCAGGTCGGCGAGGAGGGCGATGGGGCGGCCGACGGATTTTTCGGCCTCGCGTGCGGCGGCGATGCGGGCGGCGTGGCCGGCGTGGTCGCCGTGAGAGAAATTGAGACGGAAGAGGTCCACGCCGGCGCGCAGGAGTTCCTCCATCTTGAGCGCGCCATCGCTGGCGGGGCCGAGTGTGGCGAGGATCTTGGTGCGGCGACGGATGGCGAACATGGCAGAGCCCCTGCGATTCGCGGGCAACCTAGGTCGGATTGGCGACAAGCGGAACCGGCGATGTGGGGACGCGGCTGTGCGTTCCCTGTGGCGCGGGGCCGGGGTTGGGTGGTTTGCGCCCAGGTCAGGTCACGCCCGCGGGGGCGCGATCCATTCACCCGTGTCCCGCGCGTCCTTCGACAAGCTCAGGATGGGGGCGGGGGCCTGGTGAGCGCGCGCCAGCGCGCTTCTGTGAGCCTGAGGATGTGTGGCCTTGCCGTGCAGCCACCTTCCCCGATTGCGTGGCGATCGAGGGAGGAAAGCACTGCGCGCTACTTCGCGAGGGCCTTGTAGACGAGCTGTTGCGACTCGGCGCGGAGGTTGATGGCGCCGGCGCCAGCGTTGCCGCGGCGCTGGATCATGCCAACGAAGCCGATGTCGTTGACAGTGTCGACCCAGAACCAGGTGCCGTCGATGCCGAACCAGTCGTATGTGCCGACGGGCGCGGGTGCGGCATCGGTTGGCGCCGCTGTCTTGACAGCGCCGCCCCAGCCGAAGCCGCCGCCGCCCATCGCGCGGGTCTCGCCGATGTGGTTGGTCATCATGACTTTCACGGTGTCGGGCTTGAGGATCTGCTGGCCGTCGAGCGCGCCTTCGTTGAGGATCATCTGCACGAATCGGATGTAGTCGTGTGTGGTCGAGGTGAGGCCGCCGCCGCCGGATTCGTGGTGGTTGCGCACGGTGAAGCTGTAGCCGTCCGGGAAGACATCCTTCGCGCCGCTGGTGGCGTTGCGGGTGTAGACCGTGGCGACGCGGTTCTTGTAGTTCTCATCGGAGACGAAGAAGCTGGTGTCGCTCATGCCTAGCGGCGTGAAGACGTTTTCATAGAGATAGTTGCCGAGCGTCTTGCCGGTGATCTTCTCGAGGGCGGCTGCCTGCACGTCGACCGTGTAGGAATAGCTCCAGCGTTCGCCGGGCTGGAAGAGCAGCGGGATCTGCGCGAGGCGCGTCATCGCGGCGGGCAGGTTGGGCTGGGCGTGCGGGTTGTCGCGCTGGAATTCGCGGTCGACGGCTGAGGCGGCGGAGAGGCCGTAGCCGAAGCCGGCCATGTGAGTCATGACCTCGTTCATGCTCGGCGGGCGGCTGGCGGGGACGAGGCCCTCGGTGATCGAGTCAGGCTTGGTCGCGACTTTCAGATTGCCGAGTTCGGGCAGGAATTTCGTGATCGGGTCCTCGGCCTTCCAGAGGCCTTTTTCCCAGAGCTGCATCATGGCGACGCCGACGATCGGCTTGGTCATCGAGCGGATGCGGAAGATGGTGTCTTCAGTGACCGGCGGGCCGTCGATCGACTGCTTGCCGAACGTGTTGAAGGCGACGAGCTTGCCATCCTTCACCAGCGCGTATTGCAGGCCGATGACTTCGGACTTGTCGACGGCTTCCTTCATGCGGGCGTCGAGCGATTGAAGGCCGGCGGGTGTGAAGGCTTGCGCGGTTGCGACGACGTCGGCGGCGGTCGGCCATTGCGCGCTGCTCGCTGACGGGCCCATCGAGACGCAGGCGGCCAGCACGCTGGCGAGGCCCGCGGTGAGGCAGACTTTCCCAATGGTCATCATGCTGGTGCGCGTCATGGTTGTTCTCTCCGTCAAGCGCTTGCGCGCGCCTTGTCGTGCGATCAAAAAAAGAGGCGGCGTTGAGCCTGTGATCTCAACGCCGCCCGGGTCGTTCTCCGTCGCTACGCGTTAGTGCGCGGCTTCTTTCGCAGCTTCAGCCGGAGCGGATGTTGCTTCGGCGGTCGCTGGTTTCAGGGCTTCGTAGACGAGCTTTGCGGACTCGTTGCGGAAGTTCATGCCTTCCGGACGCGCGCCGCCCATCGACTGGATCATGCCGACGAAGAAGAGGTCGTTGGCGGGATCAATCCAGAACCAGGTGCCGGCGGCGCCGCCCCAGTAGTGCGCGCCCTTGCCATAGGGCTGGCCGGTGATCGACGAGTCGTCATAGATCGCGAAATCCATGCCGAAGCCGACGCCGGGGAGGCCGGGATTGGCGGTGGTGCCGTCGGAGTAGAGCTTGAGGTCGCCGATGGCGTTGGTGCGCATCAGCTCGACAGTCTCGGGCTTCAGCAAGGTGGCGCCAGCGAGCGTGCCTTTGCCGGCAAGGAACATCTGGGCGAAGCGCGCATAGTCGTGCGTCGTCGAGACGAGGCCGCCGCCGCCGGATTCCATGCGGTTGGAGTCAGTAAAGCGGGGGCGGTCAGGGCGCTCTTCGTTCTTCATGAGGGCCTTGGCGTCCTTGTCCCAGCGATAGACGTCGGCAAAGCGCGGCACGTTGGCTTCGGTGACGTAGAAGGACGTGTCGTTCATGCCGAGCGGCGTGAAAATGTTCGCCTTGAGATACTCGCCGAACTTCTGGCCCGAGAGCTTCTGGACGATGTAGCCCTGGATATCGACGCCGACCGAATAGTACCAGCGCGAGCCCGGATCGTAGATCAGGGGGATGTCCTTGATCTTGGTCATCATCTCGTCGAGGTTTGCCGAGGCGAGCACGAGGTTGTCGCGGAAGGCGTTGTTGACGGGATCATCGCCCGAGAGGCCGTAGCCGAAGCCGGCGGTGTGGCTCATCAGCTGTTTCATCGTCGGTTCGGCGGAGGCCGCGACGAGGACAGGCTTGCCGCCCTTCATTTCCGGCTTGCCGTCTTTCCACGACAGCACTTTGAGGCCTGCGAGTTCGGGCACGTGCTTGGAGACGGGATCATCCATCTGCCAGAGGCCCTTCTCGTAGAGCTGCATCATGGCGACGCCGGTGATCGGCTTCGACATCGAGTAGATGCGGAAGAGTGAGTCCTTCGTCATCGGCGCGCCGGTCTTCGGGTCGCCCGACTGGACGCCGAAGGCGTTGAAGGCGGCGATGTCGCCGCCCTTGCCGAGGATGTAGGTCATGCCGGCGACGTCGCCGTCGGCGACGGATTTCTGCAGGCGTGCGTCGAGAGCGGCGAGGCCTTCGGCGGTGAAGCCGAGGGCTGCCGGGTCAGCGACGGCGGCGGCTGGCCAGGTCTGCGCGTCCGAGGGCAGGGCGGCTGCTGCTGCGGGCGCTGCAGGGGCTGCGGGTGTTTCAGGCGAGCAGGCAGCGAGTATGGCGAGGGATGCGGCTGCAAGCAGCAGGCGCGATCCGAGTCTGGACGAAATTGTGAACATTTTCTCCCCTTTGAGCGCGCCGGCTCTGGAGGCCGGTCGTCGCGGCGGACCATAGGTGGAATGGGCGTTACAGCCAAGGACGCAGGGGAAGCGATCCCGGAAGTGTGAAAGCCCGGTCCCGAGGCAGATCCTCAGCCTGCGACCCCGCTTTCTGCGAACGAGTTGCAATTTGGTGGAGAGAGGGACTAGGTGTCGCTTCGCCTGCCCAACATGGCCGCCGCATGACTGACGCCACACGCAAAGTGAATCCACTGCTGCGCCCGCTGTTTCTGGTAGCCGGGGTGGTGCTCACTGTTGTGGGCGTGATTGGCCTGGTGACGCCGGGATGGCCGGGGACGATCTTTCTCATTCTGGCGGCTGGGTGTTTTGCGCGTTCTTCGCCGAAGCTGGAGGCGTGGCTGCTGGGGCATCCAAGGCTGGGGCCGAGTGTCGTGGCGTGGCGCGAGAACGGGGCGATCCCGCGCAAGATCAAGTACATCGCGATCGGCTCGATGGTCGTGTCGTTCGTGATCGTGCTGTTGATCAACCTGTCGCTGGTGTGGACCGTGATTGTCGGCGTGTCGCTGCTGGCGAGCGCGCTTTATGTCGGCTCGCGTCCGGAGGGGCCGAAGGCGGCGGGCTGATCAGCCCACCGGCTTCCACACCTGCCCGAGGCGTTGGTCGCGGCGGCAGCCCTGGCGGTAGGCGTCGTAGTCGGCCTTGTTCCGCTTGGCGTAGTCGCGGTGGTATTCCTCGGCCGGCCAGAAATCGCCGAGCGGCAGGATGGGGACGATGACCTTGCCGTTGACGCGGCCACTGTCGATCACCTGCTGCTTCGATTTCTCGGCGGCGGCTTTCTGAGTGGGCGAGGCGAAGATGGCGGGGGCGTAGCTCTGACCGCGGTCGCAGAACTGTCCGTAGGCGTCGGTGGGGTCGATCAGCGGCCAGTAGCGGCTGAGGAGTTGTTCGTAGGTGATCTTCGCGGGATCGAAGGTGACGCGCACGGCTTCGTAGTGGCCAGTCTGGTGGCGGGCGACCTGCATGTAGGTCGGGTTCTTCTCCTTGCCGCCGGTATAGCCGGACTCCACCGAGATCACGCCGGGGATGTAGCCCATGTCGGCTTCCATGCACCAGAAACAGCCGCCGGCGAGGACGGCCTGCTGTTTCTCCTGCGCATGGGCAAGGGGGGCGAAGATCAGGGCGATCAAGGCGAGGAGGAAGCGCATGCGGAGGGGCTCCTTTGGGATGGCACAGAATTGCGCCTTGTCTGCGCCGAGGACAAGGGCTGCTGCAGCAGCACGCGACACGGCTGGCGCGCTAGAGTTACAAGGGTACAACGATCCTCGCGGCCGCGTGATGCGTATGACGGGTGGCGTAAGGCGGAAACTCGCCTAGGTAGTCGAGCAGACAGATCCGATCAGGGAGATATGGGATGCGCGTTGGGATCATGGCCGCGATTTCGGGTGCTGCGCTTGCGATCGGGGCGGGCTTTGTCGCCATCGCCCAGCCGCCAGCTGAAACGCGCGATACGAACAAGGCGGCCTACGCGCCGGCCTTCGCGGGCCAGACTCGTGCGCCCGCGCTGACCACCGACACCAAGTTCGAGGTGAAGGAGGTTGTGGCCTCCGGTCTTGCCTCGCCATGGGCGGTGGAGTTCCTGCCGGGCGGCAAGTTCCTCATCACCGAGCGTATTGCCGGACAGTTCCGGATCGCCGATGCGGCGGGCAAGGTGTCCGCGCCGATCAAGCAGGGCGTGCCGGTGGTGCATGGCGTCGGGCAGGGTGGGCTGCTCGACGTGGCGCTCGATCCGAATTTCGCGACGAACCAGATGATCTACTGGAGCTATTCCGAACCGGGCGAGGATAACAGGAACAACACTGCCGTGGC
>JBBAUA010000027.1:0-29025 GCA_040398465.1 Hyphomonadaceae bacterium | reverse complement strand
ATCACCTATGGCGTCGAGTATGGCGGCACGCTGCGCAAGATCGGCGAGGGATCGGCCAAGGCCGGGATGGAGCAGCCGGTTTATTACTGGGACCCCGTGATCGCGCCGGGCGGGCTGACCTATTACAACGCTGACCTGTTCCCGAAATGGAAGGGCAGCGTTTTCGCGTCCGGCCTCAACCCGAGCTTCGTCTCGCGCCTGACGCTGAACGGCGACAAGGTGACGGGCGAGGAGCGTTTCAAGTTCTCGGACCGCGCCAACGAGCGCTATCGCGACATCAATGTCGGACCCGACGGTGCGATCTACCTGCTGACAGACGGGCCGAACGCGCGCCTCCTGAAAGTCGCGCCCAAGACCTGAGTGCATGGGTCGGGGACAGGGACGACACGAGGATACGCGGATGAAGACTGTTCTGATCGCTGTCGCTCTTGCGGCGGCATTCGTAGCGCCTGCCTTCGCTCAGGACGCGCCGCCGCCGCCGGCAGTTGAAGCGGGCAAGGATCTCGCCGCGATCGTCACGCTGCCGGCGATGTCCGACGAATTCACGGAGATCGACGTGGTGTCCGGAGGGTGGCCGGCCGGCGGGGATATCCCGTTCAAGTATACGCAGTATGAGGGGAACGCGTTTCCGGGTCTCAACTGGACGGATGGTCCTGAAGGGACGGAGAGCTACGCCATCATCATGCAGGACACGGATTATGTCGCGCGCGGCGCGCCCATCCTGCACTGGTCGATCGTGAACATTCCGGCTTCCGTGACGGGGCTGAAGGCCGGGATGAAGCCTGAGGAGAAGCCCGCAGGATCGATCTATGGCCCCAACTACAAGGGTGCGGCGCAACCCTATCTCGGGCCGCGCACGCCGCCGGGTCCGAAGCACCGCTATCACATCCAGGTCTTCGCGCTCGACACGATGCTGCCGGCGGACTTCGCGCCGAAGACCTATGCCGAGCTGATCGAACCGCTGAAGGGGCATGTGCTGGCGAGCGGTTCGGTGATGGGGTTGGGGCAGGAGAAGAAGGCGGAGTAGGCGCTACCGGGATTGTGCGCGCCCCCTCGTCCCAAAGGTCGTCGCGGTGAGAGGTTTGCCGGGCGAGAGCCCGGCGGCCCGGCTAGCTGATCTCGTCCAGCCATCCGGGCAGTTGGCCGAGCGTTTCGACCTCGCGATACTTCGGATTACCAACAGGCTTTTCCGCGCGCTCGTGCTCCCAGACCAGCGGGTAGGGGACGAGTGCTGCGTAGCCACCCGCCGCCAACATCGGGAGAATATCGGACTTCACGGAGTTGCCGGTCATCATGCCGGTCTCGACCGAGCCGCCATGGCGGGCAAAGGCCTTCACGTAGATTTCCGGTGTCTTCTCCGAGACGATCTCGACGCCAGAGAAATGCGAGCCCAGTCCCGAGGCGGCGAGCTTGCTCTCCTGGTGAAAGAGGTCGCCCTTGGTGATCAGGACGAGGCGGCCACGTTCTTTCAGTTGCAGCAGAGCGTCCTCGACGCCGGGCAGGGGCTCGATCGGGTGGGTCATCATCTCGCGCCCGGCATCGAGCAGTTCACGGATGACCTTCGTCGATACCTTCCCGTCGCTGATCTCCAGTGCGGTTTGCAGCATGGAGAGGGTGAAGCCCTTTGCCCCGTAACCATAGGACTTCATGTTTTCCCGCTCGATGGATGCGAGCTTTGCTTCCAGGGTGTCCTCGTCGGCGAAATCGCCCAGCAATTCGTTGAATCGCTTGTGGGTAAGCCGGAACACCGTCTCGGTGTGCCAGAGCGTGTCGTCCGCATCGACGCCGATGATCGTCAGGGGCATGCGCGGTATTACTGCTGGGAACGCTGGGCATCAAGAACATGCGTCTGTGCGCCAGACGCCTTGCCAGACATTGATCGGCGATCCCGCGGGCTGCGGCAAAGGTCCCGCAATGGCGACTGCCTGAAGATCGGGCGGGTGACTGCGAACGGGCAATTCGGCGTGGACAGTGCGCAGGCCTCGTGCTGACACTCCGTCATGGACGGGCGGGTCGAGCCGGCGGGTCAGCGCAACAGGTTTCTCGATTGGGTCGAGCGGGTGGGCAATGCCTTGCCCGACCCGATCTTCATTTTCGTCATCATCATCGCGGTGCTGGTCGTCGTCTCGGTTATCGGGGCCGGGGCGGGGTGGTCCGCCGTCAATCCGGTGAATGGCGAGGTGCTGGTCGTCACCAGCCTGCTGTCCGAAGCGAACGTGCAGAAGCTGTTCGTCGAGATGCCGCGGACCTATACGGGCTTTGCGCCGCTGGGCTTTGCGCTGACCATCATGCTGGGGGCCAGCGTGGCGGAGCGTTCGGGACTGCTGACGGCGCTGATGCGGGCGAGCCTCGGCGGGCTGCCGAGACAAGTGCTGGTGCCGATGGTGTTCGTGCTCGGCATGCTGGCCACGCACGCGAACGATGCGGCCTACATGGTCTATGTGCCGCTGACGGCGATCGTGTTTGCGGCGGCGGGGCGGCATCCGGTGCTCGGGTTGATCTCGGGCTTTGCTGGCGCAGCTGTTGGGCTCGCGGGCAATCTGCTGCCGGGCCAGTATGACGTGCTGTTGCTCGGCATCACGGAGACGGGCGCCCGGCTGCTTGTGCCGGACTGGACGATGAACCCGGTCGGCAACTGGTACTTCTCGCTTGGCATTGCGGTGGTGTTCACGGCGGTCGGCTGGGTCGTGCTGGAGCGCGTGGTCGCGCCGCGACTGGGCGCGTGGCAAGGGGAGAGCGGCGTTGCCGATCTTGCCGGCGTCGTGCTGTCGCCGAAAGAGAAGCAGGGTCTCATGGCTGCAGGTGTTGCAGCGCTTGGCGTTGCGGCGCTGATGGCGGCGCTGCTGATGTGGCCGGGCTACACGCCGCTGTTCGATGAGGCGGCGTCTGGCGCGCAGCAGACAACGCCATTCTTCCGGTCGATTGCAGCGATGCTGTTCGTGCTCTTCCTGGCGACGGGATGGGCCTATGGCGCGACGGTCGGGACGATCCGGAATCACCGCGAGCTGGTCGGCATGATGGTGAAGGGACTGGAGGTGATCCTGCCGTATCTCGTGCTGATCTTCTTTGCGGCCCACTTCGTGGCGATGTTCGGGTGGTCGAACCTTGGCCCGATCACGGCGATCACGGGCGCTGACCAGTTGCGCGCGATGCAGGCGCCGCCGGCGGTGCTGCTGCCGATCCTCACCACCATGTCGGCGTGGCTGGATTTCCTGATTGCTTCCGGATCAGCAAAATGGGCGGCGATGTCGCCGGTGGCGACGCCCATGATGATGCTGCTGGATGTCTCGCCCGAGATGACGACTGCGGCCTATCGTGTCGGCGACACGGTGACGAACCTGATCTCGCCGCTCAATCCCTATGTCGTGCTGACGCTGGTGTTCGCACAGCGCTGGGTCCCGAGCCTTAAGCTGGGGACGATGATTGCGCTGCTGCTGCCGCTGGCGGTCGCGTTCTACTTTGCGGGGATGGCGCTGACTGCGGCGTGGGTGGCGCTGGGGATTCCGGTCGGCCCCGGGGCGCCGGTGGCGTATGAACTTCCGGTGGTCGTCCCCTGATCTGTGGGGGTCTCGCGCGGCAAGCCCGAAAGCTGCTCACCCCTCGAACCCGCCCGACAGAAACGACTCCGCCAGCGCGCAGTGTAGCGCTGCGCCGCGCGCCATGACCTTCTCGTCCAGCACCATGCGGTTTGAATGCAGCGCGCAGCAGGTGCGCCAGTCGCCGCCTTCGGGGGAGGCGCCGAGGAACATCATGGCGCCGGGGGCCTTCTGGAGGACGTAGGAGAAATCCTCGGCGCCCATCATCGGCGTGGGCATCTCGAACCAGGCGTCCTCGCCGAAGGTCTGCTTGGTGACGCGGCGGGCGAGGGCGTGGGCGCGGCTGTCGCAGATCGTGACGGGGAAGCCGGGGATGATCTTGAGGTCGGCCTCGCAGAGGTGGGCGGCGCAGATGTTGTCCACCACGCGCTTGAGCCCCTCGCGGGCGATGGCGCGGGATTTTTCCGAGAAGGTGCGGATCGTACCCTCGATGAAGGCGGTCTCGGGAATGACGTTGTTGGTCGAGCCCGCCCTGATGTGCGCGATGGTGAGCACGGCGGGATCGAAGGCGGGAACGCGGCGTGTGATCATGGATTGCAGCGCCATCACCATCTCGCAGGCGACGGGGATGGGGTCGACCGCGTCGTGCGGCTGCGAGGCGTGGCCGCCCTTGCCCTTGATGGTGAGTTCGATGCGGTCGGCGGCTGCGAGCAGGGGGCCGGGACGGCCCGCGAAGACGCCCGACTGGATGTTCGGCGTGATGTGGAGCGCGAAGGCGGCGTCGGGGAGCGGATCGATCAGGCCATCATCCAGCATGTAGCGCGCGCCGTGCCAGCCTTCCTCGCCTGGCTGGAACATGAACTGCACCGTGCCGGCGAGACGGTCGCGCTGGGCGCAGAGGGCGTGGGCCGCCGCCACGAGCATGGCAACGTGCGTGTCGTGACCGCAGGCATGCATCGCGTTCTCGACCTGCGAGGAAAATTCGAGACCGGTGTCCTCGTGCATCGGCAGCGCGTCCATGTCGCCGCGGAGGAGGACGGTGCGGCCGTTGGAGGGTCCACGCAGGGTGGCGATGAAGCCCGTGGTGGAGGGGCCTTCCGAATACTCCAGCGGCAGGCCGGCAAGGGCGGCCTTCGCCTTGGCGGTGGTGAGCGGATTGTGCAGGCCGATCTCTGGTTCTGCATGGATGGCGCGGCGCAGGCTGATCATCTCGGGCAGCAGCGCGTCGGCGGCGTCGATCCAGTGCTTCATTGCTTCCGGTTTTGTCATGTTGGTTCCTCGTTCCGGGACAGCATCGAGTATAGCGGCCGCGAAAGGAACAGGAGTTTCCGCAAGGGCCGGTTTTTTGCCCCGGGCGGTGCGAAAATCGGTCTCAACTGCGCCGGTGCGCGGTAGCATCCCGGTAACCGCTGCGGGCGCATAGCCGGTATCAGGGCAAGGAGTACGAAGCATGACTCGTGTCGCCGTCATCATGGGGGGCTGGTCGTCCGAGCGTCCTGTTTCCCTGTCTTCGGGGAAGGGCATGGCGGAGGCCGCCCGGCAGGCAGGGTTCGAGGCGATCGAAGTCGACGTCACGCGCCAGCTCGCCGAGCAGCTGACAGCGGTGAAACCCGACGTTGTCCTCAACGCCCTGCATGGTCCATGGGGCGAGGATGGGTGCGTCCAGGGCGTGCTCGAGATTCTCGGCATTCCGTACACGCATTCCGGCGTGCTTGCTTCCGCGCTCGCAATGAACAAGGACAAGTCGCGGGCGGTCTATGCCCAGCACGGGCTCGATATCGCCGAGGGCGGCATGTTCTCGATCGCGGACCTGGCGCGCGACCATGTCTACGAGCCGCCCTATGTCATCAAGCCGATTGCCGAAGGGTCATCTTTCGGGGTGTTCATCGTGCGGGCCGGGGCCAACCGTCCGCCCAAGGAACTGACCGACGGAACGTGGAAATTCGGAAGTCACGCGCTGGTCGAAAAATTCATTCCCGGCAGGGAGTTGACCGTCGGCGTGATGGGCGACCGGCCGATGGCCGTCACCGAGATCACGACCTTAAGGGAGTATTACGACTTCGAGGCGAAATATGAGGCAGGAGGATCGCGTCACGTCCTACCTGCAGACCTGCCGAATGCGGTCACCGAAGCTGCGCTCGACGCATCGCTGAGGGCCCATAACGCTCTTGGCTGCCGGGGCGTGTCGCGGTCGGACTTTCGCTATGACGAAAAAGCGGGTCGACTGGTGATACTCGAGACCAATACGCAGCCGGGCATGACGCCCACCTCGCTCATCCCGGAGCAGGCGGCGCATATGGGCATCGACTATCCCTCTCTCGTCCGCTGGATGATCGAGGACGCGTCATGCCCAAGGTAAAGCGCCCGCAGATCGCCGGTCCCGCCTACGACGACGACCTGGATCCGCCGCGCCGTCGCGCGCCGCCGGCGCCGACGCCGACGCGCCGTGCGCGCGACATTCCCTATTCGGTGGCATGGTTCCGCGACCGGATCGCCACCTACGCGCTGGGCACGATCATCTGCGGCGCGGTGATGCTGACGATTGCGGCCTGGATGGGTGGAACCCTCGGGGCGTTCGGCAATCGCATGAACAACGGGTTCAACGTGATCGCAGGCTGGGCGGGCGTCGCGGTCAAGGACGTCAAGGTCTGCCAGCGGGCGGATGGCGAACCCAGCCGGATCTGCACCCCGATCGACGGGCAACTCGCGGCCAAGGTGCTGGAGGCGGCCGAGGTGCGCGAGGGCGCAAGCATCCTCTCGGCCGATCCGCACGGCATCCGCGACCGGATCGAAAAGCTGGACGTCGGCGCGGTGAGCGTGCAGCGCCAGTGGCCGGATCGCATTCGTATCGACCTTGAACAGCGCAAGCCGATCGCGCTTTCGCAGGAAGACGGCGAGGGAAGCGCCTGGCGCGTCGTCGACCAGAGCGGGCGCGCCTTTGCGGAAGCCGACCTGTCGAAGTATGCGCGCCTGCCGCGCGTGGTGGGCAAGGACGCCTCGCAGGCGGCGGCTTCCCTCGTTGCCACGATCGCTCACTATCCCGATCTCGCCGAGCGCATGGAGATCGCCTATCGCATCAACGGCCGGCGCTGGGACATGAAGTTCAAGGGCCGCACCGACGTCGTGTCCTTTCCGGTCGATGCACGGCTGTCCGAACAGCTCGATGCACTGAACCTGATGCAGGCGCAGACGCGCGTGCTGGACCTGCCGGCGACGCATATCGATGCGCGCCATCCGAAATACATCGCCCTTCGCCCGATACCGGGCGCGGCAGTCGCCCCGCCGTCCGGAGATACGTGACAGTCATGTCGTCGCTCTCCCAGCGTACTCACGTGCGTGATCGCACTCACGGCCGTGGCGCCGTGATGGCGGCGCTGGATATCGGTTCGTCGAAGATCACCTGCATGATCGCCCGCCGGGCGGACGCCACAAATGGCGAGCCGCGCGTCGCCGGCGCCGGCACGCAGGCGACCAAGGGTGTCCGCTCGGGCGCGGTTGTCGATCTCGACGGGCTGGAGCGGTCGATCCGTCTTGCTGTGGAACAGGCCGAGCGCGCAGCAGACCTGCGTATCACCGAGGTGGTGCTGGGCGTGTCGGGGCCTGATCTGCGCTCGGACATCGTGCGCGCCAAGCTGCCCATGGCCGGGCGCGAGGTGACGGCCAACCACATGCGCGATGTACGCGTGGCGGCGCTGGAAAGCTTCCAGCCGCAGGGGCGGGAAGTGCTGCACTCGGCGCCGCTGGGCTTCACCGTGGACGGAACGGCGGGGATCAAGGATCCGCGTGGGATGTTCGCGGAGACGCTGACGGCGAGCTTTCTGGTGGTGTCGGCGCCGACGGCGGGGCTGCGGAACATTGTCCAGTGCGTCTCCCGCTCGCATCTCGATGTGTCCGCCATTCTGGCTGCGCCCTACGCCGCCGGCCTTGCCTGCCTGGTCGAGGACGAGGCCGAGCAGGGGGCGATGGTCATCGATTTCGGGGCGGGGGTTACCTCTGCGGCAGCCTTCTGGGAGGGCGGCCTGCTTCATGTCGAGACCCTGCCCATGGGCGGGTCGAAGGCGACGTCCGACCTGGCCCAGGGATTGGGCACGACGTTCGCGGCGGCCGAGCGGATGAAGATACAGCATGGCGCCGTCGGCCTGGCGGAAGCCGGCGCGCTCGACATGATCGAGGCGCCGCGCCTCGGACCTGATGGACGGCTGGAGGCGCACCAGTGCAGCCGGGCGGATGTCGCCCAAATCTTGCGGCCTCGCGTCGAGGAAATCCTCGAACTGATGGATGGACGGTTGTCCAAGGCTTCGGCGTCTGGCCGTCCACTGCCGAGACGGATCGTTCTTACCGGTGGCTCGTCCCAGCTGGGATGCCTCAAGGAGCTTGCAGAGGATGTTTTCCGTGCGCCAGTGCGTCTCGCCAAGCCTGCCAATGTCAAAGGATTAGGCGAGACATACAGTTCACCCGCTTTCGCCGCTGCGGCAGGCCTGTTACGTTGGGACCTGATGGGTGGCCCGGACCCGTTGCGCACAAGCACCGACCGGACCGCTTCGGATCATGGCGGAAGCCTGGCCCGGCAAGTCTTCGGTTGGGTTCAGAAAAATTTCTGAATCGTTCCGGCTCTTAAGACGGGCTTAGCCAAAAGCCGTGATCTTCATCGCGTTACCTTCCGGGGCGCCGTGCAGGGCGCCGTCGGGAGACGTGCGGATCGAGGATGGCAATGGCCGTTGAACTGACTCCCCGGATAGTCGTGATCGGCGTGGGTGGCGCGGGCGGTAACGCGGTCAACAACATGATCGAGGCTGGGCTGCAGGGCGTCGAGTTCGTGGTCGCGAACACCGATGCGCAGGCCCTGACGCGGTCGAAGGCGCCGGTCCAGATCCAGCTCGGGATCGGCAAGACATCCGGCCTCGGGGCAGGCGCCAATCCGGATGTCGGCGCTGAATCGGCCAAGGAATCTGCGGACGAGATCAAGAAGATCCTCAACGGCGCGCACATGTGCTTCATCGCGGCCGGCATGGGCGGCGGTACGGGTACGGGCGCTGCGCCGATCATCGCGCGCATCGCGAAAGAACAGAAAGTGCTCACCGTCGGCGTGGTCACCAAGCCGTTCGACTTCGAGGGCAAGCGCCGCATGGTTGTCGCCGAGAAGGGCATTGTCGACCTGCGCGCCGAAGTCGACACGCTGCTGATCATCCCGAACCAGAACCTTTTCCGCATCGCCGACGACAAGACGACCTTCGCCGACGCCTTCTCGATGGCCGACAAGGTTCTCTACTCGGGCGTGCGCGGCATCACCGACCTGATGGTCATGCCCGGCCTTATCAATCTCGACTTTGCCGACGTGCGGACCGTGATGTCCGGCATGGGCTCGGCCATGATGGGCGAGGGCGAAGGCGAGGGCGAGAACCGCGCGCTGAAGGCGGCGCAGGCTGCGATCGCCAATCCGCTTCTGGACGACGTGTCGATGAAGGGCGCCAAGGGCGTGCTGATCAACATCACCGGCGGCTATGACATGACGCTGTTCGAAGTCGACGAGGCCGCCAACGAAGTGCGCCGCGAAGTCGATGTCGACGCGCACATCATTCTTGGCTCGACGTTCGACGAGAAGATGAACGGCAAGATCCGCGTGTCGGTGGTCGCCGCGGGGCTTCAGCAGGCTGTTGCGCGTTCAACAGTGCCGGTTCGCGAACTTCAGGCGGGGCTCAACACCGCGATCATGAATTCGCCGTCGCCGTCGCATGAACTCGGCATCGTTGCACAGCCCCAGCCTGTACTGCCGCACATCCACAACCAGCAATCGCTCACCCAGCCGCACGGCATGACGCCTGCGCCGCAGAAAACGATGATCTTCCCGCCGAGCGCGCAAGCCGCCGTGCCGCCGTCCGATCTGCGCCCGCCCGCCCCGGTGATCCGCGCGCGCCCTGCGCCTGAGCCGATGCCCGAGCCTGCGATGAACGACGAGGATGATTCCGACATCTTCGCGCCTGCGTCACACGCCGCAGCGCCGGCTCAAGCCCAGCCCGATGCGCCGAAGGATCGCTCTTTCGCTTCGCTGTTCGGCTGGAGCAAGCGCCCGGCCGAAGAGCAACCGGTCGCGCGCCCTGCCTCTGCTGACGAGGGCTTCGATGACGAGCTCGAGATTCCGGCGTTCCTGCGCCGCTCGGGCAACGCGTAGCGCGCTGACTTAGCCGCCGACTACTCCTCGAAGGTATCGCCCCAGTCGACGCGGCGCGCGCGCTTGAACGCGTCGCCTTCGCGGCGGGTGACGAGCCGATGCATTGCGCTCCCATCGGGCTGGCAGAGTTTCAGCGATACGCGGCCGGTTGCGTTTTCGGGACGGTCGAGGACGCGGGAGGCGCGGTGATCGGCTTGCGTGCGCGAGGCTGCGAGGTAGATGAACTTCTCGTCTTCCCAGGGCACTTCCGCTTCCTTGGCCAACCGGTGAATGCGTGAGCGGGCAACTCTTGCAGCAAAGTGGCACCAGTCCGTCTCAACGATCGGGCAGGCCTGTGCATGCGGGCAGGGGGCGATGATGTGTGCGCCTTCGGCGATCAACTGGGTGCGGGCATCGAGAATGCGGCGCCACCCTGCGGTCGTGCCGGGTTCGACGATCAGCAGCGCGTGGCGCGTCAATGACCAGAGCCGATCGATCAGCGCGCCGCGATCCCTTGGCGCGAGTTCGTCGAGCACGTAGGCGAGTGTCACGAGGTCGTGCTGTGCCCCGGGCAGGTCTGCATGCAGATCGGAGGCGCGCCAGCTGACATGGGCAAGGGTGCTGCTGGCGGCAAGCTTCTCACCAAGCGCGCGGATGGATGGGCTGGTCTCGACCAGTGTCGCGGCATCCATTCCCGGCCAGACGGCAGCCGCCGCCCACATCGCCGTTCCGGGTCCTGCCCCCACATCGAGGAGTGAGCGGGGCGCGAAGTCCGGCTGCTGTTCGGCGAGCGCTTCGAGCGCGGCGTGGATGGCGGCGTAGGTGGCCGGCATGCGCGTCGCGATATAGGCGAGAGCGAAGCGGGCGTCGGAAATATGGAGGCGTCCGTCGCGCACCTCGTCGCGATAGCGCTGGGAGAGCGCCTTGGCCGCAACCGTCAGCTCCGCGAGGGATACCCCGGCAAGAGCACTGTCCACGGCCTGTCTGAGTTGGGGCGGCAATTCCATGGCGCCGCACTAGCAGAAGGCGCAACCCGCGTCAGCGCAACATCCGGCAATATCGCTTGTCTTGCGCGCCGCCTGCGCGCGCCTTAGCTGACGGGCATGAATCTCCAGACCACCCTCTCGGGCGCAGCCTCCGTCTCGGGCGTCGGCGTCCATTCCGGCAAGCCGGCCACGCTGACTATCCGCCCTGCGGGCGAGGGGACGGGCGTCGTCTTTGTGCGCACGGACGTGATCGACGGCGACGTGGACATTCCCGCGCTGGCGACGCGCGTGGCGACAACCGAACTTGGCACCAACATGACGAATGATGCGGGCGTCTCGGTCGCCACGGTTGAGCACTTTCTGGCCGCCTGCGCTGGTCTTGGCGTCGACAATGTGCGCGCGGAGCTCGACGGCCCCGAATTGCCGATCCTCGACGGCTCCTCGAAGCCTTTCGTCGACTTGATTGAACGCGCGGGGCTGAAGCGACAGTCTTCGCCGAGGCGCGTGCTGAAAATCCTCAAACCGGTCGAAGTCCGGCAGGGCATGAAATTTGCGCGCCTGTCGCCGGGCGAAGACTTCACGATGCGGATCGCCATCGACTTTTCTACAAAGGCCATCGGGCGGCAGGCGATCAGCTTCACGATGGCGCCCGGCGCTTTTGCCCGCGAGATCGCCTGGGCGCGGACGTTCGGCTTTGCGCATCAGGCCGCGCAGCTGCACGCGATGGGCAAGGGACTCGGCGCATCGATGGACAACACGGTGGTGATCGAGAATGACGCTGTCATCAATCCGGGTGGCTTGCAGGCGGAGGACGAGTTCGTCCGTCACAAGCTGCTGGACGTGATCGGCGACCTGTTCCTGGCGGGCGGGACG
The DNA here is from genome assembly GCA_040398465.1 of Hyphomonadaceae bacterium. Lineage (GTDB taxonomy): Bacteria > Pseudomonadota > Alphaproteobacteria > Caulobacterales > Hyphomonadaceae > UBA7672. The sequence goes on along the minus strand of JBBAUA010000027.1, from coordinate 17,482 downwards.
ATCGAGGGTTTTTACGAGGCCGAGCAGCCGGGGCATGCGCTCAACAATCAGTTGCTGCGCGCCCTGTTCGCCGACACGTCGTCCTTTGCCTGGACTTGATCTGGCGCTGCTGGCCTTTCATCCTGCTGCCTTGATTTGGCCCGGATGCAGGAATGAGACTACACGTGTAACTTCGTGGACAGGGCAGCATGCGGCGTCAGATCACGGCATTACTTCTCTCAATGGCGCTCGCCGCCTGCGGACAGTCAGATCGCGGCGATGGTCTTGCGGGAAGTGTCGCCGTCGATGCGGTAGCGAGCGAAGAGATGGCGATGGCGCCAATGGCGCCGCCGCCTCCCCCGCAAGACATGGACATGATCGATCGGCCGATCATCCAGCCGGATCCGGACGGCAGTGGCGGCGGCGCGCCTCCGGGCGCGGCGCCGCTGATGGCCTACACCTACACGTGGAACTACGCCGTGCCGACGGGCGCCATGGAAGCGCTGCAGGCAAGCCACAAGAAGCTTTGCGAGGATGCAGGCCCGGCCAGCTGCTATGTGACGAACTCTTCGCTCGACGCCATCGGTCAGGAGGAGGGCGCCAGCGGCGTGCTTTCCATGCGCGCGACCGAGCCGTGGGTCCGCGCCTTCGAGAAGGGCGTGAATGACGGGTTGAAGCCTTTCGGCGCCCACGTCTATTCGACCAACCGGGGCGCGGAAGAACTTACCGCCCAGATCGTCGACAACGAGGCCCGGCTGCGCTCGATGACGGCGCACCGCGATGCGCTGCAGGAGATGGTGGAAGACAAGCCGGGCCGGCTGTCGGATCTGCTCGAAATCCAGCAGGCGCTGGCCCAGGCTCAGGGCGACATCGATTCGCGGCAGTCACTGCTGGCGGCGCTGGAGCTCCGGGTCTCCATGTCGGTGATCACGTTCTACTATCAGGCCGAGTACGCTCCGGCGGCCCAGTCGATCTGGCGCCCTGTGACAGACGCGCTGGGCGATTTTGCGCCTGCTTTCGCCAGGACGCTGGGTGCGATCATCGAGTTTGTCGCCGCCGTCCTGCCGGTCGTGGTTTTCGTGCTGCTGTCGCTGGCGGTCCTGATCCTGTTTTTCCGCTGGTCGGGCGGCCGGCGGAGGCGGAAGGCAGAGCGCCTGATGGCCATGGAAAAGGCCAGTTCCAGCGCCAATCCCTGAATTCCGGGGCCTGTTTCCCGGGCCACGGGGCCGCAGCCATTGGGCTTGGACGCCCATGCGGCATTGGTCTAGAAGGTCGGTCGTTGCCGGGCGAGTGAGGTTTGCATGCGTTCCACCAGTGCTTTGAAGGTCTGTCTGGCCGCAGGCGTCGCGCTGGCCGCCGCCGCCTGCGCCGGCTCCAATTCCCGCCAGACTGATCTCGCCTATATCGAGCAGCCGGTGGAGACGATCTACAACGACGCCCTTCGCAGCCTTGACCGCAATCTCTGGGTGATCGCCTCGCTGCAGTTCGATGAAGTACAGCGTCAGCACCCCTATTCGCCATGGGCGCAGCGCGCCATGCTGATGGCGTCCTATGCCCGCTATCGGGCCCGGGACTATGAGAAGGCGATCTCCAGCGCCGAGGAATACGTCTCCCTGCACCCCGGCGGCGACGGTGCGCCGTACGCCTATTACCTGATCGCAATCAGCCATTTCGACCAGATCATCGATGTGGGCCGGGACCAGGCTCGCTCGGACCTCGCTCTTCGCGCCTTCACCGATGTCACGCAGCGGTTCCCGGAATCCGATTATGCCCGCGACAGCGAGCTGAAGATGGACATGGTCCGCGACCAGCTGGCTGGCAAGGAAATGGAGATCGGCCGCTACTACCTGCAGCGCTCGGAGCACCTTGCCGGCATCAACCGGTTCAAGAAGGTTATAACCGAGTACCAGACGACGTCGCACGTTCCCGAGGCGCTTCATCGCCTGGTCGAGGCTTATCTTTCGATCGGCCTCACCGGACAGGCGCAACAATCGGCAGCCGTGCTGGGCCACAACTATCCCGGCTCCAGCTGGTACTCGGACAGCTATGCGCTGATGCAGGGTCAGGGCGTTACGCTGCCCGCGCGGCCGAACGCCAGGGCCGGGTTCAATATCTTCGACCGCATCGCGAACATTTTCTAGCCAGACCGGCGAAGTCCGTACGCCACCGCGCGGTCCTCCCCGCGGGACGCCCTATCTCGATATCGAGGCCTCACGCGCCGCACCGGTCCGTTGGGCCGGTTCGCGCGTAGCAGCCCCGCTTGCAGGAGAGTCCCTTGAAGAAATTCGTCATCTTGATTGCCGCCCTCGGCGTATCGGACCGCGCGCTGGCGCAAGGGGCGGCAGACGAAGGCTGGGGACTGACCCTTGGCGCCGGCGCGCTGACGGCGCCGACCTATGAGGGCGACGACAGCTATCGGGTCTCCATCCTGCCAAACATCCAGGTGACCTATGGCGATGACTTCTTTGCCTCGGTGCAGGAAGGCGTCGGCTATCGTTTCATCAACGAGGACACGCTACGTGTGGGCCCGATTGGCCGCCTCAAGTTCTCGCGCGGCGAAGATGGCGACCAGCCATTCGCGGTCACGGGTGAAGACACCACGGATCTGCGCGGGCTCGGCGAAGTCGATACGACGTTCGAACTTGGCGGGTTCGTCGAGTACGAGATTGGCGGCGTCACGCTTGGCGCAGAGGCGCGCAAGGCAGTTTCGGGCCATGACGGCGCGGTTCTCGATCTGGACGTGTCATGGTCGGGCCGCAGCATGGCTTTCGGACCGCCGCTTATCTGGTCATTCGGACCGCGCGTGCGAGTCGTCGACGACACCTATACGACGGCCTATTTCGGCGTGACGCCTGCGCAGTCCGCGGCGGCGGGCCTACCGGTCTACACGGCCGGCGGAGGCGTCTATTCCTACGGGCTCGGCGGCACGGCCATCCTGCCGCTGGACGATCGCTGGACGTTGGTTGCGTTCGCCAGCTACGAGAAGCTGGCCGGGGACGCCGCCGACAGCCCGCTCGTACAGCTGCGCGGCTCAGAGGATCAAGCGACGCTCGGCATTTTCGTCAGCTATCGCGCATTCTGAGACAACCAGAAACAAGTGACCGGCCCGCCGTGAGGCGAGCCGGTCAATCATGTCGATCGAAAAAGGGCCAAACCAGTTCGGTTAGTGGCCCGCGTGCTTGCCGGCGTGGGCGGCTTTCCAGGCCTTCACCGTCGCCAGCGTCTTCTCGATATGGCTGTCGGGGGCCATGTCGGTGTGCGAGAGCAGGACCTTGCCGTCCGGCGCGATGACGAACGAGGTGCGGTTGCTCCAGTCAGGGCGGCCGGAGAGCACAACGTCATAAGCCTTCACCGTATCGGCGTTGATCGCCACCATCGGGAACTTGTCGCGGCAGTGCTCTTTCGAGAACTCAGCGAGGCGCGCCAGGTTGTCGGCGGCGTTGGCCATCTTGTCGTCCGCCATCTTCGCGCCGGCCGTGAGACCGACCAGCGTCGCGCCGGCGGCCTTGAACTCGTCAGCCTTGTCCGCGAACTTCTGCGTCTCGATCGTGCAGCCTGCGGTGAAGGCGGCCGGGAAGAAGTACATCACGACCGGGCCCTTCTTGAGCGCGTCCGACAGTTTGAAGTTGAACTCGTTGCCGCCGGTTACGCCCTTCGCGCTGATCTCGGGGGCTGCGGCGCCGGTCTGGAGCGCGGCAAAGGCGGGTGCGGACAGCAGGGCGACCGTGGCGATCGCGGCAGCGGCCAGAAGCTTCTTCATGATGTGTCTCCGATGACCGGCTCCGGCCGGGCGAGTGGGCGTTATCGCTAAAACCTGTACGCACGTCACGCGCCCTCAGCATCACGTCTGCGTTCTTCCGCCGCACTTGGCCCTTCTGCGGCCGGGGGCTTTCGCGACCTGCATCGCACGTGTTCCCATTTTGTTCTGGCCGTGGTAGTGGGCTGTCTGGTAGACCGGTGTCGAGATATGCTGACGGGATTGTCGATCCGCGACTTCGTTCTGGTGCGCCATCTCGCGGTTGAGCTGGGCGAGGGTTTCACCGCGCTCACGGGCGAGACCGGGGCGGGCAAGTCCATCCTGATGACGGCGCTCGCCTTTGCGCTTGGCGGACGCGGCGGGCAGGGGCTGATCCGGCCCGGGAGCGACGCGGCTGAAGTCTCTGCTGCGTTCGAGGTTCCAGCCGGTCACGCCGTCTGGCCGGCGTTGTCGGCGCGAGGCATCGAGAGCGATCCCGCCGAGCCGCTGGTTTTCCGCCGGATGATCAAGCGGGGTGGCGGCGCCCGCGCCTTCCTCAACGACCGTCCGGTCAGTGCTGCGCTGGTTGCCGAAGCCGGGCTGCTGCTCGCGGACATCCACGGCCAGCATGATGGCCTCGGCCTGCTCGAACAGTCGCGGCACCGTGCGCTGCTGGATGCATGGGCGAAGAATGGCGCGGCGCTGGCCGAGGTGTCGGAAGCCTGGGTCATGCTTCGCCATGCGCGCGAGGGCCGCGAGGCGCTCGAGGCGCGGCTCACACGCGCAGCCGCCGAGCGGACATGGCTCGGACACGCGCTCGAAGAACTGGACGCGCTGGCGCCGGAAGAGGGCGAGACAGTGCGCCTTGCGCTCGATCGGGCCACCATGCAGGCGGGCGAGCGCGTGGCGGAATCGCTGGATGCGGCCAGCCACCAGTTCAACAAGGCCAATATCGAAGGCGCGCTCGCCAATGCCGGGCGGGCCGTTTCGCGGGCGTTGTCGGCGCCGGGCCTTTCCGGGGAGGGAGCCGGCAGCGAACTGGCCGTGCGTATCCGCGCCGCCTGCGAGGCGATCGAGCGCGCCGTGATCGAGGCCAATGAGGCGCGCGCCGCCATTGAGATGGCCGCCGCCGCTTGTGAATTCTCGCCAGCGGCGCTTGAAGCCTCCGAGACGCGGCTCTTTGCGTTGCGCGCCGCCGCCCGCAAGCATGATGTCGACCCCGATGCGCTGGCTGGGCTGCGCCGCCGCATGCGGCTTCAGCTCGACGAGATTGCGCATTCCGATCATGCGCTGGCCGCCGCGCGTGCAACCGAAACTGCTGCGCAAGTGGCCTACGATGCTGCGGCCGCCTGCCTCACCGCGCGACGCACCGCTGCGGCGAGGAAACTCGCGAAGGCTGTCTCCGCCGAACTGGCGCCGCTGAAACTCGAGAAGGCCAAATTCCGCATCGCCGTAGCGCCGCGCGCCGAGCCCGGCCCAAATGGCTGTGACGACGTCGCCTTCGAAGTCGAGACCAATCCGGGCGCGGGCTTTGGCGCGCTGGACCGGATCGCGTCGGGCGGCGAGATGGCGCGCTTTGCGCTCGCCGTAAGCGTCTGCCTTGCCGATGTGTCGCCTGCGGGGACGCTGGTGTTCGACGAGGCCGACATGGGTGTTGGCGGCGCAGTGGCGGCAGCCATCGGTGAGCGGCTCGCCATCATCGGAAAGCGCCAGCAGGTGGTTGCGATCACGCACTCGCCGCAGGTCGCAGCCGCAGCGACACGGCAGTTGCGCGTCTCGAAGGCCGAGTCCGCGGGCGAGACCGTCACCTCGGTCGATATGCTGAGCCAGAAGGCGCGCCGTGAAGAAATCGCCCGCATGCTCGCCGGCGCCAGCGTCACGCGCGAGGCGCGGGCGGCGGCAGACAGGCTGTTGGCTGGCGCGTGAGCGGCGGGTAAGAAGCCGCCATGGCTGCTGAAAAACCCGTCGATAAACTTACCAAGGCCGCGGCGACGGCAGAGCTGAAGCGGCTGGCCGAGGACATCCGTGCGGCCGATGCGGCCTATTACCAGGACGATGCGCCTGCGATGAGCGATGCGGACTATGACGCGCTGCGCCAGCGCCTCTCCGCCATCGAAGTGCGCTTCCCCGAGTTGAAACAGGCGGATAGTCCGAGCGAGGCCGTGGGCGCGGCGCCCGTTGGCGGCTTCGGCAAGGTCACCCACCTGAAGCCGATGCTGTCGCTCGACAACCTGTTTGCCGATGAAGAGGTGTCGGAATTCATTGCGCGCGTGCGGCGCTTTCTCAATCTGAAGGCCGAGGAAGAGATCGCCGTCACGGCGGAACCAAAGATCGACGGCCTGTCCTGCAGCCTGCTCTACGAAAATGGCGTGCTCGTGCGCGCGGCGACGCGCGGCGATGGCGCCGTGGGCGAAGACGTGACCGCCAACATCCGGACGCTGAAGGATGTGCCGGAGAAGCTCAAGGGCAAGGGTCATCCCGCCCGTATCGAGGTGCGTGGTGAGGTCTACATGACCATGTCCGACTTCGAAGCGTTTCAGGCGGCCGAGGAAGAGGCCGGCCGCAAGCGCCCCGCCAATCCTCGCAACGCCGCCGCCGGAAGCCTGCGGCAGAAGGATCCGTCGGTTACCGCGTCACGCCCGCTGCGCTTCTTCGCCTACACATGGGGCGACGTGTCCGAGCCGTTCGCCGAAACGCAGTGGGATGCGGTGAAGGCGTTCAAGGCGTGGGGTCTGCCGGTGAATGCAGACATGAAACGCGCCGAGTCCGTTGAAGAGCTTCTCGAAGCCTACCATGCCATTGAGGCGCGCCGCGCTTCGCTCGGCTACGACATCGATGGCGTTGTCTACAAGATCGATAGGCTGGACTGGCAGCAACGGCTCGGGTTTGTGTCGCGTTCGCCGCGCTGGGCGGCGGCGCACAAGTTCCCGGCGCAGCAGGCGATGACGCAATTGCTTGGCATCGATATCCAGGTCGGGCGCACCGGCAAGCTTGCGCCGGTTGCGCGGCTGCAGCCGGTGACGGTCGGCGGCGTCGTCGTGTCAAACGCCACGCTTCACAATGAGGACGAGATCGCGCGGCTTGGCGTGATGATCAATGACTGGGTCATCGTGCAGCGCGCCGGCGATGTGATTCCGCAGATCGTCCGCGTGGTTGAAGACAAGCGCCCGAAGGACGCAAGGGCCTACAGGTTCCCGACGCGCTGCCCGTTCTGCGATTCGGAAGCCGTGCGGGGAGGGGGCGAGGGCGATGAAGAGGTGGATCGCCGGTGTACCGGCGGCCTCATCTGTCCGGCGCAGGCGGTCGAGCGCCTGAAGCATTTCGTGTCGCGCCGGGCCTTCGATATCGAGGGGCTGGGCGCCAAGCAGATCGAGGAATTCTTCGCGGCCGGCGTGATGACTGCGCCGCAGCACATCTTCGCGCTTGAAGCGCAGATCGCAAAAGCCGGCCTGCCGCCACTTGCGCAGTGGGAGGGCTATGGCGAGACCTCGGCGAAGAAACTGTTCGATGCGATCGACAAGGCGCGCACCCAGCCCCTCGACAGATTTCTCAACGCACTGGGCATTCGCCATATTGGCGAGACCAATGCATTGCTGCTGGCGCGCCATTTCGGGGGCATCGTCGAGATCGAGGAGATGGCCGCTCGCGCAGGCGAGCAGCGGCCCAACGACGCCTACCGGCGCCTTGAGGCTGTCGAGGGCATTGGCCCCGGCGCTCGCGAGAAGCTCCTGGATGCTGCGCCTGGTCTTCCCTCACAACAGCCCGTCTCGGCGGACGATACGCTGGAAAACGCCCTCGGTTCGATAGACGGCCTCAACAAGAAGGCGCGCGCTGCGCTCGCCGCCGAGCATGGCGACTGGCAGACCTTCCGTTCCGAGGTCCAGTCAGCGGCCAAGGGCAGGCCCGGCGAGTATCTGGTCGTCCTCGCGGCCATCAACGGCTTTGGCTCCGTTGCGGCAGAGGCGCTGGTCGACTTTTTTGCCGAGCCCCATAATCGTGATGTTGTCGAGGCCCTGCTGCGCGAGGTGACGATCGAGGACTACAAGGTCGCCGACACGTCGGGATCGCCTGTGGCCGGCAAGACGGTGGTGTTCACCGGCACGCTGGAGAAGATGACGCGCGACGAGGCCAAGCAGCAGGCGATTTCGCTCGGGGCGAAGGTGTCGGGTTCCGTGTCAGCGAAGACCGACATCGTGATCGCCGGTCCTGGCGCTGGCTCCAAGCTGGCCGACGCTCAGAAGCATGGTGTGAAGGTGCTCAGCGAGGATGAGTGGCTGGCGTTGATCGCAAGATAGCGATCAGCACCCCGGCGCTTTTGCGCTCTGGCCCGCATCCAGCGCGGCGTCCACAAGCGGCGTCCACAGCGCGTAGCCTTCCGGCGTCATGTGGAGGTTGTCCTCGACGAAGATGTCCTTTGGCGTGCCGTCCGGCTTCTGCATCGCTGGCACGACGTCGATATAGGCGAGATCGTCGCGCTGGTCGGCCAGCGCCCTGATCTTCGCGTTCAGCGCGGTCTGCTTCGCGAGCTGGTCGAACCTCAGCTTCGAGGGCTTGGCCGAGATGAACCAGACCGGCGTTGCGCCCAGCGCCTTTACCTTGAGCCGCATGAAATGAACGAAATCGGCATAGGCCTCGTCAGGCGTGCGCCCGGCGTTGAGATCGTTCTCGCCCGCGTAGAACACGATCTCCCCCGGCTGGTAGGGCGCTACGACGCGGTCGAAGTAATGATCGACCTCCCAGATGGTCGAGCCGCCAAAGCCGCGATTGATCACGGTGCGGTCGGGGAAATCGTCCTTGAGGCTGCGCCAGAACCGGATGGACGACGCACCGACGAAGAGGGTCGCGCATCTCGGCGGCATTGCCGTGCGGTCCGCCTCCGCAAACGCAGCGATGGCCGCGTCGAAAGCGGGCGCCTTGCCCGGCGGCGACTGCGCCAGGTCCGGCAGGGGGGCGTGTGTGGCGCAGGCGGACAGGAGCAGGGCAGTGAGGCCAGCAGCAAATCGCATCATGTCGGTCTTCCTGAAGCGTCCGGACCTAACCCGTCATCAGGGATCGCGCGCTGGCGCTGCGCCGTCAACGCCCGGTCGGATCAGGTCGCGAGGCCGCGCACTTCGTCGTTGATCGCGGCTGTCAGCTTCCGCACCACCGCGTCGGCCCTGTCCAGCTCTTCTGTACGCGCGCCGCCCGAGGCGATGTTCGCGCGTGTGAGCATCGCGGCTGAAAGCGAGTCGGCCAGTGCATTGATCAGGTGCTCGCGGGACGCTTTCGCATCGCTTTCGAAAGCCAGACGGCGGAGCCCGTCCTCTTCGGCGCGAAGTTTTCCCAGAGCTGCATCGTCTCGCTGGGCCGCGGCTTCGACCGCGACGCGGTCGTGGATCGCCTGCGCCAGCCTGTCTTCGGCTGTGAGCATGGGGACGGCGGCAGCAACAGCTTCCACGCGCGTTTTCTCTTGCGGCATCACCGCCAGTGCAGCCAGCAGAAGCAGGCCAAGTCCGTAGACAAGTTTTGCAGCAAACGCGTTCATGCCAGTGCCCCTGCCGAGGGCGTCAAGCTCCCGACGACCCGTCGGATATATCCATTCGCGGATCGAAACAAACCCGAATGCCGGTACGCGGCAAAAAAACCTGGTCGAGGCGGCCTATATTCCGCCAGGCATAGCGGGCAGGGCAGGCAGCATGCTAGCGGGCCGGGTCGCGGCTGCCGCCCTTGAGAGCGAAGACCCGGTCGCAATACTTGCATTCGACATGGTCGTCCTCTGACATGTCGTACCAGACCTTGGGATGGCCGAGCGCGCCGCCCACGCCGTCGCAGGCAACCTTGCGGGTTGTAACGACCACGATTTCCGGACTGTCCACGAAGCTGCGCTGGCCTGCCGGGACCGGCGAAGCGAGGGGCGATGTCTTTCCGGGGGGCGATGCCATTTCGTCCTCTCGATTGGGCGGGCTGGTTTGCGGCCCGGCCGAATGCGCCCTACCTATGGGCCGCCCGGTGGCCCGTCAATGTGGCCATCCCGCCGCCAGAGGACTGCCTGCCTTGCCCGATTCGACGTCCGGTCTGCCCGCACTCGCCATCTCCGCAAAGGGGCTGACCAAGACCTATGCCGCCTCCAAGAAGATGCCCGCCAAGCAGGCGTTGAAAGGCGTCGATCTGGCGGTGCCGCGCGGGTCCATCTTTGGCCTTCTGGGGCCGAACGGGGCGGGCAAGTCGACCTTCATCAACATTCTCGCCGGCCTGGTGAACAAGACATCCGGGGCGGTGAGCGTCTGGGGTATCGACGCCGACCGGAACCCGCGCGAGGCGCGGGCGGCCCTCGGCGTGGTGCCGCAGGAAATCAACATGGACCCGTTCTTCACCCCCCGCGAAACGCTGGAGCTGATGGCAGGCTTCTACGGCGTCCCCGGCCCAGAACGGCGCACCGACGAAATCCTCGACGCGCTCGGACTTGGCGACAAGAAGCACGCCTATGTGCGCCAGCTTTCCGGCGGCATGAAACGCCGCCTGATGGTGGCAAAGGCCATGGTGCATTCGCCGCCGATCCTGATCCTCGACGAGCCCACTGCCGGCGTTGATGTCGAACTGCGCCGGTCGCTGTGGGAGTATGTGCGCAAGCTCAATGGCCAGGGCGTCACCATTGTGCTGACCACCCACTATCTCGAGGAAGCCCAGGAGATGTGCGACGAGATCGCCATCATCAATCATGGTCAGGTCATCGCCTGCGAGCCGACGCACAAGCTGCTGCGTCGCCTCAACCACAAGACGCTGGTGGTCCGCACGGAGCAGGGGCTGAACACCGTGCCCGAGGCGCTCGCCGACCTCTCGCCCACCATCCGCAAGGATGGTCAGCTGGCGATCACGTACAGGATCGGGGAACAGTCGATCGAAGGGCTCCTCACCCGCTTGCGTGACGCGAAGGTCGGGATCAGCGATCTTGCGACGGAGGAGCCCGACCTCGAAGACGTTTTCGTCTCGCTTACGAGCGCCTGACAGTCGTGGTGATACGCGCCGTTCCGGGCGGCCCGGGTGAAACGCACGCAGCGCCCTGAACCATCAGGCCGTATCAGCCGATCCCATGTCTGAGGCGCCTCTCAAACGCGATATGCAGGGCGAATCGACACCCTGTTTTGGGTAATTAGCCCTAACCTTCACAGTGACAAATCGAGGCTTCCGTTAACCGCTGCAGTGCAAGAGAGAGACTCCAAATGGGGGCTCCGACATGTTCAACCTGCGCATTCGTTCCTTGCTGATCGTGCTTGGCGGCGTTGTATGTACGGTTTTTGCCGGCTCGGTTGGGGTTCAGCAGTTTGCATCGTCGCAGATGGCGATCAACAGCGAGAATTACGGCCAGATCGTGCGCGCTAAGGATCTGGTGGCGGACGTGCTGCCCCCGCCAGCCTACCTCCTCGAATCCTACCTTGAAGCAACGCTGGCAAAGAACAGCCCGCAGTCTGTGGAGAGCCACAAGCAGAGGCTCGCCAAGCTCAAGGGGGAGTACAACACCCGTCACGCCTTCTGGTCGGACAAGTCGGGCTGGCCTAACGACGCCAGCTCGGACGCTGAGCTCTACAACCTCATCTCCGTGCAATCGCATGCTGAGGCGGAGAAGTTCTGGACCGCCGTTGAGCGCCGCCTGATGCCTGCGATCGAGGCCGGCGATATTGTGGCCGTGGAAGCCGCCTATGGCGAGGTCACGTCTGCCTATGCAGATCACCGCAAGCATGTCGATGCGATCGTGGCGGGGGCGGTGGCGCTGCAGGCCAGCCTTGAGGAGAAGGCCCGGTCGGACTCTGCCCAGTTTACCATCATCCAGTATGCGATGATCGCTTCAGCTCTGGCGATTACGATGGGAGGTTTCTACCTGCTTTTCATCCGGGTGATCCGTCCCGTCGCAGGCGTCACCAGGGTCATGGAGCAGCTTTCACGCGGCAATCTCAATGTCCGGGTTGATGGCGCCGATCGCAGGGACGAAATCGGCGAGATGATCCGCGTCCTTGATGTCTTCCGCCAGAATCTTGTCGACATGGAAGCGCTCCGCGCGAGGCAGGTCGAGGATGCGGCGCGGGCCGAGAACATGCGTCGCGAGTCGCTGCAAACCATGGCTGCGACCGTTGAATCGGAAGCCGGCTCGGCGGTGAGCCATGTGGGCGCACAGGCCGGTCGCATGACGGAACTGGCAGCGGCGATGGCCGCCTCTGTCGGCAATGTGACCGAGCAGTGCCAGGGGGTGGCGGCCGCAGCCGAACAGGCCATGATGAGCGCCACAAGCGTCACGGCCGCGACTGAACAGTTTTCCGCATCGATCCGTGAAGTCTCCGAACAGCTGGGCCGCGCCCGCTCGGTGACATCGGCTACGGTCGAGACCAGCGAGCGCACGCGCGTTGCCGTGAGCAACCTTGCCGAGGCCATCGGCAAGATTGGCGATGTGGCCAACATCATCTCGGAGATCGCCGATCAGACCAATCTTCTTGCGCTCAATGCGACGATCGAGGCGGCGCGCGCGGGCGAGGCTGGACGCGGCTTCGCTGTCGTGGCTGCGGAAGTCAAATCACTGTCGAGCCAGACTGCCAGGTCGACCGAAGAGATCCGCAGGCACGTTGCCGGCATCCAGGATGTCATGCGCGAGACCACGACTGTGGTCTCGGAGATCGGGCGTCAGATTGCATCTGTCGATGAAGGGTCGACCGTCATTGCCGCTGCGATGGAAGAACAGAGCGCGACAATTCTGGAGATCGCGCGGCACGTTTCGGAAACCGCCAAGGCGGCCGAGTATGTCTCGGATTCAGTCGCGGTGGTCCTCGCCGAAGCTGCGCGGACGGGCGAAGGCGCGCGCTCGCTGAGTTCGACGGTCAGCGATGTGGACGAGTCCATTGATCGCCTGCGCGCTGCAATCGTGCGGGTCGTCCGGACGTCCACCTCGGACGTCAATCGCCGCGGCGACGAGCGGTTCAATGTCGGGGTCACGGGTGAGCTCGTCGATAGCCGGCAGAAGGTCACCATCGAGAATCTCTCTCATGGCGGCGCACTCCTTGGTGAAGGCGCTGACCTGCGTAGCGGTGCGACGGGGCGTCTCAAGGTTGCCGACCAGCAAGTGCCGTTCCGCGTCCTGGGACAGGACAGCTCCGGCACGCACCTGCAGTTCGAGGGTAACCGGCCGGCCGACTTCGACCAGGCGCTGGCGCGCCTCAGCGGGGGCGGTCCGGGACGCAAGGCTGGATAGGCCGACGCGAATGCGCTTAGCTGTGGCGCATGAGCGAGGGCTGGCACATCGCGCAGATCAACGTCGCGCGTTTTCGGGCGGCGCGCGGATCGCCTGCAAACGCCGCGTTCGAGGCGGCGCTCGATGAGGTGAATGCGCTCGCCGAAGCAGCGCCGGGTTTCGCCTGGCGAATGATCGGCGAAGGCGAGAATGCCGACGGGTCCGTGTTCGGCGATGACCGGTTGACCATCAACCTTACTGTTTGGCGGTCGATCGACGATCTGGCCGCGTTCGCCTACCGAAACCAGACGCACCGCGCGATCATGCGCCGGCGTCGTGAGTGGTTCGACGAACTGCCCGCCTATCTTGCCATGTGGTGGGTGAGAGCCGGCGCGACGCCGACCCTGCACGATGCCAAGGCGCGGCTTGACCTGATCGCGCGTCTTGGTCCGACCGCAGAGGCCTTCGATTTCAGGACGCCCTTTCCGCACCCCTAGGCATGGGCAAGAGCTTCGCGTGTGGCTAGGAAGGTCGCCACATCACCCAAGGCTCGACGCATGGCGCAGGACAAGAAGGACGTTCCAAGGGGGCGGGTGCTGGTCATCGCCGGATCGGATTCAAGCGGCGGTGCGGGCATCCAGGCCGACATCAAGACTGTGACGGCGCTTGGCGGCTATGCGGCGACGGCGATTACCGCGCTGACGATCCAGAACACGCTCGGCGTCAGCGGCGTCGTGGCGACGCCTCCGAAAGCTGTGCGCGCGCAGATGGAAGCTGTGCTGAAGGATATCGGGGCCGATGCGCTCAAGACAGGCATGCTGGGCGACAAGCTGCTCGTCGAGACGCTGGCCGAGGCGATCGAGGATCTCGCGCCGAAGACGCCTCGCATCATCGATCCCGTGATGGTCTCATCTTCAGGCGACGTCCTGCTTCCGAAGGAAGCGGTGGATGCGGTGCGCCAGTTGATGGTGCCGCATGCGACTTTGGTCACGCCCAATGCGCCGGAGGCGGAAGTGTTGACCGGCAAGGCCGTCGACACGCTGGACGGGCAGAGGCGGGCCGCAGAGAAGCTGCTCGACATGGGGGCCATCGCGGCGCTGGTCAAAGGCGCGCATGTTGGCGGCGACGTAATCGTCGATGTGCTTGCGACCCAGTCTGGCGAGCATTTCTTTGACGGACCCCGCATTGTGACGAAGGCGACTCACGGCACGGGCTGCACGCTCGCGTCCGGCATCGCCGCCGGGCTAGCGCGTGGGCTGACACTGGTTGATGCCGTCGCTCTGGCGCGCGCCTATCTGGTCGAGGCGATCGCGCGCGCGCCGGGGCTGGGGCAGGGCAGTGGTCCGGTCGACCACGGCTGGCCGTCACGCGACCCGGAGGCTTTCGCGATCATGTTCGCGAAGTGGCGGCCTTTGAAAACCTGACGTCAGAACGCAAAAGGGCGCGCCGGTGCGGCGCGCCCATTCAAGCGGTGTGAACCATCCAGCCTAGTTGAGGCTGGCCGTCTGGACGGCGACATCCTCGAACGCCCAGCTGATCTCCATGCTGGCGCTCGCAAGAGCCGCCGTGCGCGGCGCAAAACTCATTTGCTCGACGGTGGTTTTGGCGGCGCGGCGGAATGCTTCGGACGAACACGCACCGACGCGGATGGCGTCGGCCTCGCCCGCGGTCGAGATCGCAAATGTGACCTTGCACGATCCCTCGAGGGCGCGGGACCCGGCATAAGCGGGGTATCGCAACGCCGGTTCGGCGATTGGCTTCACCTCGGACTCGATGGTGATGGCGTAACCACGGGCCTCTTTCGAGACCGGCTCCTGGGCCAAAGCGGTCGGCAAAAGGCTCGCCGCCCCAACCCCTAGAATCGCATGTATCAGTTTCATGACACTAATGTGACAGATGAATGACAGCGCGTCTATCCGCGTCCGATGTTTTTTTGTGTGGGTATGGAATCACCCCTGCCGGGAGGTCGGCCGGGCAAGTCAGAGGCCGGGAGTGGCGAGCATGATGGCGAGAACGATGATTTTTGCGATCGCGGTCGCCGGCCTCGCGGCCTGCGCCAGCAAGCCGCCGCCTGCGGCTGCGCCAGCGCCCGACTACCGGCAAGCGCTGCTCAAGCCTTGCGCCAATGCGAGCGACTGGTCGCCATGGTTGCTCGACGAGGTGTGGCAGGACGGCGATGACGACCGCCCCGCGACCCAGTTCCGCGAGGATGGCGTGATGGTCTACGCCTATGACGGCACGACCTACGACAATGGCAAGTGGTCGCTCGACGGCGGGAAGCTGCACTTCGACACCAACGACCACTATGCAGACTATGACGGCGCCTTTGACGGCGAACGCGGCAGCGGCAGCGGCACGATGAAGAACACCAAGGGTGACACGGGCAAGTGGACGCTCGAGCGCGCGTGTGACGGCTGAGGCCAGCCCAGCTAATCGATGCATCAGCAGATATCGTTTCACAGCGCCTGACGCCGGGCGTAGATCGCTCGTTTCCGCATGGAGCGCACGATGAGCGCCTGTCGTTTCTTCCAGATCGACGCCTTCGCCGAGCGGCCGATGGCCGGCGGGCCTGCAGCCGTGATGCCGATGGAAGCTTTCCCGCCGGCTGACGTGATGCAGGCGATCGCGGCGGAGAACAATCTGGCCGAGACCGCCTTTATCGTCGCGAAGGATGCGGGCGTGTGGGACCTGCGCTGGTTCACCCCTGCGATGGAGGTTCCGCTGTGCGGACACGCGACGCTGGCGAGTGCGCATGCGCTGTATGCGCATCT
The DNA here is from genome assembly GCA_040398465.1 of Hyphomonadaceae bacterium. Taxonomy (GTDB): domain Bacteria; phylum Pseudomonadota; class Alphaproteobacteria; order Caulobacterales; family Hyphomonadaceae; genus UBA7672. The sequence continues at coordinate 1,803 of JBBAUA010000027.1, read as the reverse complement.
TGGATTCGATGGGCCGGAGATCGGTTTCGACACCCAGTCTGGACGGCTCACCGTGAAGCGTCTTGCCGATGGGCGGCTCGAGATGGATTTCCCAGCCCAGCCGCCGCGCGCGGTTCCGACGCCGGATGGGCTGGTCGAGGCGCTTGATGCGTGGCCTCAGGAAGTGGTGGCAGGGCCATATCTGATGGCGGTGTTTGCGACGCCGGACGAAGTGCGGGCGCTCAAGCCTGACCTCATCCGCGTGAACGAGATCTCGGGCGGGGCGACGGGCGGACGCGGCAATCTGGTCTGTGCAGCGCCGGGCGCCGCCGAAGGCTTCGACGTGGTCTCGCGCTTCTTCGCGCCGGGGTCCGGCATCCCCGAAGACCCGGCGACGGGATCTGCCCACTGCATCATCGCGCCGTACTTTTCAAAGATGCTGGGCAAGGCCGAGTTGAACTGCTTCCAGGCCTATCCAGGCCGCGGGGCGCACATCACAACGCGGCTTGAGGGCGACCGGGTTAAGCTGATCGGCCGCGCGCGCACCGTGATCGAGGGTATGTTCACACTCGCATAGTCCGGGAAAAATGATCGATTTCCGGGCGCTAGGCTACGCATGCTTGCCGGGATGCGGGGCGGGGGGTATGTCGCCGTCTCGATTTGCGGAGCCTCCCGATGGCCGTATCAACCTATCTCGAATTTGAAAAACCCGTCGCCGATCTCGAAAAGAAGATCGCCGAGCTGGAAGCCACGGGCGGCGCAGCGGTGGGCGAGGAAGTCGGCAAGCTGCGCGAAAAGGCGCACAAGCAGCTCGAGCATATCTACGGCCACCTGAACGCCTGGCAGAAGACGCAGGTCGCGCGCCATCCGGACCGGCCGCATTTCATGGACTATGTCTCGGGACTGTTCGACGAATTCGTCGAACTGGCGGGCGACCGCAAGTTCATGAATGACGACGCTATCCTCGGCGGCCTTGCGCGATTCCGCGGCCGGCCCGTCGTCGTCATCGGTCATGAGAAGGGTCGCGATACGCAGACGCGCCTCAAGCACAATTTTGGAATGGGCAAGCCGGAGGGTTACCGCAAGGCTGTGCGCCTGATGGAACTGGCGGGGCGGTTCGGCCTGCCGGTAGTGGCGCTGGTTGATACGTCGGGCGCGTTTCCGGGCAAGGGCGGGGAAGAGCGCGGCCAGGCCGAGGCTCTGGCGCGTGCGATCGAGGCGTGCCTGACCCTCGATACGCCGATGATCTCCGTGATCGTGGGCGAGGGCGGCTCAGGCGGCGCAGTCGCGCTCGCGTCCGGCAACAAGGTGCTGATGATGGAGCACGCCGTCTATTCCGTGATCTCGCCGGAAGGCGCCGCATCCATCCTGTTCCACGACGCCAAGCGCGCCAAGGACACGGCCGAAGCCATGAAGATCACGGCGCAGGATCTCGAGAAATTCCGCATCGTCGATGCCGTGGTGAAAGAGCCCATGGGCGGCGCGCATCGCGATCCGAAAGTCGCTATCGAGAAAGTCGGCGACGCCATCGAGAAGGCGCTGACCACGCTGGATGGCATGTCAGCCGACGACCTGCGCGCCCAGCGCAAGGAGCGCTTCTACGCCATTGGCCGGGAAGGGCTGGCGTAGCGTGTTCCTGTTGCCGGATTAGTGGCTCTTGTCGACATCCTTGCGCGCGGGCGAACCCTTCGGTGCGGTAAAGTCCAGATGCGCGCGAGCGCCTAGATCCGGCTCCTTCTCCGAGTTCTTGGCCTTCTGGATTTCCCAGCCGTAGCGGATCGGGTTGCGCGTCGATGCCCAGATCGCGGCATCGAGCAGGTCGAA
>JBBAUA010000026.1:12638-49060 GCA_040398465.1 Hyphomonadaceae bacterium | reverse complement strand
CCCGAACTTCTGGCGCCGCTAATGCGCTCTGACCCGCGCTACATTGAGACAACGTTCCGAACGCTGGAAGCTGAATACGGGTCGGTGATGAACTTCATCCAGACCGAACTTGGGGTAACCGAAGCAGAACTCCAATCCATCAGATCCGCCTTGCTCGAATAGTGCAGAAAACATGCGTCGGCCGGCCGCGCTCACCTCGCCGGGCGCCGGGACGTATCTGTCCGAGGAGACGGAGACGGGTGGCGGGCTGAACGGTGTTCCCGATCATCACCGCGTGTGACGCGACAGTCGCGAATGGGCGCCATCAGGGTTGATGCGCTACCACCAGCTGACGAGCGGGCTTTTCCACCCGGTCAAGAGCGACGTCAGATAGCCCCTTCGGGTAGCCCTTTTGCGTAAACGGAGCGCGGCATCTTTGAATGGTGGGCAGCCTAGGAAGACTGGATCGCGCTGAGGTCAATATCGGACGAACCGCACTGAGCGCAATGAACGCGCTCGCAAAGGCGGCTTAGTTCGATGTCGCCGCGACGTATCAGGAAGAAGGATGGATCAAGGGGCGTCCTTGCTCTGCACTCCTGGCATTGCACCTCAACCAGCCGGCCCGCTCCGATCAGATCACTCAGTTTCACTGCACACCCGATACAAACGTCGTTGGCAGTTATACACAGAGCTAGCCTCAGTACATAGAAGCGCGCAGGCCTCCGCAGCCACGGTGCATTTCGCCGATGGGGCGAACGCAAGCCAGTCCGGACGAAAACTTGCGCCGCCGATATTCCTGCTCAAAACAGGCTGATCGCAGCGCACCGGCGATCTGCAAACTAGCAACGAGAGCGTGCTGGTCTGTTCACAGCGCGCAGCTTTACTCGGTAGAACGGGTGATCACAGCCTTCGGCCCTCGCGTAACGACCATGCCAAGGCCATCGATGACCCGGTAGCACCTCGCACCGAACTTCTGCTGCGCGCTCTCAAAACCCGTCAATGCTCTGCTGCCGGCCTCGATCCTGTCTCGCGCCACGACGGACTCCGAGAAAACCGCTTTGCTCGCCGGATCGACTGAATAGATGATGTCGTATCGAGGCATTTGTTCCGTCTCTTGCCAGACAAAGATGACGCTTTGCGCAGACGAGGCGACGCCTATCCTGCTTTGGCCTGTGGTCAAATGACGGAACGATGAAATTGGATGGCCAGAACCTGGATTCGTTTGAGCGCATTCTCCCGAGCATCGAGCGAACGGGTGTGCCGTTTCGAAAGCGGCAGCTGCGACGTCGTGTGCAGCTGCCGCCAACCGTCGTAGGATCGATCAGAATCCTACCGCCGCAGTGAACGAGACCGAACGCGGGGCGCCGGCGGTGTAGCGCTGGGTGAACTCGTCAAGCATGCCGCCGACATACCGCTCGTCGAGCAGGTTGTTCACGGCAAAGCCGAGCTCGAGATATTCGGCGCCGGTTGAAGGAAGCTCAAGCCGATAGCGGGTCGAAAGATCGACCAGCGTATAGGCCGGGACAAACAGTGACGCCGTGTTGAAGGCGTCGCCAGCGGCCTCGCCAATACGGCGCACCTGGAGCGACCCCGTCAACGGCCCCGACACGTAGTTGAGCGCGCCGGCCAGAATGTATTCCGGCGTGCCGGCAACCTTGTAGCCTGCGCGAACCTGGCCGCCATTGCCGCCATAGCTCGCAGCATTGAAATCGGCGGTGTACTCAGCGTTGATGACGCTTGCCGAAGCATAGGCCGTCAGAGCGTCGGTGAGGTCATACTCGAGGCTTGCCTCGAAGCCTCGCGATTCCACCCCGCCCGGCACGTTGAAATACGTACCGCCCGTGCCGGCCGAGTAGTTGATGCCGGGCGCGCCGATCGCAAAGTCATTGGTGAGGAACACGATGGCGTCGTCATAGTCGATCGCATAGGCGGTCGCTGAAGCACGAAGGTTGTCGCCGACGAAGCGCAGGCCCACTTCGATGTTCTGGGCTGTCTCCGGTTGCAGGTTCGACAGGTCTGTGCCGGTCTTCTCCAGCGCCCAGTCACCGATCGCCCCGAAATTCTTCGAATAGCCGGCAAAGACCTCCAGAGTGTCCGAGATTTCGTAAACAGCGCCGATCGAGGGAAGGACTTCCTGGCTGTCGCTGGATGCGGCGATGTTGCGCGGCGCGATGAGCTGGCCCGCCGGGTTGAACTGGGCGCCTTCGATCGAGATGCCTTCGATATCGATCATGTAGTGCTGCAGACCTGCACTGATCAGCAGGTCGTCGGTAACCTGCCAGTCATCTGCAATGTGGAACTTCACGAGGTCGGTCTTGAAGCTCTGGTAGAAGTCGCGGCGGTAGATGCGATCGAGTGCGATTGGTCCAAGCCGAATGTCGAGATAAGGCTTCCAGGCGCGACCAAAATCCCGGTCCAGCCGCTCGTACCAGACGCCTCCACGAATGGTGTGATCGCCAAGCTCCAGCGTGCCGTCCGCGACGATGCCCATGCGCTGGTGATAATACTCGCTATTGCGGTAGGACTGCGCCATCGGACAGACATCGATGCCTGCAGCGACACGCGGCGTGTTGTCTGCGTTCCAGCATTCTGACGAGCGCACAACGACGCCATCGAGGCCAGTGTACACCCGCTCAACGCCTCCTGCAGCGAAGGGCAACACGGCGCGGCCGGTAGGGTTGGCGCGTGTCGTGCGGATGGTCGAGCCCGCATACATAACCTGCCGCAGCGCACCGGGAGTTGCGGTGTTGACGAAGCGGGGCTCCTGGAAGGGCGGCGCGAACTCGCCTATGCCTTCGTTGATCTGGATGTACGGCGTCACGTCGACAGACAGCGTATCGTTCACCTGCCAGTCGAGCTTCAGATAACCGAACGTGTTCTCCCGCACGGCGGCCCAGGCGTCCGCCCAGTTCTCGTTGCCGCCAATGCCGGCGACGGCGGCTGGCTGGTTGGGATTCCAGAAGGAACTCGATCCGTCAGTGTTAAAGTCAGTGGCGTTAAGGAAAGCACGGGTCGATTCAATGATCGGATCATCGTCGCTGTCATTGTAGGATCCGTAAGCCGTCACGGTCAGCGGACCGAACTCGCTCACGAGTTTGCCGGCAACATGAAATTGCTCGATGCCGGCGGCCGTCGTGCCCTTGTGCGGCCAGAGATGCGTCTTGAGATCGGAGACAGCGATCATGCCGCGCGTGTTGCCGAACAGCTCGCCGCTTTCATAGAGCGCCATGAAACGCTGGCTATCATAATCGCCGAACGTGCCCTTCAGAACGCCGCCCTCTTCCTGCGATGGATCGCGACTGGCGTAGACGATAGTGCCCCCCAGAGCGGCAGAGGCAGGTGAGCCGACATCAGCCGTGCCCTGGTTGACCTGCACGCTCTCGACCATCTCGGTGATCATGTATTTCTGGGCTGGCGCCCCGCCGAGATAGTAGGACGCGTTGAAGAGCGGGACGCCGTCCAGCGTCTGGCCGATCTTGGCGTTGCGGAGATTGACCTCGAAGCCGCGGATGTTGATCGCGTATGTCCATGGATCGTTGTTGCTGGCGTCGGCGCCGCGGATCTGCACGCCGGGCACGAGCTTGATGGCGTCGATGATGTTCTGTGCGCCAGCAAGATTGGCGATGTCTTCCTCGGAAACGACGTTGTTCGCGCGGGCGACGCTTTCACCGACGATGACAACGCGGTCCACATCTGCGGCTTCAGGCGTGCTCTGGGCAAAGGCCGGCGCGGCCAGCGCCGCAAAGCCTGCGGTCGAGAGAAGAAGATGGCGTTTCATGTTTGTCCCCGATGATCCTGGCGAGTGAGCCGCCGTCATCGTGGAGCACAGGCCAGCCAGGGCGGGCCAATTCATTGTCTGCATGCCTTGCATAGACGCCGTGCGAGGGCTTTCGCCTGAATGGCGAAAGGCAGGTCAGGGACGGATCAGCGCAACCGACGGGTGAAGTAGACGGCTGACGCAAGCGTCAGGACCAGCCCCGTCGCGCTGGCGACATAGGCGCCCAGCGTAAAGAAGGCGAGCCAGTCGAGATCAGCGGCGCCGAAATTCCGATAAAGCATCAAGCCGACGCTCCCGACATAGCCAGCCGCATCGGCAACATAGATTAGGAACGCCGCCGTCGCGATCTGGCGGGTCGCCGCAATGAGCCGGTCGAACAGCATCGCGTTGAACGGCGTATAGGCAAAATAGAGACCTGCTCCGGACAGGATCATCCAGGCAAGCGGATCCAGCCAGCCTGTCTGAAAGGCGTATGTCGACAGCCCGATCAGCAAGGCGCCCGCAGCACACACGAAGTGCATTGCGATCAGCGCGCGGCGGTTGTCGCGCACCAGCATGAGGCTACCCAGCACCAGAAGTGTTGCGACGGCCACAGGGGCTTCGCTTGCCGTGAACACGGATGACACGCCGCCCTGACCCAACGCCGTCCAGATCTCGGCTGCGAAATTGTCGCGGAAATCACGAAACGCCGTGAAGAGAACATAGGCGGCGACAAGCAGGACCAGCCCTGGCGCATATGCCGCGAAGAAGGCGCCGCGCTCGGCCGCGTTCATCGGCCGTCTTTCGGTGCGCTCGGCGATGTCGGCCGCACTGGGTGGCGGAATGCGCTGCAGGCCCCACACCGACACTGCCAGCACTGGCAGGAACAATGCGCCTGTGGCGGCGGGCATCCACATCTCGGTGACGCCAAGATCTACCATCAACCAGACACCTACGGACTTCACCATGCCCGAGGCGATGATGAAGCTCGCACACAGCATCGCGCCGAGGAGCTCGCTGGTCCGGCGGCCCTCAATGTATCCGAACACCAGCCCCCAGATCAGGCCCAGCGGCAGACCGTTCAGAAACAGGGCGGCAATCTTGTAAGGCGCCGGAACGACCGCGAAGAGGAGCAGCGCCAACCATGAGAGGCCGATCAGCACCAGGATGGCCAGACCGCGACGCGCGGGGGACATCTCCGAAACAATCTTGACGCCGATGATCTTCGAAATGGCGTAACCTGCGACCTGGGCGATGACGAGTGCGACCTTGAAATCCAGCGCCGCCGTCCAGCCCGCTACCGACTCGTAGGTCCCCGCCGTGAACGGCTTGCGGAACGCGTACATCGAGAAATAGGCTGTAAACGCCGCAAGACCGCCAAACAGCGTGACCTGCAGTTGCACCCGCCGCGTGGGCTCGCGTGCCGCCGTCACCGAAGCTGTCATTGGTCGGGGCCCATCGACAACCTTCACATCCAGACTGTGGCGATGCGCTCGCCTGGCTTCCCGCCCGCAGCGAGGCGCACATCGATCTCGGCTGCAACATCGGGGAGGTCCGAGAGGGTGGCGATCACGAAGTCGGCTCCGGCCGCAGTCAACGACGCTATGGCCGGCACCATCCGCCTTTTGCGTTCGTCCTGCGACAACTGGGTGAAGGTCCCCTCGTCAAGACCCAGACCATTGCCCGAGCCCGCCAGGCCGACACACCAGCAACCTGCATGGCGGCCCGCCTCAATTCCCACCGGCGCATCGTCGGCGACGAGAGCAGCGGCTGCTGGCCAAACGCCAAGGTCGACAAGCGCTTTCCAGACCATCAGGGGCGCCGGCCTGCCCTGATGTGTCTCGCCAGCACACACGATGGTATCCGGCGCATAGCCCTGCGCGCGTGCGCGCTCGACAATCGCGCCCATCATGGTGCGTGTGTACCCCGTGGTGGACCCGATCCCGAGGCCTCGCGCACGCAAGACGCCTACCGCCTCCACAGCGCCGGGGATGAGCACAGCGCAACGGCTCGCTGCCGCGGCCATCGCCGGTTCGAGCGCCGTCATTATCCGATCCACGTCATGCTCCGACCAGGCGGCGCCCTTTGCCGTGCGCCATCGGGAGGCGGTTTCCGGCTCTGACAGCATTGCAGTTACGTGCTCGCGCTTGGCCATGCCCATGAAGCGGCGGATGACATCCTCGCCAATCGGGAGCCCTTCCGCGCAAAACACCTCTTCCATGGCCAGAACGGGCGCGCGCGATCCGAAATCGATCACCGTGCCCGCCCAGTCGAGAACAGCCGCCTGGAGTTTCATGCCTAAGCAGCCTCCGCCAGGGTGACGTTGAGCGCGCGAGAAACGACTTGCTCGGCGATCGCGAAAGCTGTCGACATGCCGGCCCCGCAGGTGATCACTGTCATGTGCACGCCAGGGCGCACTTCCTCGCTGAACCACGGCCCTTGCGGTGACGAGGCATAGACGCCGATCCAGCGTTCGACAGGCTGAGCCGGAAGTCCTGGCAACGTGTCACGCAGCGCCGCCAGCATCAGCTCATCCTTGTCCGCGGGCTGGAAGGGCGTTGGAGAGTCGCCATACTCATGCGTGTCTCCGACCACGAGCGAGCCGTCGGCGGACTGGACAGCTATAAGGTGGATGCCAGCGGCCAGCATGTCGCCCCGCTCCGCCTCTATGCGGCGGCGCAGCGCGGCCGCGGAGGGGAGCTCGGCATAGCCTTCGTAACGAATGAGGCTGAGGTCAGCCATCACGGGCGCCGGAAGCTTGACGCCCGGCGGGGCGAGACGAAGCATGTGCAACTTGCAGCGGGTGACCTGCCGCCGCGCCATTACGTCGGGGAAAAGGCCATTGAGATCATCGCCCGGACAGATGAATACGGCCCCGGCGCTGAGCACGCCGCGCGTCGTCTCGACGCGGCCTGCGTCGCACCCGACGACGTCGGCGGGATCGAGAAAGCGAACGCCCTGCGCGCGTCCGAGCCAGGATCGCAGCAGCGGGATGGCGTCACGCGCCTCAAGCCTCAGCTCATGCGGACTTTGCAGCACCGCCTCGAACGGCGACACGTCCAGGTGCGGATTTGCGCCCCGCCAGGCCTTTGCGCTTGTGAGCTGACAGTGCTCGCCCATCTCGGTCTCAAGGAAGTCGGCGAGCACCTCGGCTGCTTCTCGCCGGTGGGCAAAGACGTTGAGACCGGTCTGGACAACGTCGATCTTCGCCTGAGGCGCGACGCCGGCCCAGATGTCGCGGGCCCGCATTGCGAGTGACCACATCTCGCGACGGGCCTGGCCCGTGACTGTCACAAAGCCGAAATTGCGAATGCTGGCGCCAAGTGCGCGTTCGTGCCGGTCGACCACGGCGACAGACATCCCCGCCCGGGCCGCAGCGTAGGCATGCGCAAGACCCACAACGCCCTGCCCGACCACGACGACATCGAATTCCTGTTTCATGCCTCGCTCCCTGGTTTCCGCTTGCATGGCTGGGCCGCAACAGCGAATTCATTCGGGCCATGATGGCGATAGACGCCGCGCATGGCACGCAAATTCGTTACATGGGCACACTAGGATAATGGCTCGGAACCGGCGTCATGAGCCTTAACTTTCAGCATTTGCGCGCCTTCTACGCGGTCGCCAGCGATCGCAGCGTCACACGCGCGGCCAGCAGGCTTGGCGTGTCGCAGCCGACGCTGTCAAAACAGGTCAAGGCGCTGGAAGACCGCTATCAGGTCAAGCTCATCGAAGGCGCCCGGCCGCCGCTCGGGCTTACCGCCGCCGGCCAGGCGCTGTTCGAGCGTGCACGGACGCTGTTTGATGTGTCGTCCGATATCGAGGCGCTGCTGGGCGAGACGCCGCCAGAACAGGGCGGTCTGATCCGGGTCGGCACTGACTCGCCGCCCTATGCAGCAGACCTGATCGCGGCCTACCAGCAGGATTCACCAGCACTCGATTTCAAGGTCACGATTGCAAACGCCCGCGAGACGAACGAGCTGCTGATGGCGGCCTCTGTCGATATCGCCGTTGTATGCGAGCCGATCGGCGACAATGAATACACCTACCAGCCCCTGTACGAGGACGAGCTGATCGCAGTCGTTCCGGTCGGGTGGAAAGTGCCCCATGAGGGGCGTTTCGAGCTGAACTGCCTTGCCCACCAGATCCTGCTTGTGCGCGAGACGACGTCCCGAACCCGCGCGACGATGAACCGTGTCCTGGAAGCGGCCAATGTCGCGACCGGCCGTGTCATGGAGTTCCACACGCGCGAAATGCTGCGGGAGGCAGTCGCACAGGGCATCGGTGTTACCTTCATGTTTGCGCGAGAGTGCCCTCCCGATGACAGGCTGTTGCGGCTTCCACTTGACCTCCGGACGCCAGCGGCCTGGATCACGGGCTATATCGCCTGTCGCAGCGAGCGGCGCAGGCATCCGGCGATCCGGAAAGCGTTCGATATCGCCGCGATCATGGCAAAGCTCAACAATACGCCGCAGCGGCTTTCGGCGTGACGCCCACAGCCTGCGCCTGGCATACTGTTCGATGATGTTCCTGAATGACCTGATTGCGAGGTTTGGGTCTCGATCTCTCGAATTGGCCATGAATCGAGAGCCCTCTGATCTCGTTCCTGCGGCAGGGCCGCTCGTGAGTCGCCCCTCGTCTCTCCCCTGCAGGCCAATCAGGACCTCGCCATAAGCAATCATTGACGCGGTAAGCTTGGCCCGAGAAATCTGGCGCAGCTCAGTCCGGCTGGCGCCGCGACTTCGGAGGAATTTGTCCCCAAGCCTCAGGAAACGGGTCTTCACAGGTTTCCACGACCGCCTGGACGCTGTCCTCATCCTGCGTCGCTAAAGTGTCACCGCGGCCCGCCATGCTGACTCACCTTGGTTCGGTTTCTTACCTGCGGTGGGATGATCAAATGAACAAATCGAATGTCCGCCTTGTCTCAACTGGCGTTCTTATGGCGGCCGCGTTTTGTTGTTTCAGCGCGTTGGCTCAGCGTCCCGCGGCCGCGCCGCAGTTTCTTCCGACCGGTCAGACGATCACCCCGACGGCCGCTCCAGACGCCAAATTCGAGCTGCTGAAAACGAACATAGGGCCAAACCCCGAATACATCGCGGATGGAGCGGCAGCGCTCTCTGCAAGCCCCAATGGAAGCGAAATGCTGCTGCTGACAAGTGGCTTCAACCGCTTCAACGGCCCCGACGGAAAGCGGGTTGTCGAACAGTCGAAGCAGTACGTGTTCGTTTACGCAATTGGCTCACGCGGCGCGACGCTGAAGCAGACGCTGACTGTGCCGAATACCTTTTCGGGTATCGCCTGGCGCAAGGATGGCGATGGGTTCTTTGTCGCCGGCGGCGTCGATGACGTGGTGCATGTCTTCAAGCGCGCACCCAAGGGGTTTGTCTCCGACGGCGCCCCCATCAGCCTGGGACACAGTGCCGGCAATGGCGCAGACGTCAGGCCACAGGCGGCGGGCCTTGCCGTCAGTCCGAATGGAAAGCGGCTGCTCGTGGCCAATTACTACAATGACAGCGTGAGCCTCATCGATATCCCGACGCGAAAGGTGGTCACTGAACGCGACCTGCGGCCTGGCAAGATCAACCCGAACGAAGCCGGCATTGCTGGGGGCGAGTATCCCTTTTCCATCGCCTGGCGAGATTCGACTCGCGCTTATGTCAGCTCCCCGCGTGACCGCGAGATCGTGGTGCTGGATGTCGGCGCGACGTCCGTGATGCCCGTGAAGCGCATCAAGACCATCGGGGAGCCCACCTCCCTGCTCTTCGACAGCAAGACAAACAGATTGTATGCGGCAGAAGACAACGCAGATCGGATTGCGATCATCAATACGCTGTCTGACACGTTGGAATCCGAGCCCCGCCTGCGGCTTCCAGAAGCATCCGATGGGGCAGTTGCAGGCAAGGGCCTCAACATCAACAATCTAGGCCTTTCCCCCGATGGCCGGTTGTTGGTCACGCTTGGCGGCGTTAACGCGCTCGCTGTTGTGGATCCCGTCGAGGGTGAGATCGAAGGATTTATTCCGACCGGCTGGTATCCCAGCGCTGTTGCGACCAGCAAGGACGGCCGGCGGGTGTTCGTGGCCAACCGCAAGAGCCCACCTGGACCCAACCCTCAGGGCTGTGGCCCACGGATGGCGACGGAACACGCGCAGCCCGATGCCTGCGGTAGCGCCAACCAGTACATTTTCCAGCTGGAGAAGGCTGGGCTGCTGTCATTCCGCATGCCGTCAGAAACTGAGCTGAGCGCTTTGACGGTTCAGGTGGCCGACAACACCGGCGTCAGCGACGCGGCCAGCCGCATCGAAGCCAACGAGGTCATGGCGGCTCTGCGCCAGAACATCAAGCACGTCATCTACATCGTGAAAGAGAACCGCACCTACGATCAGGTGCTAGGCGATCTTGAAGTCGGCAATGGCGACCCCACGCTTGCAATCCTCGGTGAGCGCCTGAGCCCCAATCATCATGACCTCGCCCGCAACTTTGTGACGTTCGATAACTTCTTTGACAGCGGCGAACAGTCGAGCACAGGCTGGACATGGTCGACGGCGGCGCGCTCAACCGACCTGCTCGAAAAGAACGCTCCGGTCGACTATGCCGACCGCGGCCTCTCGTACGAAGCTGAAGGCACGAGCCGGAACATCAACATGGCGCTGTCGATTCCCGAGCGCCGGGCAATAAATCCTGCCGTTCCTGACGACGCAGATCTTCTACCGGGCGCACGCCATCTGACTTCTCCTGACGGCGAAGACGATGATGAAATGGAAGGCCAGGGCTTTCTCTGGAATGCCGCGATCCATAAAGGTCTGACGGTGCGCAACTACGGCTTTGCGAACGACTATATCTACCATGACGGTCCCGGCGGCGTGCCGTTGACACGCGAGCCGTTCAAGCAAAAGCAGGTCGTCTATGTTGCAGCAGATCGCGCCTTGCAGGATCGGAGCGATCCTTACTTCCGGGGATACGACCAGAAGTTCCCTGACTACTGGCGCGTGATGGAATGGATGCGAGAGTTCAATGACCAGGAGGCAACCAACTCTGTTCCGGCTCTTTCGCTCATACGCATAAGCCACGACCATTTCGGCAGCTTCGACACGGCTATCGACGGCGTCAACACGGTCGAGACCCAGATGGCGGACAACGATTATGCCCTGGGCATGATCGTCGAGCGCGTTGCGCAAAGTCGTGTCAAGGATTCGACACTCATTTTCGTGATCGAGGACGACGCGCAGAACGGTGCGGATCACGTCGATGCGCGCCGAAGCATCGCCTACATCGTGGGGCCCTATGTTAAGCAGAAGGCTGTGGTTTCCGAACGCTACACGACTGTCAGCATGCTGAGGACGATCGGCGCTGTGCTGGGCCTCAAGCCGCTTGGCCTGAACGACGCGCTGGCGGTTCCGATGTCGCAAGCCTTCGATCTCCGGCAGAAGGAATGGACATTCAAGGCGCGTCCTTCTGAGGTCTTGCGGCAAACCCAGCTTCCGATCGCGTGGCCAAGCGCGCAGCAGAAGGCAGAGACTGGCACGCCGTGTCCTCTGCGTTCGGCCTCATACTGGCAGGCGGCCATGGCTGGCCAGAACTTCGCGCTGGAGGATCGCCTGGACACAGACGCATTCAATGCGGCGCTGTGGGCAGGGCTTGCAGGCAGAGCTCCGGAGGCTTCTGTGCGCTCAGGCCTCAACCTCAGCGAAAACCGCGAACAGCTTTTGAAACTGGCATTGCGACCCTGCCACGCGGACTGATTCAGAAGTAGCTGGAGCAGGACAGGTGCAAGCGAGGTTGATGAAGCCTGCATTGCTCGGCTTCCCGGGGCGCGGAGTGTGACCAGGCGCCGCAAGGGGATCGCGAAGCAGGCCATGACGCCATTCGCATAGCGCGCCTTTCGGCGCCCTGAACCCACGCCAGCTCAAAGTCCGTTTCGGCCTTACCGGATCAAGGCTCTTTCGACCTCATGATCAGCTCCTGTGAACACTCCGCCCAGGCTCCACGGTCAGGCTGCCTCGATTTCGATCCGGTTGATCTCATCGCCGACTAGTCGCCGATAAAGCCCATGAGGGCGCTGGACCAGATCAGAGTGCTTGCCCTCTTCCACGATCCTTCCACCGTCGAACACCATGATGCGGTCAGCCTTTCGCACCGTCGAGAGGCGATGAGCGATGATCACCGTCGTTCGCCCCTCCATCAGTTCCTGCATGGCCTCCTGGATCATTCTCTCCGTGAGCGTATCCAGACTGGCCGTTGCCTCGTCAAACACAACGATTGGCGCATTCGACAGGAAGGCGCGGGCGATCGCGACGCGCTGGCGTTCGCCCCCTGACAGCTTCAGTCCGCGTTCGCCAACCAGCGTGCCATACCCGTTCGGTGAGGCCATGATGAAGTCGTGCGCGCGCGCCTTGCGAGCGGCCGCAATGATCTCCGCTTCGGTCGATTCCGGGCGCCCGTAGGCGATATTCTCTGCCAGGGTCCGATGGAACAGTGCTGGCTCCTGCGGCACGATCGCCACCTGTCGCCTCAGGCTCGCCTGCTCGACGTTGCCGATGTTGACGCCGTCGATCCGAATCTCGCCGGCTTCGATATCGTAAAGTCGCTGCAACAGCTTCACGAATGTGGATTTGCCGGAGCCCGTGGCGCCGACAAGCGCGACGTGCTCGCCAGCTTCGATCCGCAGTGACAACTGCTCAAACAGGGGTGTGCGGAGGCCGTAACGGAATGTGACCCCTTCGAATACGATGTCGCCCCGCGCCGCCGGCATGGGTTGCGGCTGCGCCGGATCGGACACATCAAATGGCGCGGTCAGAAAATCCATGGTTTCGCCGAATTCCCCGAACGCGCGCTGAAGCATCCGGATGTCCCCCCCGATCCCCCGCAATTGACCACCCAGTTGAAGGATCGCAGCGATGGCAAAGCCAAGGTCGGCGGGCGTCACCCCGCCATCTCCCGCAAACACCACCAGGGTCGCAAGGACACTGGTCTGCAGGACGGCCCACAATCCCAGCTGTACGGTTTGCATGAGGCTGGTCCGGTCCATCGAGACCGTCGCCTTGCTGCTCCACCGCTCGGCCGCCTCGGCGAGACGGCTCTCTTCTCGCGTTTCGGCCCCAAAGGCCTTCACAGCGGAGTTGTTGGCGATCGCATCGGCGATGGCCCCTGTGAGATCGGCTTCCAATCTCGCCGAGACGACGTTGGCCGGCCGCACCCATCGCGCCGCGAGCTCAAAGCTGACCAAGAGATAGACGGCCGACACAAGAAAGAACACGGCGCCTGCAACCGGAAGCCGGATCGAGACAAGCGTTCCGATGACGAGAATCATCAGGAGAGGTGTCGCCATCCGGCTGAAGATGACGACGCCGATTGCGTCGATCGCCCAGCGTGCGCGTGACAGCCTGTGAACGGTAGCGCCGGCGAAGGTGTCGCCATGCCATGCGCTCGAAAATCGCTGCACGCGCGAGAATGCCTCCGCCTGCAAGGCGTTCATGGAATTGATGCTGACCCGGTTCCAGACGATGTCGAAGCTGAGGCGCAGAAAGGCATGGCAGACGAGCGCTGCCCCTCCCGCAAGGAGCCAGGCGATCGCAAGCGCGGCGTTGCTGGCCGCCGGCGCGGCGACAGCGCCGATCACGCCTCCCAGCGCGAGGGAAATCGTGACGTCAGCGAGTGCGACCGCAGCGATCAGGCCGACGACGACCCAGGTCCTGCCCGGCCGCGCAAACCAGAAGCGTGCGCAGGTGAGCAGGATCGCGCGCCAGCCCGCCTGCCGTTTCTCGAAATTGCCAGTCTGGCTCATCTGCAGTCCAACTCCGCAACAATGACAGGGTGATCGCTCAATCCGGAGCCGGCGAGTTCGACCTCGCGGCGCAGGCAAGTCACGCGACGCAGGGGATCGAAAACGAGGACATGATCGATTGCACCGCCCTCAAGAAGCGCAGCTGCGCTTGCGCCAGGTTGCTCACGCGCAGCGTGACACGACCTGTCCATGTCAGGATCGTCGAAAAGAGGCGACAGGCTTGGCGACCACGAAACTGCATTCAGATCACCAGCAACGATGATCGGGTCTTTCCAGTTGCTTCGTGCGAATGAAAGTGTTTCGCGCGCCTGCGTGCTGCGGACTTCCGACGCCGCAGTGTCGCGAAGGTGGGTCAGATGAACGTTGACGACCCGAATCCGCTGGTTGCCGAGCTCAAGATCGGCGCGCAACACCAGCCGTTCGCCGTCGCGCGGATCCGGCGAAAGTGGGGCAAACGCGACATCGAGGGGCGCCTCGCGAGTCAGGATCGCCAGATCGGCGCGGGACAACACTTCGGTTCCATCCATTGACCGCACCTTTTCCCGCATCGGCGCGCGGGAAACATGAAGGCCGAGGGCGCGCGCCACGCAGGCCGCCGTGTCGGCATTGATTGCGGGGGCGTAGAAGCACTCCTGAAGGACGATGACATCCAGTTCAAGACGCGCGAGCGCTGCGCCGATCGCGTCGATGCGGGTCAAGTAGTCGCCTTCGTTCTTCCAGGTATTGAAGGTTGCGATCCTCATCCTTGCTCACGCGGCCCGTCGGCCTGTGACCCACACCCCGCGCACGACGGGAAGCCCGCCAGCGAGGCGTACCCGGATGAGATCGGCCCGCTTGCCGACAGCAATTTCGCCCCGGTCGGCGAGTCCCACAGCCCTTGCAGGGGCTGCGGACACGGCCGCGAACGCCGCGGGAAGCCCCCAGCCAAAGGGTTCGTGCGCAAGGATGAATGCGCATTCCACGAGGCTGCGCGGCACATAGTCGGAGGCGAGCCCATCGAGCATGTCCGATCTGGCAGCCTGGGCCGCCGAAAGGTTTCCGGAATAGGACCCGCCACGAACCAGGTTCGGTCCGCCCATGATGACCGTCATGCCGAGTTCGCGCGAACGCCTTGCTGCCTCGGGCGTAACTGGGAACTCCGCAATCGTCGCGCCCGCAGCAGCTGCCGCTTCGACATGGCTTTCTGTCTCGTCGTCGTGGGCTGCGATGGGTACGCCGATGCTTCTCGCGCCCTCGGCGACATGAGCGCGGTTTGGCGCGACGTTGCGCGCCTGCCGGTCGTACTGCGCAGTCATGCGAGCTGCGATGTCGGCTTCGGAGACGCCTTCCCTCCTCCAGACGCGGTCGAGAAAGCGATCGAGATTCATGTACTGGCGTTGCCCAGGCGTATGGTCCATCAGCGAGACAAGGCCTGTCATCGGGTGCAGATGGGCCCGGTTGAAATGGTCCTGCAGCACATCGGAGGGCAGTTCGCAGCGCCAGTGAATCCGATGGTCAGCGCGCAGCGCGCCTGCACCGCGCGCTGAGAGAAGCCCGGCAACCAGGCGATCAAGGTTCTCGGTGGAGCGCGATTCAGATTGGCCGAACGAGCCGAGCGAGAGCGAATCGAAGACGGTTGTCACGCCTACCGACAGGCAGGCGCCATCATGCGTGATCGCAGCAGAGACCGGATTCCAGTCTATGCCCGGCCTTGGAAAAAAGTGCTTCTCCAGACTGTCGGTGTGCAGGTCAACGATGCCGGGCGCAAGAAAGTCGCCGTCAAGATCTTCGCCGATCGCATCGCTGGATCGCGAGGTCGGGTCGATCGCTGTGATGACACCGTCACGCATCGCGATGTCGCCGCGAACGACCTCATCGCCCAGTACAAGGTTTGCATTCTTCAGCACCACTTCCATCTTGTCGTCCTGTGTTGCTGCCGGCCCAGCCTCATCCGGCAATAGCGTTCGTTCATTTGCTGCTGCGCTCAGCTTGCCTCGGGCTCGATGACAATCTCCACCCTGTCGGAGGCCATTCGTGCATCGCCATACTCGAGCGGTCGGTCGAGGCCGTCGTGATTGATGGATTGCGTGATCAGCAGCGGCACGTGTCGAGGAAGGCTGAGCAGCTCGCTCTCGCGGGGCGTTGGCAATCGCGAGACGATGCGCGTCTGCACCCGGACGTAATCAGGTATGCCGAGCTCCAGCAGCGCTTTCGTGATCGAGCCGTACTTCGGGTAGACATCGGGAAACTGCGGCAGCCGCTCATGGCTGAAGTGATGCAGCCCGATGCCAACCGGCAGGTCGTTCACATAGCCAAGCCGCTCCAGAACCACGACGGGATCACCAAGATGTATTCCAAGCGCGCGCGCAACCGCGGGCTCAGCCGGCTGTACATCGAGCGACAGCGTATCATGCCGGTGCGTCGCTTCTGCATGGCGCGCGAACTCGCCGAAGCGTGTGCGCTTGCGGATGTGAAACTGCAGGCTTGGACGTCGCACAAAGCTGCCGCGACCCTGGGTCGATTCAACCAGACCTTTCGCCTGCAGATGTGAGAGCGCACGCCGTACCGTATGGCGATTGACCATGTATCGGCGGCCAAGTGCGTATTCGGTCGGAAGTCGATCACCGGGGGCGAGCGCACGATTTCGAATACTGGACTCGATTTCATTTGCGATATCAGCCCAGCTTGCTGTCTTCAAAATGCTCATTTCTACGTATACTTGCTCTATACTTCATTTTGGACAAGTTATATTGACTACATAAAACCTTCATAACTGATCAGTTGCTCGCAATACTTATTTTAACTAAACAATATTTGGAACGTTAGGCAATACGCAGTTCAATCGGCCAGCTCACAGGTGGTGATTTGCCTGAACTTGTTGAGACTTCTGGTGAGGCGACCCGGCAGCGCGACCTCAGCCTGCTGGCCAAGGCGCGGCCCGATGATGTGCTGGCCGCCTTCGCCTCCCTGCCGGATCGACCCGCATCCACTTTCCTGAGGCCGCCGGAAACCGGCATGGTCATGACGCGCGGGCGGGTCGGCGGATCTGGCGCCCCGTTCAACCTCGGCGAGATGACCGTCAGCCGCGCCGTTGTCCGGCTTGAGGATGGCGAGGTCGGCGTTGGCTATGTGGCTGGACGCAACAAGCGGCATGCAGAGATAGCGGCCATTGTCGATGCAATGCTGCAATCGGGGCGGTGGCGCGACATGGCGCGGTCGATGGTGATCGAGCCTCTTGCAGCGAGCGCGGCGGAGCGCCGCGCCACGGCTTCCAGAAAGGCCGCCGCCACGCGCGTGGAATTCTTCACGATGGTGCGGGACAGGAAATCCTGAGCATGTCAGCAGCTCCCAATCTTGCCAGCCTTCGCCCTGGACTTGCCGACGCATCGCTCGACAGTCAGAGAATCTTCCGTCGCATCATGGAAGCTACGGCTCGTCCCGGCCTGTCGCAGGTCATCCTGTCGGCGCCTCAGCCACCGCAGGGACTGAGCCCCGCAGCAGGCGCAGTCCTGCTCACGCTCGCTGATGTCGACACACCGCTCTGGCTTGACCCAGGTCTCGTGGCGACTGAGGCTGAAGCCTGGCTGCGGTTTCATTGCGGCTGCCAGATCACATCGGATCCGTCCGCCGCGGCATTCGCGCTTGTGTCCGATCCCGGGTCGATGCCCCAGCTTTCAGCCTTCAACCAGGGCGAGGCCAAATATCCTGATCGCGCCACCACGCTGATAGTCGACATTATCGGCTTGAGAGGCGGACCAGCAGTTGTGCTGCGTGGCCCGGGCATCGAGAACGAAGCGGTCATTTCACCGCACGGACTTCCCGCCGCCTTCTGGTCCCAGCGTGCTGATGTGGTCTCGCGCTTCCAGTTCGGCATTGATCTCGTGCTGTGCGCGGGTAGCGAGATTCTGGCGATTCCGAGAACCACACGGACTGCAGGCGGGGAGTCCTGACCTCATGGCTTATGTTGCTGTAAAGGGCGGCGAGCGTGCAATCTCCAACGCGCATGCGTTGCTGGCGGAAGAGCGTCGCGGGGATCCGGCCGTAGCCGAGATTTCAGTTGCACAGATCGGTCAGCAAATGTCGCTCGCCGTCGATCGCGTCATGTCGGAAGGGTCGTGCTATGACCCGGAACTGGCGGCGCTCGCCATCAAGCAGGCGCGTGGCGACCTGCCTGAGGCGATCTTCCTCCTGCGTGCGTATCGCACGACGCTGCCCCGCTTCGGTTTTTCAGCGCCCATCGAGACGGCTGACATGGCGGTGCGTCGCCGGGTTTCAGCAGCCTTCAAGGACATTCCAGGCGGCCAGGTGCTGGGGCCGACCTTCGATTACACCCATCGTCTGCTCGACTTCAGGCTTGCCGCCGAGGGCGGAGAAATCGTCCCGCCGGCGCCTCAGTCCGACGATCCAATGCCTGAACGGCTGCCCAACATCGCCTCGGTGTTCTCGCACGAAGGACTGCTCGAGACCGATGCCCCCGGCGCCGACAATGAGGCGCCGTTCGACCTCACGCGTGAACCGATGGCGTTTCCTGCCGGACGGGATCAGAGGCTCCAGGCCCTCGCCCGCGGCGATGAAGGGTTCCTGCTCAGCCTTGCCTATTCCTCGCAACGGGGCTGGGGATCGACGCATCCACTCTGCGGCGAGATCCGGCTCGGTGAAGCCAGCGTATCGTTCGTGCCGGATGAACTTGGCTTTCCGATCGAGATTGCTGAAATCACGCTCACGGAATGCGTGATGCTGTCCGACTTTGCTTCTGCTGAGGGGCAGGCGCCGCAGTACACGCGTGGATACGGCCTCACCTTTGGTCATTGCGAGCGCAAGGCGATGAGCATGGCGATCGTGGACAGGTCGCTGCGGGCGCGAGAGGCTGGCGAAGAGATCAACGCGCCCTGTCGTGACGAGGAGTTTGTGCTCTATCATTCCGACAATGTGGAAGCGTCGGGCTTCGTGCAGCATCTCAAGCTGCCTCACTATGTCGATTTCCAGGCCGACCTTCAGTTCTTGCGGCGGCTTCGGAAGGACTTTCAGGCGGCGCAGGCGAGGTCCCACGAGCAGCAGGGCGTTCAGAAGGTCGCAGCCGAATGACCCTCGCAAATGCACCGGCCGTAACGACGAAAGCGGACTCGCCGGAACGCTATTACAATTACGCATACCTTGACGAACAGACCAAGCGCATGATCCGCCGCGCCATTCTCAAGGCGTTGTGCATCCCCGGCTACCAGGTGCCTTTCGGGTCGCGCGAGATGCCTGTGCCATATGGCTGGGGCACCGGTGGCATTCAGCTGACGGCTTCGATCATTGGCCCTGACGATGTCTTCAAATGCATCGACCAGGGAGCAGACGACACCACAAATGCCGTTTCCATACGTCGGTTCTTCGCAACTGTTGCAGATGTTGCGACAACGGAGGACACGACTGAAGCAACCATCATCCAGTCCCGGCACCGCATACCGGAACACAAGCTGACCGCCGGACAGGTGATGATCTTTCAGGTGCCGCAGCCCGAACCGCTGCGCGGACTTGAGCCAAGGGAGATGGAAACACGGGCGATGCATGCCTACGAGGAATATGGGCTGCAGTACGTCTCGCTGTACGAAAACATTTCAGCGTTCGGCCGGATCGCCGCGACCGCGGGCTACCCGGTCATGATCGATGAACGCTATCTCATGTCTCCCTCGCCGATACCCAAATTCGACAATCCGAAAATGGACAACTGTCCGGCGATCCTGTTGTTCGGCGCTGGACGCGAGAAGCGGATCTATGCGGTGCCCCCTTTCACGCAGGTTCGCAGCCTCGATTTCGAGGACTACCCGTTCGAGATTCAGGCATGGGAAGAACGGTGCGCCCTCTGCGACGCGCAAGGCTCCTACCTCGATGAGGTTGTTCTCGATGACGCGGGCCATCGGATGTTCGTCTGCTCCGACAGTCATTTCTGCGGAGAACGTCGCGCGCATGGCCATGCTGGTGCGATGGCGGGCCACACGCTGGATCAAGTCGACACTGACGGCCCGGAGGAAAAGGCGAGATGACGTCGCTTGTGCATTTACCTTCCACTCCCCCGGTTTCGGCATCCACGACACCCAGCCCCCTGCTCCAGGTCGAGGCGCTGACGAAGCGTTATGGGAGCGTGACCGGTTGCGAGGACGTGTCGTTTGAACTCCGCGCTGGCGAGGTTCTGGGCATTGTCGGCGAAAGCGGGTCGGGCAAGACGACGCTGCTGAATGTCGTGTCGGGTCATCTGGAGCCGACATCCGGTTCGGTGCGCTTCGATGCACGCCGGCATGGTCTTGTCGACGTGTATGGGCTCAGCGAACCTGATCGCCGCCGCATGCAGCGCGAAGACTGGGGCTTCGTGCATCAGAATCCGCGCGATGGGCTGAGGATGCGCGTGTCCGGCGGGGCCAATGTTGCAGAACCCCTGATGAACCTTGGACGCCGTCACTACGGCGAAATGCGGCAGGGGACTATCGACTGGCTGTCGCGTGTGGAGCTCGATCTGAACCGCATCGACCACAAGCCACGCACGTTCTCCGGCGGTATGCAGCAACGCATTCAGATCGCACGGAACCTGATCCATCAGCCGCGCCTGGTGTTCATGGACGAACCGACGGGCGGGCTGGATGTGTCGGTGCAGGCGCGTCTCCTCGACCTTCTGCGGGAGCTTGTGCGCGACCTCAATCTGGCTGTGATCCTTGTGACCCATGACATGGCTGTCGCCCGCCTCATGGCCGACCGGCTGATGGTGATGAAGGGCGGACGTGTCGTCGAGTCAGGACTGACCGACCAGGTCCTCGATGATCCGCAGCATCCATATTCCCAGCTGCTCGTCTCGTCGGTTCTCCAGATCTAGGTGGTCTCAATGGCATTTCAGAGCGCGCCGGATGATCGCGCGCCAGCTATCCTGGTTGATGGACTGGCCAAGACCTTCACGCTCCACAATCAGGGCAGCGCCGGCATTCCAGTATTCGACCGGCTGCAGCTCTCGGTGAAGCCGGGCGAATGCGTTGTGCTGGCAGGCGAGTCAGGCGTCGGCAAGTCGACGCTGATGCGCACGATTTTCGGAAACTATCTGCCGACGCAGGGCCGCGTGGAGGTGCTCCATGATGGTCACTATGTCGACATAACGTCTGCCGAGCCTCACATGGTGCTCGAGATCCGCCGGCGCACCCTGGGATATGTCAGTCAGTTTCTCCGCGTGATCCCGCGCATTTCGACGCTCGATCTCACGATGGAGCCTCTTCTCGAGAACGGCGTTGATCCCGACGAAGCCCGCGAGCGTGCGATTGCGGTGTTGCAGGCCCTGAGACTGCCACAGGCGCACTGGGACCTGCCCCCTGCGACCTTTTCGGGCGGCGAGCAGCAGCGCGTCAACATCGCCAGATCATTTGTCCGCGAATATCCGATCCTGCTGCTCGATGAGCCCACAGCGTCGCTGGACGCGGCCAATCGCGCCATCGTTGTCGACCTCATCCGCGCGGCCCTCGACAAGGGCACGGCCATGATCGGCATCTTCCACGACGCTGACGTGCGGGATGCCGTCGCGACCCGCCTGTTCCAGGTATCCGATTTCAAGGCCGCAGCATGAGCGCGCGTCAGAACATCCTCTTCAGTCAAAACGTTGTCACGCCGGCATCCGTGATGGCGGCGCATGTCGTCATCGAGAACGGGATGATCGTTGCGATCGACAGCGCCAGATCGGCCTCCCACCATGCCGAAGATCTTGGTGACGACGTGCTGATCCCGGGCCTTGTCGATGTGCATACCGACAATCTCGAGAAACACTACCAGCCCCGGCCTGGCGCGCTGTGGGATGCGATGGGCGCAGCTCTGGCCCATGACGCCCAGTGTGCGACTGCGGGCATCACGACGGTGTTCGACAGCCTGAGCCTGCACGGGCGCAAGGATGGTCTGGATCGCAAGGAAGCACTCGGCCCGATGATCGCGGGCATGGACGCCGCGGCGGCCGAGGGATTCCTGCGGGCAGAACACCTGCTGCATCTGCGCTGCGAGATCACCAACCCCGACCTCATGACGCTGGTCGAGCCCCAGCTTGCCAATCCCCGCCTGCGCCTCTTGTCCGTAATGGATCACACGCCCGGCCAGCGCCAGACGGCGAATGTCCAGCACTTCAGGGAGCGGATGATCGCCAGCGGCAAGACGGGCGCTGAGCTCGACGAGGTGCTCGCAAAACGTACCGAATGGCGAGATCAGGCGGCAGGACCGGCGAACCGCCGTGCAATCGTCGAGATTGCACGCGCGGCAGGCATTCCCCTGATGAGCCATGATGACATGACGGCTGCGCATGTCGAGGAATCGCGCGACGACGGTTGCGTTGCGAGCGAGTTTCCAGTGACAATGGAGGCGGCACAGCTGGCGCGCCAGTTCGGCATGAAGACGATCATGGGCGCGCCAAACTTCGTCCGGGGCGGTTCGCATTCTGGAAACCTCAGCGCGCGTGACTGCGCGTCGGCGGGTCTTCTCGACGCCCTCACATCGGATTATGTACCTCTTTCAATGGTCCGCGCCGCTTTTCAGCTTGCCGAGCCGCCCTTCAGCTGGCCGCTTCCGGAAGCCATCGCCACAGTGGCGGCAAACCCGGCGCGGCTGTGCGGTCTGCAGGACCGCGGGGAGATCATGGTGGGCCAGCGCGGCGACCTCGTCCGTATCGCGATGTCGATGGAGCGTTGGCCGACAGTCCGCATGGTGTGGCGTGAGGGCGTTCGCGTCGCATGACCGCGCGCTATGCAATTTACTATGCTCCAGCCGCCGAGGATGAACTCTATCGCGCGGCCAGTGCATGGCTCGGGCGGGACGTCTACACGGACACACCGCTTGTCCGGCCCGCTATTGCCGGCATGGAATCGCTCGACCTTGATGCGCTGACCTCTGACCCGCGCCACTATGGCTGGCACGCCACGCTCAAGGCGCCGTTCGAGCTGGCGGCTGGCCAGTCTACGGAATCGCTTTTAGCCGAGGTGGCGGCCTACTGCGGGCAGCGCAGCCCGTTCAGCGCTCCGCTCGAGGTCGCGGCGCTTGGGGATTTTCTCGCCTTCACGCTCGCCGAGCCTTCAGCTGACATGCGTCTGCTCCACGAGGATTGCGTGCGTCGCTTCGATCATTTCCGGGCGCCGCTGTCGGATTTCGATCTGGCGCGCAGGCGTCGCGCCCGGATGTCTGCCGAGCAGGACGCCCGCCTTATCGCGTTCGGCTACCCATGGATATTCGAGGACTTCCGCTTTCATATGACCCTGACCGGCCGCATCCGGGACGAAGCCGAACGAACCCGCGTCCTGGCGGCGCTTCAGCAGCACTTCGCAGCCTACGAAGGCCCCCATGTTTTCGGCGGTCTAGCCTTGTTCTTTCAGCCGGACCGCGACAGCGATTTCATTGTGCTCGACAGATATGCCTTCGGAGGCTGACCGGCGATACGTCCGTCTGGAGGGGGCTGAAGTCGGACGATAGGCCGAGGGCTCCCCGGGGTCGACAAGTGGCTGAGGCAAGATGCGGGTCGCTGTCGTTGGAACATCAGGCTCTGGCAAGACCACGTTCGCCGGCCGCCTCGCTACCGTGGCTGGTTTGAGACAGGTCGAGCTGGATGTTCTAAACTGGGGACCTGGCTGGTTTGATCGAAGCAAACAGACGCCGGACGCCTTCGTGCAATCGGTCGACGAGGCAACCCGTGGCGATGACTGGGTGATCGCCGGCGGCTACGGCATCGTTCGTCCGCTGATCTTGTCGCGCGCCAGTGATGTTGTGTGGCTGGACCTGCCGCGTGCTCGTGTCATGCAACAGGTCATCGGGCGCTCGCTGAAACGGGCCCTGATGCGCGACGAAGTTTTCCCCGGCTGCCGCGAAGACTTTCGAAAACTATTCACGCGCGACCATCCGGTCCGGTGGGCGTGGACGACCCATCACGGGCGCAGAACGCAGTTCGCGGCGATGTTTGCCGACCCTGCCTACGCACATGCCCGCATTCTTCGATGCGGCACGCGGGGCGAGGTCAAGGCGGCGTTCACCCGCCTCGTGTCGGATGCGCGACGGTGACTGCGGACCTTCTTTTCCACGTGTCCGAAGAACCCGACATCAGCGTGTTCCACCCGCGAGCGCCGCCCTCGCCCCAGGCCGGCGTCACAGCCGATGTGGTCTGGGCGATTGATGACGATCACCTCGGCAACTACCTGACGCCACGCGATTGCCCGCGCGTGACTTTCGGGCGCGGTCCCGGCACCAGCGACGCGGATGCCGCCCGCTTTCTGAGCGGCGTCACGGGACGCGTCATCATCATCGAATCGGCCTGGCTGGACCGCGCGCTGACGACCCCGATACATGTCTACGCCTTCCAGCGTGGGCCGCATTGGCGCCAGCACGACCCCGGGGCCGGTTACTACACGAGCGCAGAACCGGTCTTTCCGGTCAGCGTCCGTCGCATTGATCAACCGATCGCCGCACTGCTCGGGCGCGGCTGCGAACTGCGGGTGTGCGCCAATCTGTGGACGATGATCGACCTGGTCACGACGTCGACGCTGGAGTTCTCGATCATTCGCAAGCGCAACGCATTGCCGAGACCGGTCTGAACCGGGGCTCCGGCGCGCGGGGATCAGCCGATCAGCGCATTCACAAAGCGCTCAATCCCTTGCTCAGGACCGCCATCATTGACCACGTTCACCACGCCTGCACCCTCGATGACGAAGGCGCCGGAGCGGTCGAGACGCCTCGCAACATCGTCGGCGCTCTCACGACCGCGCGCCGCAAGACGCTCGGCAAGAATCCGGACTGGCGCCGTCACGTTCATGATCTGCAGGTCCGGGAACCGGGTGCGCGCAAGAGGGATCACGGTGCGCGACACGTTCACCACCACGGTCCGCCCGTGCACAAGATCTTCAGCGATGCCCGCCGGCACGCCATAGCCAAGACCATGGGCTTCCCAGGCCAGTGCATAGGCGCCGTCAGCGCGGCGCTGGGCGAAGGATTCCCGAGATACGGGGATGTGGTCTTCGCCGCCTGCATCAGCAGGCCTGGTGATCTCGCGACGCGGAAAGACGAAATTCGCATCGCCGGCCAGCTGCGCCCGGGCCCCGGCGATCAGCGTGTCCTTGCCCGCTCCGGACGGACCAACGACAAGCGCGAGCTTCCCCTTCGGCATGGCTGGATCAGGCGTGTTTTTCCACAAAGGCGTCAGCATCCAGCTTCCTGAAGTCGTCCAGAGCGGCAGCAAGTCGCTCGTGGCTCCAGTCCCACCAGGCTATCTGCATCAATCCCTTCTGAATCTCCACAGGGAAGCGCTCACGGATGGGATGGGAGGGCACGCCACCGACGATGGTGAAAGGCGCAACATCCTTGGACACCACCGCCCCTGCGCCGATAACTGCGCCCGTCCCGACGCTCACGCCTGCAAGGATCGTTGCGCCATGCCCGATCCAGACGTCATGCCCGATCGTGACCTTGTCGGCGCGGCGCCATTCGAAGAACTCATGATCGTCCTCTGCGCCCAGCTGGTAGGAAACGGCGCGATAGCTGAAATGGTGTTGTGCGGCCTTCCATGTCGGGTGATTGCCCGGATTGATCCGCGCATCGCGCGCGATCGAACAGAACTTGCCGATATCCGAATAGGTCGCGCTGGAGTCGGTCACGATGTAGCTGTAGTCGCCCATCGACACTTCCTGGAGACTGGTGCGCGCGCCGACGCGCACCCATGGTCCAAGCAGGCAGTCATGTACGCTGGCGGCAGGGTCGATCCAGGGTTCGGGGCCTTTTTCGGTCCCCGCCCCCCGATGCGCCGGAAAGCTGTCGACATGAATCCAGTCGGCCGGCCGCGCCCGGCCCGATAGCCGGCCGCTCATGCGGCGGACTCGGTCAGGTCCTGCTGGAGCACTGGCCTGGTGAATTCTTCGCGCGCATAGATCCGCCCGGTCACCTCCGGGGTCAGCTCGCTGGTAAGCCCGTCAAACACCACGCGGCCTGAGGACATCCCGATGATCCTCGTGCAGTAACGTCGGGCAAGATCGAGGGCGTGCAGGTTCACAATCACCGTGATGCCGCGCGTGCGGTTGATCTCCTCGAGCGCCCGCATGACGACTTCAGCGTTGAACGGATCGAGTGACGCCACAGGTTCATCGGCAAGAATGATGTCGGGCTGTTGCATGAGCGCGCGTGCGATAGCGACGCGCTGCTGCTGTCCCCCCGACAACAACTGGGCTCGCGTCAGCGCCTTGTCGACAATGCCGAGGCGGTCAAGCTCAAGCACAGCACGGGCGCGATCTTCCGCCGGAAAAGCCTTGAACAGGGCTGCCGCCGCCGTCCTGTCTGAAAGAGCGCCCATCAGAACGTTCGTCATGACATCAAGGCGAGGGACGAGATTGAACTGCTGGAAGATCATGGCGCATCTGCGCCGCCAGGACCGAAGCTGACCGCCCCGCAGGGACAGCAAGGGTTGCCTGCCCCAGTAGATCTCGCCACTTGTCGGCTCACACAGCCGGTTCACCATGCGAAGGAGCGTCGACTTGCCCGCTCCTGATCTTCCGATCACGCCGACCATCTGACCAGGGGCGATGGCCAGCGAAACATTGTCAACAGCGGTCACGTCGCCGAAGCATCGTGTCACATTGCGAAACTCAAGCATGGCAAGCTGCGCTCCTCGTATGCGACACTAAAGCTACAAGCGCTCAGTGTAGGGGTGATGACATCGGCCGCTTCATTGGCCGACATGCTGCGAAGTTGTCGGATTCCTGCCACTGCCGGAGCCTTGCCGATGTCCAGAATCCTGATTGTGGGCGCGCTTGCCTGGGACCGGCCGATCTGGCTCGAGGCGGCAGTGGCCAGCGGCGTCCGATTGCGCGGGCGAACGCTGGGCGGCGCACTGGAAGGCCGGCTTGGCGGGGGCGGCGCCAATGCGGGCGCCGCACTGGTTTCTGCCGGACATGACGTAGCGGTGATGAGCCTTGTCAGCGAGGAAGGTGATGGCCCGCGCATCATGGCCGCGGCAGCCGCAGCCGGCATCGATCTGTCGGCCGTCGCCCGCACGCGCGGACATGGCAGCCAGACGCTTCTGTTGATCGAGCCAGGCGGAGAGCGGATCGTTCTCGGCCTTGACTCTTCGTGGCGTCGTGACGCCAACAGCATGGACCTTCCCGCGCTGGCGCTGGCGGCGCAACGGGCGCGCGCATTCAAGCCCCATGCACTTTATGTACGCAGTCCGCTTCCCGGGGCTGCGGACCTCATGAACGCCATTGCAGGTCCGGTCGTGGTCCACTGGCCGACATCGCCAGACGTCCTTGCGAGGGCGCATATCCTGGTCGGATCGGCCGATGACCTGCCACCGGAGGCGAGGGAGGACCCTTATCTCGCGGCAAGGACGTCAGGTGCAGCGAGCCTGCGCGCATGTATTGTTACGCAGGGTGCGGGACCTGTGATTATCGGACTTGAGGCAGAACGCCTGGAGGTGGCGCCGCCGCCTGCGATCCCGAAGGACACCACGGGCGCCGGCGATATCTTTGCAGCTGGGCTTGTTGATGCCTTGTGCGAAGGCGCTGGTCTTCACGACGCCGTGCAGCATGCCTGCCTGTGGGGCGCCGCGGCGGTAACAATCGACGGTTCAGCACCCATCGGACACGCCAGAGGCATGTTCCCGAGGGTCAGACGAGGCGCGCCCTGAGCCGTTCGGACACCCAGTCGAGCACGCCGACCGACACCACAAACAGGATCACGATGAACATCACCTCGTCGAAGGCATAGATCCTGATGCGCTCCTCAAGCTCAAATCCGATCCCGCCTGCCCCGACGATTCCGAGCACGGCAGATGCTCGAAAATTCTGCTCGAGGAAGTAGAGACACTGGCTGAGCCAGACCGGCGCGACCTGGGGAAACACGGCCAGCCTCAGCGTCTGAAGCCAGCCCGCGCCTGTCGCACGCAGCGCCTCGGCAGGCCGATCATCGACATTCTCGAGCGCTTCGCCGAACAGCTTGCCCAGCCTCGGGATATCAGCCAGCGCCAGCGCGATCACCCCGGCGAAAGGTCCAAGCCCGAACGCCGCCACAAGGATGAGCGCCCAGACAAGCGATGGAATGCCCCGGAAGAGATCCATCACCCGACGGACCACGAAATGAATCGCAGCGTTCTTCATGACCGTCCGGGCGCTCAGCAGGCCAAGCGGCAGGGCGCCAAGGGCGCCAAGCAGCGTCCCGACAATGGCCATTGCGAAGGTGACGGAGAGCGCTTGCAGCAGGCCAAGCGGATTCATGCCCGGATTTGGCGGAAACATGGCGCTCAGCACACGCTCGAGCCGGTCGAAGCCGCCGAGATAAAGCTGCTGTACGATCTCCAGATCGGCGACGCAGTAGGCGACGACGGCGAGGACGATCGCCACGGCCGCGGGGCCTGTCAGACGCTTTCCAAGCGGCTGGCGCAGAACGCCCGGCGCGATCTGCCTCGCGCGCAGGATCAGATCACGATCCATCTTCCCGTGCGAGGCGCCCCCGGCCAGCGACATCATGCCGGCGCTCCCCCTGTCTTTGGCCGGCCAGCAGCAACCCCCCCGATCTCAGGCAGGTCCGAGACCCGCCCCATCAACCGACTGCGGATGAACTGTGAGGCGAGATCAATGACAAATATCATGCCGACGATCATGAGAAGGATGGCGAAGTAAGTGTCGAACTCCGTGAACGAGATTGCACGCTGGAGTTCGACGCCAATGCCGCCGGCGCCGACGATGCCGAGGGCGGCTGCAACCGCAAGGTTCAGCTCCAGTCGCAGCAGCCAGTAAGAGGCGATGTTTGGAAGAACCTGTGGCACAACGCCGAAACGCGCCTGGGCCAGCACGCCGCCGCCGGCTGCACGGATCGCTTCGGCTGGCCGCATATCGACGGATTCGATCGCCTCGCTGAAGAGCTTACCCAGTGAACCTGTTGTCGAGATGATGATGGTCAGCACGCCTGCGAGCGGTCCAAGCCCGAAGGCCGACGCAAGAATCATCGCGAGGATGAGATCGGGAACCGTGCGGCAGGTATCGAAGAAGCGCCTGAAGAAGAATCTCAACGGCGCATATCGTACGAGGTTCGAGGCGGAGATGCCGGCCAGACAGAAGGCAATCGCGCCGCCAAATGCTGTTCCGACAATCGCAATCTGGACGGTCTCGAAGAGAGCGCCGGTCCATTTTCGCCAGTCATAGAACCAGGCTTCCAGTGACCCTGGGGTCTGGCGGCTCGCGAACAGCTCGGATGCGGACAGATCGGGAATCATCCGGTCGATGAACCCTGCGATGCGATCGAGCGTTTCGTTGTCCAGCGCGGTCGAGAAGATCCCGCTCAGGGAGAATGAAGCGTAGAGAACCACACTGCCAACGAGGGTCCAGATCAGCAATTCGAGACGCTGGCGTTGCAGGACTTTCCGACGCCGGGCCTCAAAGGCGGGAAGCGCTCCGACAGCGGAAGACGCCTCGCCTGGTTCGTTCGTGGGGCGCATCAACGAACCGAGAGGTCAAGGGCGCTGGCTTCTGTCGGCTCAAGCTCGCGCGCGGCCGGCGCAACCCAGCCGAACGCCGCCGGGTTCTCGAGATGAAGGGCAACGTGGATGCCAACCAGCCGGAAGCGCGTATCATCGTCGATATCACGTCTCACGGCCCATGCCTGCGCAGCGCGTGGGCGACCACGAAACACTTCCCGGAGATCGGCGCAGGGCGTGCCTCCAGCCGACATCGGACGGCAGAGACGCTGCCAGGCGGCGCTGTAGAGCACGAGGAAATCAATCTCACTCTGCCGCAATCGCTCGGCTGCCGCAGCTGGGCCCTCATAGATCCGCGCGGTCTCCGGTTGGGCGAAGGCGATGCCGTGATCGGTCAGGGCGCGCTTCAGCAGATCCAGCTCGTAAGGTGCGGTTCCGGCGAAACCGACGCGCTCGCCGGGCCCCGGCGCAAGGTTCTCCGGCCCGCCGGCCCTCACGACCATGACGGTCTCGACGCGTCCGAAACCATCCTGCGTTCGCGCGGTGAGCAGAGGACGCACGCCCGCCGCAACGGGCTTGTAGGCGACCGGATCAAGTTGCGCGAAATCGATCTTCCCGTCGGCCAGCAGGCGGGCCGCCGCGGCCATGTCCACCACGGGGCAGACCTCGACCGGCCGGGCAAGGCGTCGTGCAAGGTGCGCGACATAGGCTGCCTGCCCCGCCGGTGCATTGTTCCCGGGCGCACCGCACACACCCTCTGCGCCGGTCACGACGCCAATCCGGAATGGACCCGCGGCCGGCGCAGCGCTGGCCTCTGCGGTTGCAGCGATCAGCAGAGCGGCCATGACGAACGATTTAAGGCTGCCCAACATGCGTTTCATTGCGCCCCGCCCTGCCCGCCAAGTCCGCGACGACCGGCGATATCTTCGGCCCGGATTGCGATGATCTCGGAAAAGAAGGACCTGTCGACGGCCGCAAAGGAACCTCCGTCGGCCTGCCCGATATCCGCCCAGATTTCCGGTTCATCATAAGGAACCACGGCGAGCGCCCCTCGCAGCAGGTCGATGAACTCCTGGGGGCGGTCAGCGCGAATGACGATCGGCGAATTCGGCATCGGACCCGCCGTCCAGATGATCCTCACTTCATCCGCCCTGATGAGCCCGCGGCGGATCAGCGACAGGTGTGACCCGGTGGTGAAACCGGTTTCGGGCGTCCCCCCGCTGGCATTGATCATCGCAGAATCGACCTGTCCGTTGACAAGCGCCATCGTCGCTTCGGTCGCGCCGCCTGCCAGCATGGATTTCGAGAAGTGCGTGTCGGGATCGATGCCTTCACTGCGCATCTTCTTCCGCGGGTAAAGATAGCCGGAGGTCGAGTTGAAATCGACAAAGGCGATCGACTTGCCCTTCAGGTCCTGCAGGGATCTGTAGGGGCTGTCGGCGGCAACGATGATCGCGGAGTAGTAGCCGGTATTGCCTTCCGCCTGGCGTATGACGAACAGCGGCGCGGCCTTGTCTCCGATCTGCGCATCGATATTGGCGTAGCTGCCAGCGCCCATCTGGGCGAATTCAACCTGCCCTGAGGAAACCGCCTGAATCACCCCGTTGTAATCGGTGGCCTGAAAGGTCTTGACGGGCAGGCCAAGCGCCCGTTCCAGGTACGAACTGTATCCTGACCACCTGCGCGCCACCTCCGGGTCGGCCACGTCGCCTTCGACGGCCATCTTGAGGGTGCCAATCTCTGATCGCCAGTCGTCAGGGGCGAACTCCGATCCCTCGGGCTTCCCACATGATGCTGCAAGCAACAACATGCCAAGAGCCGCGAGGCATTTTCGCGCCAGCGAAGCAAAAGGCATGCGAAGCAATCCCCGAAGATCACGTTCGATGACGCTAGTTGGAAAGCATGACAGGCGGGTGACCAGATCAGCCAGACAGGTCAGCCTGGCCGAGAGCGGTATCTGCACGGAGGACATTCATCCTGAGGCGCGCACACGCGGTTGGGGTTCTCGCGACGGCGCAGCAGATGACGCCTCCGGTCAGTCTACCCGGGAACTCGGCAGCTTCATTGGCTTGCGACGGAGTTCGCGTCATTGAACTGACGCGGCTCACTGCTAGCCGGGTCGACTCTATTGGAGAATTCGATGTTTCGCTCGCGTGGCGTTGTCTTGTCCCTGGTTCTTGTCGCCTGTCCAATCGCGGCGATCGCTCAGCCAGCAGACCTCGTCATCGTCAACGCATCGGTCAGGACGATGGATAAGGCGCAGCCGGCCGCCAGCGCCGTGGCGGTCGATGACGGTCGCATCATCTATGTCGGCGATGATGCAGGCGCCCGCGCGCTCATCGGCCCGGACTCCCGCCTCATCGATGCCGGAAAGAAGACCGTCACCCCCGGATTCATCGACATCCACATGCATCCACGTCCTGTCTTCGACGAGATGGGCCCCTTTGGCCTGCTTGATCTGACGCCGGAGGGCGGCGTGACGTCGCGTGAGACCCTACTGGCAAAGATCGCAGCGAAAGCCGCCGTGACGCCGCCGGGATTACCGATCCTCGGACGCGGATACAATGACAACCTGGTTGGGGGACACCCCGATGCGCGTGAGCTGGACGTGGCATCTCCCGATCACGCAGTGATCCTCGTGCACAGCAGCGGGCATCGCAGCGTCGTCAATTCGAGAGCGCTGGCCGAAGCCGGCGTGACACGCGAAACGCCTGACCCAGAGGGCGGCCAGTTCGAACGCAACGCCATGGGAGACCCAACCGGCATCGTACTGGAGCGCGCCGCAGGTGCATTTTCAAAGGTGCGCGAGAAGGCCCCGCAAGCCAGTCCGGCTGATATCCGCGAGGCCTATATGCGCGAGTTTCGTGGCTTTGCAGCCTATGGCATTACCTCCATTGGCGATGCCGGGTTGAGCCCTGAGAAGCTGGACGTCTATCGCGACATCATCGCTGCGGGGATGCCTGTCCAGATCTATGCGATGTTGCGCGCGGAGAATGTTGGCTGGCTTCTGGAGAATCGCGAGGATCCCCGCTGGCGCGTGCCCGGTCTGACGCTACGGGCCGTCAAGCTCTTTCACGGAAACTCGCTGTCGGGTCGGACGGCATGGCTTTATGAGCCCTATGCCAATGATCCGGCCTATTTCGGTTTGGCGCCGCGCATGTCACAGGCGGAGCTCAACGCCATCGTGAAGCAGGTTCATGATGCGGGACTGCAGGCGGCGATCCATTCCAATGGCGATCGCGAAATCGACATGGTGCTGGCGGCCTTTGCAGCGGCCCAGGACGCAAATCCACGTCAGGATGCACGTCACCGCATCGAGCATGCGAGCGTGGTCAACCAGCAGATCCTTGATCGCATCAAGCGCGACAGCATCGCCATCGCACCGCACTCCTACGAGCTGAATCACGGCGAAAAATTCGAAGAGTTCGGTTCCCATCGCTGGGAGCTGATGCATCCCAACAAGCGCGCTCTGGAGATGGGCATTCCTGCAGGCGGCAATTCCGATCATCCGGTCAGCCCACCCCATGTGATGCAGCGGATCGAGAGCCTCGTCACGCGGCAGGCCCGCAGCAATGGAAAGGTGTACGGGCCCGGTCAGCGGATCAGCCCGGATGAAGCGATCTACCTCTGGACAATGGGCAGCGCCTTCCTGCAGTTCGAGGAGAATGAAAAGGGCTCCATCACGCCGGGAAAACGGGCGGACATCGTCATCCTCTCCGCTGATCCGAACAGCGTGCCTCCTGATCAAATCGAGGACATCAAGGTCATGACCACGATCATTGGGGGCGCGGTCGCATTCGAACGTGTAGGCGAGGACTTACGGTTCAGCTGGTGAGCCGGAGTACCAACGTCCACAGGCTTCGAGGCGCGTCGCCGCTGATCAGCGAACGTTGACGAAGATCGGATTGGAATAGAACCACAGGTCGGACCAGGGGTCCTCCCCTGCCGGGTCCGGCGAAGGCTCGAGCTCTTCCGTGCTGGTTCCCCTCACCCGCAGATAGACATCGCCATCCAGATTGCCGAGGCTGGTGGTCATCGTGATGTATTCGCCATCCCGCTCCCAGTCGGCCGACGTGAAGCGCTGAGCCGCGCGTGTTGTCGGGTTTGTGTCTCCGTCCCGATCGGGGCGCTTGCCACTCACGTCGCCAATG
Source organism: Hyphomonadaceae bacterium (assembly GCA_040398465.1). Classification (GTDB taxonomy): domain Bacteria; phylum Pseudomonadota; class Alphaproteobacteria; order Caulobacterales; family Hyphomonadaceae; genus UBA7672. The sequence goes on along the minus strand of JBBAUA010000026.1, from coordinate 15,978 downwards.
ATCAGGTCGACGCGACGCACAGAGGGCGTCCGCCCCGCTGCATTGGCCGCTGTCGGATCGCGAAGGCGGATCGTCACCTGCGTCTCCTGACCAGGCTTCGCGTGCAGGTGGTCGCCGATGTGGGCCACTTCTTCGGAGGTGAAGGCGATCACATCAAGTTCTGAAATCAGGTCGCCGGTGGTCACGAAGACCCTTCCCGATCTCAGGCTGGCCAGAATGTCGTCATGGGTGCGGCGCGCAAAGACGTAAGTCTTGGAATACTCGCCGGGCCAGAAGTCGCTGCCGCCCTCCGTGTAGTGCCGGTGCGAGTCGGAGGTGGATGTAATCAGCCACCGGCGACCTTCTCCGAGCATGGAGTCCCAGAAGCCGCCCAGCTGCGCGGTCATCTGGTCAAATCCGCCGAGCGTGGGCGCGCGTCGATACCCGCCACGGGACCCGGCTGGATCGCGCGAACCATCCGCCTCAAGTGCGCCAGCCTGATGGCCGGGCGCGCCCTCCATTCCGATCGCAACGTCCGGCGCGGTATCGCTCCAGTCACGGAACTCCGCGGGGTCATACTGGCCATAGCCGCCGACTTCAGTCGCAGAGCGCGAGGGATGATTGGCGATGACGAGAGGCGGCGCTTCCTTGGCGCTCATGTAGCGAAGCGCCTCCAGCATCTTGGGCTCCGTGTCACGCGCGGGATCGAGCGGCCACGCGTCGCGCTCGGAGAATTTTTCCTCGATATCACGCAGGGCGCCACGCTCATCATGGGTGTGCGGTATGATGAGACTGCTATGGTCTCCGCCTGGCGTGTCGAACTCCATGCCATAGAACTGGATGACCTCCGGCACCTCCCGGCGCGATCGTTCGAGCTCAGGGTAGGCAAGGTCGTGGTTGAGCTTCGAGTGCTGCGGACCGCCATGATCGGTGGACACCATCCACGACAGGCCGAACTTGCGCGCCATGGCGGCGTTTGTGGGGATGGGGTATCGGCCATCAACACCAAGTTTGGGCAGCGGGGGCGCTGATGGGTTCGCGGCATCCGGTTCATAGTCGGCGCTGAACTGGCTGTGGATGTGGTGGTCGCCGGCCAGCCAGGATCTGCTGTTTCTCTCAGCAACTTCCGCGATCGTCATCTTCGGGAGCGTTGGAGGTTGTGGTGCCGATGCGCAGCCCGCCAGGAGCCCCATGAGCATAGGGAGGACGGCGATTGCGCGCAGTTGGGCAGGCGACAGTGGCATGTTGCGATCCGGAATGAAAATGATTGCGAGCGCAGGTCTGGCCACTCAACCAATGCCTGCATCGCCTCGTGACTTAGCCAGCACAGGTGACAGAGTTGTATCACTCCGCAAAGAACGAGTTGACTGGTGGAGGCTGATGTCGCCGGCCGCCGATGCGGTTCGATTGCGAGCGACAGCGCACACAAACCGAGCGGCGCGGCGCCTATGGATCGCGCACCGTTGGATCGCCGGCCCGTCACGGCGTCATCCTATTGCCCTGCGTCAGCTGCGCACGCAGTCGAGAAGGCCCTGCGTTGCCGATGTGATTGATAAGCCACATGCGGAACTCTCCGGAGCTGCGCCCTGCTCGTTCATCAGTACGTCACATCACCTTCGCTGAGCCGTCGCAAACCGTGCGTACCGGGGGCCATCAATCTCAGGGGATAGACCTTCATGTCGACGATCTTCAAGCGCATCTGGCTCATGGGCGCGGCAGGCTGCGCCTTGGTTTCAGGGATGGCGCCGGCCATTGCGCAGGACCCTGGCCCGCAGACCGTCACCACGGCCACCGAAGCTGGCGACACGGTCGTCGTTACCGGCCGTCGGCCCCTCGCCGAATCGCAAGCCGCGGCTCTCGAAATCCAGCGCGAGTCTGATGCAATCGTGTCGGTTCTCTCAGCCGACGACGTCGGCAACCTGCCCGACCAGAACATCGCCTTCGCCGTGGGCCGTCTGCCCGGCATCTCCCTTGAGCGAGACCAGGGCCAGGCGCGATACGTGAACGTTCGCGGCATGCCCCGCAACTGGACCACCATCACCTTCGACGGTCTCCAGGTCGTCAGCCCCGAAGGCCGCGACTCGCGCCTCGACAACATTCCCTCGGCGATCGCCAGCCAGATCGTCGTCAACAAGGCGATCACGCCCGACATGCCGGGCGGCTCGGTCGCGGGCAACATCAACGTCGTTACGCGCTCGGGTCTGGACTATGATGATCGCAGCGTCTTCGGCAAAGTCGGCATCGGCTACGTTACGCTTGGCGGTGGCGAAGAAATCGACAGCAACATCGTCTATGCAGACCAGTTCCTCGACGGCCAGCTTGGCGTGCTGCTTCAGGGCTCTTTCTATCGCCGCAACATGGTCACCGACAACTGGGAGACCGATAACTACCTGACGCCGCTGGCCGCCAAGCCTGATCAGCGCTTCCCCTCGCGGCATCGCAACAAGCCTTACCGTCTGACACGCGAGAATTCATCGCTGTCGATGAAGTTCGACTATGCGATCAATGAAGATCACAGCGTGTTCCTGTCCAACATCTGGACCAACTACACGGACGAAGAACTGCGCACGCAGTACCAGTTCCGCTTCGACCAAGGCACAGACGCTGCTGGTAACGCCTTCAACAGCGCAGCTTACAGCGGCGGCGACCAGTTCAAGGGCACAGTCTATGGCGTCCGGATCGACAGCGACACCAACTCGCTGGAGAGCGAAGAGGACAGCTACATCAACACGCTCGGAGGCGAGAGCAATTTCGACGGCTGGAAAGTCGACTGGCGCGCCAACTATACCTGGACCGCCGATGGCAACGACGCACCCGCGGCGCCGAGCTTCACGAGCCCGTCAGCTGCCGCTGCCCGGCCAACCGTGGATTATGATTTCAACATCAACAATCCGGACCGGAGCCTGAAACTCTTCACGACCCTGTTGCCGACACCGACGACGCGCGCGAAGGGCCCGCAGCAGTTTTCTGTCGACCAGTTCTCGTCACCGCTGACCAGCATCTCGCGTCGTACCGGCGGTGCAGACACACGCGCCTACACGCTCAAGGGAGATATCGGCCGCGACTTCGAGGTTGGCGGCATGAATCTCGAGTTCAAGGCCGGCGCTCTCTACACGGACCGCGTCAAGACCAACAAGCAGGAATCCTTCACAGCTACCGCAGCGCAGCTGACGGCCGCCGGCCTGCCGATCCCGACGCAGGACACGTTCGCGTTGCCAAAGCCCTATCTGGGCGACTTCGCCCATGGCTACGAATTCCGTTACCACTCCAAGTCGGCGCTTGAAGCCTACGTGCTCGACCTCCAGACCCGCGGCATTGCGACCGAAAACCGCGCAACCGACACGGCCGCCTACTGGGAAGT
>JBBAUA010000026.1:0-12538 GCA_040398465.1 Hyphomonadaceae bacterium | reverse complement strand
GACTCGCTCGGCGCTCCCGACTGGCTCGGCGGCTTCGGCATCCGCGCATCGGGCACCTGGACCGACAGCGAAGTGAACATTCCTGCAGGCGCTACCGGGGCGGTCGCTCGTGTTCAAGCGCTGCCGGGCACCTCGGACGAAACCTACAACCTCCAGCTGACTTACGAAAAGTACGACCTTTCGGTCCGGCTCGCCTATCAGTTCCGTACTGCCTGGGTTCAGGGCTACGGAAACTACACGACTGTGGCCGGTCAGCTTGTTCCGAACGGCAATGGCGACATCTACTGGGATGACGATGGCGAACTCGACCTGTCGATCCGTTACCAGGTGAACGACAATCTCGAATGGTTCTTCGACGCCGTGAACCTAAGCAACTCGCCGGCGATCCGCTTCGCGGACTCGAACCGCTACCCGATCGAGTACGAACAGTTCGGCGAGCGTTACATCACGGGCGTGCGTTTCAACTTCTAGTCGACCGCTCGAGGCTGCTTGTCTGCTCGCAATCCGATTGGACGAGACGGCTAATTGACTGGGACCCGGCGGTTATCACCGCCGGGTCTTCTCAATTCCAGCGGCAGCCAAGCCCGCAAGTTCAGCGAGGACCGCTGCAGCATCTGGAACTGCGCTGGACGTGCTCGCCTTGCGTGAGGACGGCCGGAGGAGATGGGGGGAACGAATTTGTGCGAACAGCTTGTCAATGCAGGCGGCGTCGCTGGCGTCGGGTCGGGCAAACCAAACGAGCGGGCCCACCTTTGGGCATGCTGTGCGTCGGTCTTCGATGAAGGGTGCTTGTAGAATGGCAAGCCTGCCATCGCCACATCCACATCGCCCAGGCGGCTCTGCTGCCAGATGGCGGGAAGGGTGTGAAGAAAGCGGCTCTCCCGAACCCATGACGAAACTTCGCTTGTTTCCAGTCGAGCCGACTTCGACGCAACCCACTCAAGTGGGAGAATGGGCGACGCTTGAGATACCGGCGACCGACTTCGATCTCGTCGCCCTGCATGCGACGCTGGAGGCCAGGAAATGCCAGCTGGGTCTGACCTGGACAGATGTTGTCCGCGAAGTCAGCGCGCCTTTTCAAGACTGCAAACCTCGTTTGATCAGGGCGTCCAACTTGCGCGATCTGCATGACACCCGCTTCGGTGTTGATGCTGAAATTGTCCTTCTCGTCCTTTACTGGCTGGGGCGTTCGCCCGAGAGTTTTGTGCCCGGCCATCCCGCCGCGGATAGACCCGAGGCGCAACTGCCTTCACATGGGGCCGGCGCGTTACCAAGCTTCGATCTCCCCTGGATTCACGCAAAGCTCGACGCCGGCAGGAGTTGCCTTGGCCTCTCGTGGCTGCAGGTTGCACAGGAACTCGGGGGGCCGTTCACAGCCAATGGCCTGCAGCGCCTGCCTCGGAGCCGTTCCATCCGCTTCCCTGCCGTCATGCGACTTGCGCGCTGGCTACGCTGCCCTGCGGCCTCGCTCATGGTGAGGCCTGGGCCACGCGTCTAAGGAGACAGACTGTGGAGCACGGGCCGGCGCCATGGGTGTGAACAGGCGCGGCAAGAGGACCCCGAGCCTTGCCATGCAATCAACTGCGTAGCGCGGCTGTTGGCGCCCCTGACCGCAAGCCGGTTCACAACGATGCAATCCAATCCGACCAGCAGGCGGGGTCCTCATTTGGCGCCTGCAAGGCGTGGTGCTCCACCGGCATTTGACAGGTTCACAGTTTGGCCGCGGTTTTGCGTTGGTAGGTCAGTTGGTTCGCGTGCATGCCAATGGATGACGGGCTTTCGCCCTCTCTTCCGCGGGCTTAGTGTCCCAGGTTGGCACGCCAGGATGGAGTTGCCCCGATGCGTCGTTCCTTGCTGGTCCTTCTTGCCGCGTCCGCCCTTTCGGCTGCCCCCGCGCTCGCGGATCCGGCGATCACGACTGCGATGCCCGCGATCCGCGCCAGCCTGACCGGCGATGAGATGGTTGTGCGCCTGCACCAGGGCGTTCTCGGCGCCGCGCACAGCCTCTCGCCACGCACCCTGACCATCGTCGCGAAGGATGCTTCCGGTGTGGTTGTCTATGAGAGGAAAGCCGTCATCGCACGCCGCATGACCTACGCCCACATTCCGGCCACTGCTTCGCTAAAATCCGCGAGCACGGTGATGGTGACGATCCGCTAGACGCGGGGCGCCAATCCAGCACTCAGCCGCCGAATTCGAAGGCCAGGCGCGCGCCCACGATCGTCTCGGAGTCGCCCGCCACGCGTGCACCCTGCGCGCCGAATTCCAGCACGACGCCTTCCGCAAGCTCGCGGCCCACCGAGAGCTCGAGCTTGCGGAGGTCGAGGTCCCCCGCCATTGCGTTCTCGTTCCAGCCCGAGACGATGGCATTGACGAACCAGTCGCCAAGACCCCACTGCGCACCAGCGGTGTAGAAGTCGCGGTTTGCGCCATCAATCCCGTCCGTACCGCGCGAGGCGCCGACTTCGCCCATCAGCGAAAGCACAACGCCACTGTCTTCCGGCAAAGCGTAAGTCAGGCCGAAAACGGTCATGTTCTCTTCGGATTCGCCCAGCGTATCCGTGCCCAGCCGGCGATGGCCCAGCGAATAACCGAGACCGTTGTCGAGCACGCCATCGAGGCTGACAGCGTAGGATTCGAATGAATTCGTGTTGGAAAGCCCTCCGTCTTCAAGGCGCACGCGCTCGCGCAGGTCACCCACCGAGCCAGACAGGACCGAACGGTCAGCACGGAACACCGCCAGAGACAGCACGTGCTCCCCATCAAGCCCCATGAGCGACGACAGCGAGACGTCGCCACCGGCGCCGAGCTGTTCGGTCAGCTGGTAGGCTTCACCAACCTCAACCCCATAGAGGCCAGGCGCCTGGTCGGCCGCGAGGCCGAACATCGGATTGATCTTGCCGCCATAGACCGTGAAGGTCTCGCCAGCATAGGCGACCGACAGCGTCTCCACATAGGCGTCCTCACCTTCGAATACGTCATCTCCGACCGGGTCCAGGACCGGCTCGAACACCGCATCCATCTGCACAGTCCAGCCTTCGGCGAAGCGGACGGCCAGGCCGTACTCCACCGTGGCTGCAACAACATCGAGCCCGCTTTCAGCGTGATCGTAAGTCAGTTCGACAACGCCCTGCTGGCTCACATTGCTTGCCGCTTCATCAGACTGCGCGAACGCAGCCGGCGCAGCGAGGAGGAGAGCCGAGCCGAGGCCGGCGAGGAGCGAGGTGCGGTTCAGCATTTTCGGGAACATGAGACTTCCAATGGTTCGAGAGCGCCAATGTCAGTTTCATATCAGGTCGGGTCTAACGCCTCGCGTGGAACGCCTTGGCAAACCGCGCCTCAACCTTAACGCGTTGGCAGCGATGGTTAGCCAGATGCTAATTCTGTGCGACCCTGCACCGGGTTGTATCGAACAGGTGTACCGGCGTAAGCGCCGTGCCGTTTGGAAAGGCGCGCGAGAGGACCCCGAGCCTTGCTATGAAACCAACCTCACGGCGCGCCTATCGACTCACTGATCCCAGGCCGGTTCACGAGCACGGCCTCGGCGTGCAGGTCGAATCCAAGAGCGCGCATGTGTCCCGTTAGAAACCCCTGGCGATGTCGCGCCTCAGCCGGGCGTCGGGACAGGTCCGCGACCGGCAACCCCAGCTCGACCTGCTTCGGAGCCGCCACGATCTGTTCCGTCGAAAACCGCTTCCGCTTCATCGCGAACTTCCTCCCTCGGAAATCCGCTGGAAAACTAACGTCAGACGTGGACCAGTTTCACGGGGGCGCCTCACAGAAGGCCGTCCCACAAGCAACCCTTGGTCCGAAAAAAACCTGATGCGGGTCACTGCGATTGGAGGATTGGGGCGGCGCTAACTTAAGCCACGGCGCGCGCGGCTTGCGGGTCCTGATCGGAACGCAGGTCTAATGTAAGCTCCGCCTGGGCGGCGCTGAACAGGTAGCCTTGCCCGAACTGGCAGCCTTTTTCACGGAGCGCTTGCGCAGCCGCTTCGGTCTCAATGCCTTCCGCAGTGACCGAGAGCTTGAGCGCTTGCGCCATGCCCAAGATAGCATCGATGATCTTGCCGTCGGGGCCGTCGCCATCGATTACGTGGCTCACAAACGAGCGGTCTATTTTGACCTTGTCGATGGGCAGATCGCGCAGCAAGACCAAGGAAGAATAGCCTGTTCCAAAATCGTCGAGCGCGATACGCACACCCTGGTTCTTGAGCGAGAGCAACATGGCGCGCGCCATGTCGGCGTCGGCGATCATGGCGGTCTCGGTCACTTCGACCTCAAGCCTGGATGCTGGAAAGCTCAAGCGCGTGAGCACCTGCAGCAGTTTTTGTGCAAACAACGGATCTTTGGTTTGCACGGGCGAAAGGTTGACCGAAAGAAGCGTATCGGCCCCCACTTTTTTGTGGTGATCGCAGGCTGCCTCCAGGGTTCGCCAGAACAGTGGTTCAATCAGACCCGCACTCTCAGCGATGGGAATGAAAAGCGCCGGTGAGATGAAGCCTCGCTGCGGATGAAGCCATCGCGCCAACACTTCGTGACCGACGACCGCACCCGTCTGCAGGCAAACCACGGGCTGGAAGTAAGGGACAATTTCCCCCGCCTCGATCGCAGCGCGAAGTTCGACCTCCAGCTCAGCTTTCTTTCGGAAGCCCTGGTCCAGGGAGGGATCGAAGAACTGGATCTCGCCGCGACGCTCCTTAGCCCGGTACATGGCGGCGTCAGCGAATTGCAGCAAATCACTGAGATTGTCAGCGTCGGTTGGATATGCGGCGACTCCCAGCGAAGCCCCGATCGTGAGGCTGACGCCGTTGACGCCCACCGGCGTCGTAAGCGTCTCAAGAATGCGCTTTGACATCTCCGAGAGGCCGCTCATGTCGATCCATGGCTCTGTCAAGATCGCAAATTCATCGCCGCCCAGGCGGATGACTGCGCAATCGCGACGAACGACACTGCGCAAACGCTGCGCAACGATCCTCAGCACTTCATCGCCAGTCAGATGACCATGCAGATCATTGATCGGCTTGAAGCGATCGAGATCGATCAAAACAAGCGCAAACTCAGCCGCCTCGTGATCGAGACGCCCCTCGAATTCCTCCGCAAGGGCGCGACGATTGCCAAGACCAGTAAGCGGGTCGAGGCGGGCCAGCTTGTTGGCGTTTTCCTCGGACTCTCGGCGGCGGTCGGCGTCACGCTGGGATAAGAGCATTTCACCCAACGCGCCGATAAATGTACGCAGATCGCGATCGTTCAGATGCTCTGTCGCGCACGCTCCGTCCAGCGCCAGCACGCCGACCAATTGCGTGCCAACAATAATTGGGAGCCCGGTAAAACGATCGCAGCCTAAATGAGCGCTGGTGAAACCGTTAAAGAACAATCCCGTTGCCAGAGCCTGGGCAATGCTTTGCTGATGCTGGTCCAACAGGTTTAGTTCCTCCGGCATCGAAAGCTCAGGCTCCGGAGGCCAAAGACTAGAGCCAGTCACCGCATGAGACTTGGCCTTGGCGAGTAGCGTGGAAACAGGGGCGCCATTCTCGTCATGCTCCAGCGCGCATACGAATCCCGCCTGACCACCAAGCGATTCCAACAGCGACTGCAACGCATGGCCAAATGCGAAATGGACCGAGCCCGACGAGACCATCTCTGCATGCATCGCCGCAATGATTCCGGAGAGAGTGCGGCCTCGCTTTTCCAGCAAATCCCTCTCGACCTTTTCGGTGATGTCACGCCCGATTGCGAAGATTTTTCCGTCCACCGACCGGGCGTGCCATTCCAGATGTCGATACATACCATCCAAGCGGCGGTACCGGTTGACAAAGCTTGTGATCGAATTGCCTTCGTCCAGCCGCACCACAACTTCTTGTGTGGACTCATGATCGTCAGGGTGAATCAAGTCCATAAACCGCGAGCCAGTGAGCGTATCGATTGAGTACCCAAGAACCTCCTCAAACGCCTTCGAAACTCGCAGGAAGCGGCCATCTGAGCTCGCGACGCACAAGAGATCGACCGAAAGATCAAACTGCGCTTCTATCTCGTCCAATGCATTCTTGGTCGTACTGAGGGCGCCAGCAAGGCTGGCCTGCTGTGCGCCGATCAGGCGCAACAAAGGCCAAAGCGCACCTGCGGCCAATACGAAAAACAATGCAGGTCCGGCGAATGGGCCGAGCGGATTCTGATAGAGTTGCGATTGCTGCATCACACGGGCGCGCACTGCGGCAACGGCGGATTCCATTTTCGGAAGAAACGCATCAATGGCGCGTTGTAGGTCGTCGACCAGATCGTCGCGAGACCTCTCCCCCGCCGTCAATACGGCGCGCGCCGCGGCAAGATATTGCAATCTCGCACGCTCCAATTCCTGATTCCCCGGCAAGCTCGTCTGGACCGCTAGCGAAAGCTGGTTGCGAACGATGTAAGCACTCGCCTGCGAGTTCATCAGGTCGCCCTGCGACTCTGCGGTCAGAACAGATTGGAAATAGTCTTGCCTCGCCCCGGGGCTGTCGATCAGTGCAAGTCGGCCAATTCTCTGTGACAACATCCGCTGGCGGCCCCCAACATCAAGCAGCTCCGCCACTCCGTCAGTGCTTTCAACGGCCGCACGCTGGTTAGCCTCCGACAGAGCGAAAAACACGGTTAGACAACACGCCACAAAGAAGGCGCCGACGAAAATTGGCCGCCCCACTCCGCCGAGAGTTGGCACTTTTGCAGGCCCAAATCTGACCAAGCTCGCCTCAACCAAGCTAAGCCATGCACTTATGGCCCCAACCGTGACCGCGGTGAGGAGCGCGTTGATGATTTCAACGCCGCCCTCGCCTAGAATTGTCTGAAGTCTTTGACCGGTGATGTGAAGGACGGCTTCAAAGGCGAGGGCCGAGCCAGCGAGTATGAATGCGCTAATCACGCACCGCGCCGACAACCAGGATTTGCGATCGCGAAAAAATTCCAGAGCCAAACAAGATATGAATACAACGCCGCCCAGAATGGCCGCGTCCAAGTATGCTGCGGACTTACTTTGCACGTCAGGCAAAGGTAAGATGTCGAAGCCCAGCATAATGGCGAATTCGGCCAGCAAGACCGTGAGAAATATGCTCGCCGGAAACCGCAGCCAGTGCATCGCTTAACTTTCCAGATGGACAGGCCAAGCTTAAGCGAAACACTTGTAGGAGTTCCTAACAGCCGGGACTGTCAACTTAACTACATGCGCGTTTGTTCGGCTTACGACCGGCCTTCCCTCCGAATGGGACAACTAAAGGCTCACACGCGTTCGCTGGCATTGTCGGGGCGACCTGCGCCAAGATTTTCGGGCCTACCCAAGCTTGAATGGCGAACGGCAATTGTGCCCCCCCACTTCACGGGGCCCGGTCTGGGTTACCAATGGCTGCCGCGCTCGGATCTTGCCAGTCGCTTCTGCCATTCTGATCAGGCGGGACCTCGCCCAAAGACGGCCATTCGTCTGAGCGTGCGACAGATGCGGATCGAACCTCAAGAATCGCGCAAGTGCCGAAGAGTCACTTTGAGCGCATCAACGGCGGGAAGCTTGACGGAATCGCGACAGGCGTCTGCGTCATGTTTGGCGAACTGTCATACTCGGCACAATCAGAGGAACGCATTGCTACAAACTTTTCGCACGACAGCGCTCCCCCGTTATCCTTCGAACTCCATACGGCCGACGAGCCTTGGCGACGAGTGCCGTTTCTGACGGACGTCCAAGCCAATCAACAGCAGCCCTTGCCTCTTCTCCGCTAGATAACGCGGAACCTTTCGATAGTGCGACACAGGCGCTGATGGAAGCGGGGAGCCCAGCAACGTATGCTGCAAAGATGCCCGATCAAATTCCCGAGCGGTCGCCAACAGGATACGTGTTCGGAGAAAACGGGACAGTCGTCGGCCATGCTACGCTGGCTGCGCCAGTCGAAACCCCCAGCCCGCTCAAACTGCGCAACAAGTATGCCTTGCTCTGGGCCTAGGTGATTGCGGGCCCGCTGAATCCGGCACTTGCCTATTGGGCAAACCCCTACGCTGGTGGTCACTTCGGAGCTAACCCGATGGGCGCATGGATGCTGATCGGCCTGCCGTCTGCGTTTGGGGCGGGCATGGTCGCGCTGCATTTGCGGAAGGGTGCGGTAAGCCTGCGGCGAATATTTGCGTGGTGTATCGTCTATGCTCTCCTGACGATCCCGGTCACTCTGACTCTTTGGGGCGCATTGGGCTCCGTCGCGCAATCCATAGAGCGAGCTGAGAGCTTTTTGACGATTGCGTTCGCTGCCCTCAAAGGGGCAAGCGAAGGCGCGCTGATGACGTTTGTGTTGCCCCTCTTGTTTCATGGAGGAGGAATGCTGCTTGCCTTAGCGTTTGCGATTCCCGCTGCAATCGCATGTGCTTTCGTGTTCCGCCTTGTTGCATTTAAGCGGTCACCGACGGCGCTGCGTTTGCAAGCAGCAGTCGAAGCTTCCACCTGAGCTGGGAACCTTTCGACGGCCACTGGCGGCGGCTAAACTTCACTGGCTGCAACTGGGCCCCAACTTCACGGGGCCTAGTCTGGGTTACCAAGGGCTGCTGCGCTCGTAACTTGCCGGTCGCTTCTGCCCTTCTGATCAGGCGGGACATCGCGCAAGACTGGTCATTGACGCGTTGCGCCTGGTTCGAAAATCCTGAGGCAGGTCAGCGCCATCGAATGAACCCCTCAGTCTTTTTGATTCCGATCAAGCATTCGGCGTGCTGCTCCGCACCCAAACCACACGGCTGTTCACCTCTAGGTTTCTGACGACACCGGCGGCCGCTCTTTCCATCACGCGGTCTCAGTGGCATTTCACTCGCTGAAGTCCAAAGGAGGCAATCTATGCGCGCGGTCCTCGCCATTCTGTTGGTTTTGCTGGTCCCCTCGCCAGCGTTTGCGTGGGGCCAGATTGGTCACCGGGTCACCGGCGCGATTGCGGAACCTCTCCTGACATCGACAACGGCACGCGCGATCCGCGAGATTATGGGTTCGGAAACGTTGGCCGAGGCGTCCACGTGGGCCGACGAGATGCGTTCGAGCCCTGATCAGTTCTGGCAGACTACAGCCAACCCATGGCACTATGTCACTGTGCCGTCCGGTAAGTTCTACGCCGGTGTTGTCGCCCCTCCCGAGGGAGACGCAGTGACCGCGCTCCGCAAGTTCCGGGAGACTCTCAAGGATCCGAGGGCGGCTCTGGCCGACAAGCAGTTGGCGCTTCGCTTCACACTTCACATCATCGGCGATTTGCACCAACCGCTTCACGCCGGAAACGGTGCCGACAAGGGCGGCAATGATGTTCGAGTCACGCTATTCCGCGAACAGACGAATCTGCACGCCGTCTGGGATTCAGGATTGATCGATCGTCGCCAGCTGTCCTTCAGTGAGTATGCGTCGTTCCTGCAGCGTCGCATCACGTCAGTCGAGCAACAGGAATGGGCGACGCCTGACCCGCGCGTCTGGATTACCGAAAGCGCTACCATCCGCGATACGATTTATCCGGCAGGCGACCAGCTCTCTTGGTCCTATGCCTACCAGCATAATCCAACCATCGACCGGCGGCTTGCCCAAGCCGGTGTACGAATGGCTGCGTACCTGAACGAGCTATTCGGGTAGGCCCCTCGCCTGTGAAAGGGCGTGGGGTCCGGACGCCGATCAGCGCGCTACTCAGTTGATATCGCGACTGTGGGAGGGGTCATTCCTCGGCGCCTGTTCACAAGCAGCCTTCGTTCAGCCAGCCGCCGCCATAGGCTCAACGGTGATCGTTCTCGGATTGACCAGGTTGATCATCTTGGAGATCAGCGCACGCTGGTCCAATGGTTTTGGCAAATAGTCGGTCATCCCAAGCGCGAGCAAGCGTTCGCGATCACCGACCATGGCGTCCGCTGTAAGCGCGATCACCGGAACTGCGCGCCAGGAGCTTTCGCTCGCGCGGATACGCTGGATTGCCTCCTTGCCGTCCATCACAGGCATGTGGACGTCGAGCAGAACCAGATCGAACGCCTGGTTCGCCAGCTTGTCGAGCGCCTCCTGCCCGTTCCGGGCTTCAACGATCTCGCAACCCAGCGGCGCCAGGAACAGTCTCACGACCTGCCGATTGATCGCATTGTCGTCCGTGAGAAGAATCCGCCTGCCAAGCAGCGAGGCAGGGGACGAAGTATCGGCCGATCCTGCACTTGCCCGAACGGCGGGCCCTTCTTCCGCCGCGACGGTTTTGGCCCTTATGGTCAGTGTGAAAGTCGATCCCTTGCCTTCAACACTGGCTGAGGACAGATCGCCTCCCATCAGCCTTGCCAGTTGCCGAGAGATGGCGAGTCCCAAGCCTGTTCCGCCATACTTGCGGCTCGTGGAGCTGTCCGCCTGCGAGAACGCCTGAAAAAGCCTCGACTGAACATCGGCGCCCATGCCTATGCCGCTATCGGTGACCGCTATCGTCAGGCAGCAATCGTGATCGGCAAGTATCTTGGTTGAAACTGCAACCCTTACCTGTCCCCGATCTGTGAACTTGATGGCGTTCGAAATCAGGTTGCTCAGGCATTGCCGGACGCGAAGAGGATCATAAATCAGGGCTCCGGGAACATCATCGGCGATGGCTGTCTCAAAGGTCAGCCCCTTCTCCTCAGCCGTTGCCTGAAAGAGATCGCATGTGCGCATGATCGTGTGCCGCAGGTCAGCAGGCACTGCTGCGACTTCAAGTTTACCGGCTTCGATCTTTGACAGGTCCAGGACATCATTCAACAACAGCAGAAGCGACTTCCCGCTTTCGAGGATGACGTTCACCTTCTCCATTTCCGGCTGGGGCAGATCCCCATGCTGCAGAGACTGCGCCATTCCCAGAACACCGTTGAGGGGAGTCCGGATTTCGTGACTCATGGCCGCGAGGAATTCGGATTTGGATTGCGATGCGGCCTTCGCCCGATCGGTTTCCAGCGCAAGCGACCGGGCAGCCTGCCCGAGCGCCTCGTTCCTCGCATCAAGTTCGAGATTCTTTATGGTCGTGACTGCCACGGCCGCCTTGTAGAGATCAAAGGCGCTTGCGTCGCCAGAGTAGAAGCCTTCGTCGTCCACGAAGACAACCCCGTCGAGCAGGGTCTGTTGCGGTAGCGCGGCAATGCGTTCCAACAGTTGCTCAATTGGCATTGTATCCGGAAAGGCCGCAAACTCGCCGGACATGAGATCGCGAACGGGGCGCTTGCTCCAGATCTCGTGCCCGAACTGGTGGGTGAATTTCTGGAAGGTCCGCTCGCGGGTGAGGATCCCGATCGGCTTGCCGACGAGTACAACGGGAATGAGATTTAGACTGGGGCTCGATCTAAAACGCTCGATCGCAACCGCACCCGGGGCATCCGGCTCAAGGCTATCAGTCGCTTTGGCGATATCGCGCGCGATCATCTGCTTTCCGGTCGGAGGTTGCCTGATCATTTCCTACCATTTGATCGACAATCTTTAGTAAAGCAGGAACGCTGACGATGGAGGCCCCACCCCATCCCGCTTGGGTTTTGGTCGGGCGTAAATCCTGTCGCGCCGCATGCGATCCAACCGAAACGGCAGATAGGTTCGAAGCTATTGCGTTCTCGGCCGTCAACTCGCCAGCAGGGATCATGACCCTGCCAACCGATGCTCTTGCCTGTGGATAGTCGGCATGTAACACTTCTGCGACAGTTGCTGTGGTTGTTGATGAAGCTGCGTGAAGTCATTGGCCTAAATCGGCTTCCGGAGGTCGCATGCGCGGAATGCCGGGCGAGGACGCCGCTGGATCCTGGTTTTCTCATCCCGCGGCGAGGGCTTGACACGACCCTTGATGAACTGGCGCGCGAGCTTGTTTGTCCGGGTTGCGGATCTGCGGACATAGCCATCGCAGCCGTCAGGCCGATAGGACTTGTCGCGGCTCTACAACCAGAAGTCTGATAACGGCCGCGTACCGACGCTTCCCTGCGACCCAGATTGAGGTAGATCGATGTCCAAGAAACTCGAAAAGAAGATTCTCCGCTATCTGAAGCGGCAGAAGAGCCCCAAGACAATCGCCGGCGTGAAGGTGCCAAAGGCCCTTCGCGATGTGGCTGACAGCCCGCTCGGAGCAGCCATCATCGCCCAGTTGCTGCTCGGCGCGCCAGCCGCCGTGAAGGCGAACCCTAGAACAACCAGACTGCGTAAGCAGGCCCGAGCCTTTGCAGACAAGGTCGCCGGCGTGTTGCAGGAGACCGAGGCGAAGGCGACATCCCTTCCGAACGAAGCGCCTGTGGAAGCTGCCAAGGCTCCCAAGCGTGCCGACCAAGCGCCGGCCTCGGATGTTGCCCACTAGGTTTTCCCGTCCGCTGGCGCCGCCAGGGATGGGAGAGACAAGGATCAGGCGGACGCCAAGTTTGCCACGCTAGATTCTGGCTCCGGTATGCGCTCTTGGCCCGCGCTTGTTGGAAGAACTCTTCGGGGGCTAATGTCGAGGTTGTTCGGCCCCCGAAGTCGCCAGGTGGCGATTGAGACCATCCGGCAGATTCGATCCACATACGTCATTCAGGGGCGTGCTGCGTTGCGGCGGCTCATCGCCCA
>JBBAUA010000025.1:0-52192 GCA_040398465.1 Hyphomonadaceae bacterium | reverse complement strand
GGGGGAACTTGGTGAGCCCGGCAAGAATCGAACTTGCGACCCGCTGATTAAAAGTCAGCTGCTCTACCGACTGAGCTACGGGCTCTCTCAAGAGCGGCGGAACCTAGTGTTCGATTCCGCTCCGGTCAACGCTGGAATCCGGCTGAATTCGGGCTGTGACGCTTTGGCTTGCCGAACTGCAAAACCGCCTCCAAACATGGGGTGGGAATAAGCTGTTGGCGGGGGCGGAAGCCATGAAAACACTGGATAAGCTGGCAATATCGGCGCTGGTGCTTGTGCTGGCCGGTTGTGAGACCGCCAGCAGCCGGACCTCGGCGGGCTTCAGCGACGCGGCGATGACGCCTCTCAACGATCTCAATGTCAGGCGAGACGAGGTGCCGCCGCTGCTGGCGGCGATCAGGTCAGCCTATGAACCGATTCCGGATGTGAGCTGCTCCTCCATCAGCAAGATGGTGGCGGATCTCACAGCCATCCTCGGCCGGGACACGGATGCGCCGCCGCTGCCTGAACGGTCGTTTGGCGAGGTGGCCGGCGAAGGCGCGGCCGACATCACGCTTGGAGCGGTCTCGTCGACGATGTCGGACTTCATCCCGTTCCGCTCGCTGGTGCGGGAGGCGACGGGGGCTTCGGCGCATGAGCGACGGCTGCGGGCGGCTTACGAGCAAGGCGTGACGCGGCGGGCGTATCTCAAGGGCGTGGGCGCTCAGCTCGGGTGTGCGCCGCCTGCTGCGCCGGAGCCGAATGCCGGGATCGCGGCGCCGACGCCGATCGAGTATCGCAGCGGCGTTCAGCCTGGCTGAGCGTTCGCGGTCCAGCGGCTGCGCATATCCGCGCGGAATGCAGCGAAGCGGCCTTCGGCAATCGCGGTGCGCATGGCGGCCATCATCGCCTGGAAGAAAGCGATGTTGTGCCAGGAGAGGAGCATGGGGCCGAGATACTCGCCTGCCTTGAACAGGTGATTGAGATAGGCCTTTGAGTAGTCGCGGCTGGCGGGGCAGTTTGACGACGGATCAATCGGCGTGTCGTCCTCGGCCCACTTCGCGTTCTTCAGGTTGATGGGACCATCCCATGTCCATGCCTGTCCATGACGGCCTGAACGCGTGGGCAGGACGCAATCAAACATGTCGATGCCGCGAGCGACAGCTTCGAGGATGTCGATCGGCTTGCCGACGCCCATGAGATAGCGCGGCCGGTGCGGGGGCAGCAGGGGCGCGGTTAAGCTGATCGTATCGCACATCGCTTCGTGCCCCTCACCCACCGCGAGGCCGCCGATGGCGTAGCCGTCAAAGCCTGTGTCCACCACGCGCTGTGCGCTTTCGGTGCGGAGATCGGCGTAGGTCGAGCCCTGCACGATGCCGAACAGAGCCTGGCGATCGCGATGGCCGAAATAGGCTTTCGAGCGTTCGCCCCAGCGCGCGGAGAGAAGCATGGCGGCCTTTGCCGGGGCGTGTTCGCACGGGTTGGCGACGCATTCGTCCAGCTGCATCGCGATGTCGGAGCCGAGCAGGTCGGACTGAATCTCGATGGAGCGTTCGGGCGAGAGAAAGTGCGACGAGCCGTCGATATGCGAGCGGAATTCCACCCCCTCCTCCTTCATCTTGCGGAGGTCGGAGAGCGAGAAGACCTGAAAACCGCCGCTGTCGGTGAGGATCGGGTGGCTCCAGCCCATGAAGCGATGAAGGCCGCCCAGCCTCGCCACGCGTTCGGCGCTGGGGCGCAGCATCAGGTGGTAGGTGTTGCCAAGGATGATGTCCGTACCGGTGGAGCGGACGTCATCGAGGAACATCGCCTTGACGGTGCCGGCCGTGCCGACAGGCATGAAGGCCGGCGTTGCAATATCGCCACGCGGCGTGGTGAGCCGGCCGGTGCGGGCCTCGCCCTCGGTTGCTGCGATGTGAAATGGGAATTCAGCCATCAGATGTCACCGGGCAGCAGCAGGCACGCGTCGCCATAGGAGAAGAAGCGATAGCGCTCGTTCACGGCATGGGCATAGGCGCGCTTCATCACGTCGAGACCCATCATCGCGCTGACGAGCATGAAGAGTGTTGATTTGGGGAGGTGGAAGTTAGTCATCAAGCCGTCGGCGACGCGGAAGCGATAGCCGGGGGTGATGAAGATCGAGGTGGGGGCATTCATGGGCTCAAGGTCGCCGGATCCGGCTGCGCTTTCGAGCGTACGCAACGCGGTCGTGCCGATCGGTATGCAGCGGCCGCCCGATGTGCGGGCGACGCGGATGGCGTTGCTCGCATGAGGCGAAAGCTCGGCATGTTCGGCGTGCATGCGGTGTTCGCTGATATCGTCGACTTTCACCGGCAGGAAAGTGCCGGCGTTTACGTGGAGCGTGACGCTGGTGCGCTGGACGCCGGCTACAGCAAGTCGCGCGAGGAGGTCTTGCGTGAAGTGCAGCCCTGCGGTTGGCGCGGCGACGGAGCCGGACTTGTCGGCGAAGAGTGTCTGGTAGTCGCTGGCGTCGCTCGCATCTGCTGCACGCTTCGAGGCTATGTAGGGAGGGATCGGCATGTTTCCAGCAGCTTCGATGGCGGCGTCGAGGTCTGCGCTGGAGCGACTGAACGCGAGATGGACTTCCGCTTCCGATTTGGTGGCGACGCGGGCCGTGAGCCCGTGGGCGAACACGATGGTGTCGCCTTCCTTCAGCCGCTTGCCGGGCCTGGCGAAGGCGGACCAGGTGTCGGGGGACAGGCGCGAGTTGAGGTTCACCTCGATCTCGACATCGGCGCCCTCGCCTCGCGAGGGACGATGGCCGAGCAAGGCGGCGCG
Organism: Hyphomonadaceae bacterium; assembly: GCA_040398465.1. Taxonomy (GTDB): domain Bacteria; phylum Pseudomonadota; class Alphaproteobacteria; order Caulobacterales; family Hyphomonadaceae; genus UBA7672. Next base: position 49,414 of record JBBAUA010000025.1, on the reverse strand, counting down.
GATGACGCGGGTGTCGTTGGCGACGAGGATGTCGCCGGATTTCAGCAGGTCCGGGAGGTCACGGACACTGCGGTCTTCGAGTTTCCCTTCGCGTCCACGCACAACGAGGAGCCGCGCGGAATCACGGGGATTGGCCGGGCGAAGGGCGATCAGCTCCTCGGGCAGGTGGAAATCGAAGTCGGCAAGCTTCATGGCCGGGCGCATAGCGGGGAACGCGGTCCGGCGCCAGCCCGCCGCGGATTAGCCGGGATTCGTGGTAGAGTCGCGTTGGGAGGACTGAAACATGGTCCGTGCATTGTCTGGCATCTTGCTGGTGCTCGCAGCCTGTTCGCCGGCGCCCGCGCCAACACCGGAACCGGCGCCCGCACCACCAGCTGCCGTAGCGCCGGTCGATCTCAAGGCGCTGGAGGCTGCGCATGACTGGCAGTACGAGCCGGGCGAAAAACTGGATGCGGACTGGGATGCCGGGGTTAAGGCGTTGCTCGGAAAGATGAGCCGGCCGGACATCATCGGGGCGGTCAACGCTGCCGGATTCGAATGCATCTATGGCGAGGCGCACGAAGACTATCCGGAACCCGCCGCGCAGTGCACGCGCGGTTTTGCGACGCGCGCCTGCCAGATGGATTGGGAGATCTTTACAACGTCCGACAGGGGCATGGTCGATGAAGTGGGTGGGAGTTTCAAGCGGGACTGTGTGGGCGTGGACCGCGACTGGCCCGAGCCCGTGCGGTCTGCGATCGATGACCAGCTCGCGCCGGCGCAGCCGCCGCAATAAGCGTGAGGGCGCGGTCCCTGCGGCATGGGCAGGGGTTGGCTGGTTTGAGCGCGCGGCTGGCTAGGCGTGCGTAAGCACGATGCTTTCAGCCGTGTCCCCCGCGTCCTTCAACAAGCTCAGGCTGAGGGCGGGGCAGTCAGCGCGCGTCAGCGCGCTTCTGTGGGTGCGAGTCTGCGCTTCGTACAGGACTGGACCCCCGCCTTAGCGGGGGTCGCGGACCAAAAGGGTCCGCTTCCATTCGGAATGGCGCCACATCACCGGGGTCATTCTCGGATTTGTGCCGAGAACCCCGATTGCTTGTTTCGAGGAGATCCATGCTGAGTCCCCACGATGGGCCAACAGAGATTCTCGGCACAAGGCCGAGAATGCCTCCGTGGTGGCGGTGGGTTCCTTGATATGAAATTCCCGACGTCGCCTGGGGCAGAACCTCGCGTGTAGTCACCGTGCGCCAATCACGAAGAGAGCAGTTGAAGATCATCCCGAGCGTTGTTCGGACGCCTTGCACGACGCTCACGCACAGCATCAGAACCGCGCCCAGCAAAGGCTGGATCGCGGTGAGGTCGCCTACTCCCATTGATGCGGTGGGTGCCCGTGTCATGCGGCCGATTATTCGGTCGCGCGGAGGGGGTGCTGGATAGAATCTTTTTCGCGATCTCTGCGTGCTGCATTTTTTGGCGTAGCGCGTTTAAAGTGTTCGAGAGCGTGCGTTCCCCATCCCCCAAAACGTGTGGGTTTCCGCGCGCGATACGGATTTCTGTACGGTGTTGCCCTGCAGCCCAGCCCCGATCAGAGCCCCAGCTTCTTCATCAGGATCGCGTTGACGGCGGCGGGGTTGGCCTTGCCGCCCGAGGCTTTCATGATCTGGCCTACCATCCAGCCGAGCGTCTTCGGCTTTTCGTGGCCGGCGGCGCGTTGGGCCTTGATCTCTTCGACCTGCGCCGGGTTCGCGGCCAACACGTCGTCGACGACCTTCTCGATGGCGCCCGTGTCAGTGACCTGTTTCAGGCCTTCGCGTTCGACGATTGCTGCGGCGGTATCGCCGGTGGCGATCATCTTGAGGAACACATCCTTCGCGATCTTGCCGCTGATCGTGTTGTCGGCGATCAGCGCGATCAGGCCGCCGAGTTGTTCGGCGCTAATGGGTGACTGCGAGAGTTCGAGGCCTTCCTTGTTGAGGTAGCCGAACAGGTCCTGCGTCACCCAGTTGGCGGCGAGACGAGCGTCCCTGCCCTTTGCGACCGCCTCGAAATAGGCGGCCTTCTCCGCGTCGCCCGCGACGACGCCGGCGTCGTACTCCTTGAGACCGTAGTCTTTCACGAAGCGCGCGCGCTTCTGGTCGGGAAGTTCGGGCAGTTTCGCCTTGATGCTCGCGACGTAGTCGCCCGAGAGTTCGAGCGGCAGCAGGTCGGGATCGGGGAAATAGCGGTAGTCGTGCGCGTCCTCCTTCGAGCGCATGGAGCGCGTCTCGTCCTTGTCCGCGTTGTAGAGGCGGGTCTCCTGGTCGATCTTGCCGCCGTCCTCAAGGATTTCGATCTGTCGGCGCGCTTCGTATTCGGCAGCCATCTGGATGAAGCGGAACGAATTGACGTTCTTGATCTCGCAGCGCGTGCCGAGTTTCTCGAAGCTGCCGGTCTTCTTGTAGTGATCATAGCCACCAGGCTTGCAGACGGAGACGTTTACGTCGGCGCGGAGATTGCCCTTCTCCATGTCGCCATCGCATGTGCCGAGCGCAATGAGGATGGAGCGCAGCTTCTTCACATAGGCGGCTGCTTCCGCAGGCGAGCGGATATCCGGGCGCGAGACGATTTCCATCAGGGCGACGCCCGAGCGGTTCAAATCCACATAAGTGGCGTTGGGGTCGAGGTCGTGGATCGACTTGCCAGCGTCCTGTTCTAGGTGGAGACGCTCGATGCCGACGGTGAAGGTGTAGCCGTCTTCCGATTCAACATCGATCTTGCCTTCGCCGACGATGGGCGATTTGAACTGCGAAATCTGATAGCCCTGCGGCAGGTCGGGATAGAAATAGTTCTTCCGGTCGAAACGCGAGACGAGATTTATCTCGGCATTGAGTCCGAGGCCGGTCTTCACCGCCTGCTCCACGCAGAAGGCGTTGATCACCGGAAGCATGCCCGGCATGGCGGCGTCCACCAGCGAAACATTGGTGTTCGGGTCATTGCCGAAGGCGGTGGCGGCGCCTGAGAAGAGCTTGGAATTGGAGGCCACCTGCGCATGGACTTCGAGCCCCATGACGACTTCCCAGTCGCCGGTGCGGCCTGAAATCAGATAGGGCTTGCGGTCTGCCATGGCTTCCTCGGAGGGGGTGGAGACCGGCGTTCTAGCGGGGTTTGGCGGGGGCGTCACCTGCCCGGCGCGCCAGCCCTATTTCACTGCCAGAAGCTGCTCCTGCCGGGCCCCGGCGAGCATGCCCCGCATCGAGTGATTTCCCTCATGGCAGGCGAATTCGAACATCTGGTCGCGCGATCGCACGAACGAGTACTCGGCTGTCCACGATGTCGAATAGTAGGAGGGATCGGTAACCGTGTAGCGGTAGACCAGCTCATCCGGCGAGGTCAGCTCAAAGCGTTCGACGATCTTGGCGTCAGGGCTTTTCACTGTGACGATGCCATGCGTCGAGGTGCCCGGGTTGGGATTGCGCGTTTCGACAACAAGCACGTCACCCTCCCAGCGCGAGATCGAATCGCCGCCATGGAGCTTCAGCGCGGCAGGCCTGGGCTCCATGCCGACCGGGATGATGCGCGTGTCATCGTAGGCTTCCGTCTGGACGACAACATGGTCAGGGGTCTGCACGATCCGGTGCAGCATCGAGGCGCTGCGGATCTGCAGGGGCGCCCAGCCGACGCCGCCAATGCAGCGTTCAGTTGTCATGCGCTGCTCAGGGCCATCGAGCCCGCCGATGTAGGCCCGCGCCGCCGAACGCCCCACGGGGGTGTAGGGCAACTTGCCATCGGGTGGGTCGATGATGAGGGATGACCTGAATTCGCCGCGCACAACCGCAAGCGAGGTCGCATCAGGTTCAGCCAGTTCGGGGTCGAGCGGATTGTTCTTCTCGGCTCGCACGAGGATGTCCCTGGTCAACAGAGCTGCTTCAGTCTCGTCGAGCACCAGCTTGGTGACGCCGGCTGGCCGCTCCACGGGCGACAGCCACTGACTCGACCAGATGCCCTGGAAGTCCGGGCGACCTTCGGCCGTTCGGGGGATGGCGGGGGCCTGAGCCAGCGCAGCTGGCGCCAGCGCACCCAGCAGGAAGACGACGACTGGAAAAAGCACATGGCTGTGGCGCGACAAGGAAAAGCCTCCGACGTGTTCAAAACACGGAGCCAGCTGTTGAAGAATGGCCGCCAAACGCAAGGTGCGAGGGGGACAACAATCCGTCATTCCCGTTGCATGTCAGGACGCGGCTGGCGGATCATGCGGCAGGCCCGTGGGTGATCGACGCCGTGGATGTCGGGGCGCGGGGCGTCACCTTGCCCGGTTAAATCGGCTGAAGCGACAGATGCGGGCCTTTCGGCGGCTCGGCGCGGAGGGCGTCACCGGAGCGAACCACGCCGTCGCGGTGCACGATCGCCATCACGCCTGCCTTGCGGATCAGCTGGCCCTCGGGCGTCCGCCCGAGACAGGCCTTGAGCAGGCCGGGGCGAAACCCTTCGAGTTGCGCGCAGGGATTGCGCAGGCCAGTGATTTCCACGATCGCCTCGGCGCCGATGTGGAGCAGCGTGCCTTGCGGCAAGGCCAGCAGGTCGAGGCCCCGCGTGAGGATGTTCTCGCCCATGTCGCCGGGATGGATGTCGAAGCCGGCGGCGTTGAGTTCGTCGTGCAGTTCGGCGTGGATCAGGTGGACCTGGCGGAGGTTGGGCTGTGCGGGGTTCTTCGCGATCCGCGAGAGGTGTTGCACCGTGACGCCAGCGTGGGCGTCGCCTTCGACGCCCAATCCCTCGATCAGGCGGATTTCGGGCCGGGATTGCTTGTTGAACCTGTGGCCGCCGTCGCGGCTGACCGAGACGACGAGTGCATTCATGGCCGATCGGCCAGCGGATCGAACGCCACCATGATGTCCTGCAGACGGAGGGGCATGTCGTAGGCGTAGCCCTGGACGAAGTCGCAGCCGATAGCGTGGAGTTCGCCGGCGACGACCTTGTCCTCGATGCCTTCGGCGGTGACCGTCATGCCAAGGCCGCGGATGAGGCCGGTGAGCGCGGTGACGATGCGACAGGCGCGCGGCTGGCCGATCATGCGGCAGAGCTTAGGATCGAGCTTCACGCCGTCAGCCGGGATTTCGGCGAGCCAGGCGAAGGAGGAATGACCGGCGCCAAAATCGTCGAGCACGATGCCGGCGCCGGCGGCGCGGAAGGCGGCGAGCGCGCCCAGAGCGCCTTCGAAGTCGCGGAGGGCGGCCTGCTCCGTGAGTTCAACGCGCAGGACGCCGTGCGGCAGGTCTGCGTCGCGAATGATGGCGGCAACTTCTTCGACCAGTTCGGGCCGCGCGATTTCGGCGGCGGAGAGGTTCACCTGCATGAAGACGTTACGACCCTCGCTACGCAACGCAGCCAGTGTCGCAGCCGATTGGGCCAGCATCACGGGCGCGATGGCGGTCCAGTCCGTGTCTGCGCCGAGGCCGACCAGCGTATCTGCGCCTACGAGCTTGCCGTCGGGCGTGCGGAAGCGGGCGAGCGCCTCGAAGCCGGCGACGTCCAGCGTGTCGAGGCGGCGGATGGGCTGGAAGACGGGTTCGACATTGCTCTCGCCATGCACGCGGCGCTCGCTGGCCGCGGCTGAGACGATCAGGCCGCGCGCGACTCCGAGATCGTGGAAGGCGCCGAAGAAATGCGCGGGGGCGCCGTTCAGTAGCGTGACGCGGATGTCGACGGGGTCGCCGGGACGGCCGGACTTCAGCGGGGTGGCGATGCGCATGCGCGCCAGACCATCGAACTGTTCCAGCAGCGCCTGGAGAGTCCATCGGCCATCGAGGCTGGCGAGCGGATTGCCCGGATCGGCGCGGATGACGAGGACTCCATCGCCCGCATGCCACGACCAGAGGGCCGCGCGTGCGGAGGCGCCTGCGCTGTTGGCTGAGAACTGGTGCATCGTCCCGTTGATGGAATGATCGATTCAGGTTGCCTGCGAGACAAACCTCTCGGCGGCGGCAAGTCCAGCCTTGGGGCCGACAGCGGCAGCGATGGGCGGCGCGGCTAATGCGTTCGCGGCGACACGGCGCACGTCTTCCGATGTCACTGAGTCAATGCGCCGCAGCACTTCCTCGATGGGAACGAGGCGGTCGAAAGCGAGGAGTTCGTAGGCCGCGCCGCCGGCGCGGGCGGAGGGCGCTTCGGCGGCCATGGCATAGCTGGTCGCGGCGATGGCGCGGGCGCGGGAGAGTTCGGCTTCGGTGGGGCCTGCCGCCGCCATGTCGGACCAGATCGCGCGGGTGATCTGCACGACTTCAGCGGCGTCTCCGGGTGCGCAGCCGGCGAAGACGGAGATGCGGCCGGCGTCGCTATACTGTTCGGCGGAGGCGTCGATCGTGTAGGCGAGGCCCCTGCTCTCGCGCACGTCCTGGAAGAGGCGCGAGGCCATGCCGCCGCCGAAGATCTCGGCGAAGATACGGGCGGCGAAACGCTGGTCCGACTGGGCGTGGGGTGCGGGATGCGCAAGCACGAGGTGGGTCTGTTCGAGCTTGCGCGAGACGGTGGCGGCGTGGCGGCGCGGCGCAGCTGGGGCGGTGGAGATGGGCGCGGGCAAGGCGGGACGCGGTTCCAGCCAGCGGCGGGCGACGGCTTCGACCGCGGCCTGGTCGAACGCGCCAGCTACGGAGATGACGGTGCGCCGCGGGACATAGGCGTTGGCGGCGAAGCTGATCAGGTCGTCGCGGGTGATCGGCTTCAGCGTTACTTCGACGCCGAGGATGGGGCGGCCGAGCGGATGGTCGGGGAAGCTGGCGGCCTGGGCGAGCTCCATCACGAGATCGTCGGGCTGGTCAGCGGCTTCACCGATTTCCTGCAGGACGACGAATTTCTCGCGTTCGATCTCTTCGAGCGGCAAGTCGGTGGCGAACACCAGCGACAGCGCGATGTCCAGCATCTGCGGCGCATCGGCGGAGAGGCAGCGGACGAAATAGCTGGTGCGCTCGTAGTCGGTCGCGGCGTTCATCGACGCGCCGCGCGCTTCGACCGCTTCGGCGATGGCCCGGGCGCTGAGGCCGCCGGCGCCCTTGAAGGCCATGTGTTCGAGGAAGTGCGCGAGGCCGTTTCGGTCGGCGGACTCGTGGCGCGCGCCTGCGCCGAGATAGACGCCGACGGAGGCCGTGCGCAGGCCTGGCATCGCATCGAACACGATGCGTGCGCCGTTGGGGAGCGTGATGACGTGTCTACGATCCATCAGGATTTCGCGGCTCTCGAGAGGATGCGGTCGCGCACGAAGTCGGCGCTCATCGGGCCGGTGTCGAACTTTTCAGTGCGCGAGGCGAACGCGTGTACGCGGGGCGGCAGCGGCGCGTCGACGCCGAGGACTTCGTGGACCGTTTCAGGGAATTTGGCGGCGTGAGCAGTGGCCAGCGTGACGACAGGGCCATCGTGCTTCACGCGGCGGGCTGCTGCGAGGCCGACGGCGGTGTGCGGACAGACAACCCAGCCGGTTTCGGCGAGCGTGCGTTTCATCTCCTCGCGTGTCTCGGCGTCGCTGACGCGCTGGCCGTCTAGGCCCATGGAGGCGAGGCGCGCGGACACGTCGGCGGGAATGGCGCCCTGCCCTTTCGCTGCAAGTTCGGCGTAGGCCTTTGCGACGATAGCGCCGTTGCGGGCGGTGGGATCGCCATTTGCACTGGTGGCTTCGAAGAACAGGCGTTCGAAATTGCTGGGCAGCTGGATGTCCATGGCGGGGCTGATTGTCGGGGCGGTCTCGCCGCGGGTCAGCGGCTGGCCGGACAGGAGACGCGCCATGGCGTCGTTGGCGTTGACGGCGGCGGTGATGCGGAAGCTGTTCAGGAGGCCGGCGCGCGAAGCCACATAGCCGGCGAGCGCGTCGCCGAAATTGCCGGTGGGCACCACGAAATGGATGGGGCGGTCGGCGCCGAGCTGGGCTTGCGCCTGCGCGAAGTAGACGCTCTGGGCTGCGACGCGCGTCCAGTTGATCGAGTTGACCGCGGCAAGACCGACGCGGCGCTTGAACTGTTCGTCGCCGATCAGCTGTTTCAGGATCGCCTGCGTGCCGTCGAAGTCGCCTTCGAGCGCCAGGTTGTGGACGTTGTCTGCGCCGGTCGCCGTCATGAACAGGCGCTGCGTCGGCGAGACGCGATTGTGCGGGTGCAGGATCACCATGTCGACGCGCGTCGATCCAGCGAAGGCTGAGGCTGCGGCGCCGCCCGTATCGCCGGAGGTGGCGCAGAGGATGGTCATGCGCTCGCCGCGCTGTTCGAGGACATGGTCGTAGAGTTGCGCGATCAGGCGCATCGCCACGTCCTTGAAGGCGAGCGTCGGGCCGTGGTGCAGTTCGAGCATCCAGCGGTTGGGGCTGACCTCAACGAGCGGCGCGACGGACTGGTGTGCGAAGGGAGCGTAGGCGCGCTCCGCCAGCGTGCGGATCACATCGTCGGACAGCGTGCCCCCTGCGAAGGCGGAGAGCACGCGCGTGGCGGTTTCGACATAGGTGTCGCCCGGCTTCGGACGCGGGATCTGCGGCCAGGTGACGGGCGTGTAGAGACCGCCGTCGGGGGCGAGGCCTGCGAGGCTGGCGGTGAGGAAATCCACCGCTTCGGAATGCCCGCGGGTCGAGACGTACTTCATTCTTTCGCCTCGCTTCTGGCCTTGCCGAACCGCAAGCGCCCTGCCCGCATGTGGAAAAGCCCGTATATCACCACGAAGGCAATCGCCATCCCGAACCAGGTAACCGAATAGCCGACATGCGTCTCCGGAGGCGTGCGGACGAGGAAGTCCGGCATCCCGTCGAGGGGCAGGATCACGAAGCGGGTGTCGAGGTCGGGCTGGTCGAGGGCGGCGGCGATGGCGGGGGCGTCCATCCAGTGCCACTCATTCGCAGAGGGATCATTGTCGCTGGCCATGGCCGGCTTCTCTGGCCAGGGCGCGACGATGTAGCGATCCGGCCAGGGCGGCGGCGGAGCCGGCGAGACGCCGCCGGGCCCGCCGATCACGAGTTCCTCGAAGCCCTTCTGGACGAGGATGGGCCTGCCGCACATGGCTGATGCCTGGAACACTTTCCAGCCCGGCTTGCCCGACGCGCGCATGCCGAACAGGCGGATGGCGGCGCCGTCTGAGGGCGGGGTCATCATGATCTGCTGTTCCGCGATGCCGGCGGCGCAGATTGCATCGATCTGCATCGCCGGCGCATCGAGGCGCTCCTTGAAGCTCGCGACCTCCGCTGTCTTCCAGTCGGCGCGCTGGGCTTGCCACACGCCGAGCCACACGAGCAGCACAAGCGCCGGAATGGCGAACGCCGTGAGCAGCGGATAGGGGCGGAAATGCATGGGTATGGTGTAGCCCGGCAAGCGGCCTGCGCGCTACTGCTGCGTCGTATCGTCAATGAAGCGCGCCTGACCGGCCTTGTGCTTCCATTGCAGCGCGAACATCAGCGCCTTGATGGGGCGCAGCAGCGTGACGCAGAAGGCGATCGTGACGGGCGGCCAGATGAAAATGTGAACCCAGCCGGGCGGGCGGATGCCGAACTCGAAGAACATCGCCAGCGGCACGATGAAGATCAGGGCTGCGAACATCACGAAGAAGGCCGGGCCGTCGCCGGCATCGGCGACTGTCAGGTCAGCGCCGCAGGCTTCGCAGCGTTCCCTGAACTTGAGAAAGCCTCGGAACACTGGCCCCTCGCCGCAGTTCGGGCAGCGACAGCGGAGACCAGCGGAAAGGGCTGAGACGGCCATCTGTATTCCTCAATCCCCACCGGGATATGGGAGCACGAACAGCATAACAAAGATGACGAGCCACGATGCCGCAAGCAAGACCCAATTGATCGCGACCACCTGGAAACCGAGCGGCTTCTCGCGCGTGGCGACGCCGGCGATGACGAGCACCGTCGAGACAGCAAACAGCGCAAAGCCGATGTAGAACAGCGTGTTGAATGTCTTGGAGAGCGCATAGAGCAGGTCGGCGTTGAGATAGCCGGGCGGGAAGGCGGAATCGCCCTGCCATTGCGTTGCAATGAACCAGTTGCCGGCCGCGCCCAGAAGTAGAGCCGCGATGGCGGCGCCGACGGCGAACCAGACTTTCGACTTGCGCCACAGAACGATGGCGGCGGCTGCGGCTCCGCCCGCAGCGAGCATCAGCAACGTGCCGGTGAGCAAAACGCCATACGGGTTGAAGCGCGGCGCAAGGACGACGTCGCGGCCCGAGCGGAAGGATGAGTCGAGGGTGGAGAAGCCGCCGCCGCTCCAGATCTGCTGGGCGGTATCAACCAGCGGACGACCATTGGTGAGGAAGGGCAGCAGCGCCGACAGCCAGAGGGCGATCGTCACTGCCAGGATCGCGAGGAAGCCGAAAAGCGCCGCCTTCCTTGCCATCACTCACCTGCCATTCGTCAGTGACCCGAGCCCGGCGGGCCAGCGCCCCAGACCAGGTGCGGCGTCACGTAGACGAAGGCGAAGAGGAAGAGCCACACCACGTCGACGAAGTGCCAGTACCAGGCGGCGAACTCGAAGCCGAGATGCTTTTCCGGCTTCATGCCGCCGGCCAGCAGGCGGCCGAGGCAGACCATCAGGAAGATGGTGCCGATCACGACGTGTGCGCCGTGGAAACCAGTCGCCATGAAGAAGGCCGAACCGTAGATCGAGCCGTCGTAGGAGAAGCCGGCCTCAGCGTATTCGACGACCTGAAGCGCCGAAAAGCAGAGGCCGAGGATGACGGTAAGCGTGAGGCCCGTGATGGCGCTCTTGCGGTCGCCGACCTGAAGGGCGTGGTGAGCCCACGTGACGGTCGTGCCCGAGAGCAGCAGGATCAGCGTGTTGATCAGAGGAAGGTGGAAGGGGTCGAACGGCACGACCTGATGGCCATCGACCTGCGTGACCGGCCATTTCGACCAGCTCACCAGCGACTCAAGCGCCGGGTTGGCGAGGTCCGAGTGCGTGGCGCTGGCGCGGAGCGCGTGGAAGATGGTCATCTCGAAGAACGACCAGAACCACGCCACGAAGAACATCACTTCCGAAGCGATGAACAGGACCATGCCGTAGCGCAGGGAGATCTGCACGACCTCGCTATGATCGCCGCCGCGGCTTTCCTTGATGACGTCGCCCCACCAGCCGATGAGCACGAATACGAGACAGACGAAGCCGGGGAGGAACGCCCAGAGTGCGCCGGCCGGAATGAACCACAGGCCCTTCATGAAGCCGGCGGTGCCCAGCGCGAGGATGAGCAGCGAGAGCGAGGCCAGCAACGGCCATGGGCTCGGCTTCACAAGGTGATAGTCGTGCTTGACGTCGCCCGCCATGGCTTCAGTCCCTACATTGCGCGGCGTGGCGAAGAGGCCTTGCCGCAGACCCAGTCTTTCCTACCGCTGGTCTAGTTGACCGCGGATGCGTCCTCAAGCCGCGCAACCGTCTCAGGGCCGGTTGCGCGGTAGTATGTGTAAGACAGCGTGATTCCGTGAATGTCGTCGGCATTGGGGTTCTTCGCCATCTCCGGGGAGATGAAGAAAACCACCGGCAATTTGACCGACTCACCCGGCTTGTACGTCTGCTCCTCGAAGCAGAAGCACTCGATCTTCTCGAAATAGACGCCGGCCTTGTGCGGCACGACATTCTTGCTGGCCATCGCGCGAACAGGCTCGTCCGACGTGTTGGTCAGTTCGAAAAACGTCATCATCGTCTCGCCGATGCGGACATCGACGAACGGCTGTGAGGGACGGAACGCGAGCGGCGCGCCGGTCTCGACATTGGTGTCGAAATAGACGCGGACGACACGGTCGAGGATTTCCTTTGGGCGTTCGGTCGCCACCTGCGTCGTGCCGCCAAATCCGGTAACGGCGCAAAACGCCTTGTAGAGCGGCTCCGCGGCATAGGCGAGGCCTAGCATTCCCACGGCGATGCCAGAGAGGACAAGAGCCGTGATGCGCGAGCGTGTTCTCATTGCGAAGAACTCGACGGGATGCGGTAGACCTCGGGCACGCCGGTGCCGCCGCCAACCTTGGCCATGGTCAGCACGAAGACGAGAACCACGAAGCCGCCGAGCGCTAGCGCGATCCAGCCGTTGCGCTTCTTGCGGGCAGCGACTTCGGCGGGCGTCAGGATGACATGTTCGCCCGTGGGGATCGCTTCGCGTGAGCTCATCAGCATCGCGCCAATGTCGGGGCGGGTGGGCGCTGCAGGCTGTACCGGTGGGGGGGTGGACGCAGGCGCGCCCTTCACTTCGGGCTCACCGTCCCAGTCCTTGACCTGATCCTTGTCGAGCATCACGCGCCTCCGAACAGCGGGAAGTGCAGCGGTAGCACGTGCTCGACGAGGAGCGCACCGAACAGGGCGAACAGATAGAAGATCGAAATCGCGAACATCTTCTTCGCGTGACGCATGTCGGTTGGAGCATCATCATCGCCGGCGCGGCTGAGGAAGACGCGAACGGCGCACCAGAGGAAGGCGGCGCCGCCGGTTGCCGACACGGCGAGGTAGATCCAGCCGCCAAGGCCGGTGAAGGCCGGCAGGAGACCAAACGGAGCAACGACAAGCGTGTAGATCAGGATCTGCAGCCGCGTTTCCTTCGCACCGCGCGTCACGGGGAGCATCGGCACGCCGGCGCGGCCGTATTCCTTCGACGTCCAGAGCGCGAGGGCCCAGAAGTGCGGCGGGGTCCAGAGGAAGATCAGGCCGAACAGGATCCAGGCGTCGGTCGGCGCGTCCCCGGTGGCGGCAGCCCAGCCGATCACCGGCGGGAAGGCGCCGGCGGCCCCGCCGATGACGATGTTCTGCGCCGTCGAGCGCTTGAGCCACATTGTGTAGATCACGGCGTAGAAGAAGATCGAGAAGGCCAGCAGGCCGGCGGCGAGCGGCGTCGCGGCCAGCGCCATCAGCGTCACCGAGATCAGCGACATGATAAGGCCGAAGGCCAGCGCATCTTCAGCGCGGACGAGACCAGCAGGAACTGGCCGTGTGACTGTGCGGGCCATCATCGCGTCGATGTCGGCGTCGTACCACATGTTGAGCGCGCCAGCCGCGCCGGAGCCGAGGGCGAGCGCCAGGACGGCGCAGGCTGCCGCGATCGGGTTCATCGCGACAGGGGCCGCAACGAGACCTGCGAGTGCTGTAAAGATCACCAGCGACATCACGCGCGGCTTCATCAGCTGCACGTAGTCCATCGCGGTCGCCTGCCCCTGCAGCGCGGGGGCGGTCGTCGGCGAGAGCGTGGCGATGGTCGCTTCGGACATCTTGTCTAGCGCTGCAGGCCGAACCATCCGGTCCGGCCTGCCTGCGTCCTGTTACCTGACCCGCGGAAGGTCGTTGTACTGGTGGAACGGCGGCGGGGAGGACAGGGTCCATTCCAGCGTCGTCGCGCCCTCGCCCCACGGATTTGCCTCGGCCTTGCGGCGGCGGATCATCGCTTCGACCAGACCGATGAAGAACACGATCGTGGCGGCGGCGGCGATCCAGTAGCCGTAGGTCGACCACTGATGCCACTGCTCGAACGCAGGGGTGTAGTCGACGTAGCGGCGCGGCATGCCCTGCATCCCGAGGAAATGCTGCGGGAAGAAGATCAGGTTCGAACCGACGAACATGAGCCAGAAGTGCGCACCGGCGATCATGCCGTTGTACTTCACGCCCCACATCTTCTCGAACCAGTAGTACCAGCCGCAGAACAGAGTGAACACCGCGCCCAGCGACAGCACGTAGTGGAAGTGTGCCACGACATAATACGTGTCGTGCAGCGAGTGATCGACGCCTGCATTGGCCAGAACGACGCCCGTGACACCGCCGACGGTGAAGAGGAAGATGAAGCCGATCGCCCAGAGCATCGGCACCTTGAACTCGATCGAGCCGCCCCACATCGTGGCGATCCACGAGAATATCTTGATGCCTGTTGGAACCGCGATGATCATCGTGGCGGCCACGAAGTAGGCCTTCAGGTTCACGTCCATGCCCACCGTGTACATGTGGTGCGCCCAGACGATGAAGCCGATGACGCCGATCGCGACCATAGCGTAAGCCATGCCGAGATAGCCGAACACGGGCTTCTTCGAGAAGGTCGAGATGACGTGGCTGACGATGCCGAAGCCCGGCAGGATCATGATGTAGACTTCGGGGTGACCGAAGAACCAGAACAAGTGCTGGAACATGATCGGGTCGCCGCCGCCGGCGACTTCGAAGAATTTCGAACCGAAGTTACGGTCGGTCAGCAGCATGGTCAGCGCGCCGGCGAGAACCGGGAGCGCGAGCACCAGCAGGAAGGCGGTCACAAGCACCGACCAGGCGAACAGCGGCATCTTGTGCAGCGTCATGCCCGGCGCGCGCATGTTGAGGATCGTCACGATGAAGTTGATCGCGCCGAGGATCGACGACATGCCTGCAAGGTGCAGCGAGAAGATCACGAGATCCATCGCGAGGCCCGGATGGCCCGTCGTGCCAGACAGCGGTGGATAGAGAACCCAGCCGCCGCCGAAGCCGTCGTTGCCCGGGGGGCCCGGCACGAACATCGACAGGATCAGCAGGAAGAACGAGACCGGCACCAGCCAGAACGAGATGTTGTTCATGCGCGGCATCGCCATGTCCGGCGCGCCGATCATCAGCGGCACGAACCAGTTGCCGAAGCCGCCGATCAGGGCGGGCATGACCATGAAGAAGATCATGATCAGGCCATGCATCGTCGTGATGACGTTGTAGTTGTGCTCGTTGCCGAAGAAGCCGCCAAAGGCAGTGCCGTTGAATAGCTGCAGGCCGGGCTCCGCAAGTTCCGCCCGCATGAAGCCGGAGAACACGAAGCCGACCACGCCCGCCATCAGCGCGAAGACGAGGTAGAGCGTCCCGATGTCCTTGTGGTTGGTCGAGAACAGCCAACGTGCTGGGCTGTACCATTTCGGATCCTGGTGGTCGTGGGCGTGATCGTGCCCATGACCGTGGTCCGCCGCGTGTTTTGCATCGCTGGACATCGAACGGCTCCCTGATCTTATTCGGCGGCGGCGAGCTGGGTCACACCCGGACGCGGCAGGCTGTCCAGATAGGCACGCCCCCCGTTCGCCGGGTCGGCCTGCGCGGCGACCAGCCACTGGTCGTATTGTTGCTGGGGCAGCGCCCACAGCTCGATCGGCATATTGGAGTGGTCCTTGCCGCAGAGCTCGGAGCACTGGCCGTAATAGATGCCCGGCTGGTCGACCTTGAACCAGAGCTGGTTCAGGCGACCCGGCACGGCGTCGACCTTGAGCGCGAATTGCGGCATCGCCCACGAGTGGATGACGTCACGCGCCGTGATCTTGAGACGGACGTGGCGGCCAACCGGCGCGACCATCGGGTAGTCGACCGAGAGCTGCGCAATGTCGCCGCGCGCGGTGTCCAGCGGGCGGTCAGCGTCGCCGGCGCGCAGCATGCGGCTTTCGACGACGAACTCCTGGTCCGTGTTTTGATTGTAGGTGTAGTCCCAGTACCACATGTTGCCGTAGATCTTGATGTCAACGACCTGCTCTTCCGGCACCTGCTCGCCGTTGAACATCACGTCCTGTTCGTAGAGCAGCGGGAACGAGCCCTTGGCGATCCAGACGAGAATCAGCACGGGCAGCACGGTCCAGACGATCTCGACAGCGGTGTTGTGGCTGAACTTCTTGGGCGTCGGGCTGGCCTTGCGGTTGTAGCGGATCATAACCCAGATCAGCAGCGCGGTGACGAGGGCGGTGATCACCGTGATGATGATCAGCACCTCGAAATGGAAGGCCTGCACGCGCCGTGCGGTCTCCGTGGCCGGCGTCTGGAAATCAATGCCTCCCAGGGTGGGCGTAGCCCAGGCAGGGACGGCAGCCGCAAGGCTTGCCGCGCCGAGCACCCCGAGTTTCCAAGCTCCTCGCAGCATGTTGAGCACATCCTCCAGACAGATGCGTGAAAACCGGGGCTTAGCGTGATATGCTGCCCGCCGCCACCACTCCGCTTCGACCGCCTGCCATGCATAGTGTCGCAGGGGCGCCGAATCGGCGGGATGGCGCGAGGTCGCTACCAGAGGCCCAAGGAGTTGGAAAGATGAGCACCCGGTTTGTACTAGGCATTTCGGCTCTCGCAGCGAGCCTTCTGCTATCCCCAGCTGCGTTTGCACAAGGCGCCGTGACGGTGATCGGCGGCGGGCTTGGACAAGCCTGTTACGAGGCGGCGGATGACCAGCGAGTCGCCCCGCAGAAGGCAATGGAAATCTGCAATCTCGCGATCACAAACGAGACGCTGAAGCGCAGGGACAAGGCCGCGACCTACACCAATCGCGGCATCCTCCACATGCGCGCGGGAAACAACACAAAAGCCATGTGGGATTACGAGAACAGCCTGCGGCTGATGCCTGACCTCAAGGAAGCGAAGGTCAATCTTGGCGCCGCCTACTACAACCTCCAGCGCTATCCAGAAGCGCTGGCCGCCCTGAACGAGGGTGTCGGCTCCGAGTCGGAGGATGCGCGCACGGTCGGTTTCTACAATCGCGGTCTGACGCATGAGAAACTCGGAAATCTCCAGTCCGCCTATGAAGACTTCCGCCAGGCGCTGAAGCTGAACCCGGACTTCAAGCAGGCCGCAGCCCAGATGGCCCGCTTCACGGTTGTTCCCGCAGGAAGCTGACGCACAAGCGCTGCGTTGTCATTCCAGGCTGCGGCACCCTATCTTGGGTGGACGCATAGATTTTGTCGAAAGGCGCACGATGACCGACCGCAGCTTGATCGAGGAAGCCGGCATCGGCGTGTCGAAGGCCGCAAGCATCCTCGACGAGGCGCTGGCAGGCGCCGAGGACGGCGAAATCTATGTCGAATCGGTACGCTCCGAGAGCTTCCTGTTCGATGACGGCCGGCTGAAGTCTGCTTCCTACGATAGCGGCCAGGGCTTTGGCCTGCGGGTCGTGTCGGGGGAAACCACCGGCTATGCGCACGCAAGCGAGATTTCCAAAGCGTCCCTCCAGCGCGCCGCGGCATCCGCTGCGGCCGCCAAGCGCGGGCGTTCGAGCAAGCTCGCCATGGGCCCCACGCCGGTGAATCGCCGGCTCTATGCGGACGTCGACCCCACCGCGTCGCCAGACTTCGTGACCAAGACGGGGCTGCTCGCGGAAATCGACGCGTGGTGTCGCGCAAGCGATCCGCGCGTCGTGCAGGTGTCCGTGTCGCTCGCGGGATCACGCACCGCTGTCGAGATCATCCGCTCGGGCGGCGCAAGCGTCGCCGAGGCGCGGCCGCTGGTGCGCGTGAACATTGCCGTGACCATGGAAAAAGATGGTCGCCGCGAGACGGGCTCAGCCGGCGCAGGCGGGCGCGCAGGCTACGAAGAATGGATCCAGCCGGACCGCTGGAAGGCGCTTGCGGCGCGTGCGCTGCGCAAGGCGGAGATCAATCTCGAAGCCGTCCCTGCCCCTGCCGGCGAGATGGAAGTGGCGCTTGGGCCGGGCTGGACGGGCGTGCTGCTCCACGAAGCGGTGGGTCACGGGCTCGAGGGCGATTTCAACCGCAAGGGATCATCGGTCTACTCCAACCGCATCGGGGAGCAGGTGATGGCGAAGGGCGTGACGATCGTCGATGACGGCACGATCGCCAATCGCCGTGGATCGCTGTCGTTCGACGATGAAGGCACTCAGACCCAGCGCACCGTTCTGGTGGAGGATGGCCGTCTCGTCGGTTACATTCAGGACCGGCAGAATGCGCGCCTGATGGGCGTTGCCCCGACCGGCAATGGACGCCGCGAGAGCTACGCCGCGACCCCGATGCCGCGAATGACCAACACCTTCATGACCGGCGGCGCGCATGAACCGGACGAGATTGTCCGGTCGATCAAGAAGGGCATCTGGGCTGTCGATTTCGGCGGCGGCCAGGTGGACATCACCAACGGCCAGTTCGTGTTCCAGTGCACGGAGGCCTATCTCGTCGAGAACGGCAAGGTCGGCGCGCCGGTGAAGAACGCAACGCTGATCGGGCACGGCCCGACGGTGATGAACAACATCTCGATGGTCGGCAACGACTTCGCGATGGACGACGGCGTCGGCACCTGCGGCAAGGCCGGCCAGTCCGTACCCGTCGGCGTTGGTCAGCCCTCGCTACGCATCGACAAGATCACGGTCGGTGGCGCGGGCTGAGCTCAGCCGGCGCCACCGCTCGTTCACTCTGCCGCCTGTGGCGCAGGCGTCGCGCCGTCCTTGGGCTTGTCCTTCAGGTGCGCGAGCTTGTTCAGGAACGGGCTCGCAATGCCCATCAGGATGCCAATGCCGATGCCGGCGAGACCGACATTCGTGAAGACCTCCGCATAGGTCTTCAGGGCCAGTTCCGGATCGAGCACCTGCCCGCCCACCGTTTGCTGCGCCGTCAGCTTGGTGATCTGCGCCTGCACCGCCTGTGCGATGGACGAGCCGAGATACCAGGTCGCCATCATGGTCGCGGCGATCGGCGCCGGCGTCAGCTTCGTCATAGCTGACAGGCCGACCGGAGACAGGAACAGCTCGCCCGTCGTGTGAAGCAGGTAGAGACCGACGAGGAAGATCAGCGGAACCTTGAACTCCGCATCCGCGTACTGCACGCCCCAGACAAGCACGAGGAAGCCCGCGCCCACCTGGACGAGACCCAGCGCAAACTTGAACGCGTCGCCCGGGTCCTTCTTGTGCCGGCCCAGCCAGGTCCACATCGCAGCGAACATCGGCGCGAAGATCAGGATGAACCCGCCGTTGAAGCTCTGCGTCTGGCCCGACGTGATGGTGAAGAAGCCATCATTGGGCAGCTGCGTCGACCGCTCCGAGAACTGTGACAGGGCAGATCCGCCAAGCTCGAACAGCGTGAAGAACGCGACCGACGCGAGCACGAGAATGATTGCGAGGATGAGCTTGCCGCTCTCTGCCAGCGTCGCTTTCGTGAACATGTAGTAGGCGAAGAACACCAGCATTCCGACCGACGCGATGGTCAGCGCCATGTTCACGATCGGCTCGCGCTGGACCAGCAGCCAGACAAGTCCGACGCCCAGAAGCGCAAGTATGTAGATCAGCCATTCGCGGTTGAGCGGGCCGATCAAGCGCTTCTTGAGAAGCTCAGGATTGGGAGGCAAGCCGAGTTCTGGCGGAAGCTGCGCCGGGCCCGGCGTGAAGAAGAGGATGCGGCGGCGCACGAAAACCAGCCAGCCCAGCAACATGCCGACGCCGGCAAGGCCGAAGCCTGCCCACCATCCGACCTGCGCGCCGACCAGCGCGCACAGCACCTGCGCCCAGAAGGCGCCGAGGTTGATCCCGTAGTAGTAGAGCGAGAACCCGCCATCCCGGCGCGGATCGTCCTTGGTGTAGAGCTGGCCGACCTGTGTCGCGAGGTTGGCCTTCAGGAAGCCGACGCCCATGATGATCAACGACAGGGCAAGGAAGAACGCGCCCATGTAGAAAGGCTGCTGCCCCTCGACGATCATCTGGTAGCCTTCGACCTCGGTTGTTTCCGGATCGTCGACCGGCAGGATGTTCGGCAGCGCGGCCGTGCCGGTGTAGCCCTTGATCTCCATGCCGCCATTGTCGGCCGGACCGAACTCATAGCGCTGGCCGCCGACAACCACCCAGGCCTGGCGCTGGTCCTGTCGACCTTCGGACTCGATGTTGTAGTTCTGGCCATTGAAGATCAGCACGTTGCGAGCAGGCGCCTGCTCGATCGCCATCGTCAGGTGACCCGCCACCAGCAGGAGCGCGCCGAAAGCCACAGCCTTTGTCGTGCCGAGATAGCGGTCCGCCAGCATGCCGCCGATCAGCGGAAGCAGGTACACGAGCGAGGTATAGGCCCCGTACTGGCCAGAGGCCGCTTCATCCGAGAACAGGAAATGCTGCGTCATGTACACGAACAGAATCGTGCGCATCCCGTAATAGGAGAACCGCTCCCACATCTCGGTGAAGAAGATGATGTGCAGGCCTTTGGGCTGCTTGCGCAGCTGCAGGAAGACCGGGAGCCCCGTGACCAGGGTGATCACGATTCCGATCGCAACAACGATATCCATCTAGTCCTCGCCCAAATGCCCCTTCAGGGTCTGAGCGATGTTCATCACGCGGCGGCGATAGGCTCAAGCCCCGTAATCAACCGCTGACGGCAAGACCATGCCTTTGGAGATGAACAGCCTGCAGAACGAGCGGCTCAGACCCGGGTCTCGGCGAATGATCGCGTAATGTCGCGCCTCCAGGGGCCGTGGTACTTTTCCAGCAGACGGTGCGCCTGTGTCTGGCCCGTCTCGGCGATTTCCTGCAGTTCGGTCAGGAAGACGGTTTCGTCTAGCCCATTGGCGTTCAGGTTCCCCCGCCGCGCGAGGCCCCCAGCGGCAAGCTTCACGGCCTCGATCGCCAGCGACTGCGCCGTCGTGTTGCGGACCGGGGCGCCGAGCGCCTGCATCGGCACGGCCGACCGAAGGGCCTGACGTTCGGCCGCGTTGAAGCCCTTCACAAGCTCCCACGCGCCATCCAGGGCCTGATCGTCATACAGGATGCCGACCCAGAACGCCGAGAGGGCGCACAGCATGTTGTGCGGACCCGCATCAGCGCCACGCATTTCGAGGAAGGTCTTGAGCCGCACTTCGGGGAAGATCGTCGACAGGTGATCGTCGAAGTCGTCCATCGCAGGCAATTCACCGGGCAGAACCGGAAGCTTCCCCGCCATGAAGTCGCGGAAGGAAAGACCAGATGCGTCGATGTACTTCCCGTCGCGACGTACGAAATACATCGGCACGTCGAGCGCGTAGTCGACATACTGCTCGAAACCGAAGCCTTGCTCGAACGCGAAGGGCAGCATGCCGGAGCGATCCGGATCCGTGTCTGTCCACACATGCGAGCGATAGGAGAGGAAGCCGTTGGTGCGGCCTTCGGCGAAGGGCGAGTTGGCGAACAGCGCGGTCGCGATGGGCTGCAGCGCAAGGCTTACGCGCAGCTTCTTCACCATGTCGGCCTCAGAGCCGAAGTCGAGATTCGTCTGCACCGTGCACGAGCGGAACATCATCTGCCGCCCGAGCCTGCCGACCTTCTCCATGTACGCCTTCATGATGCCGTAGCGCCCCTTGGGCATCATCGGCGTTTCGTCAAACGACCACAGTGGCGAGAAGCCGAGACCAAGGAAGTCGATGCTCATCGGCTTCGACAGCGCGCGCGTCTCGCGCAGGTGGTCGCCAATCTCTTCACAGGTCAGATGGATGTTCTCGAGCGGCGCGCCGGAAAGTTCGAACTGCCCGCCGGGCTCGAGGCTTACACTCGCGAGGCCCTTCTTGAGGCCGATGATGTGCCCACTCTCAATGATCGGCGCCCAGTCATTGTCGCGCGCGAGACCCTCAAGCAGGCCGCGGATCGAGGCCGCGCCTTCGTACGGCACAGGCCGCAGCGAGCCTTCGATGAAGCCGAATTTCTCGTGCTCGGTGCCGATACGCCAGTCCGACTTTGGCTTTGACCCGCCCGCCAACCGTTCGACGAGCTCGCGCTTGCCCTTGATGCGCGGCGAGGACTCGTCGATGTCGCGCGTGGGAGTCGTCATGCAGGGTGTGTCCGGAGCTGGTCCTCACCAGCCAGATAGGTATGCCCGCTTAGGGACGCCAGCCGGGTCCGTCAAATGTTCGAATTGTGAAGGAAAACTATTCCGACGGAGAGAGCGGCTATCTCCGCCAGTCGCCGCGCGCAGCCTGCCAAAGCGACAGGGTCGCGACAGCCGCCGTCTCCGCGCGGAGAATGCGCGGACCAAGGCCAACGGGCCGGACATAGGTTAACGATCGCAGCCGCGAACGCTCCGCAGGCGAGAAGCCGCCCTCCGGTCCAATGAGAATTGCCGCCGGGCCATCGGCGACGCCCTGCAACACGTCGAGAATCGATCCTGCCCTGCCCGCCTCGCCGCCCCATGGCCGGCCCTGATCGTCGCCCGCCTCGTCAGCGAAGATCAGCAAGCGGCTTGCATCCCAGCTCGCTAGAACCGCCCCCAGCTTCTCGGCGTCGCGAACCGGAGGCACGTCCAAACGCTCGGTTTGCTCTGCGGCCTCGACGGCAATGCGCTGGAGCCGGTCCACGCGGACAGTCTCGGCGTCTGTGCGCTCGGTGAGAACCGGACGAATCTCGGCCGCGCCAAGTTCCACCGCTTTTTCGACCACAAAGTCCGTCCGGGCCTTCTTGAGCGGCGCGAACAGCAGCCAGAGGTCTGGCGCCGCCGCCTGCTCCCGCACCCTCGCAGCAAGGTCGAGCGTTGCTGTCGACTTCGTGCTGCCTGCGATGCTGGCGTCGAATTCGCCATCCCGACCGTTGAAGACGCGCACAGGATCGCCCGCCCCCAGACGCAGCACGCGCGTGAGGTAGTGCGCCTGGTCACCGTCGAGGACCAGCTTCCCGCCCGGCGCGAGGTCCGGAGCGACATAGAGACGGGGTGTCGCGCTCATCCCCCTGCGCTATATCGGCCCCAGCCTCCTGCCAAGGACCACATGACCGAGCCCGCAGCCCCCACCGCCCCCGCTGACGCCGTCCGTGGCTCGTGGGTGGCGCATGCGCCGGCTTTCGCCAGCCCGTACCTGCAGCTGTCGCGCTATGATCGTCCGGCAGGCTTCTGGCTGCTGGGCCTGCCCTGCGTCATCGGACTTGTTCTCGCGCGTATTCCGCACGGCCTGATCGCCGAGGACGCCTGGCTTGCCCTGCTGTTCGCCATTGGCGCCGTGGCCATGCGCGGCGCGGGCTGCACCTACAACGACATTCTCGACCGCGACATCGATGCAAAGGTCGCGCGAACGGCGTTGCGTCCGCTTCCCTCAGGCGCGGTGTCGCTGAAACAGGCGTGGGCGTGGCTGCTGATCCAGTGCCTGATCGGCCTCGGCATCCTGCTTGCTCTGCCGGATTTTGCAAAACTGGTCGCGCTCGCCGCCATACCGATGGTGGCGCTCTACCCGCTGATGAAGCGCATAACCTGGTGGCCGCAGGTCTGGCTTGGCCTCACTTTCAACTGGGGCGCCCTCGTTGCCCCGGCCGCCATTCGTGGCGAGATCACGCTGGCTGAATGGCTGCTCTATGCCGGACTTGTTCTGTGGACGCTCGGCTATGACACGATCTACGCGATCCAGGATCGCGAGGATGACGCTCTCATCGGCGTGCGTTCAACGGCGCGGCGCTTTGGCGGAAAGATCCGCCCGGCCGTCGCGATCATCTATGCGTGCTGCAGCGCACTTTGCGCAGCAGCCGCCTACGTCGCCGATGGCTGGATGGGCATTGCGATGACTGCGCCCTTCGCCTTCCACCTTGCGCTTCAGGTCGTCCGCCTTGATCCTGCCGATGGCGGTCGCGCGCTGATGCTCTTCCGGGCCAACCGCGAAGCCGGGCTGCTGCTGCTTGCAGGATGGGCCTTCATTGCAGCGCCATTCTAGCGGATACTGCTTTCGCAAGGCGCGATGTGGGAGACGAGCTTGACCGACGAACCAAAGCCGGAAGGCAAGAAGACGCCGCCAGTCGCCATGATCGGCGCAGGCGTGGCGATCGGCGCGTCGCTGCTGACGGTCTTCATCGCCACGGGCAACCGCGACAAGGATGAGCCGGCGGCCCCTGCGCAGGCCGCTGCAGCCGATCCCGCCGACGACCAGACCGCGCAGATCCAGTTCGGCCAGAACGGGCAGACGACACCACCGCCCGCGCCTGCGACACCCGATCCCGGCGCGCCTGTCGCCAATGCCGAAGGCGCGCTGGCCTTTGCCGATGACACGATTTCCTTCAGCGCCGCCATCCCGCCGGGACCGGCGAGCGATCCCGTCCTGAACTACCTGCGCACCGACGCGCTTGCCTACTTCGCGAAGTACAAGGCCAACGCCCGCACTGACGCGGAGGACCGGAAAAAACAGGGCGCCATGGCGATGCCATGGGAAGTGCAGATCGAATGGAAATACACCGCCAAGGCGAGCGACATCCTCAGCCTCTTCGGCACGGCCTATGAGTTCACCGGCGGCGCGCACGGCATGACCTACACCGACACCCATATTGCCAAGGCCGCGACAGGCGAGCAGATCACCATCGAGTCGATGCTCACGTCAGGCGCGATATCGCCCGCCATGGTCATTGGCGTTTGCGAAGCTCTCAAGAAGGTGAAACTCCAGAAGATAGGCTCGGCCACGATCTACGATGAGCCGATTGTCTGCGCTGGCACGCAGACCAACATCAAGCTGGAGGAAGCGAAGATCGCCCTCGCGCCATCTGTCGAAGCAAACAAGTTTGGCGGACTGTTCGTGTACTACGACGCCTACGCGGTCGGATCGTACGCAGAAGGCAGCTACTCCCTCGTCCTGCCCCATGAGATTTTCGCGGAGGACCTGCGGCCGGAGTACAAGGCGATGTTTGGCGGGAAGGTTTCTGCGGAGCCGTAGGCGGGCTCCGCTTCATCGGCGGTGGAAGCTATCGCCGCGCCCGGAAAAACGACTTCAACAGCGCCGACGACTCCTCCGCCATAACCCCCGCCGTCACATCCGGGCGCGAATGGCATGTCGGCTGCTCGAAAAAGCGCGGACCGTGCGCCAGCGCCCCGCCCTTCTCGTCCGCCGCCCCGTACACCACGCGCCCGATCCGCGCATGACTGATCGCGCCGGCGCACATCGCGCAGGGTTCCAGCGTCACGTAGAGCGTCAGTCCGGTCAGCCGGTAGTTGCCCAGCGTCTGCGCCGCCGCGCGCATCGCCAGCACCTCGGCATGCGCTGTCGGATCGTGCAGGCGGATCGGCTGGTTGTGAGCCTCGGCCACGAGGGCGCCTGTCGCGGGATCCACCAGGACAGCCCCGACCGGCGCCTCCCCCGCATCGGCTGCCGCCTGCGCCTGCGCCATCGCGCGGCGCATCATCTCAAGGTCGAACGCCTCGTCCATGCCGCCCCATAGCATTTCGCGCGGGGGATGCTAGACGCTGCCCCGATGCGCATCATCGCCGGCACGCTCAAGGGTCGCGCCATCCGCACGCCGGAGGGCCGCAACACGCGCCCCACCTCTGACAGGGCGCGCGAGTCCCTGTTCAACGTCCTCGCCCACGCTGCCTGGGCGCCCGGCCTCGAAGGCGTCCGTGTGATCGATGCGTTCGCGGGCTCCGGCGCGCTGGGTTTCGAGGCCATCTCGCGCGGCGCCGCCTTCTGCCTGTTCGTCGAGACCGAGGCCGCCGCGCGCGGCTGCATCCGCGACAATGTCGAGGCGTTCCAGCTGTTCGGCAACACGCGCATCCACCGCCGCTCGGCCACCGACCTCGGCCTCAAGCCAGCGGGTCTTGGCGCACCCTTCGACCTCGTCTTCATGGACCCACCCTACGCTCAGGGCCTCGTTCCGCTCGCCCTTGAGCAGCTGGTGAGCGGACAGTGGCTTTCACCCGACGCATTGGTCGTCGCCGAGGTGGGCTCAGACGAACCCGCGCTGGAAGCGCCGGGCTGGAGCATCCTCGACGAGCGCACCTATGGCGCAGCTAGCGTCTATTTCCTCCGCAGGGGCTGACCCTTCGGCAACGGCGCGAACGGCGACAGCACGAACGCCAGCAGCAGGCCAAGCACCAGCACATCCGTCGACGCCGAGCCGATCATCGTGCTGTAGTCCATCACGAACAACGAGATCGGCGGCGTCACGCCGGCGATTCCGATCATCAGCATCGCGCCGATATTGTTCATCAGGTGAAAGCCCATCGCAGCCGCGAGCCCACCTGTCCTCCAGACGAGCGCGGTCATCACGAGGCCAAGCAGCGTGGCGACAGCGACATAGTAGATCGCAAACTGCGTATCGCCGCCGCCATTGGCGGTATGCGCCAGCCCGAACGCCAGCGATGGCAACAGGCCCCACACAAGCGGGTGTGGGATGCGCGCCGCGAGTTGCTGCGTGAGGTAACCGCGGAAGAACAGCTCCTCGCCTGCGGTCTGGAAGAAGATCAGCACGACAAGCGGCGCAAACGACAGCAGCCAATGCTCCATCGGCAGGCTCGACCTCTCTGGCGGCGCGCCCGAGAGCCAGGTCGATCCGAGGCTGAGCGCGAGATACCCGGCGGCCATCGCCATGCCGATGACGAACTGATCGAGCCGGATACGGCCATCATGCCCGAACACGGTCGACAGCCCACGCCGGTGCAGAAGCTTCGTGACCAGCCAAACGCCGAGCCACAAGCCCCAGAATGTCGCCAGAAGCACGCCCATCGCCATGGCAGAGTCGAGATAGGTGAGGCTCCCTTCGCCCTGCCCCATCACGGCGCCCAGCGCGTCGGCGCTGACAAGGCCGCTGCCAATGGCGATCAGGCCAAAGATCATCGTCCACGCCAGCCACGCCGCGACAACCAGCACGCTCCCGAAAGCAGTCCGCCACAGCTGCGCGCGCGGTCGCGCGAGATCGACCCATCGCTGGAAGGGGTGCTCCACGTCGTTCGCCTCAGGGATTCAGGATCGTGGCGCCAATCGTCTTGCGCCCTTCGAGCGCACGGTGCGCTTCGGCCGCGTCCCTGAGCGCAAAGCGTTGGCGCACATCCGCCTTCACCGCGCCAGACCGCATCGCGCCCCACAGCGCCGCTGCGCCGCGTTCAAGGTCCGCGCGATGATGCGTGAAGTGGAACAGGCCCGGCCGCGTCATGATCAGCGACCCGCCCTGGTTGAGCCGCGCCGGCGCGATCGGGTCTGCGGGGCCCGACGCATTGCCATAGGTGATGAACCACCCGCGTGGCGCGAGCGACTTCAGGCTCGCCTCGGCAGATGTCCTGCCAACGCTGTCATAGACAACCGGCACCCCCTTCCCGCCATTCAGCTGCTTTACACGCGCCGCAACATCCTCGCTCGCGAGGATCGTCTCCCAGCAACCGTACTGCTTCGCCAGTTCGGCCTTCTCCGGCGTCGACACCACACCAATCACGCGCGCGCCCTGGGCATTGGCCCACGGTACGAGGATCGATCCGACGCCGCCGGCCGCAGCCCAGACCAAAATCGTCTCGCCGGGCTGGATGCGCCGGATCTCGAAGGTGAGCATCCAGACCGTCAGACCCTTCAGGAAGACCGCCGCTGCGTCCTCGTCGCTCACGCCATCGGGAATGCGAACCATCTTGTCCGCCGGCGCATTCCGATGCGTCGCATACCCACCCTGCAGCCCGTTGTAGACAACCCGGTCCCCGATTTTCAGTCCCGACACGCCCTCGCCCAGCGCCTCGATCACGCCTGCGGCTTCTTCGCCCAGCCCCGCGGGCGTTGGCCCGGGATAGAGCCCCGTCCGCTTGTAGGTATCGATGAAATTCACCCCGATCGCCGTCTGCCGCAGCCGCACCTGCCCGGCCTCGGGCGCACCGAGTTCCACCGTCTCGAACTTCAACTCCTCCGGCCCGCCATGTTTGTGAATGCGGATGACGTCTGCTGTGGAGGCTAATGCCATTGGCTAACTCGCGGGGTTGCAGTGAGGCTTTGGACTCATGTCTAACCCGTCCTGAGCCGAGACACGAGCATGGACGTTGTTGAGATAATCTGTGGCATCGACGAAGCCGGGCGAGGCCCCCTCGCCGGCCCCGTTGTCGCTGCCGCCGTCGTGCTCGACAAGAAGCGCCGCATCAACGGCCTCAACGACTCCAAACAGCTCACCGAGGAACGCCGCGATATCCTCGCCGCCCGCATCAAGGAGCGCGCCGTCGCCTGGGGCGTCGGGGTCGCCACGGTCGAGGAAATCGACACCGTCAACATCCGGCAAGCCAACTTCCTCGCCATGCGCCGCGCTTTCGACCAGCTGGGCATGATGCCGACCCACGTGCTGGTGGACGGCAACGACCCGCCGCCAATCCCCTGCAGGATCACCTGCATCGTCGGCGGCGACGCGCTGGAGTCTGCCATCTCTGCCGCCTCTATCCTGGCCAAGACGACGCGCGACGCGATTATGGTGGACCTCTGCGCGCGCTATCCAGGTTACGGCTTCTCGCAGCACAAGGGCTACGGGGTCGCCGCGCATCTGGAGGCACTAAGGCGCCTCGGGCCGTGCCCCGTCCATCGCCGCAGCTTCAGGCCCGTGCGCGAGGCGCTGGGGATCTTGGATAAGGTGATCGTGGCGCGGCAGTTGCCCCTGCCAGGTGTTGTGGCGAGCTAGCGCCGCCCAAACAGCTTCTCGATATCCGCCAGCTTCAGCTCGACATATGTCGGTCGACCGTGATTGCACTGCCCCGAGTGCGGCGTGACTTCCATCTGCCTCAGCAGGGCATTCATCTCGTCGGCCGTGAGCCGCCGCCCCGCGCGCACCGAGCCGCGGCAGGCCATGTTGCCCATGACCTCTTCCATCCGCTCCTTCAGCGCCAACCCCGCCTCATACTCCGCAAAGTCGTCCGCAAGATCGCGGATCAGACCCTTCACATCCATCTCGCCGAAAATCGCTGGCGTCGCGCGCACGGCCACCGCACCGCGCCCGAACGGTTCGACCTCCAGCCCCATCACAAGCAACTCGTCCGCACGGTCGAGCACGCGCAGCGCTTCTTCCTCGGATAGTTCGACGATCTCCGGTATCAACAACGCCTGCCGCCGCACGCCCTCACCCGCCATCTGCGCCTTCATGCGCTCATAAACCAGACGCTCGTGCGCGGCGTGCTGATCGACGATCACCATGCCGTCCGCCGTCTGCGCGATGATGTAAGTCTCATGCACCTGCGCCCGCGCCACGCCGAGTGGCGGTGTGTCAGCTGAAGCATCCGGCGCAGGCTCGACGCGCGCGCTCGGAGCGCCGCCGAACGCCTCGAACGTGGCAGGCCGGTTGTCGGAGATGCCGGCATATGTCTGCGTCTCCACCACCGGCCGCGCCGGAGACCACCGCGCCTGTCCCGCATTCCAGGGCAGAGACGGCGCCACATGGCTCGTCGCCGCGCCCAGCGCCGCGCCCGCAACTGTCGTGCTCGCGCGATGCCCGGCCGCGGCCAGCGCATGCCGCAGCGCGCCGATCATCAGGCCGCGCACATTGCCGGAATCGCGAAACCTCACTTCCGTCTTGGCGGGATGGACGTTCACGTCCACCTGCATCGGGTCGAGATCGAGGAACAGCACCGCCATCGGATGCCGGTCCCGCGCGAGGAAATCCTGATACGCCGCGCGGATCACGCCGACCATCAGACGATCCTTCACCGGCCGTCCGTTGACGAACAGGTACTGGTGCTGCGCACTGCCACGATTGAATGTCGGCAGGCCCGCAAAGCCGGACACACGGACACCCTCGCGCTCCGCGCCGATCTCGACCGCGTTCTCGCGAAACTCCTTGCCCAGCACGGCGCCCAGGCGCCTCAGCCGCGCCTCGCTCGCATCGCCCTGTTCAGCCTGCAGCTTGATGACGGTCCGCTCGTCCGTCTCGAGGTGGAAGGCGACGTCCGGCCGCGCAAGCGCGAGGCGGCGCACCGTATCCGCAATCGCCTGCGCTTCCGACCGCTCCGTCTTCATGAACTTCAGCCGCGCTGGCGTCGCGTAGAAAAGATCACGCACGTCCACGCGCGTTCCGCTGCTGGTCAGCCCGCTCCACGGCGCGGGGTTCGGTCCGTCGATGCGCCCTGCATCCACGGTGATCTCGAAGGCCGCATCGGCGCCCACAGCCTTGCTCAGTATTCCAAGCCGCGACACCGAACCGATCGACGGCAACGCCTCGCCCCGAAATCCCATCGTGCGGATGTCGAGCAGATCCACGTGGCCATCTTCATCGGCCGCCAGCTTCGACGTGGCGTGCCGCTCGATCGACACCGGCAACTCGTCCGCGCTCATGCCGAGCCCGTCATCCTCGACCAGCAGGCGCGTAAGCCCGCCGCCCTCGATGCGCACGCGGATCGACTGCGCGCCGGCATCGAGCGCATTCTCAATCAGCTCCTTCGCGGCGGCGGCCGGACGCTCCACCACCTCGCCGGCGGCAATGCGGTTCACTGCATCCGGCGGCAGGCGGCGGATGCGTCCCTCGGGCGGTTCCAGGGCTGATTCGGCCATTCAGGCACCTTAGCGTCGATGCCGGCGATTGGCAGGACGTTGCGGCAGCGCCCTCACAGGTTTGTGCCAGGCAAAGCGCTCAATCCAGCGCCGGCTGGCCCACCATCACGAAGGTGAAGTGCTCCGGCTTCATGTATTCCGCCGCGACCCGCTTTACGTCCGCGAGCGTCACCGCTTCGAAGAAGCCATTCCGCTGCTGCACATAGTCCGCCGCCAGATTGTCCTGCCGGAACCCCAGCAGGTTGCGCGCGATCCTGGCGTTGGAATCGAAGGCCAGCGGAAACGCGCCGGTCACATAGGCCTTGGCGTCATCGAGTTCAGCCTGCGTCGGTCCATCGCGCCCCAGCCGCCCGATATTCTTCCGGATCAGCGCCACGGCCTCGTCCGCCTTGTCGTTCTGGACTGAGGTTGACCCCGTCCAGCGCCAGAAATGCGTTTGCAGGCTGAGGCCCGTACCGACGCCATAGGTCAGCCCGCGCTTCTCGCGCAGGTCATCGCCCAGACGGGACGACAGCGCGCCGCCGCCGAGAATATAGTTCAGCAGATAGGCCGCGAAGAAATCCGGGTCCTCGCGGCGTACCCCCGGCCCCGAGAACATCACCAGCGTCTGCGGCTGGGCGAGTTGCGTCACCACCGGCTCCGACAGCGCCGGACGCGCGACAGCATCCGCCAGCGGCGGCAGGGGCGAGCCCGCGGGCAAGGCGCCGAACACCTCGTCCAGCTTCGGCCTCAATTCATCCGCCGTCATGTCGCCGACCACGACGACAAGGAGCCGCTCCTTCGTCATCAGCGTCTGTTTCAACCTGGCGATGTCGCTGCGTGACACGCGCGCTGCGGTTTCCGGCGTTGCATAGCGCGCATACGGATGGCCCGGGATCAGCGCGTTGTTCATCGCGCGGCTGGCCAACGTCCTCGGATTGGCGTCTTCCTGCTTAAGCGAAACAGACAGCTCGCGCTTGGCCCGCTCCATGGGCTCACGATCGAAGCGCGGTTCGGCGAGCGCCATGCGCACCATGTCGAAGCTCTCGTCCGCTGTCTCCTTCAGTGTCGTCAGGCTGCAGGACGTCCAGTCAATCGCGACCCCACAGGCGAACGACATGTTGAGGTCCTGCATGCGCGCACCGTATTCGGTGGTGTCGAACTTTCCCGCACCTTCGTTCATCATGTAGGCCATCACCCAGCCTGCGCCTTCGCGCCCGCGGGGCTCATTCGTCGCTCCGCCGCGCCATGCCATCTCCATGGCGATGATCGGCACATGCGATTCAGACACCAGCCACGCCGTGACGCCGCCCGGCGACGTCACCACCTGCACATCAGCCAGCGAGGTGTCCTTCGCGGGCGGGACCGTCTGGCACGCCGTCACCAGCACAGCCATGACAAGGCTGGCGACTGCCCGGCTCATTGCGTCTCCGGCAGCAGCAGGGCGTCGACGTGGTTCACGCCTGAGAGATACCGCTTCATCACGGTCCGCACATCCGCAGCGGTGACCCCACCGACCAGCGCCTCGCGATCTGCGATCTGCTCCAGCGTCAGCCCGGCCGTCAGTTGCACGCCATACCAGTTCGCCATCTCGACCTGGTTGTCCCGTTGAAAGATGCGTTTGGCGGCGAGTGTTTTCTT
This sequence comes from Hyphomonadaceae bacterium, assembly GCA_040398465.1. GTDB lineage: Bacteria > Pseudomonadota > Alphaproteobacteria > Caulobacterales > Hyphomonadaceae > UBA7672. Next base: position 17,981 of record JBBAUA010000025.1, on the reverse strand, counting down.
CGCGCGCGCCAGCTCCTCCTCCGTGGGCCCTTCTGCAATAAACGCATCGACGATTGCCATCGAACTCGCCTTGAGCGCGTCGAGCGACACGCCCTGCGCCGGCTCGATGCTGAGCCCGGCCGGCCCCGGCGCCTCCATCTCGTAGGCCCAGGCGAGGACGCTGACTGCCTTGCCGCCTTCGACCAGCTCGTGATACAGCCGGCTCGTCCGTCCGCCACCAAGAATCTGCATCCCGACCTGCAGCGCCGCCGCATCCGGATGGCCGAGCGGCGCGCCGATCCATGTACGCTGCCACAGCGTTTGCCGGACCTTCGGGTCGGTGTGCTGCACCTCGACGGAGGCGGCAAGCGGCTTAACCTCCGGCAAGGCGCGCCGCTTGAGGTCGCCACGCGGCGCGATGGCTCCATAGATGTCCTTCGCCAGCGGCTCCAGCTCGGCCGCCGTTATGTCGCCGGAGACAACAAGGATCGCGTTTTCCGGACCGTACCATTCGCGATACCAGCCGAGCGCATCCTCACGCGACAGCGCCACAATCTCGTTCTCGGGCCCGATCACAGGGATCGCGTAGGGATGCCCCTGATAGAGCCTTGCCCACACCATCTCGTCCAGCACGGCCGCGGGCTGGCTGTCCACGCTCTGCCGGCGCTCGCCGAGTACGACATTGCGTTCCGGCGTCACCTCTTCCTCGGCGAGCCGCAAGTTCACCATGCGATCGGCTTCCATGCGCATCATCTGCGGCAGCCGGTCCTTCGCGATGCGGAAATGGTAGTTCGTGAAGTCGTACGCCGTGCCGGCGTTGGCCTGTCCGCCATTGCGCGCGATCGTGCGGAAGTATTCACCCGCCGGCAAAGTATCTGTCGCCTTGAACATCAGATGTTCAAGAAAGTGCGCCAGCCCCGCCTTGCCGGGCGTCTCGTCCGCCGAACCGACCCGATACCACATCATGTGCGTCACCACCGGCGCGCGATGATCCGGCAGCACGACAGCCTGCAGTCCGTTCGACAGCGTGAAAGTCTGGGGCGACCAGTCGCCCCCGGCCTGTGCAGACGCCGGCCCGGCCAGCAGCAGCCCAGACACAATCAAGCCAGGCAAGGCTTTCGCCCAGCGAAACATCAGCGCGTTCCAGCCTCGCCTCAAAGACCCGGCAGCTTGCTGGTCTGCTTCGGCTGGATCAGCACTGCGCCGCCGCCGGTGATGTCCTTCACCGCTTCGGACTCCGTCTTGAGGCGCGCAGCCTCGGCGACGGGATCGATCACCGGCTCGCCCGCCGGGCCGCCCCAGTTGAGGATCGTGTCGGCAAAGCTGCGATTTTTCCGCACCGCTTGAGAATTGTCGAAATCAACCTGCGCGCGGACCGTGCGCTCCACCGCATCGCCGCCGGCGGCGCGGACAAAAGCCTTCTCGCCTTCGCTGGCGTTGGCGCCGAGGTCGACGCCGAACACCGCCACGCGGGCCTGTGCCTCGGGGGACAATTCCTGCGGACGCGCCTGGCCGAGCGTCGGCGGGCGAAGATTGTATTCCGGCGGGACCGTCAGCGGCGCCTTGCGAACCACGCGGAACTCGTCGGGTCCGCCGGCGGACGCGCAGCCCGCGAGGGTGATCGCCGTAAGGGCCACCAGGCCGAATGTCGTTTTGCGCTTCACTGAACTCTCCTATCGCGCCGCCCAAGCGGGCAGCCAGGTACCGACTCCCAGACCTTCTAGCGCGCCCGGTTCCGCCCGGCCAGAAGCTGATCCAGCAGCAAAACGCCAGCTCCAATGGAAATCGCAGCATCTGCGACATTGAAGATCCACGGGAAGCCGACATCCCAGCCGCCAATGTTCCAGCCGAACCACGGGCCCTGAAAGTCAATGAAATCAACAACTGCGCCGAAAATCGCCCGGTCGATCAGGTTGCCGACCGCGCCGCCGATGACCATCGACAGGGCCAGCGCCGTCAGCTTCCGCTCCGCGCGAAGGAGCCAGATCGTGAAACCGATCGCGATCCCGGAGATCATGACGAACAGTCCCCAGCGGGCGAGCCCCTCGGCCTGCATGGCCCCGAAGCTCACGCCCCGGTTCCAGATCATGGAGAAATCCATCAGAGCCGAGATCTCGATCCGGCCGCAGGGCGCGGCGCCGACGAGGCAGTCCATTGCCCTGAATTCCGGCGTGCCCAGCACCCACGCCTTGGTCAGCTGGTCCAGCACCACGATCGCGATGACGAGGGGAATGCCCCAGCGCCAGGCCGTGGTCATCTTTTCGCGCGAAAGCCAGTCCATCGTCACAGCCATCCAACTACCTCAAACGCCACGATACTCACGAACGGCCGCCGCATCTCTCGGGGTGATGTCGGGATAGGCGGGGTCCGCCGTAGCGGGATCGAAATACTTCCATGAACGCGCGCATTTAACGCCGGGCGCGCGGCTGCTCGTGACCGAGATGCTTTCGCCGCCTGCGATCAGCTCCGCCTGTGAGGTGATGAAGATTTCGGCTGCATCCTCGCCAGCGAACGTCTTCAACAACTCAGGGTCGCCCACGGTTACGGAAACCGAAGCTTCCAGCGAAGAGCCGATGCGCTTTTCGCGCCGTTCCAGTTCGAGCGCTTCCGTCACTGCTTTACGAACGCGGAACACGCCGTCCCATCGTGCGGCATGCGCCGTATCCAGCCACCCCGCCGGCGTTTCCGGGAACAGCTGTAGATGCACAGAGCCCTTGCCCGGATAGCGTTGCTCCCACGCCTCTTCGCACGTGAACACCATCACCGGCGCGAACCAGATCGTCAGGCGCCTGAACACGTCGTCCATCACCGTGCGGCACGCACGCCGGCGCAGCGACGACGGCGCGTCGCAATACAGGCTGTCCTTGCGGATGTCGAAATACACCGCCGACAGGTCCACGACGCAGAAGTTCACCAGCTCGTGGAAGGCCTTCTTGAAGTCGTAGGCCGCGTACGCATCGCGCACCACCTTGTCGAGTTCGGCCAGCCGGTGCAGCACCCAGCGCTCCAGCCCGGGCATGTCGGCATGCGCGACACGCTCTGACTCGTTGAAGCCATCCAGCGCGCCCAGAAGGTAACGCATCGTGTTGCGCAGCTTGCGGTAGATGTCGCTGTTCGCATTGAACAGGTTCCAGCCGAAGCTTGGATCATCCGCATAGTCCGACGACGCGACCCAAATGCGCAGGATGTCCGCGCCGAATTTTTCGCAGACCTCCATTGGCGAGATCACGTTGCCGAGCGACTTCGACATCTTCTCCCCGTCCTCGGCCTGAACGAAGCCGTGCGTGACGATGGCGTCGAACGGAGCGCGCCCGCGCGTTGCGCAGCTCTCCAGCAGGGACGACTGGAACCAGCCACGATGCTGGTCCGAGCCCTCGAGATAGACATCCGCCGGCCACTTCAACCCGCGGTCTTCCAGCGTGAACGCATGCGTGGTGCCCGAGTCGAACCAGACATCGAGAATGTCGTTCACCTTCTCATAGTCGGCCGCCTTGTACGCGGCGCCGAGGAATTCCTGCGCGTCGCCGCCGAACCACGCATCGGCCCCGCCCTTCACGACCGCCTCAACGATGCGCGCGTTCACGGCGTCATCCTTCAGGATTTCGTTTGTTTCACGATTGACGAACAGCGTCAGCGGCACGCCCCACGCACGCTGGCGCGAGATCAGCCAGTCGGGCCGCTCCGCCACCATCGAGCGAAGCCGCTCGCGTCCACGCTCCGGCGTGAACGCAGTTGCGTCGATCGCCTCGAGGCACAACTCACGCAGTGTCTTGCCTTCCTTGCCTTGCAGATGGCCGAGCGGCTGGTCCATCCCGATGAACCATTGCGAAGTCGCCCGCCGGATCACCGGCGCCTTGGAGCGCCACGAGTGCGCGTCGCGCAGCGTGGTCACGCCCCGCGCCAGCAACCCACCCGCCTCGATAAGCTTGTCCATCACAGCCTTGTTCGCGGGCCCATCCTGCCCGCGCTTCTTGCCGTCAACCGTGATGATCTCGAGCCCTTCGAAACCAGGGCACTCTTTCGTGTATCGGCCGAACTCGTCGACGGTATTGGGGATCGCATCGTGCACACCGCGGAAATCCAGCATGCGCGAGTTTGCGACCCAAACCTCGTAGTCGTCCTCGCCATGACTTGGCGCCGTATGGACGAAACCGGTGCCGGTATCGTCGGTGACGTGGGACCCCGAGAGCAGGGGAACATCAAAATCATAGCCCCCGAGTCCGGCATGACGGAATGGATGGGCGACAGTCATCCGCGCGAGTTCCGCCGTGGTGACATCTGACACGCGCGTCCAGGCCGAGGCCTTCGCCGCCTTCATGACGCTTTCCGCCAACTTGTCCGCAACAATCAACTGGTCGCCGGGCTTGATCCAGGGCTCAAACGCCAGTCCCTGTTCCAGGCTATCGCAACGAAAGAGGCCGTACGTGATATCGGGATTGAACGAGACAGCGCGGTTCGCCGGGATGGTCCATGGCGTGGTTGTCCAGATCACCACGGATGCCTGCTTGAGCCGGTCCTCATCGGCTTTCGTGACCGGGTCGGTGATGACCAGCGAGTCCACCGGAAACTTCACCCAGATCATCTGCGCCTTGCGGTCGGCGTACTCCACCTCCGCCTCGGCGAGCGCAGTCTGTTCAACAGGGCTCCACATTACGGGCTTGGCGCCTCTGCGCAATTGCCCGCTCGTCGCGACCTTGAGGAATTCCCTCACCGTCGCTGCTTCGGACGCATAGTCCATCGTCAGGTATGGATTGGCCCAATTGCCGGCGCCGCCGAGGCGCTTGAACTCGGTGCGCTGTATGTCGATCCACTTCTGCGCATAGTCGCGGCAGGCCTTGCGGAACTCCGCCATCGGCACGTCGCGCTTCTGCTTGCCGGCGGCGCGGAACTCCTCCTCCACCTTCCACTCGATCGGAAGGCCGTGGCAGTCCCAGCCGGGGATGTAGTCCGCATCGAACCCCATCATCTGCCGGGTCCGCACGACAAGATCCTTGAGCGTCTTGTTCATCGACGTGCCGATGTGGATGTGCCCGTTCGCGTACGGCGGGCCGTCATGCAGCATGAAGGCCTTGGCGCCGCGCTTCTTCGCATCCGCGCGCAGCTGGCCGTAGAGATCTTCCGCCTCCCATTTCGCCAGACGCAGGGGCTCCTGCTGGGGAAGGCCGCCGCGCATGGGGAAGTCAGTTTTGGGGAGGAACAGCGTGTCCTTGTAGGGGTTCGCTGCGTCGTCTTTTTCAGGGCGTGTCATGTTCAGATTCTGGGGGGTCGCTTGAGTGGGAGCCTAAGGCGCATACGACTTTCCCGGCGGTAAACGCGCTAGATCGCGCCCGCCGGGCCCATAATTCGGAGTATAGCCGCTCTGGTCATGCCCGGCTGATAGCGCGTCGCTTCCCCTTCGACTAGGGGATCACGCCAGCCGCCCGGAGCAGGAAATCGCGGTTCTGGCGCAGGACGGTGGAAAATGTCGCCAGGCTCACCTCCAGGTTCGCCTCGGAGACGCCCCCATCGAGGATGATGTCGTCGCTGACGACCAGGTGGCCCGAATCCTCGAACATGAAGACCGCCGCCTGGTCCTGATTGAACCGGTTGGCGTGATCCAGCATCCCCGCTGGCGTCGATCCAGGAACCGTCACCCGCGCCGTGAGCGTGACCCCCTCGCACCGCACGCCCGGCCGACTGCTGGCGCAATGCCGCGCCTCAGCCCGAAAGGTTTCGCCGTCCGCCCCGCGGAATTCGACCCGTGATTGGCTTCGGGCGATTCCTCACCCTGCCCTGTCGGGGTGTGGTCCATCGGGCCGACCAGCCGGATGATCTGCGCCACGTCGAACGCTTCGACGAGCGCCGGCGCTTTCGCTTCAGCAACGGGCGCTTCCACAGAAGCGGGGGGCGCGGCTGGCGTACACGCCGCCGTCATCAACACAGAAAGGCTCAGCCACCGCGTCCGCACGCTTCTCGCCTCCATCATCCAGCTGGAGAGACTGAGCCAGCCAGCACCAGCTTTGCATCCGCCGCATCGACATGCATCTGCTTCACCAGCGCATCGAGGCTGTCGTAACGCTCCTCAGCCCGCAGCTTCGAGACGAACGCCGTGTGCAGCCGCTTGCCGTAAAGATCGCCGCTCCAGTCGAAGATCACGACTTCCAGCAAAGGATCGCGCATCCCTGTCGTCGGCGTGCGCCCGAAATTGGCGACGCCAGATCGCCACGTAACTTCGCCGTCGATCCGCGCCCACACCGCATAAATCCCGTGCGCCGGATGCACGATCTCTCCAAGCGACATGTTCGCCGTCGGAAAGCCAAGTGTCCGACCGCGCTTCTCGCCGTGCTCAACGACTGCATCGGTGATCCAGTACCCGCCGAGCCCGCGCGCCGCCTCCGCCATGTCGCCGCGCTCGATGGCGAGACGGATGCCGGACGAAGACACTTTCGCCCCGCCCTCCTGCACTTCCGCCACCATACTCACGTCGAAACCGAGCTCCGCGCCATGCCGGCGCAGGCTATCGACATCGCCCATCCGCCCCTTGCCGAACCGGAAATCGAACCCCACGCTCACCGACCGCGCGCTGGCCTGCCCCACGATCACGCGCTCGCAAAACTCGCGATCCGTCATCGCCGCCATCGCAGCATCGAACTTGAGGAGGTAAAGTTCCTGCACGCCGATCGCATCGAGCGCGATCTGTCGCCTTAGCTGAGTCATCAGCCGGAAGGGCGGCGCATCTGGCTGGAAGAAACGCCGCGGCGCCGGCTCGAATGTCGCCACGCCCAATGCCACGCCGAGCCGCTTCGCCGCTGCGCCTGCATCCGCGATAACCGCGCGATGCCCCGCGTGCAGCCCATCGAAATTGCCCAGCGCGATGGCGGCGCCTGACATGACGGCCTATTCGGCCAGGCCGGACGGCACCATGACGAGCGCCTCGCCCTTCATCACGATCTTGCCGTCAACCTCGCCCTTCACGGCCAGCCGCACGCGATAGCCGCGCTCGACCATCTCGATCACCTCAGCCGAGGATGTCACCATGTCGCCGATCCGCACGGGCCGGACGAATTTCAGGTTCAGTTCCATGAACACCGCGCCGGGCCCCGGCAGGTCATTGCCCAGGATGGCCGAGATATAGGACGCGCTGAGCGCCCCGTGGGCGATCCGTCCCTTGAACTGGGTCGTCTTCGCGTAGTCCTCGTCCATGTGCAGCGGATTGTAATCGCCCGAGACCCGGGCGAAATCGATCACGTCCTGCTCGGACACGGTATTCTCGATCGAGACGCTCATCCCGATCGCCAGATCTGCGAACGTCCTGCCCGTTTTCATGCCCCGAAATCCTCAAGTCCCGGCCCGCTGGACCGGTGGTCTGACGGCGGGTGCATAAAGCAATCCGGCCGACAATGTGAACCGTTTTCCTCGCAAATCCGCATTGCGAGGCCTCTTTGCGCCGGGCGTCTACCCAAAATGGCCTGTTTGCTAATGTCCAAAGCCACGGGATTCATCATTTATTTGGCTGCGACCCGTACAAACGCTCCCAGCAACAGCCTCCCGGAGTCTTTGGAACATGGCCGTCGACCTGTCCATGCCTGTCCTTGTCGTGGACGATTACCAGACGATGATACGCATCATTCGTAACCTGCTGAACCAGCTGGGCTTCAAGAACATCGAGGAGGCCAAGGACGGCCGCCAGGCCCTGGAGAAGCTCAACTCCGGCCGCTTCGGTCTCGTGATCTCCGACTGGAACATGGAGCCGATGACCGGCTACGAGCTGCTCCAGCAGGTGCGCGCCAGCGAGAAGCTGAAGACCACCCCCTTCATCATGGTCACCGCCGAGTCGAAGACGGAAAACGTCATCGCGGCCAAGAAGGCGGGCGTGAACAACTACATCGTCAAGCCATTCAACGCCGAAACGCTGAAGGGCAAGCTGAAATCCGTTCTGGGGGAATTCTGATGGCAGCTGCCGAAGCCGCTCTGAAAATTCGTACGGCGATGGACCAGCTCAAGGCCACAGGCGTTCGCGAACGCCCGCTGGTCGAAGTGCTCGACCTCTCGCACCAGATGGCCGATGCGATGACCGCCTTCTTCGGCTCGCTCGACAAATCCATCATCGGCGAATTCCGCTACCTCGCAGACTTCATCCAGAAGGCCCGCGACGAAATCTCCGGCCTCCAGGCCAATGACATCAAGGACAGCCGCCTCCCCGGCGCCTCTATGGAACTGGACGCCGTCGTGCGCGACACCGAGCGCGCCACCGAATCGATCATGTCGGAAGCCGAGACGCTGATGGCCCTGGAGCCCACGAATCTCACCGCATACAAGGCTGACGTCGACGCCGCCATGATGCGCATCTTCGAGGCGTGCTCCTTTCAGGACCTCACCGGCCAGCGCGTCACGAAGGTGATCTCCACGCTGCGCCACATCGAGGATCGCGTGACCAAATTCGCAGACGCTCTCGGCGTCAAGGACTCCGCGCAGGCGGAATCCGTTGAAGACGCCCGCAAGCGCGAGCTTCTACTCAACGGCCCGGCCGCCAACGGCCCCGCGACATCGCAGGACGACATCGACGCGCTGTTTGCATAGCCGCATCGGGTTGTCGCACTGACCAAAAGAAAGAAGGGCCGCGAGTTCATCGCGGCCCTTCTGCATTTCAGCGATCAACCTTGTTACCAGGTCATCCGCGCCTTCAGGTAGTAGAAGCCGCCGTTGAAGCCGTAGGGCGAACGCTCGCCATACCGCGCGCCAGCAATGCCGGCCCACGGATTGTCCACCGGATACTGGTCCAGCAGGTTCTGCGCGCCCGCGATAAGCTCGACGTTCTCGGTGACCTTGTAGCCGACTTCGGCGTCCACCAGGAAAGCAGCCTCGCCATCGATCGGTAGCGTGTCGTCCTCGAGGTGGGCTTCATAGTATTCGCCGTAGTAGTTGATGCGGCCGAGCAGGCGCCATTGATCCCGCGTGTGCGTGAGGGAGAAGTTCCCCTTCACCTTCGGCAGTGACTCCTCCAGCTGACGCACGCGAACCGGCGAGATCGTCTGGCCGGCATTTTCGACGCTCGTCTCCGTGTAGTTCAGCGCGAGCGTGTAGTCCGTGTCGCCCAGGTCGACGAAGTCCACCGGGCCGGACAGCACAACGTCGACGCCACGAGTCTCGGTGTCGAAGTCGTTGTTGAAGAACGAGAACGAGATCAGGTCCTCGAAGCCCGTGAAGTTCGCGCGATCAAGTACGTTGGCGGTGTCGAGGATCGTCAGCAGCTCGCCGGTGCGCGTGGCGCCGCCTGTCGGGACGTTGTTCTGCGCGGCGAGGAATTGCAGCGCAGCCGGGAAGTTGATGGCGGAGGAGCGCGAGATGCGGTCCTCAACTTCGATCTGGAACAGGTCCACAGTCAACACCGACGACCCGATGTCCAGGGCGCCGCCGACTGTGAAGTTCTGTGACTCTTCCGGCCCGAGGGTCGGACGCGTCAGGCCGAGTCCGCCGCTTGCGACAGAGGCGGCGATATAGTCCGCCGCGATCTGCCCAGCCGGGCTGCTCAGCGGGAAGGTGCCTTCATCCTGCAGCTGACCATTGGAGAACTGCGTCGTCACGTTGATGACGTTCGCCTGTCCCGTCGTCGGCGCGTGGAAGCCGGTCGACAGGGTGGAGCGCAGGCGGAAGCCGTCCATCACGCGCCATAGGCCGCCGATCTTGTAGTTCGTGGTGTCGCCGAAGCTGTCATAGTCCTCGAAGCGCACAGCAGCCTGCAGCGTCACCGCTTCAGTCACATCGGTTTCGAGGTCGATATAGTAGGACGTGTTCGACTGGCTGCTCTTGCCGGCCGAGGCTGGCGTGAAACCGCCGAAGCCGTTCGACGAGCTTGAGAAGCCCTGGCCCAGCGGGTAGGCGGAAGAGGGTGCCGCCAACGGCCCGAGGGCGTAAGACGCCGCGTCGCCAGCGCGAACCTCGAACTCTTCCTCGCGCCATTCAAAACCGAACGCGACGTTGAGGTCAGACGCGAAGCCGACCGGAAGCCCGTAGCCGAAATCCAGGTTGAACAGGTTCTCGACCTGCCCGTAGCCGCCCGGGTTGAACGAGGTCGGCGTGTTCGGACCAAGCGAGGCGTTGATCGTGTTGCTGATCAGGAAGTCGGACTGGTTGTCGCCATAGCGATAGCTGACGTCGTAGTTCAGGCCGGCAATCCACGGAACCTCGCCGCGCATGCCGAGCGCGATCGACATGTCCTCGAGCGTGCCGCCGAAGCGCGGCGTGAAGCCGCCCCGGAACATCTCGACGAAGGAGAAGCAGTTCGCGTTTGCCGTCACTGCAGTGAGAACCGTCGGGTTGGGCAGCAGCCCGCCGCCCGCCGTCAGCGGGATGCCCGCCGGGCAGTCGCCAGCTGTATTGACGCTGAGATCGCCGACGAGGATTGACGGCACGCCGCCAGAGGCTGCCGCAAGCGGCGCGCCCGTGACCGGATTGACCGTCGGTCCGCCGAAGACGCCCGGGCGGTTGGTCGGGTTGCGGAAGTAGAACCCGCCCTCGACTTCACGCTGGGCGTAGTTTCCGAACGCATAAAGCTCGTGCTTGTCGTCGAGGTCGTAGCCGAAATTGGCATAGAGCTTGAAGTCGTCCTTGACCTCCGGCTGGCCCCAGATCTGCGCCGGATTTCCGACGGCCGTGTTGCCTGCCGCGATCAGCGCAGCTGCGTCATCGCGCTGCGAAGACCGGTCGGTGGCGTCCGTCTGCTGGTACTCCGCTGACAGGTTCAGGAAGCCGTTCGCGCCGATCGCCATGCCGACATTGCCGGCGACCTGATAGGAGGCGCCGTCGCCCTCATAAGTCTGGCCCCACTTGGCTTCAACCGATCCGCCAGACGTGTCGTCCTTGAGGATGAAGTTGATGACGCCAGCGATAGCGTCCGATCCGTACTGCGAAGACGCGCCGTCGCGCAGCACTTCGACCTGCTTCAGCGCGATCGCCGGAATGGTGGAAATGTCAGCGCCCTGGCTGCCGTCCGAGATACCGCCGCCGAGGAAGGCGATGACAGCCGCGCGATGCATGCGCTTGCCGTTCACCAGAACCAGCGTGCTGTCTGGCGGAAGTCCGCGGAGGTTGACCGGACGGACAAGGGTCGCAGCGTCCGAGATCGGCTGCGTCGTGACGTTGAATCAAGGCACCAGCGTGCGGATGATATTCACCGCATCGTTGTCGCCGGAGTTCACCAGTTCGTCGCCCGATACCACATCGACCGGCGCGATCGAGTCGATCGCCGAACGGGCTTCGGTGCGCGTGCCCGTGACGATGACCACGTCCCCGTCACCGCCCGTTTGCTGCGCTGTCGCCAGCGGAACCCCGACGGTTCCCATAGCCAGCAACATTGCGGCGCCCCGCAATAGTTTCATTCTCATGTCGTTCCCCTCCACGTCAGTTTGATGACGCTCGACCATTCCACCTGCCGTAAACCCGCACCAGACACTTCGCGCCGGAATTGAATCGCGCGACCACGCAGGAACCCCGTTTCTTCCTTGCAAATCGTCCATGATTCACCGGTCGTCGCGCCTTGGCTCTGGCTGCCGCGGCGGCAATGCCGTGCGCAAGCTGACGCCATGTCGGCGGCACCAGAGTTCTGGCGCTATCGAGGGCGCGCACAAAAGCGACATCGGGTTGGAAACCATGCTGGGTCGAGGGCGATCTCCGGTGTAGGCTGCCCCGGTACAAAAGGGAGAGTGCGATTCTCAGGCTTGTGACGTCTTTGCTGGTGCTCGGCGCGATCAGCGCCACCATCGGCGTCGGGCATGCCCAGAAGGGCTTGAGCACCGGCCCCAACCTCGACGGCATCGAGAACGCCCGGCGCATCGAAGAGAACAAGTCCCGGGAGCGCGACGGAGCTCGCAAGGCCGGCCTCGCAGCGCTGCAGGAACAGAACTTCACAGCCGCCGAGCAGAACTTCACGAAACTGCTCTCCTTAGATCCGACGACCAGCGACGCCAGCTATCTGATGGGGCTCGCCCAGATCGGCCTCAACAAATGGCCCGAAGCAAAACTGTCGCTCCAGGCTGCTGTGAAGATCGAACCGAACCGCTCCGAACCCAAAGCCCGCCTTGGCATCGCCCACGTGATGCTCGGCGACATCAATTCGGCCGCGGATCAGCACGATGCGCTCTCAGCAATGGCGAGGGAATGTCAGCGTTGTCCGGACGCAAAGATCATCGCCGACAACCTGATTATGCTCGACAGGATCCTCGTGGCCGCCACGAAGAAGCCCGCCCCGGCAGGTTGATCGCCCACGCGACGTGAACAGAGAGAGACGCAATGCGGTACGTCCAGCATCTTCTGATTCCCGTTCTCGTCAGTCTCGCCGCCTGCTCGCCCAAGGTCGAAACCGACGCCGAACTTGCCACGCGCGCCGGCGCGCCGCTGTTTGAAGGCATGGGCGCATTCCACCGCGGCATCGACACGAAGGACCCAGCCGCCCAGCGCTATTTCAACCAGGGCATGGTGCTCGCCTTCGGCTTCAACCACGCAGAGTCGATCCGCTCCTTCCGCGCCGCTCAGAAGCTCGATCCCGAATGCGCCATGTGCTTCTGGGGCGAAGCACTTGCGACCGGCCCCAACATCAACGTCACAGCCAAGGGCAAGGCCGTCATGTCGGCCGACGAGCAGACCGCCGCGTGGACAGCGCTCGGAAAGGCGAGGGCCGTCGCCGCAGGAAAACCACAGATCGAGAGCGACCTGATCGACGCGCTCGGCAAGCGCTACGCGCCCGAGCCCGTCACGGACCGCGACGCGTTCGACAAGGCCTACGCCGAAGCCCTCGGCGCGCTCGTCGCGAAATACCCCGAGGATGACGACATCGCCGCGATGTATGGCGAGGCGTGGATGAACACCATGCCGTGGAACTACTGGTCGGACGCCACAACACCGCGCGCCGAAATCGCCCCTGTCATCGCCAAGCTGGAAGAGACCATCGCGCGCAGCCCGAAGCATCCGCTTGCGCTGCACCTCTACATCCACGCGATGGAAGCCTCCGCCACGCCCGAAAAGGCCGAAGCGGCGTCAGACGCGCTGCTCGCGCTCGTTCCAGGATCAGGCCATCTCGTGCACATGCCCGCACACATCTACTGGCGCGTCGGCCGCTACAACGATGCCGCGCAAGCCAACATCCTCGCGGCGAAAATCGACGAGGACTACATCGCACAGTGCAACGCGCAGGGCTTCTACCCCGCAATGTACTACCCCCATAACATCCACTTCCTCTGGTCCGCCTCCACGATGCAGGGCCAGAGCAAGGTCGCCATCGAAGCCGGGCGCAAGCTCGCCGACAATGTCAGCCTCGAACAGGTCGACCAGTTCCCGACGATCGAGTTCTTCAAGACCATCCCGCTGCTGTCGCTAGTCCAGTTCGGCCAATGGGACGAAATCCTCGCCGAGCCGCAGCCGCGCGAAGACCTTGGCTTCTCCAATGCCATCTGGCGCTACGCCCGCGGCGTCGCGCTCGCCAACAAGGGCGACGTGAAAGGCGCGAAGGCCGAACACGCAGCCCTGGTCCCGCTGAAAGCCAATCCGAAAGTCATGGTGCTCGACGGAAACGACTATCCTGCCAGCATGCTCCTCCAGATCGCCGACGACCTGCTGCAGGGCGAGATCGCGCTGGCAGCCAAGGACAATGCCAGCGCCATCGCGAGGTTCACCGCCGCCGTCGCCGGGCAGGACGCCCTCCCCTACACCGAACCGCCCTTCTGGTATTACCCCACCCGCCAGTCACTCGGCGCCGCCCTGCTCAAGGCCGGCAAGCCCGCCGAAGCGCAAGCCGCCTACGAGAAGGACCTCCAGCAATACCCCCACAATGGCTGGTCCACCTTCGGCCTGATCGCCGCGCTGGAAGCCCAGGGCAAGACAGACGAAGCCGCCACCCACCGCGAACACTTCAAGGCGATGTGGCAGTTCGCCGACGTCCAGCTCAACACATCACGCGTCGCCGCCCCGCCGATCTAGCGCGCAACCAATCGCCTCCCCGCGGGTTCCATCTGAAGCGCGCGTCCGCGGCACACCGCCGCCCACGCCGCGCACGCTTCAGAGAATGGACCCTCCCATGACCACGACGCGTGAAGACGAACTGAAACCCATCGCCAAGGGCCCGAGCCGCCGCCCCACCACCGAACAGGGTCGCCAGGGCCAGAACATCCGCGGCATGCTCACCGTGCTGTTCGTGTCAATCGCACTCGCCATCGTCGGGTTCGGCGCGATCTACGTCTTCAACCAGCCGCCGCAGACGCCGGCGGCCACGTCGGCCCGCCCATCAACGATAACGCCGCCGTTGAACCCGCCGACTTAAGCCGGCACTGCCCCTAACCCCGATCCCGCAGAATCCGCCCCTTCTGCCGATCCCAGTCCCGCTTCTTCTCGACGTCACGCTTGTCCGGCGCCTTGCGGCCTGTCGCCAGCGCCAGCTTGATCTTCGCCATGCCCGTCGGGCCGAAATAGAGTTCCAGCGGCACCAGCGTCCGCCCGTCGCGCTCGACAGCGCCGACCAGCCGGTTGTACTCGCGCTTCTTCACCAGCAGCACGCGCTTGCGCGCCGGATCATGGTTGAACTGCCCGGCCGGCGGATAGGTCGGGATGGTTGAGTTCACCAGCACGATCTGGCCGTCTTCCTCCCGCGCATAGGCCTCGGCGATATTCGCCCGCCCCTCGCGCAGCGACTTCACCTCGCTGCCCGTCAGCACGATGCCCACTTCGATATCGTCGATGATCTCGTAATTGCGCCGCGCCTGACGGTTCTCCGCCACCGACTTCCGCGCCATCTCGCGCCGCGTCTTGCCCTTCGGGTTCGCGCCACTGCTCTTGGTCGGCTGCGCCATCAAAGCACGCCCGCTTCCTGCATCGCAGCCTTGATCTCGTCCTTCACCGCCTGGCTCTGCACAGGCACCAGCGGCAACCGCAGTTCATCCGCGCACAGCCCCAGCAGCGACAGTGCATATTTCGCCGGCGCCGGGCTTGCCTCGAGGAACATTGCGCGATGCAGCCGCGCCAGCGTGTCGTTGATCCGCCGCGCCTCGGCATAATCGCCACGCAGCGTCGCCTCCTGCATTCGTGAACACGCTTCAGGCGCCACGTTTGCTGTCACCGAGATGCACCCCACCCCGCCCTGCGAATTGAACGCAACGGCGCTCGGGTCATCGCCCGAAATCTGAACGAAACCTTGCTTGCAAAGCGCAGAATGGCGCGCAACCCGCGAGAGATCGGCGGTCGCATCCTTGATCCCGATAACGTTCGGAAGCTGCGAAAGCCGGGCCACGAGTTCCACCGACATGTCGGAACCCGTCCGCCCAGGAACATTGTACAGGAAAATCGGCAGTTGGACCGCTTCCGTCAAAGTTTTGTAATGTGCATAAACGCCATCTTGGGTCGGACGATTGTAATAGGGGTTCACGATCAGGGCCGCGTGAGCGCCGACTTCTTTAGCATGCTGCAGGAGGCCAAGCGCCTCGGTAGTGGAATTGGAGCCTGTGCCAGCAATGACCGGAACCCGACCCGCCACCGTCCGAACGCACAGCTCGACGACGGCCCGGTCTTCCTCATGCGACAGCGTCGAGGCCTCGCCCGTCGTGCCGCAGACCACCACGCCGTGCGTCCCCGCCGCGATCTGCCGCTCGATCAGCGCCACAAACGCCTTCTCGTCCACCTTCCCGTTCCGGAACGGCGTGACGAGGGCGGGTATGGACCCTTTGAACAGCATGACGTCAGATATCCCTGAAAACGTGGAGCGCCGGATCAACGACTCGCCGGATAATCATTTCGTGCCTCTATTTGGCAAGGGAGCTTCGATGCCCGGCACGCGGCAGCAGACATGGGGGTTTCGCACGATGCGTCAACTCATTACCGGCGTCGCCCTCGGCTGTCTCTGTGTATCAGCCGCCGCGGCCAACCCGCCCGCGCCCTCCCTCAAGCCCGCCCCGGCGCTGCAATCGACCTGGATTGCAAACAACGATTTCGATCTACTGTTCCGCACCCTCGACGCCGCCGACCGTGAAGACTGGGGGCAGGTCCGCTCGCTCCAGTCACGCATCAGCGATCCCGCCGCCCAGACGCTGATCCGCTGGCGCCTCGCCACCAACGGCAATGCCGGCCTCGGCTTCACCGACCTCATGCGCGCCGCAGAGGAGTTCAAGGGCTGGCCCGACAACGACAAGATCTACGAACAGCTCGAACAGACCATCACGCGCTCCAGCATGACCGCAGACGAGCGCATCGCCTGGCTCCTGGCCCAGGGCCCGCGCACGGGCGATGGCATCCTCGCCCTCGCCGACGCCTATGACAGCCAGGGGCGCCGCGACGACTTGCTCAATGTCGTGCGCGAAGCCTACCGCTCCCGCCCCATGTCCTCCACCGCCGCCGCGACGATCAGCTCGCGCTACGGCGGCAACTTCAACGCCGAAGACCACTATGCCCGCGCCGACATGTTCCTCTGGCGCGGCGACGTCGCCAGCGCGCAAGGGCTGCTCTCCCGCCTCACCGCAGATCGCAAGGCCGTCATCAACGCGCGCATCGCGCTGATGCGCAACGCCAAGAACATCGACAAGCTCGTCAACGCCGTTCCTGCCGCCTACACCGAAGACGCCGGCCTGCTCTACGAACGCGCGCGTTGGAACGAGCGCCGCGGCAAGACATCGGAAGAGCTCAACCTCCTCCTCCGCATCAATGGAACCAGCGCCCCCGCCGTCGGCCGCGAAGACATCTGGAGCGAGAAGCAGTCCGTCGTCCGCCGCATGTTGCGCGAACGCAACTACGCCACCGCCTACCAGCTCGCCGCTGGCCACGGTCTCACCTCCGGCGAAGCCTTCCGCGACGCCGAATGGATGGCCGGCTGGCTCGCGCTCACCAAGCAGGGCGATGCGCTCAGAGCCGAAACTCATTTCCGCGTCTTCGCCGCCGGCGTCGCCACGCCGATCAGCGTCTCGCGCGCGCAGTACTGGCTGGGCGAAGCGCTGAAGGCGCAAGGGCAGTTAGAAGAATCCGCCGCCGCTTACGAGGCCGCCGCAGCCTACCCCTATGTCTTCTATGGCCAGCTCGCCGCCGAGAAGGCCCGCGCGACAAAGCCCGAACTCGGCACGCTAGGCTTCATTACGCCCGCCGCACCCACAGATGAAGACCGCGCCGCCTTCGCGCGCCGGCCCGAAGTGCGCGCCGCCATCCTGCTCGCCGAAACCGGCCGCATGGCCAGCTTCGAGCGTTTCTCCTTCGCCCTCGATGACATGCTCACCACGCCCGCCGAACACCAGATGCTGTTCGACATCGCCGCCGGCTATCTCGAAATGCGCGCCGCCATCCGCGGCGCGAAAGCTGGCCTCGGCCGCGGCCTCGTCGCGCCGGACGCCGTCTTCCCGCTCCTCCAGCTGCCGACCTCGCCGCGCTCAGGCTCTGCCGAGCCTGCCATGGTGCTCGCCCTCTCGCGTCAGGAGAGCGAGTTCAACCACCGCGCTATCTCCAGCGCCGACGCACGCGGCATGATGCAGATGATCCCCCGCTATGCACAGGCCGAAGCCCGCCTGGTCGGTCTACCCTTCCGTCAGAGCTGGCTCACCGACGATCCGCAATACAACCTCCGCCTCGGTCGCGGCTTCCTCGACGACCTCGTGGATGATTTCGGCGGCAGCTACATCCTTGCCGCCGCCGCCTATAACGCCGGCCCCAGCCGCGCCCGCCAGTGGATCAACGATTTCGGTGATCCGCGCACCAGCGTCGACCCCGTCGAATGGATCGAGAGCATCCCCTTTGCCGAGACCCGCAACTACATTCAGCGTGTCCTCGAAAACACCATCGTCTACCGCCACCGCCTCACGGGCCAGCCCGTCGAGATCAAGCTGAGCGAAGACCTCCGCCGCGGCCGCCCCCGATAGCCGGGACCGCCGAGTTTGGGGGAAAACGCTTGTTCGCGTTTGGGGGAAACTGAACGGCGAACTTCAACCCGATCAATCACTTCCTCCAGGAATTTGGGGGAAACACCGGCGCCAAATCGGCGGGCGGATCTGCGGCCGTATAATCGG
>JBBAUA010000024.1:0-52916 GCA_040398465.1 Hyphomonadaceae bacterium | reverse complement strand
GGCGGTCCTGTCGGACCGCCCGTTTTGCTTTGAGCCGCGGGAAATCAATGGGTTACCTCCGCTCGGCGGACCGTGAACCCAGATGCAGAAAAAGTCGCGCGGCCACGGAACCGCTTTTGGCGGATCGCGTTTTTCATTTGTGCTTCCCGGCGGTGGCGGTCTTATCCGTCCCCCCCGACCCCCCGAGACCACTCCGTCGGGAAGTCGCTTCCTCTGCCCTCGGCGGAGTGGACCGCCCGCTTCACAGCGGGCGTTTCTGTATCTAGGCCTGCGCGATGGCCGACACAGACCCAGCTACCTCCACGATTTCCGCAACAAGCCTCGGCGGCCCCGGCGCGCCTGATGCGCAGAAATGTTCCGAACACGCGATGAACGCTCTGGGCCAGGCGGCTGGCCCAGAGATGCGGCTGGCATCCCTGTCGCTGGACGTGACCTCGCAAGAACTCGGCGAGACCCCTGTCGCCGTCATGGTCAGCGTCGACAAGCGCGCCCGCTCAATCGTCTTCGCCTCGATCGAGGCGCGGTCCGAAGGCAGGCTAGTCTATTCGGCACAGGGTTTGTTCAGCCGCGGCGGTTAGATCGGCCCATCCCGCAGCGCCAGCAGATCCGGGAACGCCGGCTCTCGCTTCTCGGCCTTCGCCATGAACGCCTCTCGCATGTGCGCGCCGGACAGCATTGCGGCATTCCACACGCCGATATAGTCCAGCCCATCCGCAATCGTGTGATCACGCGCATAGTTGATCATCGCCTTCGATCCGGTGACGGCGAGCGGATTCTTCGACGCAATCTCGCGCGCCAGCGCCATGGCGTGATCAAGCATCGCCTCTTGCGTATCGAACACCTCGTTGACGAGGCCGAGGTCCCGCGCGCGCGCCGCGGGTAGGCGCTCGCCCGTATAGGAAATCTGACGCACCCAGCCCTCCGGCAGCAGTTTGCACAGGCGCGGGAATGTGCCGACGTCCGCCGTCATGCCGATGTTGATTTCCTGGATGCAGAAGAACGCGTCCTTCGTCGCAAGCCGGATATCGCACGCCGAAATCATGTCGACACCCGCCCCGATGCATCCGCCTTGAACGCAGACGATCACCGGCATGCGCGCCTGGTCGAGGCATGTGAACGCATCCTGCAGCGCCGAAAGATCAGCCCGGAACTTCTCCGCGCGCAGGTGCGGGTCACGCGCCTCGCTGGTGATCCCTTCCGGCTTTGTGAACACGGCGAGGTCCATGCCGGCCGTGAAATGCTTGCCCGACGACGACACCACGATGCAGCGCGCACGGGCGTTGCGGTCGATACTCTTCACGATGGCGGGGAGTTCAATCCACGCCTCCGGTGTGAAGGTATTCAGCCTTTCAGGGCGCGAGAACCGGATATGGGCGACCCGATCTGTGATCGAGACCTCGAAGCAGGAATGCTGGGCTGACATGATTTCCGTCCCTGTATTGCGTTTCTGGCCCCAGCCTAGCCAACCAGAGCCAGCAGCGCGACCCGTTTGACGTGGCCCCCCTTTGCCTGTCCTATCCGCCCGGTTGGCGCCGCGGGAGGCAGCATGCACGCCGGAAGAGCTGGATTGGGCCTCGCGCTGTGCGTGGCGCTGGCGGCGTCCGTGCCGGCGAGCGCGCAGGACTTCGGCAAGATCGCCTCCGACATCCTCCACAAGTCCATGCCGGGCGACAAAGGCAACCTGACCAAGGGTGACGTTGCGGCTGGCCTCAGGGAAGCCCTCTCGGTGGCGGGCGGGCTGGCGACAAAGCGGCTGTCGGCCGCGAACGGCTATATGGGCGATCCCGCCGTGCGTATCCCCCTGCCTGGCGTGCTGGGGCAGGCTCACAAGCGGCTCGCCCCGTTCGGCATGGCCGGAACGCTCGATGACCTGCAGCGGCGCGTGAACCGGGCGGCGGAGGCGGCCGCGCCCGCGGCCGGCAAGATGGTGACCGACGCGGTAAAGTCGATGACGTTCGACGACGCCATGGCCATCCTGCGCGGTGGCGACTCCGCAGCCACGACCTTCCTGCGCAACAAGACCGAAGCGAGCCTAAGGCAGGCCCTCAAGCCGCAGTTTTCGCAGGCGCTGCAATCCGCTGGCGCGTTGACCGCGCTTGACGGCGCGGTGGCCAAATACGGCGCCGGCGCGCTCAAGACCGACACAAAGACCTGGCTCGCGGATGAGGCGACGACTGGTGCGCTGAACGGATTGTTCTATTACCTCGCCCGTGAAGAACAGGCGATTCGCCGCGACCCCGTGAAGCGGACAAGCGATCTTCTGCGCAAGGTATTTGGAGGCTAGACGCGCTGCATGCGCAGGTTTCGTGTAGAGTTGAAGGACGGGGAAGCATCAGGGATCGCCTTTGGCGATCCGGTGCGGCCGATCGACGTGCTGTTCCTGCACGCGACCGGTTTCAATGCCATCACCTACCAGTCCATCCTCGAGCCGCTCGGCGGACAGATGCACGCCGCCGCCATCGACCTGCGCGGCCACGGCCGCTCCCGCCTTCCGGCCAATCCGCGGCGGATGAAATCGTGGGCGAAGTTCCGCGACGACGTCATCCAGGTCCTTGAGAAGACCGCGCCGGACGGCGCAGTGCTCGGCGGCCATTCCATGGGCGGCACGGTCGCGCTGCTGGTCGCGGGCAAGCGGCCGGATCTCGTGAAGGGCCTCGTACTTGCCGATCCGGTGCTGATGCGGAGAAGCGTCTACCGGGCCTACAACTTTCCGATCCTCAACATGTTCATCCAGAAGCACGCGCTGGCGAAGCAGGCGCTTCGGCGCCGCCGAGACTTCGCATCGGCAAGCGATGCTGCCGAAAGCCTGCGCGGGCGAGGCGCCTTCAAGACATGGCGCGCGCCCTTCCTCGACGACTATGTGGTCGATGGCGTGCTGCGCCAGGACGACGGCACATTCCAGCTCGCCTGCACCCCCGAATGGGAATCCGCCGTGTTCGCGGCCCACCGCTACCGGCCGTGGGCGGCCCTTCGCCGCCTGCGCAAGAAGCGCATCCCCATCATCCTGCTGCAGGCCGACAAGGAATCCACCACGGTCCCCGACGCCGACGGCCGCGTCCACGCAATCCGCCCCGACGCCGCCGTCACCCGCGTCCCCGGCACCACCCACTTCATCCCCATGGAGCGCCCCTACGTCGTCCGCGACGCGCTCAAGATGCTCTACGAAGCGATGATCGAAGGCCATCAGCTGATCGATTACGTCGGCGCCGTGCGCCGCACGATCGACGACAGCATCGGGATCATGGGGTGAGGCGCTGAACGCCGGAGCGCGCGACGGCTGGGTCGGCGCTAGTCTTCGTACACCCCCGCCTTCACCCACGCCTCCTTCGGCCAGCGGTTGTGCATCCAGAACCACTGGTCCGGCGCCTCGCGGATGCGCGCCTCGACCCACTGGTTGATCCTCAGCACAGTGTTGTAGATCGCCTTGTCCTCGTCCGGATCGGCGTCCGGCATCAACGGCTCGTGCACCGTCACGCGATAGCAGCCGGGGCCTGTGCGACGGCATGAGAACGGCACCAGCGGCGCGCCATACTTCATGGCGAGGCGGGTAGGGCCAGGCGCCGTCATCGCGTCGTAGCCAAAGAACGGCACGGCGACGCCCTGGTTGAACTTCTGGTCGTTCATCAACGCGACCGGCTGTCCGCGCCCCAGCGCCCGCATCAGCTCGCGCGTGCCTGCGCCCTTCGGCGTCAGCACATTGATGCCATAGGCGTACCGCGCCTTCGCGATGCGGCGGTCGATATGCGGATTATTCGCCGACCGGTATGTGATCTGCGCATCCAGCGGCCGGTTGCAGATCGCCGACGCCATCACCTCCCAGTTCGCGAAATGCCCGCCGATCAGCACAGCAGGCTTGCCGGACTCGCGGATCGCATCGAGCCGCTCGGCGCCCACTACCTCGACCCGACTGTTCGCCACATACGGCTTCATGCGCGCAAGGTGAGGCATCTCCCCCGCCGTGCGGCCAAGCGTTTCCCATGCGCCCCGCGCCACCTCGTTAACCTGCTTGCGCGTCCAATCCGGGAACGCCATGCGCAGATTGCGGATCATCGTCCTGTGTTGCGACGTGAAGGGGCCGGCGGCCTTCAGGATCGCCGCGACGCTGTTCGATGCCCACGTCAGCGGCATCAGGCTCATTGGGATCCAGTAGAGCCAGTCCCATGCCAGCGCCTCGAGCCGCCACGCCAGCCGGGATGTCCACCCGGTGCGCTGCGCGTTGTCGAGGTCCTTTGGCCTGATGAATCGGTTCTCGTCGTCGCTCAACGGACCACGCCATCGAGAAGACGGGCGAGCGCCTCTTCGTCCTCGAAAGCCGCCTTCACCGACGCGCGCGCGACCTTGTCCTTCATGTCGGCAGGCAGCCGCACATGATCCTTGTCGGTGGTGACGAGCCGGGCGTCATGATCGGCTGCGAGCTTCATGAGGAAGGAGACATCGTATTGCGTGAAGGCGTGGTGATCGGGATAGGGCGCACCTTCCAACAGTTCAACTCCCGCCTGCCTGCCGAGCGCATCGAAAAAGCGCGAGGGACGCCCGATTCCTGCGAACGCGACGTAGCGGCCGGGCGCCAATGTGCTGGTCGCGGCCAGCCGCGCACGCAGAATCGGCCCCGCGAATCCGGAGAAGGCGGCAGGTGCTTCGCCGTCACCCATCAGCACCACAGCGTCGGCGCGCGCTAGTCCCGCCGCTACGGGCTCACGCAACGGCCCCTTCGGAAACACATGCCCGTTGCCGAACGGGTTGCCTGCATCGACCACGACAATCGACAGCGACTTCTTCAGCGTTGGGTTCTGGTGCCCGTCATCCATCACGATCAGCTGCACGCCATCCGCCTTCATGGCGCGCGCGCCGGCTGGGCGATCCTTCGACACCCACGACTCCCCGCTGGCCGACAGCATCAACGGCTCGTCGCCTACCTCCTGGAAAGTGTGCCTGGCAGGATCAACGCGATGCGCACCTTCGAGCGACCCGCGATAGCCCCGCGAAAGACTCGCCGCGCGCAGGCCCCTGCGCGTGTAGTGCGCACGAACGACTTCGGTCACCGGCGTCTTGCCTGCGCCGCCGAGCGTGAGGTTGCCGATGCAGACGACAGGCAAGCCAGCGTCTTCGGGCGTCGTTGTGCGAATACGCCGCTCGCCCGCGAGTCGATAGACCATCGCCAGCGGGCTGAGCAGCAGCTTGGTCATCGGCGCTGACGCACGCGCGCGCTTGTCGGTCACGCTCCAGAAATAGGGCTCACGCATCACTGGCGGCTTTCGGCGGCAGCATCGCGAGAATGGCGTCGATGGTGTGATCGAACGGCCCGCGGAATGCATCGAACATCGTGGCCGACAGGCGCTGGACCGATCTTGCCGAAAGCTCGCCATGCCAGAAATCTGCGAGCTGTCCTGGCGTGTCGCCAATGACGAGCGCGGCGTTCTGAGCCATAATCTCGAATGTCTCGCGGAAGTTGAATCCGTGCGGCCCCGTGAAAACGCGCTTGCCAAGCTGCGCTGCCTCGATGGCATTGTGCCCGCCCACATCCGTCTTGGTCGCGCCCCCGAGATAGACGCCGGCGGCGGCCGCATACCAGAACAGCAGCTCGCCCATCGTGTCCGCCACGACCACGTCGGCGCCAGGCGCAGACGGCGTCCGGTCCTTGGACCATTGCTGCACGTTGAAGCCACGCCCGCGCGCTTCGTCGACGATGGCAGGCCCGCGATCAGGATGGCGCGGCGCGAGGATCAACAGCGCATCCGGCGTTGACGCCCGCAGTGAGGCGAAAGCATCCAGCGCAAAGCCGTCTTCCCCGGCATGGGTCGAGGCGGCAAGGAGGATCGGCCTCCCCACCGCATTCACGAAGGCCGCAACCTGTTCTGCCGGTGGCGGTATCACGCGCGCAGCCATCTTGAGATTGCCGACAATCGCGACATCGCGGCCAAGGGCGTCACGCAAGCCCTGCGCAGTCTGCCTGTCTGCAGCGCCGATGAAGTGGAAGGCCGCGAAGATCTCGCGCGCGGACGCCTTGCGGCTCTTCCAGCTGTCGAGCGATCGCGTCGTCATCCTTGCATTGGCCAGCGCCGCCGGAATGCGCCCGTGCTTCAGGCCCATCAGCATGTTGGGCCATATCTCGCCCTCCGCGAACACAGCGGCGTCGGGCCGCCAGTGCTGCAGGAAGCGCTGCACCGCGACGGGGCCGTCCACCGGCGCCATCTGGTGAATGACATTTCGCGGCGCCCCGGCCGCGATCATGTCCGCAGATGTCATCGTCTGCGTGGTGACCAACGCTTGCGCGTCCGGTCGCTTTTCGCGGATCGCCTCGAACAGGTCGAGCAACAGGCGCGACTCCCCAACACTCGCGCCGTGCATCCAGATCAGGGGGCCTTTGGGCCGAGACACACCGGTTCGGCCAAACCGCTCGCCCACTCGCTCCGGCTTTTCCTTGCCGCTCTTCACGCGATCCCGCACGAGGATCGGCGCAAACGGCTCCAGCAATCTCGCGCCGATACGATAAAGCGTGAGCGCCGCGGTCACGTGCCGCGATGCTCCATGGCGGGTTCGGTCGCCGGGGCAGGGGACGCAGCCTGAGGCGCGGGCTCCGGCGCCGCTGCGGGTTCGGGGTGTGGAACGGTATCGGGCGCGAGGCCGACGAGTTCGTCCGCGCGCGCTGTCGCCGCCCTGAGCGCATTCTCCACACGCAGGCGAAGCTCTTCCGAGTCCATGCTCTTGGACGTCTGGATCGGTTCAGGGATCACGACTGCGCCGCGCGCAAACGGCCTCGGCCACAGCAGCCTGTCCCAGGTGTCGAGCCGCTTGGCATTGGCGGAAAGGCCGTAGACCAAGATGGGTACGCCCATCTGCTGCGCCAGCTTGATCGTGCCGATGCCAACGATCTCCCGCGGGCCTTTCGGGCCGTCGATCGTCATCACGATGCAGCCGCCCTTCTTCATCACCTCCATCGACTCGCGCGCCGCCGAGACACCGCGCTTGCTCTTGTCGGAGCGTCCCGAGGAAGATCCGCGAATGATGTGAAGGCCGAGCAGCGTTCCCGCGCGTTTGGTGAACTCGCCGTCCTTGGACGGAGACACCATCAGGGTGGCCGGGTGAGGCGGCCTCGGCCATTTCGGGCGCTTCTTGATCTGAGCATAGGGCATTAGCAGGATGCGCGAATGCCACGTGGCGGCGACCCAGCCCTGCGGGCTGGCCCACAGCTTGTGCATGTGCTCGATGCCCTCCACACGCCACCGCATCGTGTGGGCGAGGAGCGACATGTAGGCCCAGATCAGGGTGCCCCCGATCCAGGGAATCACAGGCGATTGGCTGCGTTGCTTGGACATTGCCGCCTATATACTCCCTGCGCCCGCTGCCGCCAGACGGCCTCCCTGCGGCCAGATCATCCGCGACCACGGCCCGCCGGGGTCCGGGGCGCGCTGCCGCCTTGCAATCCCGGCCAGAAACGGCATCTACCGCGCATGAACGGCAGTGCGGCCATGGCCCAATCCATCGACCTCGCGACCCCGGCCGGCCGCCGCAGGGCGCGCCGTGAGCTGGTATGGGGCGACCACGGGTTCCTAAGGGTAAGATTCCGCAACCTTCACCGCATCTCGGACGAAATGTTCCGGGCCAACCAGCCCTCGCCGGAGCAGATCGCCCGTTATCGGAAAGAGCTGGGCCTCAAGACGATCCTCAACCTGCGCGGGAAAAGCCCCAAGGGCTATTACCTGCTCGAGAAGGAAGCGTGCGACCGGCACGGGATCCAGCTCGTGGATTTTCAGGTCTTCTCGCGTGAAATCCCGACGCCGGCCGCCATTCTGGAAGCAAAACGACTCTTCGATTCAATCGCCTATCCGGCCTTGATGCACTGCAAGTCGGGCGCGGACCGGGCCGGCATCATGGCCGTGCTGTACCAGCATTTCCGCAGGGGGCAGCCGATCGAAAAGGCGTTGGAACAGCTCTCCGGCAAGTATCTGCACATCCGTCACGGGAAAACCGGTGTGCTGGATTTCTTCTTCGAGACATATCTGCGCGAGGGCAAGCCGGCCGGCCTAAGCTTCGTGGAATGGGTCGAGAAGGGGTACGATCCCGCCGCGCTGAAGCAGCGTTTCCTCAGCGGCAGGAAGTCGAAAGTGGATATCGACCAGTTGCTGCGCCGCGAATAGTGGCGTTGGCGGGCCGCCGCCAGACAATCCGAAAAAACCGTTCGCGTGTTGTTTGGCCCCGGGCTAGACAGTTACACAGTTCGCGTGGAGGGGTCGTCTATGAAATTCTTTATCATCAACAGCTTCCGCTTTCTGGTCTACAACGCTTACTTCGGAATCATCGCGCTTTACACGTTCGGTGTCTTCCTGGAGCGGCAGCAGATCCAGGGCGTGATTTCGCAGTTCACCACCAGCGGCAAGGTTCTGGTGGAGCGCGGAATGGTCGATCCGCAGACCGGCCTCATCGCCATGGAGCCGATGATGGATCGTGGCATGGTCCTGTCCGACCCCTCGCTCTCGGCCCTGTCGATCGTGATCGGGCTGATCGTCGGCTGGATCGCTGCAACGCTGATCTGCGGCGTGCTGGTCACGCTGCTGGACATCCGCGACGACATCAACGACCGCCTGCCGCGCTCCAAATAGGCCTGCCAGACACTCAATAACGTCACGAATCGCGTAGGCGCCGGTCTCTGAGGCCGGCGCCGCTTCGCTCTCAAGCCAAACGGCCCTTGGCGATTCATCCCAGCGACGTCACATAGGGCCCATGACCTCTTCTTCCGCCGAACTGCTTGAGTCGCTCATCGAAGCCACGCTGAAGGCAGGCGCCGATGGCGTCGACGCCCGTATCTCCGAGAGCGCCAGCCTGTCGGTCGAGGTCCGCAACGCCGATCTCGAGACCGTCGAGCGCGAGGAATCGCGCGGCCTTGCCCTGCGAGCTCTTGTCGGCCGGCGTCAGGCCACCGTTTCCGCCACCGATCTTTCGCCCGACGCCCTGAAGGCGCTCAGCGAGCGCGTCGTCGCGATGGCCCGCCTTGCGCCCGAGGACAAGTTCTGCGGCATCGCCGACCCCGGCGAGATCGCGCACCACCACACCGACCTGAAACTCGAAACCGACGACCTGCCGGAAGCCGACGAACTGGAACGCCGCGGACGCGAGATGGAAGCCGCCGCCATGGCGGTCCCCGGCGTGAAGCAGATGTCCCACTGCGGCGCATCCTGGAACACCGGACAGACATGGCTCGCCGCCTCGAACGGTTTCCGCGCCCACAAATCCTCCGGCATGTCCTCGATGGCGGCCGTCGCAATCGCCGAACGCGATGGCGCGATGGAGCGCGACTACGAATCCTCTTCGGAACGCCGCCGCGCCAATCACAAATCCCCCGACTGGATAGGCCGCGAAGCCGGGACGCGCGCCGTCTCCCGCCTCGGCGCGCGCAAGGTCGACAGCCAGACAGCCGCGGTGATCTACGACCACAAGCTCTCCAGCCGTCTGATCGGCGCCTTCCTTGGCGCCATCTCCGGCCCAGCCGTCGCGCGCGGCGTTTCTTTCCTGAAGGACAAGCTCGGCAAGCAGGTCTTCGCGCCCGGCGTGAACCTGATCGACGATCCGTTCCGCGAAGGCGGCTTCGGCTCCCGTGCCTTCGACGGCGAGGGCAGGCCGGTCAAACGCACCGCGCTGGTCGAGGACGGCGTACTGACGCAGTGGCTGCTCAACGGCCCCTCCGCCCGCCAGCTGGGTCTCACGCCCAACGGCTTCGCCAGCACAGCCTTTGGCGATCCGCCCGGCGTCACCACCTCCAACCTCGATCTCCTGCCAGGCGCGCGCACCCTCGCCGAGCTGATGGCCGACGCGGGCAAGGGCCTCCTCGTCACCGACATGTTCGGCCCCTCGCTCAACCCCAACACCGGAGACTATTCCGTCGGCGTCTCCGGCTTCTGGTTCGAGAATGGCGAGCGCGCCTATCCCGTCTCCGAAGTCACCATCGCCGGCGACATTCCCGCCATGCTCCTCCGCGCTATTCCCGGCTCCGACCTGGAAATCCGCGGATCCACCAACGCGCCCAGCCTCCTGATCGACGGGATGAGTCTTGCCGGACGCTAGCGACCTCGACGCCGATCTCGCGCTGATCGCCGAGGCGGCGCGGGAAGCAGGACATCTCGCGCTCGAATGGCTGGAGAGGGGGGCAAGGCGCTGGGATAAGTCGCCCAACAACCCCGTCACCGAAGCCGACATCGCCTGCAACGACCTCCTCATCCGGAAGCTGCGCACCGCGCGCCCCGGCTATGGCTGGCTCTCCGAGGAAACCAGGGACAGCGCCGCCGACCGCTCCCAGAAACGCGTCTTCGTCGTCGACCCGCTCGATGGCACGGCAGCCTTCATCCGCGGCGAAAGCGGCTTCTGCGTTTCGATCGCCATCGTCGAGGCCGGCCAGCCGATCGCCGGCGCCGTCTTCAACCCCAATTTCGACGAGTTGCTCAGCGCCCGCAAAGGCGGCGGCGCCAGGCTCAACGCGGAACCTGCCACCGTCACCGACTGCAACAGTCTTGCCTGCAGCATGATCGGCCAGCCCGACGTCTTTGCCCGAACCAATGCTCAATACTGGCCCGATGTCCGCCTGATCGACGCCGTGCCCAACGGAATGGCCTGGCGCCTGGCGCTCGTCGCTGCGGGGCACTGGGATGCAGCCGTCGCGCTCAACGACAAGAGCGACTGGGACCTCGCCGCCGCAGTTCTCATTATCGAGGAGGCCGGCGGGGTCGCGACCGACCGCCACGGCCAGCCCTTCGTGTTCAACCGGGAATCGGTCATTCAGAAGGGGGCCGTGGCTGCTGGCGCCGCGCTCCACCCGCTGATAATGGAGCGGCTCCGCCACTGGGCCAGTCAGCAGACCCGACCCTCAGCCACGTGACGGCAGGAAACCGAGATGACGTCCAGCAACACCCCCGACAAACAGCTCCTGCACATCGTCATCGGCGGCGAGCTGAAACATCCCGGCACGGTCGAATTCGCCAATCTCAAGGAGATTGATTTCGTCGGCGCCTTCCCGAGCTATCGCGCCGCCTACGACGCCTGGAGGTCGGCCGCCCAGCGCACCGTCGACAACGCCCACGTCCGCTATTTCATCCTGCACGCGCATCGCCTGCTCGATCCCGAGACCGGCAAGCAACACGATGCCTGACGCTTCCGGCGCTTCTCGCCAGAAGCGCCTCTCCTCCCGCTTCGTGCGCGACTGGCTGAAGCCACAGCTCGGCTGGTTCGCGCTCGGCACGCTGTTCGCATCGCTGATGGCGGCGTGCGCGTTCGGATACTCGTATATCATCAGCCTCGCCACCGACTGGCTGAAGGATGGCGACCAACGCGTGATGTGGCTCGCGCCGATGGTCATCATCGCGCTTGTGCTCGTCCGCGCCCCCGCCATGTACGGCCAGACCCAGGCCAACAATCACGGCGTGCAGAAGGCCGTGGTAAAACTGCAGGAAGCCTTGTTCGCCCGCCTCATCGGCGGTGACTTCGCGCGCCTGCAAGCGAAGGCGTCGGGAGAATACGTCTCGCAATTCGCCAACGACATGGTGCTCATCCGTGAAGCCTCGCTGCGCGTCGCCACCAACCTCGCGAAATCCACCCTGACGATCCTCGCCGCTGTCATCTTCATGCTGATCACCGACTGGCTGCTGACCGTGGTCCTGCTCGTCGTGTATCCCATCGCCTTCATGCCGGTGATTCAGCTCGGCAATCGCGTGCGCAAATCCTCGCGCCGGTCGCAGGAGCAGGCTGGCGAACTCACCGCCGTCCTCAACGAGGCCTTCCAGGGCGCGCGAACAGTGAAGGCCTTCGGCCTCGAAGCCTATCAGAACGCCCGCGCGAGCGCAGGCTTCGTCGAACGCGCGCGCCTCTACATGAGGGTCCTCCGCGCCAAGGCGATGGTCGACCCCTTCCTCGAAATCGTCGGCGGCGTCGCCCTCGCAGGCCTCTTCGCCTTTGCCGGCTGGCGCGCCCTGTCAGGCGACATCACCGTTGGCGAACTCGTCGGCATCATCGCGGCAATCGGCATCGCATCGCCCGAAATCCGCGCCCTTGGCACACTCAACGCCGTCGTCAATGAAGGTCTCGCGGCTGCGACCCGCATCTACGCCGTGCTCGACGAGCCGCAGGGCGTCGCCGACAAGCCCGGCGCCAAGGCCATTGGCCGCGCCACAGGCCGCGTGCAGTTCGAGAATGTCCGCTTCAGCTATCCGGGCGCAGACCTTGCGCTCAATGGCCTCTCGCTCAACGCGCTGCCCGGCCAGACTGTCGCCGTTGTCGGCCCATCCGGCGCCGGAAAGTCCACGCTGTTCAGCGTCCTGATGCGTCTCTACGAAGCAAGCGACGGTGCGGTCCGCATCGACGATCACGACCTGCGTGATGTGACCATGGCGTCCCTCCGCGCAAACCTCGCGCTCGTCTCGCAGGACGCCTTCCTCTTCGACACGACCATCCGCGAGAACATCGCCTTGGGCCGCCCCGGCGCCATGGAAGAGCAGATCAGGGCCGCCGCCGAAGCCGCCGCCTGCGATTTCATCCCCGCTTTACCTGGCGGCTGGAATGCCCCGGCAGGCGAGGGCGGTCGCAATCTCTCCGGCGGCCAGCGCCAGCGCATCGCGCTCGCACGGGCGCTGGTCTCGGACGCGCCCGTCCTCCTGCTCGATGAAGCCACCAGCGCCCTCGATTCCGAAAGCGAAGCCCGCATCCAGCAGGCGCTCGCCGGTCTTGCGGGAAAGCGCACCGTCATCGTCATCGCCCACCGCCTCGCCACCGTCCGCCGCGCCGACCGCATCTTCGTGATGGAATCCGGCGCCGTCACCGAGGCCGGCAGCCATGACCAACTCATGACCCTCGGCGGCGCCTACGCACGTATGGTCCAGCACCAGCTGACCTGAGCGGAAGCCTCCCGCTGCAGCCATGCTGATAAATGCCCGAGGCGCCGGCAGCGCTATCTGCTAGCTTGTCCCCCGCGATGTCGGAGTCGAATATGCGGATTCTTCTGTTTGCGGGCGTGCTGGGCATCATGGCTGCCGGGTGTTCGCCCCAGACACCGGCTGAGCCAACCGCGCCTGAACAGCAGGCCGCCGCGCCTCCCGCTGTCGAGCCACAGCGAGGCAATACACCTCCCGAAGATCTCGAACCCTTCGTCGTGATGATCGGCGCCGAACGCTGGACCGTCATTCTTGAACGCGCAATCGAAGGCGCCATCGCGGCTGAGGATGCGAACGCAATCGAACGTACCGATCTCTACCGCGCCGACGCCGCCCTGAAGCGCGGCGCCGCCATGACCATTGAGCTGCGCAACTGGGTCTGCGGCAGGGGTTTGGTGACTGGTGCCGACTGCAACCTGCCCGAATGGCCCGCCTGGACTCGCGAACTCCCCACCGCAGACACGCCTATCGGCGAAATCGACCGCCGCAGCGCCTGGCTCAGCGAAGTCATGGACCCCTTCACCACCGCCGCTTGCGAAGCCGGCCGCAGGGCGAGCAACGACGAACTGTTCTGCTCGGTGGAATAGGCGTCGCGCATCAAAGTTGGTTAAGCTCCCGCCACGCGGTCCCGCCCCCAGAAAGGAGGGTGGCAAGGTGGTGGTTGACCTGTCAACGCACAAACATGCCCGTCAGAACCAGCCGATTCAGGACGCACGTTTTCAGACCCGTCCCGAACAATCTCAACAAGCTGGACCGATCAAGTCGGCCGATTCCAGACCTGTGCATCCCCTACTTCCAGACCTCCGAGATACTCCAGTCATCCATCCCGCAGGGAGGGCGGCTGATCATTGTTCAACGGCGCGCGCGGGATGCAGGCGAGCGTGATGAGCCTCTCGAGCCAACGCGAAGAGAAGCTCGCCGGGGACGGGTCCTGAACAGGCCGGCCCGCACCCCAACAGCTTAATGGCGCCAAGCGCATGAAACAGGGCCGCCGTGCGCGCGCTGCCGCACAACACACTGCCGGGGACGCGGGATCCGCGAACCTTCTTCTAGCGGTAGCGCCTCACAGGCGTCGCCAAATCACGCGGGGCATCCCGCGTCCCATGGCCCTCCACTCTGTTTGGAGACCCAAAACGACAGCATCAAAGGCGGCTCACTCCGGACTGAATGCGCAACTGCGCCTCGCTAACGTAAGGACCGCTGTCGGGAGAGCCGCTACAGCAGCATCAACCCCTGCACGAGATACACAGCCCCCGTCGCCGTGACGATCCACTTCGTCCATGTGCGGAAGTTCGCGTCCGTCATACGCTCAAGCACTAGCCCGCCTGCCCATGTGCCCATCAGCGACAACGGCACAACCGCCGCCAGCGCCCAAAGCGGCGGAAAGCTGGCGGCGCCTTCAGGCGTGCCGAGCAGGGCAAATAGCGGAAAGCCCCAGAACGCGATCTTGACGCCGTGCGCCATCACCTGCGTTGCTGCCTTGGTGGCGACAACGGTCTGCCGCGGCAGAAGCGTTTTCACGAAGAACAGGTCGAGCAGCGGCCCTGCGACGCCCGCCAGCGTGTTCAGCGTCTGCACGAGAAAGCCGCAGACCTCCGCCTGCAAGGGCCGCTCGACATCGATATTGGCCCACGACTTCGGAATCCAGACGAGGAAGGCCGTCAGGCCCAGCAGGATGAAGACCATCGATTGGCTCGGCCGCCACACCGTCGTCACCAGGGCAATGACCAGCAACGAGCCGATGATTCCAATGGCGTAACGTCCGATCAACGGCCAAGCGAGATGCCGCCTATGCAGGGTTGCGCGCGAACCGTTCGAGATGATCTGGATGAAGCCATGCAGCACCATGGCCGTCGCGACCGGTGTGAAACTAGCCAGCACACCCATCAGGATCAGCCCGCCGGCCATGCCGAACACGCCGGAGATCGCTGCGGTAAGCAGGGTGGCGATGAGGATAACGCCAACGATTGCTGGGGACATGCGCGCCGGCGATCAATTCGGAATCGGAGCACACGCCATGTGTGCTGGGAATGCACATAGCTGCGGCAAGCGTGGCTGTCGAACCTCGGCCACACTTGCCAGTCGCGGCGGCTCTGCCCACTGTGCCTGAGTCGGGAAGGAGGCTTGGGGCATGATCCATATCCGCATGGCCCGTCGCACGGACGCCGCTGCCATTGCGCGCGTGCACGCGACGACCTGGAAGGAAGCCTATCGCGGCCTTCTTGACGGCGCCTATCTCGAGAACCTCTCGGAAAAGCGTCTCACCGCCCGCTGGCGCACGCATCTTGACCGGCGAGAGGAAGATCGGGACGAGGAAATCCTTGTCGCCATGAATGGCCGCGAACTGGTCGGTTTTGCCAACGCCATTTCTTCGCGCGAGGCATTCGCCCCTTGGGAAGCCGAAATCCCGATGATTTACGTCCTGAAGGAGCATCGCGGCTCAGGGATCGGTCGTGGCCTGATGAAGGCTTCGGCGGACCACTGTATCCGTCGCGGCATGTTCTCCGGTGGCCTCTGGGTCCTGCGAGACAATGGCGCAGCGCGCGATTTCTACGAAGCGCTCGGCGGTGAATCCCAGGGCCGCAAGTCCGACAGCGTCGGCGGACAGATTGTCCAGCTGGTCGGCTACTGGTGGCGGGATATCGCCCAGCTTGCGGAGCGGTCGACCCAGTCGATCACGCCGGGCCGTTACTGAAACCGCGATACCGCGCTGCAGCATTGGCGATCGGGACCTCCGGCCCCATTGCCTTGGCTTTGTCCGGGCGGTAGGCCCTCAACACCATAAGGTGGAAACCGCATGGCCGCGAACCCGACGGGCAGGGGCCTGACTGACGGGACGCGGCGCTGAAAATTGCGGCTGCGACAAGAGGGACGTCCGATGAACTTCGAATACACCCCTAAAATGAAAGAGTGGATCGCCCGCGTTTCGGCGTTCATGGACAAGCACATCTATCCGAACGTCGAGACGTTCGAGAAGCAGCACGCCGCTGGCGACCGTTGGGTGACCCCCCAGATCGTGCACGACCTCAAGGCCATCGCACAGAAGGAAGGCCTCTGGAACATGTTCATGCCCCCGAACAAGGAGCATGACGGAGAATACAAGGGCGCCGGCCTCACCAACCTTGAATACGCGCCGCTCGCCGAGCTGATGGGCCGCGTCTCCTTCGCCTCGGAAGTGTTCAACTGCTCTGCGCCCGACACCGGCAACATGGAAGTCTTCCACCGCTACGGCACGCCGGAGCAGAAGGAAAAATGGCTGAAGCCGCTGATGAACGGCGACATCCGCTCAGCCTTCCTGATGACCGAGCCGGCCGTGGGTTCGTCGGACGCCACCAACATCGAAACCCGCATCGACCGCGATGGCGATCATTACGTGATCAACGGCACCAAGTGGTGGTCGTCGGGCGTTGGCGACAGCCACTGCAAGATCGCCATCGTGATGGGAAAGTCGGACTTCAACGCCGAGAAGCACAAGCAGCAGTCCCAGATCCTCGTGCCCCTCGACACGCCGGGCGTGAAGGTCCTCCGCATGCTGCCGGTGTTCGGCTATGACGACGCGCCGCACGGCCACGCCGAAGTGAAGCTCGAGAATGTCCGCGTGCCGGCGACGAACATGCTGCTCGGCGAAGGCCGCGGCTTCGAGATCGCGCAGGGCCGTCTCGGGCCGGGCCGCATCCACCACTGCATGCGCACCATCGGCGTCGCCGAAGTTACGCTCGAGAAAATGTGCAAGCGCCTGCTCTCGCGCACCGTGTTCGGCAAGAAGATCGCCGAGCATTCGGTGTGGGAAGAACGCATTGCCCGCGCCCGCATGGACATCGAGATGACCCGCCTGCTGTGCCTCAAGGCGGCGGACATGATGGACAAGGTCGGTAACAAGGGCGCGCAGAACGAGATTGCCATGATCAAGGTCGCGGGTCCGCTCGCCGCCTTGCGCATCATCGATGACGCAATCCAGGCCCACGGAGCCGCCGGCGTGACAACCGATTTCGGTCTCGCACGCGCCTACGCCTCGATGCGCACCATGCGTCTCGCGGACGGCCCGGACGAAGTGCACAACCGCGCCATCGCCCGCAACGAGTTCAAGAAGTACCGCGACAACGAGTATGCATCGAAGGTCGCCGGCGACAACTACGCAGCCAGCGGCCGCGCCTGAACTCAAGACGTTGAAATGATGTGCGGCGGCGCAGCAATGCGCCGCCGCTTTTCATTATGACGGTGGCGGCGGATGCTCCGCCGTGCTTGCATGCCCCAGTTCCGGAGGGCGCGATGAGGTGGATGCTTGCGGGGTTGGCCGCTGCGGCTGGTGTGTTCGCGCCGCTCGCAGAGGCTCAGAATGACGAACGAGTTGTCGTCACCGCCAGCATGATCATGAGCGACGATGAGTACACGGACGAGTTCGGCGCACTGCCGTACATCTCGATCAAGGCGCATGCGGACTTCGTTATGTTCACCGTCAGCCTGGAGAGCGCATCCCTCAACATGACGGAGCGAACGGCCGAACTCGATCGTGCCTATCGCGCCCTTGTTCAGCGTGTTGCGCGCACTCAGGGCGTGGAGATGGAGATCGGGAGCTCCGGCCAGTCTGTCCCAACCGAGACGGCTACGGCGGCGGAAATCATCCGCAACACGCCGCGACGGTCCAGCATTCCCGTGCTGCTGACGTTCGACGTGCGTCCGAACGAGAGTTTCGTGCAGGTCCGGACGCGCGCCGAGGCCTTTATCAAGGGCGTCGAGGTCAGCGGACGGGCCGAAGCGACGACAGGTGCGGACCAGTATATCGGTGTGCGTGATCCGGCGAAGCATCGCACAGACCTTCTGCGCAAGATCGCGGAAGACACGCGCCTGATGCAGGACGTGTTCGCCAACACGGGCGCCCCGGGCGTGTCGCCGGGCGTATCAATCACGGGCCTTGCAAGCCGGGTAAAAACCAGGCCGGTCGGGCCGTTGGAGATCGAGATGTTCATCCCATATTCCATCGTGCTGGGCGCGCCGCTGCCGCAGCCCCCGCCAAACTAGATTTGGGGCCTCGATCTACAGAGAGACGCCGGGCCGCCGCGTCTTTGCCGCGATTGAGGCGACAGGTATTCGCTGCGCTCGGTCCGATGGGACGCGGGTGCATTCAAGGAGGGACACATGAAACGTATTTTTCTAGGGGCCGTCGCGGCGATCGCGCTTGCTGCCCCGGCTGCTCACGCGCAGGTCGTGCGCGGCGACCAGATCGTGGCGCAGAGCAACTATGTCAGCCGGCAGCAGGTTGCGATTCCGCAGATATCCATTGTGGTGCGGGCGGACTTCGTCCTGTTCAGCGTGCGCTATGAGACGGGTACGCGGGCAGCGGATGAGCGGGAAGGCGAACTCTCGCGCACATTCACCACCGTGACGCAGCGGGCAGGACGGACCAACGGCGATGTCGTGATCGAGGTCGGGTCGCCGGGCAATTCCGCCGCCATCGAGACAGCGGCCATCAAGGAAGTGGTCCAGGACCAGGGTGACCGGTCCTCTATCGACCTTGTGCTGAAAGTGGCGGTGAAGCCGAACGAGACCTTCGATGCCATCCGTGCGCGCACGGAGAAATTCGTGGCCGATGCGCCGGTGTCTGGCCGGGTCGAGTATGTGATCGGCGACAGCCAGTTCCTCGGCGTGTCCGAACCGAAAAAGCACCGCCAGACGCTGATCACCGCGATCGCCGACGATGTGAAGCTGATGCAGGCATCGTTCGGTGGACCGAGTTCGCCCGTGCGCGTAAACCTTACGGGCATGGAACAGCGCGCGCAGACCCGGCCGGTCGGGCCGCTCGATCTCGAAATCTACATCCCCTATTCGATGAGCCTGACATCAGGGACCGGAAACTAGGCGGCGATTTCGCTAACGCTGTTGCGGGAAGTGCGTTAAGCGGCCTCCAGGAGGAATTCTCATGACGGAGCGTCGCGAGACGGGCCAGTCGTTTGTCGAAGGCGGCGAGCGGGTTGCAAAATATCTCGCCAGCGCAGGCGTCGCCTCGCGGCGCGATGTCGAGCGGATGATTGCCGACGGGCGCGTGAGCGTGAACGGCAAGGTGCTCGATACGCCCGCGTTCAAGGTGACAGGTCGCGAGAAGATCCTGCTCGACGGCAAGCCGGTGCAGCGCCCCGACGCGACGCGGCTGTGGCGTTATCACAAGCCCGCCGGCCTCGTGACGACCAACAAGGACCCCGAAGGACGACCAACGATTTTCGGCGGTCTGCCGCTCGACATGCCGCGCGTGCTGACCGTCGGTCGCCTCGACCTCAATACAGAGGGCCTGCTGCTTCTCACCAATGACGGTGAACTGGCGCGTGCGATGGAGCTGCCGGCGACGGGCCTCAAACGCTCATATCGTGCGCGGGCCTATGGGCGCATCCAGCAGAAGGAACTCGACCGGCTGCGCGATGGCATCGTGCATGAAGGCGTGGCCTATGGTTCGATCGACGCGAAGCTTGATCGCGTGACGGGATCAAATTGCTGGATTGATGTCTCGCTTGCCGAGGGCAAGAACAGGGAAGTGCGACAGGCGCTCGAGGCGCTGGGGCTGAAGGTGAACCGGCTGATCAGGGTGTCCTACGGTCCGTTCCAGCTTGATGATCTCGGGCCCGGCGCGCTGGAAGAAGTGCCGCCGTCGGAATTGCTGTCCGAGCTTTCGCAGTACATTCCGGAAAAGCGCCGCCCCGCGCCCTTCGTCGAGCGAAAGGCTGCGCCCAAGGGCAAGCCGGTGCACGCCAAGCAGGCCCCAAAGCCTGCGCCGCGCGTGGAGGGCGATGAGGGCCAGCGCCGCAAGGGTCTGAACGCGTTCGTCGACAAGCGGCCGGGCAAGCAGCGCGCGTCAGACAAGCGCGGGCCGACCGGCAGGCCCTCGACAGGCAAGCCGCAGCGGCCGGGTGCGCCACGGGGCGGAAAACCGGGCGGCGCCGGTACGAGGTCTCGCGGAAGATAGCGCCATACGGAATATGGAAAGCAGGAGACCCACATGAAGCTCTACTACGCGCGCATGGCGCCGAACCCTGACCGGGTGAAATACTTCCTGCAGGAGAAGGGCGTGTGGGATGCGATCGAGAAGGTCGAGATCAACATCATCAACCAGGACCACCGCCAGCCCGCCTATCGCGCGATCAGCCCGATGGGTCATGTCCCGGCGCTGGAGCTGGATGATGGCTCGGGCCTGACCGAGAGCCGTGCAATCTGCACCTATTTCGAAGGGCTCTATCCCGAGCCGAACCTGATGGGCGTCGACGCGCTGGAACGCGCACGGATCGAGATGTGGGATCGCCGGGTGGAGCTGACCTACCTGCTCCACATCGCAGGCTGGTTCCGCAATTCGCATCCGGCGATGGCGGAGCTGGAAAAGCCCCAGAGCGCCGAGTGGGCCGGCATCAGCGAAGGCCGCGCTCGCAAGGCTGCCGCGTTTTTCGACAAGCGGCTGGGCGAGACGCCCTATGTCGCCGGCGACCGCTTCACCATCGCGGACATCACGCTGCATGTCGGCATGGGCTTCGGAAAGATCGTGAAGTTCCGCCCGTGGGAAGAGTACGCCAACATTGCGGACTGGCGGGATCGGGTGTCGGGACGGCCCGGGCTCAAGCTGTAATCGTCAGGCCAGGCGACTGGCAGGGGCGACAGGGATCGAACCTGCGACATCCGGTTTTGGAGACCGGCACTCTACCAGCTGAGCTACACCCCTGTAGTCGAGGCTGAGGGCAATACTTGATCCCGGCGGCGGTTTCAAGGCGGGGCATGACAAGGCGCGAAACGCCCGGTAGGGACAGGGAAATTCACCATTCCGGGATGCGTCCATGTCGACTTCCGTGCTGATCGAGACAGGCCCTTGGGCCGGCTGGCGCACCTGGCCGCATGACACGTTCGAGAGCGGGGTGGGGCCGTTCTACTACCGCCGCGATGAGGCCGGAAAAGTGGTCTGCCGCTTCATCGCCGAGCCGCGCCACATGAATGGCGGCGGCTTCATGCACGGCGGCTGCTTTCTGACCTTCGCGGATTACTCCTGTTTCGCCATCTCGGAGGAGTACACGCAGGGGCCGAGCGTGACGGTGAACCTTTCGGGCGATTTCCTCGCGGCGGCGCAGGTGGGTGACACGATGGAAGCGACCGGGGAGGTGACCCGGGCGGGCGGGCGGCTGATCTATGTGCGCGGGCTGATCACTGCGAACGGCAAGCCGGCGCTGAGCTTTACATCGGTGATCACGCGGGTCACGCGGAAGCCAGCGGGCCAGTAGAGCCCTACGGCGTCCATCGCGCGAACAGGCCGGTCGGCAGGATTATGTCGCGGGTAGACGATTCACGGATCGCCATCTCGCCGCTGACCACATTGCCTGCGGGCATCGCGCTGGCGATGGCCTGAGCGACAGCTGCGTAGGAGAGGCGCACGGCATAGACCGTGGCGATGACGAACAGCGGGTTGTCACTCAACAGCGTGCGCGTGTGATCAAGCAGCTTCGGGAAATCCTGCTCGAAGCGCCACGTTTCGTTTTTCGGCCCGCGACCGAACTTTGGCGGGTCGAGCACAATCACATCGTACTTCGACCCACGGCGCAGTTCGCGCTCAACAAACTTCATCGCGTCGTCGGTGATCCAGCGGATCGGCGCCGCGTCGAGGCCTGACAGGGACGCATTCTCACGCGCCTGTGTGATGGATTTTGGGCTGGCGTCGAGGTGGACAACGTCTGCGCCAGCTTTCGCGAGCGCGAGCGACATCATGCCGGTATAGCCAAACAGGTTCAGCGCGCGGACGGGGCGGCGCGCGGCGCTCACCTGGTCCATTGCCCAGCGCCAGTGCACCGAGTGCTCCGGGAACACGCCCATATGGCGGAAGGCGGCGAGGCGCGCGTTGAGTTTCAGTCCGTTCCACCCGATCGGCCAGTCGTCGGGCGGCTGCTTGCCGGTGAATGTCCACGCGCCGCGATCGTCATCCTCGTCCTTGCCCGAGGCGAACACGGCGTCAGCTTTCCAGTCAGCCACCGGGGTGGCGGGCTTCCAGAACGCCTGCGGATCGGGCCGGTTCACGCGCACCTTGCCGAAGCGCTCCAGCTTGCGAAGATCGCCCGAGTCCAGCAGCTGGTAGTCGTTCCAGTCGTCGCTGACGAGAAGGTTGAAGTCGGAAGCGCTCATCGGTTGGCGCCCTTGTAACCCGAGTTGCGCCACGCTTCGTAGATCATCACGCTGGCTGCGGAAGCGAGATTGAGGCTGTCGGCCTTGCCCATCATCGGGATACGCACCAACTCATCGCAAGCGGCTTCCACGTCGGGCGGCAGGCCCGACTGCTCGTTTCCCATGAGGATGATCGAGCGTTCGCCATACGTCGCCTTGTCATGCGCGTGGTCTCCGCGCATCGAAGCTGCGATCATGCGGGCGTCTGCAGTGGCGCGCCACGCGTTGAAGTCCTCGAAGCTTGTCGCGGCAATCCGCATGGCGAAGAGCGAGCCCATTGTGGCGCGCACAGTCTCGATGCTGAACGGGTCGCAGGTCGTGCCGATAAGGATGACGCCGTCGCAGCCGGCGGCGTCGGCAGTGCGGATGACGGTGCCGAGATTGCCTGGGTCCCGGACTTCGTAGAGAGCAACAAAGCGACGGGGGCCAGTGACCGGGAAATCAGCGAGTGTCGCTAGGCGCTGCCTGAACGCCGAAATCACCGTCTGCGGATTGTCCTTGCGGGACAGCGTCACGAGGATTTTCTCAGTGCCGGTCAATACGCGGGCGCCGGACGACTTCATGCGCAGAAGCAGGTCACGCGTCTGCGGCCGGTCGAGCGCCGCCTGGCTAGCAAACGCGTAGGCGGGCAGCCAGCCGTTGGCGAGCGCCTCCTCGGCGTGGCGCGCGCCTTCGGCGAGGAACAGGCCGGTCTCGACGCGCTCACGCTTGCGCTCCAGCGACCGCAGCAGCTTCACTGTCTCGTTGGCGGTGGAGGAGATATGTTCGAACAAGGGGCGCTCGTCGGCCATGTTCAGGCTTTCGACTTGTAGGCGAGGGACTGGGCTTGCGCTTCCCAGTCGCCCTTGCCGTTGAAAGCGACGATGCGCACTTCGGCGAAGGCCTTCGGATCATCAAGGCAGCGAAGGTTGACGCTGAAGCCATCAGGGTTCGAGCGCGGCACGTAGAAGCTCTTCACGCCACAGACCGAGCAGAACAAGTGTTTCGCAGCGCCCGTGTTGAAGGAGTAGCTGATGAGCTTGTCCGCGCCCTGCGTGATGCGAAAGCGCGCTGCCGGGACGATGATGTGCAGATAGCCGGTGCGCGCGCACATCGAGCAGTTGCAGTCCTCGACCTCCAGCGTGTCCGGCAGGAGCGTCTCGAAGCGAACACCGCTGCAGTGACAGCCGCCGGCGCGCCAGGTCATGGTGTCGGTCATCTGGCGTCCTGTCAGCGGCAGGAACGGACAATACCCGACAGCTTTTCGCGGTCGAGATTCATCGTGATCAGGTTGAAGCCCTGACCCGCAGCGCCGTCAGGCTCGGTGGTCAGGATCTGGAAACGCGTGGCGCCGGAGAGCACGTCGAGGAAGCGGGGCGTCAGATCGATGGTCACAGAGACATGGCCGCGCTCGGTAACCTTGGGCGGTTCGATGATCTCGTAGGGCTGCAGGGCGATGTTGCGGACGTCTGCGAAGCCGTCCGCCGACTGCGCGTCCATCTGCCAGATGGCGGAGAGGCCCTTGCCCGCAAGATCGACAATGCGCTGGCCGTCGATCGGCCCATTGGCGCGGCTGACATCGTGGACGAGCCAGAGGTAAAGGCGCGGCGTGTTGGTGCGGTTGCAGTAGATCTCCACCTTGTCGCGGCGCCATTGGTCGCCGTGGAGATACTGCAGGAAGAACTGCCCCTGGCTGTCGGTCTGGAACTCCCAGGACTCGGTCCGGAATTCGTAGATGATCTTGTACTCGCGCAGCTTGTCTTCCGGCAGCGTGTTGATCGCCTCCGGCCCGGCACGCGACATCTCCGCGATGAAGATCGGGTCGACGCCCATGGAGCGCACGTATTCCACGACCACGCCGTTGGCGACCTGCAGCATGGTCAGCGCTTCATCGAGATCGGGGCAGTAGTTGATGTTCGGCATCGCCACCCACGGATAGCTGGCGAGCGCCTTGCGCTTGTCGATGCAGTTCATGCTGACCTGGTGGACTGCGTAGATCGAGCCCGGCTTCACCTCGCGCTTCACGCCACCGAGAAAGGCGAGCGAGCATGCTGAGACGCAGTGGCCGGGGTAGACGCGGCTGTTGAAGTCGAGGTCGATGAGGTTGGCCTGCGCGGGGTCGCGCGTGTTGCGGGCGACGCCCGTGTTCAGTTCTGCGCGGCGCACGAGGCGGCCGACCTCCATGCCGGCGCTCAGGTCGCCGCCAAGGGAGTTGAAGTAAATCGAGCGATCGCGGGTCGGTTGGGCGGAGCGTTGCAGGAAGGAGCGGAAGGCGGCGGCTGTTTCAGGCGTGAAATCGCCGTCAGCGAAGATCGCTGGCTGGTCGCCATAGACGACGCCCCATTCGAACGTCATCGGGCGGCCGGAATTGTCGGCGTGCGCCGGCAGGGCCGCCACGACCCACGCCGCCGCCAGAACCAGAATACCAGACAGGTATTCACCAATACGGCCGCGCATGGCCGTCGCCTCCCGATTGAATGGCCCACATCTACCCGAGCCGCACCGGCTCGCAATAAGCGCGCCGCATTACAACGATGCTAACCCGCAGGCGAACCCAGCCCGAAAGCGAGGCCTAATAGCTCATCCGCTGCCAGAGAGGCGGGAATTCGGCCCTCTGCGACATCACGGCGGAGGCCTGCCAGGCGAGGGGCGACGTCTGGGCGGGATGCGAAACGGTCCGCCAGCCCATCCTGTATCAGGGCATCCAGCCAGCGAACCTGCTGCCCGGCACGGCGGCTAAGGCGGCTCCCGGACGTCTCGGTCTTGCTGCGATGGAGCTCTATAGCCTGCCAGAGCTCGGGCAGTCCGGCCCCCGAGAAGCCCGAGATGGTATGAACCGGCGGGGACCAATCCGGGTCCGCCTGCTCCATTATGTGGAGCGCGATCTCGTAAGCGCGCGCGGCGCGTCTGGCCGCGTTCTCGTCGATGTCGGCCTTGTTGACGGCGATGAGGTCGGCGACCTCAAGCACGCCCTTTTTGATCCCCTGCAATTCGTCGCCGGCATTGGGCAGCATCAGGACGAGGAAGAAATCGACCATGTCGGCGACCACGGTCTCGGATTGGCCGACACCGACGGTCTCGACGAGGATGACGTCGTACCCGGCGGCCTCGCAGACCAGCATCGTCTCGCGCGTCTTGCGGGAGACGCCGCCGAGTGTGTCGCCGGCGGGGGAGGGACGGATAAAGGCGTTGTCGTCAGCCGCAAGCTTCGCCATCCGCGTCTTGTCGCCGAGGATGGACCCGCCGGAACGGCGCGAGGTGGGATCAACAGCAAGCACGGCGACGCGCAGGCCGAGGCCGGTGAGCATCGTGCCGAAGCTCT
Organism: Hyphomonadaceae bacterium; assembly: GCA_040398465.1. Taxonomy (GTDB): domain Bacteria; phylum Pseudomonadota; class Alphaproteobacteria; order Caulobacterales; family Hyphomonadaceae; genus UBA7672. The sequence goes on along the minus strand of JBBAUA010000024.1, from coordinate 27,527 downwards.
CGATGAAGGTGGACTTGCCTACACCCGGCACGCCCGTGATGCCGATGCGCTGGGCCGCTCCTGTGCGCGGCATGATGTCGGCCAGCAGGGCCCGGGCTTCGGCTTGATGATCAGCCCGCCGGGACTCGATCAGCGTGATGGCGCGGCCAAGTCCGGCGCGGGTGGAGAGGTCGAGGGTCAAGGAGTCCGGCGCCTGTGCTGTGTTGGGGTGGTCCTACGCTGTCACTGTTGTGCGCTCAAGGGCGGCGAGGCGCGGCGCGGACAACACGCGCTCAGACGAAGGCGCCCGCCCTTTGCAGGACAGCGCCGCCCGTTTCCAGCTTGAACCGCGCGATGCCGGCGCCTGACTGCGTGTTGACCCCGCCGAGATCCAGCACAGTCACGCCACGCGCCTTGAGGTCTCGCATCGCCGTCCAGAGGATGAGATTGTGGGCCGCGTTCGTGCGTCCCTCATCGCTGGTCCAGCCGACATGGTAGGTGGCGCGAGTCCCGTGGATCAGGAACAGCATACCCGCCGCTGCATCGCGCTTGAGGTCCGCGCGATAGACCGCCAGTCCAGCCGCCTTGTCGCTACGCGCGCTATCCGCCTTCGCATCCTGCCAGCGTTCCGTCATCTCCACGGGCATGGATCGATACCCGCGCTTCACGCGCTGCTTCAGCTCGGCATCCAGAAGCCAGCGATACTGAGCGGGCTTCACGCCTGCTTTCTGGACCACCAGGTCAGACCGCTCCGCTTTTGACAGTCTGTTGCGCCAGCCCTGATCCATTGCGGCGCGTAGGACGTCTTCATCCTTCGTGAGATCGATGAGCACGGTGGCGTCACCTGTCATTACACGCGACAGGCCCTTCAGCCCATCATCTGCCGCCTCGTCGGGCGTCACGACCAGAAGGCGCGGCCACCGTTGAGGCAGCGAGCTCTTGAGCCGGTGGAATGCCTCACGCTTGTCGTCGGCAGAAACCTCGCCAATCCAGACCGGCCCGTGCGTACACAGCGCGAACCGTCCCGCCATCGCGAACGGTCGAGCGGTGATCTGGCCAAGCCCCATCAGCGATCCATCCGACCGGTGAACCGCAGCCCGCAGGATTTCGACGTTCGGGGCTGTGACTTTCAGCGCGACGCCATAGGCCCAGTCCTGCTGGTAGCTTGCCGCAGCACCCGCATGCGCTGCATCCCACGCCTCCCTGGGCGTATCGTTCCAACTGATGGTCAGACCGGCTGCGCGACTCATTCGCCAAATCTTAGCGGTTTCCCCTCCCAATTGGTGAACAAGCGGGAGAGCCCATGGCGCGCGCCAAGATTCAAACTGTCGCAGGCCATCGCCTGCCGGAGCCGCGCATCACGCCGATGGCGATCTGGCTGGTATTCCTCTGGGTCGGCCTTCCCATCCTCGCGGTCGGAGGCTTGCTGGACGTCATTGCCCAGATGGTCTTCGGCGTCTGTACCGGATTGTGGTGCTACGCGGCCAACTAGCCGCTCAGCCCGTATGCTTGCCCATCATCATCGCCAGGAAGCCGCCCAGCTTCGGAGGCTGGCCGGTGCGCAGCAGGCTAGCCTGGAAGATGCGGCCCAGCAGGATCATCTCGATTGCGACGAAGGCCGCCAGCATCGCGCCCGTGCCGAGCACCTCGATGAGATCCACGCCGGAGCCCAGGCGAGCGAGCATCGCGAAGGGCGTGTAGAGTGGAATCCATGACATCGCGACGGGGAAGGCGCCGTTGGGCTGCTGCACCACCGAGACCATCATGAACACCACCGGCAGCATGATCACCATGATCACCGGCATCAGATAGGCCTGCGCGTCCTGCAGCGAGTTCGAGAGCGCGCCGATCGCGAGGTAGAGCATCGAGATGATGAGGTAGCCTGCCAGGAAATAGAACAGCATCGCCCCGAACATCCAGGGCTCGATTGCGGCCAGCGAGGGGTTCACGATGTCTGCGACGATGCCCTGCACGTAGAGCGCAGCGCCCACGGCCGCGCCGACCCAGACGCCGAGAATGGTGAGGCCGATGGCGCCGAGCCCGAGCAATTTGCCATACATGAGTTCTGACGGGCGAATGCTGGCAAGGATCGATTCCAGCAGCTTGTTGGAGCGTTCCTCGATCACGCCCTGCAGCATCATAGAGCCTGTTGTCATCACGGTGACCAGCAGCAGGTAGACCATGGCAAGCGGAAGGGCGGAACGGATCGCCACCTGCTCCCGGCCTGCGCCCTGCGGCGGCGCGCTGAGATCGATCGGCGTTGCGATGTTCGCGATGCTCGTTGCAACCTCCGGCGACAGTCCGCTGGTTTCCAGCGCGGCGGCGCGCTGAACGCGGGTGATCTCGTTGCGGACATTGTCGACGAGTGTCGTGTTGGGCGCGCCGTTGGTCCACATCCTGACGGGAGAGGTCGCTGACACCTCAGCAGGTATCCAGACTGCCAGGGCGAGCGGGCGCTTGCCCTCTGGCGTGTCGATCTCGTCGCCCTTGAGCGGCCCGGCCAGCCCCCCGGCGAACGCGTCGGCGCCTTGATCAGTCGTGACGCCCGGCGGCAGAGGTGCGCGGGAATAGTTCGGGGGATCGATGACGTAAGCCGGCGCTTCCTTTGGCTTGCTGGGCGCGATCTTTTGCCATGCCGCGTCAATGCCGCCGTCGGCCACGAACTTTGCCACCTGGTCATCGGTGAACCAGCGTTCGCCCTTGGCCCACACGGCCTCCGGCTCGATGCGGCCGAGCTCCCACCGCTGCACATAGGCGGACAAGGTGCCAAGCTCGACGCGCTGGTAGTTGAAATGGAGGCGGCGATCGATCGCGGCTTCGTACTGGCCAGACTGGTCGACCAGCACGTAGGCGGAATCCGTTTGCGGCCTGAAGAACTGGCCGGCGACCTGGCTAAGGCCGATGACGACCGGCAGAACAAGGAGCATCACCCAGAAACCCCGCGTCGAGGCAATCTGCTTGTACTCGCGGGCGGCGACGAGAAGGATGTTCTTCACGGCTGCGTCTCCTGCTCGGGACCGACAAGGTGGATGAAGACATCGTGCAGGCTGGGGCGGTGGCTTTCGAATCCGCGCAAGGCAAAGCCGTTCTGTGTACAGGCCTGCAACAGGTCGCCGGGCGCGACGCCGGGTTTCAACGACACGTCCCAGCTGTTCCAGCCATTCGCCGCGCCGGCGCGCGTCGCCGAGGCGATGCCAGGTAGAGCTGAAGGGTCCGCTTCGCTGACGAGGTTTAGTCGGCCGGGCAGGCGGGCGCGCGCTTCCTCTTGTGTGCCCTCGAAAACCTTCCGTCCACGCGCCAGTAGCACGATGCGGTTCGTGAGCCGCTCGGCGTGCTGCATGATGTGGGTGGAGAACACCACAGTGGAGCCGGCCTTCGCCATTTCAAGAACCAGATCCTCGAGCACTTTCTGGTTCACCGGATCAAGGCCGGAGAAAGGTTCATCGAGGATGAGCAGCCGCGGGCGGTTCACCATGGCCGCGGCGACCTGCACCTTCTGCGACATGCCCTTCGACAGCTTCTCGACCATCGACTTGGTCCATTCGGTGAGGCCGAAGCGTTCGATGAGACGCTCGGCTTCCTTTTTTGCGGGCGCTGCGTCCATGCCCTTCAGGCGGCCGAAATAGACGATGGTGTCGAGCACGGTCATGCGGCGGTAGAGGCCGCGCTCTTCCGGCAGGAAGCCGATCTCGGATGCATTCTCGCGGCCGGGCCTGCGGCCAAGAATCTCGATCGTGCCGGACGACGGGCGGATGATGTCGAGCGCCATGCGCAGGCTGGTCGTCTTGCCCGCGCCATTGCCGCCGAGGAATCCGAAGATGCCGCCTTCGGCGACTTCGAACGAGAGATCATCGACCGCCGTGAATTCGCCGAAGCGCTTCACGACATGATCCAGCTTGAGGATAGCCAATGATGCCCCCGTGGTGTGGCCGCTGAAGCAGCTCTTGATGCCCGTACCAGTCTGATAGTCGTGTCGCCCTGCGGATTCCTACAGGGGTGCGTGGCGAGTAGTGACCGAGGTGTGGGCGCGGGGCAACAGGGTTCAGGTAGCGGCTGCTCTACGCGTTAAATCGCCGGCTGTATCGGCCCCTCGGCCCGTCCATTGACGAACTGGTCGATGTGAGGATTGCCGGAATTGTCGAGGGCGGACACCGGGCCGCGCCAGATGATGCGGCCTTCGTGGAGCATTGCGACTTCGTCGGCGATCTTGCGGACGGACGCCATGTCGTGGGTGATCGAGACGGCGGCGGCGCCGAGCGCTTTTACCTGCTCGACGATCAGGTTGTTCACGGCGTCCGCCGTGATCGGATCGAGGCCGGTGGTAGGTTCGTCGAAGAAAAGCAGCTCAGGCGTTGCGATTATCGCGCGCGCGAGGGCGACGCGCTTCTGCATGCCGCCGGACAGCTCAGCCGGCCGGAGGTCTGCAGCGGAAGCGGGCAGGCGGACCTTGGCAAGATTCTCGATGGCGCGCCTTTTCGCTTCGGCGCGGCCGACACCGTCCCGGTAAAGCAGCGCGAAGGCGACGTTTTCCCAGACGGTCAGGCTGTCGAACAGTGCGCCGCCTTGGAACAGCATGCCGGTGCGGCGACGCATGGCGTCTAGCTGCTTGGGATCGGTTATCAGTTGGCCGTCGAACAGGATCTCGCCCTGTTCCGGCGTCATCAGGCCGAGGGCGGATTTGATGGTGACTGACTTGCCCGTGCCGGAGCCGCCGATGATCACCAGCGACTGGCCCTGCGCCACAGTCAGATCGACGCCGCGAAGGACCTGCTTGTCGCCGAACGTCTTGTGCACGTTGCGCAGTTCGAGAATGGGCTTGTGGGAAAAGTCGATCACAGGCCGATCCTCACGAAGATCGAGGTGAGGACATAGTTCGATGCGAGCACCAGCACCGCGGCGCCTACAACCGCAAGAGTCGCCGCACGGCCAACGCCGCCCGCGCCGCCCTTCGAGCGGTCGCCCTGATAGCAGCCCATCAGCGAGATGATGCCGCCGAAGAAGGCCGCCTTGATCAGGCCGGACCAGATATCGTTGCCGGTGACGAAATTCCAGCTGTTGCGCAGGTAGAGCGAGCCGTTGAAGTCGAGCGCGCCGACGGCGACGAGATATCCGCCCAGCACGCCGATGATGTCGGCCACCAGCACGAGCAGCGGCAGCGTGAGGATGCCGGCAATGACACGCGGCGCGTAGAGATAACGCTCGGGCTTCGCGGACAGCGTAAGCAGCGCGTCGATCTGTTCTGTGACGCGCATCGCGCCGATCTCGGCCGCGATGCCTGCGCTGACCCGGCCGGCGAGCATCAGCGCGGCGAGGACAGGTCCGAGTTCACGCGTGATGCCGACGACCACGATGTTGGGAACGAACTGCTCCGCGTTGAATCGGGCGCCGCCGGTGTAGATGTTGAGGGCGAGGGCTGCGCCGATGAAAACCGCGGTCAGGCCGACCACCGGCAGTGAAAAGAAGCCGATCTTCAGGCACTGGCGCAGGACTTCGCGCAGGTAGATCACCGGCGTGATGCAAGCGAGCAGCACGCGCCCCGAGAAGGTGGCGATACGGCCGATCTCGCGGAATCCGGCAAGCACCGTCCGGCCGATTAGGCGGAAGGGACGCAGGATGGGGCTGTCCTCTATGGGACTTGTCGGCCCGCTGGTGGCAGGTTGAGGGGAGGTCATTCGCCCCCCGCATAGCGCCGGTCGAGCCGGCTGCCCAGCCGGGTCAGGATTTCGTAGTCGATCGTCCCCATGGCGGCAGCCACCTCCGACAGGGGCATGTTGGGGCCAAGAAGCTCGATGTCATCCCCCGGGGACACAGAAAGTCCGGTCACATCGATGACGATGAGGTCCATCGAGACGCGGCCGAGAATGGCGCGCTTCCGGCCCTGGACGAAGACGTGGGCTCGGTTCGAAGCGCTGCGCAGGTAGCCGTCGGCATAGCCGAGACCGATGGTGGCGGTCTGGGTGTCGGCGGGCGCAGTCCATGCGCAACCGTACCCGACCGTGTCGCCCTGTTTCACGTCGCGGACCTGAAGGACAGGCGCGGTGAGGGTCACGACCGTTTGCGGCGCTGAGCTCTCGTCGGGCATCGGACCCCCGCCATAAAGACCGATGCCGGGGCGCACTTCGTCGAAATGGTAGTCGCGTCCAAGATAGGCGCCGCCAGTTGCAGAGAGGCTGCGGCGGATGCCGGGCCAAAGCGCCGCCGCTTGCTGGAAGCGGGCGAGTTGGGCGGGATTTGCGGGGCTGTCTTCATCGCCACAGGCGAGGTGGCTGATCAGGCGGGTGGGCCGGGGCAGCATGCGCGCGGCAGAGGCCCAGTGCGCTTCCGACAGGCCGAGGCGGTTCATGCCGATGTCGACGTGGATCGCGGCCGGGCGCTGCTCGATGTTCGAGCTCAGCCACAGCTCCATCTGTTCGAGGTGGTTCAGCACAGGCTGCAGAGTGTACATCTGGAAGAGGTCGAGCGTGTCGGCGGTGACGCCGTGGAAGACGAGAATCTCGGGGGCTGGGCCGAGCTGGCGGCGAAGGCTTGCGCCTTCCTGCGGCCAGGCGACGTAGAAGCGAGTGCATCCAGCTTTCGACAGGGCAGCGGCCACGCGTTCGGCGCCGAGGCCGTAAGCGTCGGCCTTCACGACGGCGGCTGCGACAGCGGGCGCGATGCGGCGCTGCATCATGCGCCAGTTGGCCACGATGGCGTCGAGGTCGATGCGAAGCGTCGGGCCAGCCATGCGCCTTCGCTAGTGCGATTTTGCGTGCAGGTGAAGCGCCCTATTCCTCGCCGTCCGGCAGGAAGCCGCGGCCGCCGCCTCCGCCCGAGCCCACCGGGCTGGGTGCGCGATTGTCCGAGCGGCTGTGCTCGAGGTTCGAGAATCGCACGCGGGCGGGGTTGAAGCCCACTTCCACGCGCCCGATTGGGCCGTGGCGCTGCTTGGCGAGGATGATCTCCGCCACGTTGAACTTGGCGGCCATCTGGTCCTTCCACTCCTGGTGGCGCGGATCGCCTTCGCCCGGTTCAAGGCGTTCCAGGTAGTAGGCTTCTCGGTAGATGAACATGACCACGTCGGCGTCCTGCTCGATCGAGCCGGATTCCCGCAGGTCCGAAAGCTGTGGCCGTTTGTCCTCGCGCTGTTCGACGGCGCGCGAGAGCTGGGACAGCGCGATGATCGGGATGGCCAGTTCTTTCGCCAGCGCCTTCAGCGACTTGGTGATCTCGGTCACTTCCTGCACGCGGCCATCATTCTTGCGGCCGCCGGACGATGTGATGAGCTGGAGGTAGTCGATGATCAGCAGGTCGAGCCCGGTCGTGCGCTGCAGGCGGCGGGCGCGGGCGGCGAGCTGGGAGATCGAGATGCCGCCGGTGTCGTCGATGAAGAGGGGAATGCCCTCCATCGTCTCCGCTGCGTCGCGGATCGCCTCATAATCCTTCGGCGTAAGTTCGCCGCGGCGCATCTTGTCCGACGGGACGCCCGACACGTCCGCGAGCACGCGCGCCGCCAGCTGGTCGGACGACATCTCGAGCGAGAAGAAGCCGACGACAGCGCCCTCGTCTGTCTTCATCGTGCCATTTGGCCCCGGCGAGCGGCGGCAGATCTTGGCGGCGTGATAGGCAATGTTCGTGGCGAGCGCGGTCTTTCCCATCGACGGGCGCGCCGCGAGAATGACGAGGTCCGACTTGTGCAGGCCGCCGAGCTTGCGGTCTAGCTCCGAAAGGCCGGACGGCACGCCGGCTATCTTTCCATCGCGCTTGTAGGCGGCGGTGGCGGTTTGGATCGAGGTGCTTAACGCGGAGTTGAACGTCTGGAAACCCTGTGCGCCCGCGCCCCGTTCGGCCAGCGAGAAAAGCTTGCGCTCGGCGTCCTGGATCTGGGCTTCGCCGGGAACTTCGAGGTCGCCCTTGACGGCCTGGTTGACCATGCCGGCGCCGATTTCGATCAGTTCACGACGCAGCGAGAGATCGTGAACCAGCCGCGCATAGTCGACGATTTCGGGTCCGAAGGCGGCGGAGTCCAGCAGGTCGGCGAGGTATCGTGCGCCGCCGATCTCTGCCAGCCGGCCATCGCGCTCGAAATGCTCGCGGAGTGTGACGCCGTCGGCCACACGGCCGCCGGAGATGAGACGGTCCAGCACTTCGAAGATCGCGCTGTTTGCTGGCGCGTAAAAATCCCGCGCTTTCAGGATGTCAGAGACGCGTTGCTGGGCGTTGTTGTCGAACAGGATGGCACCCAGCACCGCCATTTCGGCCTGGAGGTTGTGAGGTAGAACCGCCTGGGACGGGTTTTCGTGATCCTTCGCCATGGCCTCTCTCTAGGCCAAACCTACCTGCGAATCGCGACTTGATTCCAGATATCCTCAGCTTGGTTGTCGCTGTTGATGGCGGGCGCCCGGACGCAGGGTTTGCCGCGCTATTTGCGGCCAAGCCAGGCGGCGACGCCCCCGACGAGCGCTCCAAGCAGAACTGCAACGAATCCGTAGATCAGGCCGTGCTGCTGCGAGAGGTCGAAAAGCGTCTCGTCGAGCCCGGTGCGGGCAAGTGTGAAATTCTGGCGAGATTCACCCACCATGCGGCCATCGCGGAAGGCGACCGCGCGTACGCTGTACTCGCCAGGTGGTGCGTTGAGGGGCAGGCCGATGCTTGCGCGCCGCAGTCCGCCTTCGAAGCGCTTGAAGTCAGCGTCGCCGAATGTGTAGAGGCCCTGCTCCATCTTGAGGTCGACGAAGGCCTCGCGCCAGGAGCGGAGTTCGGGCGACAGCAGCTGATCAAGACGCGGGAGCGCGGTAGCCTGTGCATTGAGTCCGGCTTCGATCATCGCTTCGGGCGAGACGCTCGCGGTAACCTCGGGTTCGGCGCCGATTGCGAAGACCTGCGGGGCCCCGACGAATTCGATGCGCTCGTCTCCGGCCGCCGTCCTGCGGATCATGCGATGCGGCACGATCGGTCCGACCAGGGCGATGGCGACGCCGGAGGTCGGGTTCTCGGGCTGGGGCATGGCGGCAAAGACGATGACCCGGGAGTCATTGTAGTTGACCTCGACCTCGATGACATCCTGCGCAATGCCGGCGGCCATGATCGGGCGCTCGGTTCCCTCGACGCGTTGCGCGTAGGCAGCGGCGGTCGCGAGCATTCCGGCGGTCATCAGCAGGAGGGCGGCGATACGTTTCATAGCATCTCCTCCAGCCGGTATTCGGGCTGTGGCGCCACAAAGAGCTCGTAGACAAGTCTGCCCGCGATGCCGAGCACCAGAAGGGCGAGCAGAAGCCGGACCTGCGCCGCCTTGAGCCTGCGGCCCGCAATCGCGCCATAGCGCGCGCCGATGACGCCTCCGACCATCAGGACGAAGGCGAGCACGAGATCGACCGTGCCGTTGAAGGTGGCCTGCAGGAATGTGACGTAGGCCGTCAGGAAGATGATCTGGAATAGCGAGGTTCCGACCATTACGCGGGTGGGCACGCCGAGCAGGTAGACCATGGCGGGCGCCAGGATGAAACCGCCGCCGACGCCCAGGATTGCCGCCAGCATGCCGACAAAGAAGCCGATGCCGATGGGCGGAATGATCGAGATGTAGAGGCCGGAGCGCGGGAAGCGGCGTTTCATAGGTAGTCCGCGCATCCAGGCCCGGATACGGGTGCGGCGACCGGGATCGCCGCCGGTCGTTCGGAGGGCCCCCACGCTTTCCCACGCCATCAGGCCGCCAATCACGCCCAGAAAGATGATGTAGAGAAAAGAAATCGTCGCATCGACGACGCCGAATGCCTTGAGGATGCTGAAGATCCCGACGCCGACGGTGGACCCGGCCAGGCCGCCCAGGAGCATGAGCGTGCCCAGCTTGGTATCGACCTGCCTTTCGCGCCAGTGGGCGGATACCCCTGCAATCGACGTGGCGAGGATCTGGTTGGCCTGGGTCGAGACTGCGACCGCTGCCGGGATGCCATAGAAGATCAGGAGAGGGGTCAGGAGGAACCCGCCGCCGACGCCAAACAGCCCTGACAGGAACCCAACCAGCGTCCCGATCGCGATGAGGATCAGCGGATCGACCGCGACCTGTGCGATGGGAAGGTGAATCAGCATGACCCGTTCTAGACGGGCAAATGCTGCGCCGAAAGCGTTTGCGCGGCCTCAGTGCAAGAATGAACAGGTCGTAGCTTCGTCCTTGCCCGGATCGACGCCGATCCCGGCGACGTCAGTCCTCGGCGCCCAGCGTCGCGGCGCGCAACTGGCGCAGGAGCGAAACACTGGCCTCGCCCGTCACAGGAAGGTCGTTGGCGCGCTCGAACTGCCGAATGGCGTCGGCCGTGCGCGCGTTGAGCTTGCCGTCGGTGGTCCCCGGCGCATAGCCGAGGCGCTGGAGCAGGCGCTGGGCTTCGGAAATCTGCGCCGGCGAGGCGATGTCCCATGAGCGCCGGCCGAAGTCGCCATTGGCGCGAGCGACGGGCTGCTTCGGGTTGAAGGCGCGGGCGCGACGCTTGATCGACTCCGCCTGGGTGGGCTGCATTTCCGACAGCAGACCGCGGGCGCGGCGGCTCGCGTCCTGATCGCCAGCGCGGCCGGCAATCTCGAACCAGTAGGCGGCCTCCGCCTTGTCCTCGCTGAGCCCGAGACCCTGTTCGTAGAGGACGGCCAGGTTGTACTGGCTGTCCACAAGGCCGAGGTCCGCCGCCGTGCGGAACCATTCGACGGCCGCAGCATAGCTCTGCGGACCCGCATCACCCTCTGCGTAGAAGACGGCAAGGTCGTGCATGGCCAGGCGGTTGCCGCCTATTGCGGCCTTCTCGGTCCATGAGCGGCTGGCTGCCATGTCGCGCGGAACGCCTTCGCCACGCTCATAGAGTTTGGCGAGGCGATACTCGGCCATCACGAGGCCGCGACCGGCGGCGTCACGGAGCAGCTGGACAGCGCGCGTCTTCTCGCCGGTGTTCAGCAACTCCAGCGCGTAGTCGTGCAGCGCGACCGGATCTCCGGCGCGGACGGCGTCCTGCAGTGTCAGTGGCGAAGGAGCAGCTTCTGTGGCGGGGCTCGCCTGCGCCGGCTTTGGCGCCGTCGTCGTCGCGGGATTGGCCGTGGTCGTCTCAACCGGCACGTCATCGGCCAGCAGGTCGGCGGCGGGATCGGTTTCGGCTTCTGTGAACAGCACCTCATCAGCCGCCCCGGCTGGCGCCGCGGCAAGTTCTGGCGCGGTCGGCTCAAGCTTGGCGAAGTCGTCGCCTTGCGCGTCCTGCTTGCCGCGCATGACCGTGAAGGCGGCGCCGCCGGCGACCGCGACGGTCAGCACGGCGGATGCGATCAGCGGGCCCTTGCCGATCCCCTTGCGGCCAGAGCTCGAAGCGGTTTCAACCCGGCGGCCCTGTCGCGCGGCGCGGCGCGCTTCTTCCAGATAGTCCGTGGACAGCCGCTCGCGCCCATCGTCGGACGGCAGCTCAGCCACAAATCCTTCGCTCGGCGGGGTGGCGGGGCCCAGGAATTCGTCGTCCGCCTCGAGCAGGTCTTCGATCCGGTTCGCCGGTTGAGCGGCCTCTGGTGAAGCAGAGGCGCCCTCTTCGAACAGGTGCGCATCGCGCGGATCGGTAACGCGATCGAAGGGCGGCGGGTCGACGCCAACAATGTCGGTAGTTTCGGGAATGTCATCAGCCTGGTCGATTGCCGCCAGCACGGACGGCGAAATGCGAACCGTTTCGGGGTGGGCATCGTCGTCAAGAACGACGTATTCGTCAGGCACGATCGGGATGTCGCGAGAGACTTCAGGCTGTTCGTGGCGTCCGCTCCGGCCATCTTCGATGCCTTCGAGGCGGCGGGCGATCGACGAAACTGTATTCTGCACTGGCGTAAGCGCGGCGGCCGCCTGGTCGGCCGACTCGTCCATGCGACGCTGCACCTCGGAAAGCATGTCCGAGAGCTTTGTCTCGTAAGAGCGCCCGCTGTCGGCGAGGCGCGCCTCGAATGCACGCTGCGAATCCTGCGCCTGCAGCTGGAGGCGCTCGACGGCGCGCGCGACCTGTTCCCCGATCTGGCCGATCGCCTGCGCGCTCCGGTGTTCACTTTCCTTGACGCGCTCGTCGAGCTTGTCGGCTAGACGGTCGATCTCTGTGCTGTCGAGCGGGCGAGCGGAGAGGGCTGTTTCCGCCATGCGGTCGCTGAGACGCTGGACGCTCTCGTCGTGGCGGCGCTGAAGGCGCTCGGCGACGATGGAGACCTGCTCGCCCACGGCGTCGATCGCGCCGGCGCTGCGCTTTTCCAGCGCTTGCAGCTTGTCATCGACGGCGGTGTTCAGTCGGCCGATATCCGCGCGGGTGTTGCTTTCGACGGAGCCCAGCCGCGCATCGATGGTGTCGGCCAGGTTGGCGATCTCCCGGCGCACATCGTCGATGGAGCGCTGGTCGCCCCGGGACTCGACGGCGCGAAGACGATCATCCACGGCGCGCGAAAGGCGATCCACCTGCGCACTCATTGCCTCGATGGCGTCGGCCTGACGGGCTTCTGAAACCTGGATCTGGCCCTGCAACTGACCGATCGTCCGCTCCAGGCGTTCGACCTTCTCAGGATTGCCTGTGCGAAGAACTTCTTCGAGACGCCGCTCCATGTCCGCGCGCGCGGCGTGGATCGGGCGCGACATGTCTTCCGCGAAGGCGTCGAGACGTTTCTGGAACACCTGCTGCAGCTGCGCCATATCCTCGGCGGGGCGGCCTGCGTTCTGCTGGATGCGCCCATCGATGTCGGTGACCGCGCGCTCGAGGACGTTGACCGCCGTGTCGGTCTTGCGTTCGGTGCGGGTGACGCGTTCTGTGATGCGGCTTACCGCGTCGCTCAGCGTGTTCATCGCCTCGCGGGTTTTTTCCTCGATGGCGTCGACCCGGTCGAGCACCTCCTTCGACATCGCGCGCGAGCGCGAGAGGTTGGACTCAAGCGCGCGCTCCATGCGCCATGTCGTGTCGCCCACGGCGCGCTCGGCCTTGGTCTCGAACAGTTCGAAGCGGGAGGCGGCGTCGGTGATGCGGGCGAGGCCGGCTTCGATGCGCCGCTCGGTCGAGGACATCTTTTCCTCGATCTGGTCGACGCGGCCGCTGACGCCTGCGGTGTTGGATTTAACCGCGTTGTTGATCGCCTGATCCATCGAGCGGGCGACGTCGTCGACCTTGGAGGAGACCTGGCTGACTTTGTCATCGAAGAGCGTGCGGAGGTTCTGCTGCTCGCGCTCGGCTTCTGCGAGGCGCTCCTGCAGCGTTTCAGAGAGGCGGCCGAGCGAAGCTTCGAGCGTCTTGAGGCTTTCCAGTGTGTCGCCGGAGTGATTCTCGGATTCCAGCGTGCCGATGCGGTTCCGCAGTGCGGATTGCGTGGACTCGATCTCGCCCATGGCGCGCGTGACGCGCTCCAGCGCCTGCAGCTGCGCCTTGCCGGACGCATCGACCTTGCCCATGAGGCCAAGAATCGATTTGTCGATCCCGGATATTGCGCGCGCGGAACGACCTGTGGATGCTTCGAGCCGCTGGGCGAGCTGGTCGATCTCTTGGGACATCCGCCTGAGATCGCCATCTGCCGACGCCCTGGGCATCGGATCCGACAGGTCTATGTCGCGAAATTCGTGCTCATCACCTTCAAGCAGAAGGGAATTCAGGTACTGACCCAAGGTCACGCCCTGACGCGCCGCGCGCTCGCGAGCGACGGATCGCGCTTTCGGGTCAATACCCTTCACGCTCCAGGGCGCCTGAGTCATGTCCAGCTCCGAATCGGATCGCGAGCTTGTCGCGATCCGGCATGCGGGCACAGTTGGCGATCAGGGGCTTAAAGCCGCGTTAAGCATAAAATCTGAGGGTTCCAGAGCTCGCCCCCCTGACAGGTTGACGCAGGGGGTACGTAACGCTACGTATTGCAGAGCGTTAACTCATTAACGCGGCCTGTGCTCCCCCACAGTGCACATAAAAAATGCAACGGGAGGCAGAGTTTGAAGACGTACACCATCAGTGAACTTGCGCGCGAATTCCAGGTGACTCCGCGCGCGTTGCGCTTCTACGAAGACAAGGGATTGCTCCAGCCCACGCGTGACGGGCTGAACCGTGTCTACTCGACCCGCGACCGCGCAAGATTGAAGCTCATCCTGCAGGGCAAGAGCGTTGGTTTCTCGCTCTCGGACATCCGCGAGATCCTCGACCTGTACACACTCGAAGGTCACAGGGCGCAGCTGAAGCTGTCGCTTAAGAAGTCGCGCGAGCAGATCAAGAATCTGGAGAAACAGCGTGAGGACATCGAGGCGGCTCTGGAGACCCTCCAGAAAGGCGTCTCATGGGCAGAGGAAAAGCTGCAGGAGCTCGGGCCGGGTCCGGATGTGGAACAGTCGGCGCGGGCCTATGAACGCGTTGCGCGCGCAGGTCTCGACGGCGATGTGGCCCATCTCGATAGCTGACGGCAATCCGATCTGACGCAAAGTCAGGCTCGACGACCGGCCCCTTGGTGATATGACGCCGTGCATTGGTTGCCGGTCGCGTGACCGCACGCGCCGGTTGCCCGTCACGCATGGCTGCAGGTGGAGGATCGATGCCCAGATATCAGGCGCCGCTCAGGGACATGAAGTTCCTGCTCAACGAAGTGCTTGAGATCGGGTCGTATTCGAACCTGCCTCGTTTTGCAGACGCTCCCGCTGACGTCATCGATGCGGTGCTCGATGGCGGGGCCGTGTTTGCCCAGGAAGTGCTGCAACCGATCAACGCCATCGGCGACCGGCAAGGCTGCAAGCGGAACTCGGATGCATCCGTGAAGACCCCGGATGGGTTCCCGGCCGCCTACAAGCAGATGTCGGACGATGGCTGGATGGCCATCTCCGCTGATCCGCAGTGGGGCGGGCAGGGCCTGCCGCGCGTCGTTTCGATGCCGTTCCTTGAGATGTGCTCGTCAGCCAACATGGCGTTTTCCATGTATCCCGGACTTACCCGCGGCGCTGCCGAAGCGATCCAGGAAGGTGGCTCGGAGGAGCAGAAGAAGACCTACCTTACCAAGATGATGACCGGCAAATGGGCCGGCACGATGAACCTGACCGAGCCGCAGTGCGGAACGGATCTGGGGCTCATCCGCACCAAGGCCGTCCCCCAGCCGGATGGCGCCTACAAGATTACCGGGCAGAAGATCTGGATTTCCGGCGGCGAGCAGGACCTCACCGAAAACATCATCCAGCTAGTGCTTGCCCGCATCGAGGGCGGGCCTGAAGGTATCAAGGGTATCTCGCTCTTCATCGTGCCGAAATTCCTGGTGAACGCTGATGGCTCGCTTGGCGCTCGCAACGCTTTCCAGTGTGGCGGGCTCGAAGAGAAGATGGGCATCCACGGCAATGCGACGTGCGTGATGCACTACGAGGGAGCGACGGGTTACCTCGTGGGGGAAGCGCACAAGGGCATGCGCACCATGTTCGTCATGATGAACGAGGCGCGGCTCGGCGTTGGCATGCAGGGCCTGGCGCAGGCTGAGGTAGCGTTCCAGAACGCGGCGGACTTTGCGCGCGAGCGTCTGCAGGGTAGGTCGATCACCGGCGCGAAGGCGCCTGACAAGCCCGCAGACCCGATCATCGTGCATCCCGACGTACGCCGCATGCTGATGGACATGAAGGCGTTCACGGAGGGCGCGCGCGCATTCACCTACTGGACTGCGCTGCAGGGTGACCTGCTGCATGTCTCGCCCGATGCGCACGTGCGCGAGAAGGCGGACGACCGGATGTCGCTGCTGACGCCGGTGATCAAGGGCTTCGTCACCGATCGCGGCTTCAAATGCGCCAACGACGCACTGCAGCTGCATGGCGGCACGGGCTATACCCGCGATCAGGGCGTGGAGCAGTTCGTGCGCGATGCGCGGATCGCGCTGATCTATGAAGGCACCAATGGCATCCAGGCGCTCGACCTTGTCGGCCGAAAGCTGGCCGCGAATGGCGGCCGGGCGGTGTTCGGTTTCTTCAACGATCTTGAGGAGTTCGCCTCAGCCAACGAAGGCAATGAGAAGCTGAAGCCGTATGTCGAGGGCGTTCAGGTGGCGACGGGTCAGCTGAAGGAAGCCACGATGTGGCTGATGCAGAACGGCATGTCGAACTTCGACAATGCAGGCGCATCAAGCCATGATTACCTTCAGCTTTTCGGGCTGACGGCTTTCGCGCTGATGTGGGCCAAGATGGCGAAGGCCGCGCTGGAACGTGAAGGAACGGGTGACCAGTTCTATGCTGACAAGCTGGCGACAGCTCGCTATTTCTTCGAGCGTGTCTTGCCTGACGCAACGTCACATCTCGCAAAGGTAAAGACAGGCGCCGGGCCCGTGATGGCCCTCGGCGCCGACTCATTCTGACGGGACGCCGGACTTCGGCCCCCACCCATTCGGCTCCGCCGGGAGCCTGATCTCAAGAGGAGGCCGCCATGGCCGATGCATTCATTTACGACGCCGTTCGCACGCCGCGGGGCAAGGGCAAGAGCAGCGGTGCGCTGCACGAGATCACCTCGCTGCAGCTAGCCACGCAGGCGCTGCGAGCGATCAAGGATCGCAACGGGATGAAGGACACCGCGAAGGTCGACGACGTGATCTTCGGCTGCGTGACGCCGGTCGGCGAGCAGGGCTCTGACATTGCGCGCATCGCGGTGCTGAATGCCGACTACTCTGAGACAACGGCGGGCGTGCAGGTGGATCGCTTCTGCGCATCCGGCCTCGAAGCCTGCAACATCGCCGCTGCAAAAGTCATGACCGGCGAGGCCGACATGGCGATCGGCGGCGGCGTCGAGGCGATGAGCCGCGTGCCGATGGGCTCGAATGGCGGCGCCTGGGCGTCGAACCCCGAGATCGCAATGAAATCCTACTTCGCGCCGCAAGGCATCGGCGCCGATCTGATCGCCACCAAGTACGGCTTCTCGCGGGACGACGTGGACGCCTACGCGGTTGAGAGCCAGAAACGCGCCGCAAAGGCGTGGAAGGAAGGCCGGTTCTCGAAATCGGTCATACCGGTGAAGGACCAACTCGGCGTCACCATCCTGGCCCACGACGAAACCGTTCGCGGCGACACCACGATGCAGACGCTCGCGGCCCTCAACCCGTCTTTCGAGCAGATGGGCGCGATGGCGTTCGATGACGTCGTGAAGCAGCGCTATCCGGAGATCGAGAAGATCAACCACGTGCACCACGCCGGCAATTCGTCGGGCATCGTTGATGGTGCGTCGGCCGTGCTGATCGGCAACAAGCAGTCCGGCGACGAGCTTGGCCTCAAGCCCCGTGCGAAGATCCGCGGCTTTGCCTCGATCGGCTCCGAACCCTCGATCATGCTCACCGGACCGTCGCTGGTGACGCAGAAGCTTCTGAAGAAGCTCGGCATGGAGGTGGGCGATATCGACCTCTACGAACTCAACGAGGCCTTCGCATCCGTGGTTCTGCGGATGATGCAGCACCTCGACATCCCGCACGAGAAGATGAACGTGAATGGCGGCGCTATTGCGATGGGCCACCCGCTGGGTGCAACCGGCGGCATGATCCTTGGCACGATGGTCGACGAGCTGGAGCGTTCGGACAAGACAACCGCGCTTATCACGCTCTGCGTCGGCGCGGGCATGGGCACGGCCATGGTGATCGAGCGGGTGTGATGCAGATCGATGAAGCCAAACTCAGCGCGCTGGTGATCTCTGCGCTCACGGGTATCGGCCTCACGCTGTTTCTCAACCAGGCGCTGCGCGATCTCGGCACGGTGCTGGCGATCACTGTTCCGGTGACGCTGGTGATGGGCGCGGTGCTGTTCGTGTTCGCGTCCGACAATATCAAGAAAGACGGCGACAAGCCGCCGAAAGGTGAATGACCATGAATCTCGAAACATTCGGCTGGGACGTGGATGCAGACGGCATCGCGACGGCCACATTCGACGTGCCCGGCCGCTCGATGAACACGCTGACGGCGAAGGCGATCGCCGACCTCGGCGCGATCGCCAAGGAAGTGGCGACGAACGACGCGATCAAAGGACTGGTCATCACGTCGGGTAAGACGAGCGGCTTCTGTGCCGGCGCCGATCTCGGCGAACTCGGCGGCGGTTCGGGCGGAGGCGCGGACAAGGGCGATCCGGAAGCGCAGCTGAAGGCGGCGTTCGAGCGCTCGTTCGGCATGAACAAACTGCTCCGCACGCTGGAGACCGGCAAGAAGCCGGTGGCGTGCGCGATCAATGGCCTCGCGCTTGGTGGCGGACTCGAAGTTGCGCTGGGATGCCACTACCGCATCGCGGCGAGCGACAACCCCAGGCTCCAGCTGGGCCTGCCGGAAGCCAAGGTCGGCCTGATGCCGGGCGGCGGCGGCACGCAGCGCCTTCCGCGCCTGATGGGCGCACAGGCGGCGGCGCCCTTCCTGCTGCAAGGGGAGAGCATGACGGCCGAGCAGGCCAAGTCGAACGGCGTGGTGCATGATCTCGCGCCGACGAGCGAACTGGTCGCCAAGGCCAAGGCGTGGTGCAAGGCCAACCCCAACGCCAAGGCGCCGTGGGATGATCCGAAGTTCAAGCAGCCGGGCGGCCTGCCCAACTCGCAGGGCGGCTCGACTGTGTTCACATTCGGCTCGGCCATGCTGGCCAAGCAGACATGGGGCAACTACCCGGCGCAGAAGCACATCCTGTCGGCCGTCTATGAAGGCCTCAGCGTGCCCATGGATGCGGCGCTGCGCATCGAGAGCCGCTATTTCGTCAAGACGCTGATGACGCCCGAGGCGAAGGGCATGATCCGTTCGCTCTTCCTGTCGATGCAGGACCTGTCGAAGGGCGCCTCGCGACCCGCAGGCTTCCCGGCGTTCGAGATCAAGAAGGCCGTGGTCGTGGGCGCCGGCCTGATGGGCGCGGGCATCGCCTATGTGCAGGCCAAGGCCGGCATTCCGACCATCCTGCTCGATGTGAGCCAGGAGTCAGCGGACAAGGGCAAGGCCTACTCGCAGCGCATCGTCGAGAAGGACGTGTCGCGTGGCAAGCTGAGCAAAGAGAAGGGCGATGCGCTGCTCGCGCTGATCACGCCGTCTACGGATTATTCGCTCGTGAAGGGCGCGGACATCGTTGTCGAGGCCGTGTTCGAGAACGTCGAACTCAAGGCGAAAGTGACGGCGCAGATCGAGGAGCATCTCGGCGAGACCGCTGTGATGGGAACGAACACATCCACCCTGCCGATCACCGGCCTCGCGAAGGCTTCGAAGCGCCCGGCAAACTTCATCGGCATCCACTTCTTCTCGCCGGTCGAGCGGATGGGTCTTGTCGAGATCATCATGGGCAAGGAGACGACCCAGGAAACGCTCGCGAAGACCATGGACTATGTGCTGAAGATCAAGAAGACGCCGGTGGCCGTGAACGACTTCCGCGGCTTCTACACCTCGCGCGTGTTCGGCACCTATCCGGAAGAAGGCATGACGATGCTGGCCGAAGGCATCGCGCCGGCCATCATCGAGAATGTCGGCCGCATGGCGGGCATGCCGATGGGCGCGCTGGAGGTGTCGGACTCGGTCGGCATCGACACGATGCTGAAGATCGGCCGCGAGAGCGCCAAGGTCGCCGGCCGCTCTTACGAACAGAACCCGGTCGGCGATCTGGTCGCATGGATCGTCGAAGGCCAGAACCGCGTCGGCCGCAAGGCAGGCAAGGGGTTCTACGACTACAACGAAGCGGGCAAGCCCTCGCGCCTGTTCCCGGACATCGGCAAGAAGATCGACATCAAGGTGACGGAGTGCCCGCCGGCGTTGAAGGAGGAGCTGACGAAGCGCTTCCTCTATCGCCAGTGCGTTGAAGTCGCCCGGTGCTTCGAGGAAGGCGTCATTCTCGATGCGCGCGATGCAGATGTCGGCTCGATCCTCGCCTGGGGCTTCGCGCCCTACACGGGCGGCGTCTGCTCCTTCATGGACCTGAAGGTCGGCATCAAGACGTTTGTTGAAGAGTGCGACGCGCTCGCCGAGAAGCACGGCGAACGCTTCCGCCCGAATGCGCTGCTGCGTGAGATGGCAGCCAAGGGCCAGACCTTCTACTCGCGCTTCCCGCCGAAGGATCAGAAAGCAGCGGCGGCCTGATCGGGCCTCGATTTATGAAAAGGGAGGCCGGGTGAGCGATCACCCGGCCTCTTTCATTTTCCGATATGCTTGTTGAGGAATTCACCGAGCGCCGAAAGCGCGGTTCTGCGGCTGTCATTGTCGACGAGGCTGTGGTCGTCGCCGTTGATGCGGATGTACTGAACCGATTTCTGGCCCGCCTTCAGCGCGTCGTTCATGATTTCGCTCTGGCGGATGGGAACGACGGTGTCGGCGGCGCCGTGGATCAGCAGGACAGGCGCCTTGAACTTGTCCGCGTGAAGAGCGGGCGAGACTGCGTCGATTGCCTCGCGATCCTTGTCCGGATCTCCGATCAGCGCTTCCCAGTAGGTAACGGTGCGGCTGCGCGGGCCGTGGTCCTTTCGCTCGGTGGCCAGCATCTCGCGCAGGTGTGAAACGCCGGCGATGGACGCCACGCATTTGTACAAATCGGGCGTCGACGCGCCGCCGGCCAGCGCGGCGTATCCGCCATAGCTCCAGCCAACGATGCAGATCCGCTCGGGGTCCGCCCAGCCCATTCTCACCAGGGCATTTGCGCCGTCGGTGATATCGTCCTGCATCTTCCGGCCCCATTCGCCGTATCCGGCGTAGGCGAATTCCTGTCCAAACCCGGCCGACCCACGGAAGTTCGGTTGCAGGACCGCATAGCCCTCGTTGGCCATGAACTGGGCCAACCAGTCGAACCCAACGGCGTCGTAGGCTTCCGGACCGCCATGCGGCATCACGACAAGCGGAAGCTTTTTCCGGTCGTCGACCGCGACATTGGCAGGCCAGGTGATGAGGCCCGGAATGGTCAGGCCGTCGCGCGCCTTGTATTCGATGGTGGCGACCTCGCCGACATCCTCGGCCTTGATCTCCGGTCGCGCGCTAGAGATGACGCTCATGCTCTTGGTCGCACGATCGAAGAGGTAATACCTTTCGGCGTGCGGCCCGCCTTCGACGAAGAAGAGCATTTTCGACCAGTCGTCGGCCCATGAGTCGAGGTAGACGGACGAGCCGTCCAGCGCACGCATCACTGCGTTGATGTCCTTCTCGATCGTCTCGTCAAACATGTCGTAGCTGGGAAACATTCCAGAATACTGGACGCCGTGGACGACCCGATTGATATCCTGGACAACACCCGCGACGTCGGCCTTCTCCCGCTCCATCACGGGGCCGGAGACGCTGCCGTCATCCATCGACATTGTGTAGAGCGAAAGAAATGCAGACTCGTTCGCGTCAATCGCAATCAGCGACTTGCCGTCGTTTGAAAGGCCTACAAAGCTAAGTTCCGGAAGCGGTGTCTGTTTCTCATAGATGGTCTTCCAACGGCCATCGGACTGTCGCGCGCGCAACTGATGGGTCTGGTTCTTTTCGTTGAAGTCCTCGCGCACGATGACGCGCCCGGATTCGTTCACTAGCCAGTCGATCGTGCTCTGTGTTCCGCTGCCGCCTTCGAGACGGCCGCCCCGACCTGAATCGATCGGTACGCGCAGCAGGTCAAAGGAGGGGTCGGAGCTATAGGATCCCATGTAGGCGGGCATGAACACATTCTTGCCGCCAGGCTCTACCCCAAGAATCCGGCCGAGACCGCCCTGAGCAGGAAAGATGTCCCGCGTATCGCGAAGCAACTGTGTGCTCTTGCCTGTCGTCAAATTGAACGCGAAGGCTGTCGAGAACTCATATTTGCCTCGAAAGCCAGACGTGCGCGTCTCCTTCGAAGCGATCAGGACGACATAGTCGTTACCGACGAAATGAACATAGCGCGCGCGAATGTCGCCGACGCGCGTCACGCCCTTGCTCGTTCGCGATTCAAGGTCATGGACGACAAGCAGATCCTCGCCGTTCGTGCGCTGCAGAAATGCGACCTTCTTGCCGTCCGGCGAAAGTTCCACGCTGCGGATTCCAGGTACGTCGCCGAAAGCCTCCAGTGGCGGCTTTGCAGATGCGGGCAAAGCGAGAGCACACCAGCCAAGGCAAATCGTCGCGAACGCAGTCAACTGGCGCATGTATCCCCCCAAGCTCATCCGACTGCTGCCATCGTTACCGAATTCTGATCTGCAGAAAAGGCCGCGCGTGCGCATTGACCACGGTTTGCTGGCGGAGGGATGCTAGGTTCCGGGTATCGAGGGTTCCGAGATGCGTAGATGGTTCGGCGTGGCGACAGCGGCTTTGCTTGTCTATGGTCCGGCGCATGCGGACGTGGTCGCCAAAGCGCCGGACGGGATGACGATCCGCATTGTGGCCGAGGCGCCGCTGGATCGAGATGCTGCCTGGGCGCGGCTGGTGGATGTGGCGAGCTGGTGGAATGTCTCGCACAGCTATTCGGGCGATGCAAAGTCACTGTCGCTGGATGCGCGCGCTGGCGGATGCTGGTGCGAAATCTGGTCGGGCGGAGAGGTGGAGCATGGCCGTGTCGTGATGGTCATGCCGAAGCAGACGCTGCGGGTCGATGGCGCCTTCGGGCCGCTGCAGGAGCTCGGCGTCAGCGCCGCGATGACGTTCACGCTTGCGGATGGGTCTACGCCAGGAAAGACCAAGCTGATGCTCGACTACAAGGCGGCCGGCAGTTCGCTGTCGGGTCTCGATCTGCTGGCGCCGATTGTTGATCAGGTGCTGGCCGAGCAGGTGAAGCGCTTCGCGGCAATCAAGTGACACAAAAAGAAAGGGCGCTCTTTCGAGCGCCCTTCCCAGATACATCGTTAAGGCGAAAATCAGCCTTCAACGACCGGGCGCAGGACAACCTGCACGCGACGGTTGACCGAGCGCTTGGACTCCGTGTCGTCCGGCACAACCAGCGGCTGGCTTTCGCCGAGACCGCCGGTCGCGATCCGCTGACCGACGACGCCCTTGCCCTGCAGGTAGACGCGCACGGCTTCAGCGCGACGGTAGGACAGGTCGAGGTTGGCCTGCTCGGCGCCTTCGGTCGACGCGTGACCGATGATGTCGATCGTCGTCTTCGGATAGAGGTTGAGCGACTCCGCGACCTTGTCGAGCGTCGGCATGAAGGACGCGTCGAGGTTGGCAGAGCCCTTCGAGAACGTAACGTCGGACGGCATCACAAGTTCGATGCGGTCGCCGATGCGCTGGATGCCGATCCCGCTCGAGGCGACCTTGCGGCGCATGTCTTCTTCCTGGCCGTCCATGTAGCGACCGATGCCTGCGCCTGCGAGCGCGCCGACGGCCGCGCCGACGGCGGCGTTACGTCCGTCATTGCCGCCCGCGAAGACGCCGCCGAGGCCGCCGACGATCGCGCCGATTGCGGCGCCGCGCCCGGTGTTGCCATAGATCGACTCGCCCGTGATCGGGTCGGTCGCGCAGGCGGTCAGCGCCAGGGCTGAGGCCATCAATACGAGAGTCCGCTTCATCGATATCTCCTGATCAGTCCGAGCCGACGCCCACGCCGGTTCGCGCCGATGTATATCGGCGACGCTGAGGGCACAAACGCGGCGCCATTGGATCGGTTGCGCCTTTGTTGGTTCAGCGAAAATTCATCGGCGCCCCAACCGCGTGTGCCGCCGTGCGTCATTGACCAAATAGTCCTCGCAGGCGCTGGGTCATTCGGCGGGTGTGCTTCGGGCGCCACGTAGCGGGGGCTTCAAAACCCAGCAAAAACAGCGGCGTATTGCCGGAATGTCATGGTCTGCCACTGTCGATGGCCCTCGTTGGCATAGGGCTCCTCACGGGACGCGGAAGTGCTAATGTGCGAGTCTGAGAGCACGACCGCGAAGGCGGACGGTTGGGGATAGAACGAGGATCCACGGGTATGCCGAGTGTCGTCGGCCGAGACGGTGCGCTGAATCGATTCGCCATGGTGGCCGCCCTTGCGCTGTTCGCAGCCGCATGCGGAGACAATGCTGCGCAGACGGCCGCGGTCGATCCCGCCGCTGCGAGCGCAACGAGCGGCGTGCAGACGACGGACGCGGGTCCGTCCGATCCGGTCAACTCGCCGATCGTGAATGCGCCGACCGGGCCGCTCGATACGTCGACCTGGGTCTTGCCGGCGCCGTTCTATGCCGCCGGTGATGAGCCGGCCTGGCGAATGGAGATTGTGGACGGCTGGTTCTCGTTCAAGAGGTCGGGGCTTCGCGCAATCGAGGAGCCGCTGGTGCAGCCGCGTCAGGAAAATGGGGCGGATGTTTTCGCGACCGGCTCGCTCACCGTGACGATCAAGCGCGAAGGTTGCAGCACCGAGGCGGGTGGCAGCGGCGAATTCTCGGCGCTGGTCACGTTCGATGAGCTGAACTTTGATGGCTGCGCATTCTCGGGCGCCATGGCCAACACTTCGGTCGAGGCGGCGACGGTGATTGAATCGCTTGGACCGATCGATGCTTGCCTTGCGCAGCTCGGCCAGCCGGCGCTGGCGACCGCGGTCTACCCGCGCCAGGATGGCGAGCAGGTGGCCGTGGGTCTGCGTTCCAAGTCCGGCGTCCTCTATGAATGCCTGACCCAGGTGTCCGACGCTGCGGTTCTTTCGCTCGACCCCATCGAGCAAGGTGCGCAGCCGGCCTGGATGAACCGCATGCGCTTCGTACGCGAAGGGATCCAGACTGCAGCGGAATGTCCGGATGCGGAGGAGGTCCGCATTGGCGACAAGGTCGTCGGGCGTCTGCTCGGCCGCGCCTGCAAATTCTAGCGCTGGCTAGTTCCAGGGCTTGTAGACATTCGGTCCGGAAGCCGGGGAGCGGGTTGACGGTTGCGGCTTGGGCGCGAAGCGCTCGAAGCTGGCCGGCGTCGATTGCTCGACAGACTTCACAGATCGCGCGCTGATGCCGTGGGCCAGCATGTTGTGCGCTTGCTCGATCGCTTCAGGGGTCGCGAAGCTTTTCGTTTCTCCGAATGTTTCGGTGGACTTCATCGCTGGGGCCGAGAGCGAGGACAGGACCGTCGCGATGGCCCGCTCGGCGCCGAGTGCGATGCGACGGGCGCGGCCGGCCATTTCGATCACGCGGGTGGCGTAGGTGCCGTCGCCGCTGGGCCATGCGACTCCTGCAAGATCGTCAGCCGTCGCAGTCTCAAGTTCCCGTCCATCGGCACGGAGGAGGCGAAGGGCAGGCGGCGCGGCTTCGATTTCGACAACATAGCCTTCTGTTTCGAGGCGCGCGCTTACATTCGGGCCTTCAGTCCAGGCGAGGCTGCCGGCTGATGTCAGTTCATACAGCTTTCGTATAAGTTCCTGAGTTGACGCGTGCAGCATGGTTGGCCTCGTTGTGGGGGCGAAACATGGAAGCGTGGCCCGGCAGGGTCAAGCCTGAGCGGGCTTGCCGACACGCCGGGTGACGAGCCGTGCGAGCCTTGCCGCGTCCTTTGTCTCGCATTCCCAGATCACGGCAGGTTTCCAGTCGAGTTTTCGAAGGCTCGCGAGCGAGGCGGCATCGCGCTCCATGTTGCGTGCAATCTTGGCCTGCCAGTAAGTGCGGTTCGTGTGCGGCATTCGCGCGCCCCGTGCGCAATCATGGCCGTGCCAGAAGCATCCGTGCACGAACAGGGCGATGCGGCGGGACGGGAACACAAGGTCCGGCTTGCCAGGCAGGTCGCTGCGACCGAGGCGGAAGCGGAGGCCGAGTGCATGGGCGGCGCGGCGTACCTTCAGTTCAGGCGCCGTGCCGCGCGATTTCACGGCGCGCATGACGGCGGAGCGTTTCTCGGTGTCGAAGACGTCCGTCATCAGAGGTTGTGTCTGTCCGCTTCTGGCGCAAGGTTACGCTCGAACGATTCCACAGGGCGGAGGAAACACAATGGCGCGGACCACACATCGCAGCACCGGCGGCAAGAAACTCTATGCCGTGCGCGACGCGGAAGGGCAGTTCAAGGACATCCAGACCTACAAGCGCGCGCATGGTCAGGACGTGAAACGCGTGAGCAAAGCCGAGACCGCTGCGAAGAAAGCGGCGAAGAAGAAGGCCGCGAAGGCTGTCGTGAAGAAGGCGCCGGCGAAGAAGACCGCCAAGAAAGCCGCGCAGAAGAAATAGGTCAGGCCGCCGCTCGCGCCGAGCCTCCGGTGACGAGCGGCGCGAGCAGGTGTTCGCCGAGCCAGCGGACGACCGGGACGGACACGCCGTCGCCGACAACCTTGAGCGCGCTGGTTTCGGCGGCGGGCAGGCGATAGGTGTCGTCGAGGCCCATCAGGCGCGCGGCCTCGCGGGCTGAGACGGCGCGAAGCCGGGCGCGGCCATTTTCGGTGACGAGCAGCAGCTGTTTCGATGAACCGCCGGCGGGGGTGCGGAGGCATCCGGCGAGACCGTCATAGCGGATCTCGGCGCGCTGGATGCGCTGGCCGTTCTCGATGCGGATGCGGCGGAAGACGGCGCCTGCGCTCCACTCGGGATTCGCGAGGGCGGCATCGACGCGCTGGCGATGGAGCGGGGCCATCTGGTCGATGAGCTTTGCTGTTGCGGCGTCGGAGCGCCATGCATCTTCGGGCGGATTGCGATCGAGCAGCGAGGCGAGATCGGCGTTGCGTCGCGTCGGTTGCGGCAGGCGCCACCAGACCCAGGCGAGGTGGGTGGTGTCGGGCAGTGCGTCGACGGCGGCGCGGAGGTTGGGCGGGTGGAAGGTGGGGTCGGGGCTCTCGCCTTCGAGGCCGGCGGGGATGCGGCCCTTGTGGGCGACGATGAAGAGGCGCGGACGCGACTGGGGCGAGAAGAGCGCGGCGTCGATGAGCATCGCACCGACGCGGAAGCCGGCGTCGGCGAGTTCGGTGATGAGGGCGGTGAAGTCGCGGCCGGTGTGGGATGAGAGGAGGCCGGCGACGTTTTCGAGGACGATGGTCTTCGGAGCGCGGGGGCCGAGCTTCCCGATCACATTCCAGAAGCCCCAGAAGGCGCTGGAGCGGGGGGCGTTGAGTCCGCGGCGGCCGCCGGCGAGGGAGAGGTCCTGGCAGGGGAAGCTGGCCCAGGCGAGGTCAGCCGCGGGCAGGCTGGCAGGGGCGAGGTTCCAGACATCGCCCTGTTCGATGCGGACATCGGGGAAATTGGCGCGGTAGGCGGCGCATTTCATCGGGTCGAGATCGTTGGCGAAGGCGCAGTCGAAGCGGCTGGACAAGCCGACATGCGCCATGCCGCCGCCAGCGAAGAATTCGAGGAAGGAGGGGCGGGCGGCTGGCATGGGGGAAAGGTGCCGTGATTCGGGCGCGGGCGCGCGAAGGCGTTCTTGGAAGCTGGCGCTTCCGAGGGGGTAGGGAGAGGGCAGCGGCGATTAGGGGGAGTTGGGGCGGGCCGCGGGCGCAGGTGAGCCCGCGCTCGTGCTGCCGCCTTCGCTGCGCTTCGACGCGCCATGTCGACGGGCGCTCTTTATGGCCAGAAACACCCACCGCCTCATGGTGAGCAACGCGAAGCGCGTCCGTCGGACCTTGGGTTGCGAGGAGAGTACGCGAGAGACGCCTAAAGCGCGCGCGGATGATTGCTTCGGAATCGGCGGCCCAGCGGGCGAGCGCGATGAAGCGGCGGCTCACGTGGAAGGGCGTGCGATGGCATGCGCCGCGATAGGTGGCGGGTGGCGTTAGCTGGATTTTTGTGTCGTCGAGCTGGAGAGGTTGG
>JBBAUA010000023.1:0-55927 GCA_040398465.1 Hyphomonadaceae bacterium | reverse complement strand
TGCAGGACGCGAGGTGAGCCGGCCGGCCCTCTCCCTCCCCCCGGGGCGGCTGGCCAGGATCCCTCGAAAGAGAGCGGCGCGTCCCTTGTGGGACGCGCCGCTTTTGTTTTGGTCTGGGATCAGATCAGGCCGGGCAATCTGTATCCATGCGGCCTTCAAGGGCAGCCATGCGTTCACCCATCGCCATCATGTCCTGGATGGTGAGGCCAGCATCCTCGAGCGCCTTCATCCCGGCTGCCGGATCCATCGCCTCGGCGCTCATGGTCGCGAGCACGAACTTCTTCTCTTTTTCGTTGAGCGCCGATTCGATGATGCGGGACTGGCAGGTGCACTTGGCGGCGGCCTGCTGGCCCTCCTCCTTGACGCAGGCGGCTGTGCCCTTCGTCACGAACTCGCTTTCGCCGGCGCCGCAGGCGCTGAGCGCTGCGAGGCCCGCGAGGGCGAAAATGGCGGCTGGGATTCGGGTCATCATGTCTCTCCTTTTGGGGAGCCGTATCAGAAGCCGCGCAGCCTGTCCGCTAGCTGATCGATCATGGCCTGGGGCGCTTCGGGCCAGAGAAGGCAGACGACGGCGGCGCCCGCAAGCGCGCCGCCAAGGTGGGCCGCGTGGCCGACGCCATCGCGCAAACGGCCTGCGGACGCGACGGCAGACCAGATGATGTAACCGAGCGCAAAGACGATCATCGGCATCGGAACGGCGAAGAAAAGATAGATGGTCGAGAACGGAAAGAAGAGCGCGGCCGCGGTGGTGACACCGGAAATGGCGCCGGATGCGCCGAGCGCCCGGTAGTTCGAATCGCGGAAATGCTCCATCCATGTCCAGGCGGAGCCTGCGATCAGGGACACGAAATAGATCGCCACGAATCCACCCGCTCCGAGCCCGACTTCAAGGGCTGGCCCGAAGAAGACCAGCGCCAGCATATTGAAGAAGAGGTGCGTCGGGTCGCCATGGATGAAGGCGGACGAGACCCAGCGATACCACTCCTTGTTCCGCTTGATCCGGCCGACGTCGAACATCAGCCTGTCGAGCAGGCGCGTGTTCTGGAACGCGGCGATCGACAGGCCGACATTGATTGCCAGCAGCGCCAGGTTGACCGGCGCTTGAAGCAGCAGGGAGAACGGGTCCATGGCGGCGCTTCCCGAAGGCGTCAGGGCTCGTCGGAAGCAGGCTCTGCTGGCGGGACGTCGTCTTCGACGGACGGCGGCTCGACGCCGACGCCTTCGTCGGCGAAGGCGATGGGCGCGTCTTCGGCCGTGGCCTCGGCTTCATCCATGGACAGGCTAGCGGCGTCTGCAGCGGCGCCCTTGCCACCGCCGCGACGGCGACGGCGACGGGGACGGCCATCGCCGGTTTCAGGCGCGGCGTCTTCTTTCGGCGAGGCATCGGCCTCGGGCGCAGCAGCGGATTCGCCGAGATCGGCGACGGGTTCGGCAACTGGCGTCGGGCGCGTGTCGATGCGCTGGGGACGCAGCAGGAAGATCGTCGACGTGGTCTCGTCGGTGAAGGCCTTCAGCGTGTCGATCGCCTGCCCTGACACGAACTTGCGGCGCAGCTCGCGGAAGGAGCGCGCAGCCGAACGCAGCGGCGTGAGGGCGACAGCGTCCTTGCCGAGCGTGACGGTGAAGGTCTCGGCGCCGGCGAGCGAGCTTTCGAGATTCTCGGCAGCCCAGGGCAGGAAGAACAGGGCGAGATCGTCCTGGAAGATCGGCGCGAGGGTTTCCTTGAGATCTTCGAGGGCTGCGAACGGCCCGGACGCGGTGGGCGCCGACATGAACTCGCACCACTTGGCGACAAACTCGCCGTCCTTCTCGATGATCTTGGCGGGCGTCGGATCCTTCATCATCTGGATCAGCTGGCCGGCGATGGCGAAGTCAGCGACGGAGGGACGCTCGCCGAAGATGAAGAGGTGTTTGCGCAGGTGCTCCTCGAGCAGCTTCACGAAGCGCTTGAAGGATTTCTCCAGCACGTCGCCGAGTTCGCCGTCGAGCTGCATGGTCTTGAGCTGGCCGGTCATGGTCTCGAGCGCGAGATCCTCCGCGGCCTTGCGATTCTCCGGCGGGGTGGTGACGTAGTAGTCGTCGATGGCGCGGGCGGCGGCGAGGCGCTGGTCCTTCTTCCGGGTCCAGCGGTAATGGAAGACGGTCTTGGCGAGCCAGGCGTCGGCGTATTCCTCAAGCACGCAGGCGAGGAAGCCCAGGGCGGGATCGGCTGGCGTGGCGGACGGTTCGGGGCTGTCGGCTTCGAGAGCTTCCATCATCGGCGTCGTGTCGTGGACGGCGAAGCCCGAGGCGGTGACCAGGATCGGCAGCGTCGGGAAGCGCGCAACGCGCTTCAGCTCGTCCTCGGATTCCTGCGTGCGCGGCGTCCAGTCGAACGGGACACCCTTGTATTTGAGGAAGGCGCGCATCTTGGTCGAATAGGCCGAGGTCTCGGCCCCGAACAGGCGATAGGACATAAACGTCTCCGGAAAGCGCGCGGAAACTACGCGGGAAGGCGCCGGGGGACAACCGCTGTTTATGGGGCAAAGCGCAGCATTTTCCCCTGAAAAACGTGGGTTTGCCATGGCGAGCCCTGCTTGCGGCGATCGACGCGGCCGGCTGGTGGCTTTTGGGCGCGTGGGGACATTCCAACGAATTCGCCCGGCGTGTAGGGTTCGTTGGTCCGCCTGAGCGTCTTGTCACCCAGAACAAGAGAGAGGCCGAACCAGGGAACGCCAATGAAAGCGATGCGCCTCAAGAAGCCCGGCGGGCTCGACAGTATCTTCGTCGACAGCGCGCCTGCGGCGCCGCCGGGGCCGGGCGAGATCACGGTGCGGCTGCATGCCTCCTCGGTGAACTTCCACGACTATCTTGTCGTGAAGGGCATGATCCCGGTCGATGAGAACCGCATCCCCATGTCGGACGGCGCAGGCGTTGTGACCGGGGTGGGCGCAGGCGTCGCCGAGTTTGCGGAAGGCGACAGCGTCGTCTCGACATTCTTTCCGGACTGGCACGGCGGGGAGCCGACGGTCGATCTGCTTCGCGCAGTGCCCGGCGACCGCGCTGATGGTTATGCGCGCGAGGTTGTCACCGCGCGAGCCACATCGTTCACGCGGGCGCCGGAGGGATATTCGCACGCAGAGGCGGCGACGCTGACGTGTGCAGGCCTGACCGCGTGGCGTGCGCTGGTCGTGATTGGAAACATTAAGGCTGGCGATGTCGTGCTTACGCAGGGCACGGGCGGGGTTTCCATCTTCGCGCTGCAGTTCGCAAAGGCTGCGGGCGCGACGGTGATCTCGACGACGTCGAGCGCGGACAAGGCGGCGCGCCTGACGGCGCTCGGCGCGGATCACGTGATCAATTACAAGGACGACGCAGAGTGGGGCCGGACGGCCAAGAAGCTGACCGGTGGGCGCGGTGTTGACCACGTCGTGGAAATTGGCGGCGCAGGCACGATCGAACAGTCGATGCGGGCGAGCAGGCTTGGCGGGCACATCTCGCTGATCGGCGTGCTGGCGGGTTATGTTGGATCGATCAACACGGCTCTGCTGATGAGCATGCAGATCAAGCTGATCGGCATCACGGTCGGCGCGCGTCAGCACCAGCAGGACATGGTCCGGGCCATCGCGGCGAATGGCATCAAGCCTGTGCTCGATCAGTCGTTTGCGCTCGAGAAGCTGGCCGACGCGTTCCGCCGGCAGGAGTCGGGCCAGCACTTCGGCAAGATCATTGTCGAATGGTGAGTCGCGAGAGGCGTTTGCCACGACTCCCTGAAGGCGATATCCAGCCGCTCCTCGATCCAGGGCAATAGCGATGCGCGTTCTTCATGTCATGGCCGGCGCCAAGGAAGGCGGAGCCGAGAACATCATGCTGGAAGGCGTGATGGCGCTGGCGGATGCAGGCGTCGCGCAGGCAGTGGTGACGCGGACCGACAATGAATTTCGGCTCAAGGCGTTTCGCGACAAAGGCATCCGGGTCGAGACGGCGAGCTTCAACAAGCTCTGGCCGTTTCCGACGCAGGGCGCGATCGCGAAGCTGATCCGCGAGTTCAAGCCGGATGTGGCGGAGTACTGGATGGGGCGCGCGGGGGAGTTTGCGCCGTCGTCTTTCCGGTCGCGGTCGATCGGCTGGTATGGCGGCTATTACAAGCTGGTGCGGTTTGCGAACTGCGCGTGGCATGTGGGGCTGACGAAGGACCTGCTGCGCCATATCCGCGAACAGGGCGTGCCTGAGAACCGGGCGGCGATCATCCACACCTACGCGGATTTTTCTGGCGTGCCTCCTGCCGATCGCGCCGCGTTGAACACGCCTGCGGATGCGCCTGTGGCGCTGGCGCTGGCGCGGCTGCACGAGAAGAAGGGGCTGGATACGTTGCTGGATGCGACGGCGAAGGTGCCCGGGCTGTATGTCTGGATCGCGGGCGATGGTCCGCTTGAGGCTGAACTGAAGGCGCATTGCACGCGGCTGGGGCTGGACGACCGGGTGCGGTTCCTTGGATGGCGAAATGATCGCGGCGCGCTGCTGGCGGCATCGACCTTCGTCGCCTTCCCTTCCCGCTATGAACCCTTCGGCACGGTGACTGTGGATGCGTGGGCGGCGTCACGGCCGCTTGTGGCGGCGGACGCTGTTGGGCCGGCGGCCTATGTGGTTGATGCCGTCAACGGGCTGCTGATTCCTAAGAACAATGTCGATGCGCTGGCCGAGGCGATGCGGCGTGTGATGACCGAACCCGGGTTGGCCGAGAGGCTCGTGGCCGGTGGGCGTGCGAGCTATGAGGAAACGTTTACGCGGGCCGCGTTCGTGCGGGACTCGCTGGCGTTCTATGAGCGCGTCGTGCGGGAGTCTCCGCGCTGAGAGAGACCCCACCTCCCCCTTTCAGGGGGAGGGACTGTGTTGCGCGACCTCCCTCAAACTCAACTAGGGCAACGGCTCCAGCCGGAAAATCTCGCCACCGATATCGACAATATAGACATTGCCTTCGATGTCGGTTCCGAAATTGACGATGGAGTTCACCGTGCCGACGTCTGGTGCAAAGGCTGTGTTGCGTGACGTGAGACTGGTTGCGGGCAGCACGCTGCCAGGGGCCAGGCTGGTGATGGGAGCGGACCAGAGATTTCCGGAAACGAAATCGGCGAAAAGATACTGCCCCTGCAGGTCCTCGATCGGGCCGCGATAGACGACGCCGCCGGTGATCGAGCCGCCGAGTGTGCGGCCGTACTCAGTGACCGGCAGCGTGTAGGCTGCGGAGTCGGCGCCGCCGTTGAAAGGCAGCGAGCCCTCGCGCAGGTCCCAGCCGAAGTTGATGATGGTCGACTGGCTGGCCGGAATACGGTCGACCTCCTCCAGCGTGCTCTGTCCCACCTCGCCGATGAAGGCGTCGCCGGTGACGGGATCGACGCTGATGCGGAACGGATTGCGCAGACCCATCGCGTAGATTTCAGCAAGGCCGCCGCCGGCGCTGAACGGATTCTGCGCCGGGATGGCGTAGTCGCGCGCCGTGTCGGCCGGGAAGGCGTCTGTGGCAGGATCGATGCGCAGGATCTTTCCGCGCAGACTGGATGTCAGTTGCGCGTCACCCGGCGTGTTGCCGCCATCGCCCGAGCTGATCAGCAGGCGGCCCTGCGTGTCGAAAACCAGCGTGCCGCCCTTGTGGTTGGTCGTGGTGGGCTGGGGAATGCTGAGGATGGCGTCGCCCGAAGCGGCGTCGGCAATGGCGGTGCTGGCTGCCTGCACCGTGTAGCGACGGATTTCCGTAACGTTGGCGCTTAGGGGATTTAGGAAGAGGTAGAAGGCGCGGTCAGTCGCGAAGCTGGGCGAGAAGGCGATGGACAGGAGCCCCTTCTCCCCTGTCGTGTCGATCTGGCCGTTGAGATCGAGAAAGTTCGTCGCCTCGAACGCAGCCGTCGCCGGATTGAAGATGCGGATGAGGCCAGTGCGATGGACAATGGCGATGCGGCCCGAGCCGTCGGGGAGCCCGGCGACAAAGGTCGGACCGGGAAGGCCTGAGGCTATGCGGCGCACGCGGAAGCCGGGTGCAATGTTCGACACGGTGATGGCGACGTTCTGCATGACGGTGTTCGCGCCGTCGGAGGCAGTGAAGAACACGCTGTAGCTGTTGTCTGCGCCGGCATCGGCGGGCGCCTCGAAATCCGGCTGCGCAGTAAAGCGAAGTTCGCGGGTCGTCGGATTGAAGGTGAAGCGCGCGGCGTCTGGTCCGCCGAAGGCATAGGTGAGCGCCGCATTCTCTGGATCGGTCGCCGTGGCGCGGATGAAGACGCCCAGCACATTCTCGCGAACCGTGACCGATGCGGGTGAGGTAAAGCTGGGTGGCGCGTTCGGGCCTGGAGGGGGCGGCGGGGGCGGACCCGGCGGAGGGCCAGGCGGGCTTGAAGAACCGCCGCCGCCGCAGGCAGACAGCGTCACGGCGAGAGCGGACAGAAGCGCAGTTCGGATTGTTCCGGCCATACGCATGTCCCACGTCTGCGCCTCGCCAATCCTTAACATGGCTAACGGCCGTTACCAAAGACGGGTATGGCGCAAAAGCTGGCCGCAAAGAGCAGCTTCGCGCGATTTTGCGCGAAGCACTTAAGGGATTTCCCACCGCCCTTGCCGTAGCCTCTGTGCGGAGGGCCGGCGATCGACTGCCGGATGGACAGGATGGGCGACGGGACTGCAACGCATGGCGGGTTGAACCTCGCCGATCGTATTCGCCGGCTGGCGAACGGGCGCGCGACACTGGACGTGGCGCAGTTCCAGTTCATCGGGCTGGACGGAATTCGCGCGAGCTATGGCGAGCGGTGGGCGGAGAAACGCGAGCGTGTGAACGCCCACGCCCAGCATTTCATTTCGCGCCGCCTCGCTCCAGACGATGTGCTGCTCGCAGGCACGGATGGCTTTCTGCTCGTGTTTGGCGCCTTCACGGGTTCGTTCGCGGAAGCGGCAGCCAGCCGCATTGCGAAGGAGCTCAATGCCTACTTCCTCGGCGAACCGGACCTCGACGATATCCAGTTCGGCGCACAGCACCAGGCGATGACGCTGGACAGTTTTGCGCAGGTCTTCGGCCCGGCGCTGACAGCGGCGCGTCAACCAGCCCCGCCCCAAAGGCCACAGGCCGTCGCCATGGGCTACACCCCGATCTGGGAGGCGCAGCGCGGCGCACTGGCGATGTACTTCATCTCGCCGCTTGATCCGGCGACCGGCTTTCCAATGGACTGGGACCAGACCAGCCATCGCCATGCGGACATGGACGAGCGTAAATTGCTTGCGTCCGAGGCCGACATGCGGGCGCTGTTTGCAGCGGGGAAGAGCGCGATGGTGGGTGTTGCGCTGCACGTGTCGAGCCTGCAGGACCCGCAGAGCCTTGCACGCATGGTGCAGGCGATGACCACGTTCGATCCGAGCCTCGCCCGTTTCCGGGTGCTGCGCGTCAGCTGTGTCGAGCCAGGATATCCCCGCATCTATATCGAAGACATCATGCGGGCGCTGCGACCCTACGCGCAGCGCATTGCGATCGGACTGAACTGGGCCGAGCCGGACATCACCTCGGTGCTGAAACTCCAGCCGGCGGCGGTCGGATTTTCGGTGCCCCCGGGGGCGCTTGGGCATCCTGCGCTGCGCGCAGAGATTTATTCGCGCGTCACGTCGGCCGTCGAACAGGCCCGGGCGTCCAATGTGCTTGTTGGCGTCGAGGGTGACCTGCACGTGGAGCACGCCCAGCACTTCATGAATGAGGGCGTGAAGTTTCTCTGTTCGCCGCGTCTCTGGCCGGTGCGCCCGACCCTGACGGCCGGCCAGTTCTGGCCGCGCACACGACTTGAAGAAATGACGCCTGGCCACGCTGCCTGACGCGTCCGGGAATGCAGCACGACTGCGTGCGGCCGGTTTTCGAGCTGGGCGCAAGCTGCTAGACGTGCGGTGCCGTGGCGCTGGGCGCGCGGTGATCAGAAAAGACGGAGACCTACCCCATGAGACCGTTGCTGCTGGCCGTTACGGCTATGGCTTTGGCGACGCCAGCCTTCGCACAGGACACGACTACGCTCGACCATGTAACGACCAGAGGCATCGTGCTGAGCGCTGGCGGCATGGAAGTTGATGTCAGCTACAAGCCGGACGGATCCTTTACCGCCATGGATGGGCAGGTAACCGGCAAGTGGCGCGTCGAAGGCGGCAAGCTGTGCACGTTGTCGAATTTTGCACCGGCCGAAGAATGCGTCGCCTACCCGGCCGGCAAGAAGTCCGGCGACAGCTTCGAGGTGCAGGGTGGACAGGGCCCGGCGACAATCAGGATCAAGTAAATCGACGCCGATCAGACTTCTGGCAGGCTGCCACTCCGGACCAGCAGGCCAAACCTTCAACCCGCGCCATCAGGCGCGGGTTTTTTCTGGGCTCAGACCAGCGCCCGCACCGCGGCCTCAAAAACGGCGACGCCGGCCGCTGCTTTCACAGGGCCGGCGCAACACCATGGTGGTCCGCCAGTTCGTCCATCGAGCAACGGCCTTCCGACCTTCCGCCCTGATCAGGGGCGCGCCCGTTCGACGCCATCCGGCGAAAGCTGAGCCTCGAGCGCTCTGGTGTGCGGGTCACAGAACTCTGGGCGTGACGCCCACTTTCCTGCCACCGCGCAGCTGAAGCCACGCTCTTGTCCGGTCATCCCCTCTCGAGGGCCCGCGCGGTTTTGGATCCCGCCTTGGGCGTGCCGCAGGCCTTGCAGGCCACGCGACACTTCCGGTGCTCGTTTTGCTCCCCATTACTTCAGCGCCTGTCCAATCAGGCTTACCCGTGGGGACATCCAGTTGCTCGACCCGCGACGGTCTCCTCTCTGAACACGATCAGGATGCCAGAAAATCCGGTCGCGTAAATTGCGGCGCCCTGTGGAAACTGTTGAGCACCTTGTTGATAAAAACCTCTCGCACGTGCGAGACACGCGCGACGCGTTTGCGAACACTGGAGACGACGATGGCGCTCGACCTGGAGACGCGGCAGCAGCTGATCGAAACGGTGCGCCGCTTCGTGAGCGAAGTCTGCCGCCCGAACGAGCAGCTGGTGTCGGAAACGAACGCAATCCCCGAGAAGATCGTGCAGGAGATGCGCGATCTCGGTCTCTTCGGACTGTCCATCGCGGAGGAGTATGGCGGTCTTGGACTTACGATGGAGGAGGAGGCGCTGGTAATCCTCGAGATGGGCCGCACCTCGCCTGCGTTTCGTTCGACCTTCGGCACCAATGTCGGCATTGGCAGCCAGGGCATCGTGATGTTCGGCACGCAGGACCAGAAGCAGGAATGGCTGCCGAAGCTCGCCACCGGGGAGGCGATTGCGAGCTTCGCGCTGACGGAGCCCGATGCAGGATCGGACGCTGGCTCGGCGAAAACCAAGGCCGTGCGCGATGGCAATCACTACGTGCTGAACGGCTCGAAGCGCTACATCACCAACGCCGACAAGGCGACGATCTTCACCGTGATGGCGCGAACGGACCAGGACACGCCGGGGCCCAAGGGGCTGTCGGCGTTCATCGTGGAGCGCGACACGCCGGGCGTCACCATCGGCAAGCCTGAGAAGAAGATGGGGCAGCAGGGCGCGAATGTCTGCGACGTGATCTTCGAGGATGCACGCGTGCCGATCACGTCGCGCCTCGGTGAAGAAGGCGAAGGCATGAAGGTGGCGATGAGCGTGCTGGATCGCGGGCGTCTACACATCTCCGCCCTGTCGGTCGGGATCGCAGAGCGGCTGGTCGAGGAGATGGTGCGCTACGCCTCCGAGCGGAAGCAGTTCGGCAAGCCGATCATCGAGCATCAGTTGGTGATGGGAATGACCGCGGAAAGCTACGCCGAGGCTGCGGCGGGGCGCGCGATGGTGATGGACGGCGTGCGCAAATACGATGCGAAGGAAAAGACCGCGCTCATCGCGTCAGCGACAAAGATGTGGTGCACCGAGATGGTGGGCCGCGTCG
Source organism: Hyphomonadaceae bacterium (assembly GCA_040398465.1). GTDB lineage: Bacteria > Pseudomonadota > Alphaproteobacteria > Caulobacterales > Hyphomonadaceae > UBA7672. The sequence goes on along the minus strand of JBBAUA010000023.1, from coordinate 46,002 downwards.
CCGATCGCGCGGTGCAGGTGCATGGCGGCGCAGGCTATATCGCGGACTATGCGGTGGAGCGCTTCTATCGCGACGTTCGCATCCTGCGGCTCTATGAGGGCACGACGCAGATTCAGCAGATGGTGATCGGGCGCGAGTTGCAGCGGATGGCGAAGGCAGGGGAAATCTAGGCGCTAACGATCTGTCGTCACCTGATGGAACAGGCTGGCGCGCAAGTCCGCTAGGTCCTTGAAGTCGACCTCTGACTCCATCCCGCTGATCATGACTACGCGCGAGGGTCCACCAGGCTTCGACAGGCTGATAGCCTTGTCGAGCTCGGCCAGCGCCTTGTGGCGAAGCTCCACGCGCTGGGCGCGGTCCTGCGAGTAGTCCGACAGCGCACGACGGGCCTGCGCGGCAAGCTTGAGGACGTAAGGGTCATTTGGTGCGGCGGCGACATGTCCGTCGAGCTGGGCGGAGATATCGGCGATGTCTGCGGTGCTCATCCCCTCCCCGTGCTGACCGATCGAGACCATCAGGCCGGCAGTTTGCTGGAGGGTAGCGTCATTCGCTGGCGCTGTGGCGCAGGCGGCGAGTATTGCAAGGCTTGCGGCGAGGACGAATAGCTTCATCGGGAACTCCGCGATTCTTGACGACGCCAGTCAGACCGCTCAATGCGGCGCAAAAGCGGCGTGCGAATCGTTTGGGCGGAACACGCTGCAAATGCGTGACAGGGATCGCTCTCCCCGATTAGATCGGGACAGCAACGGGGGTCTTCATGAACAGTGATGGCGAGATTGCGCGGGCAGCGCGGCTGAAGCCGATCAACGAGATTGGGGCGAAGCTGGGCGTGCCTGCGGACGCGCTGATTCCATACGGGCATACGAAGGCGAAGATTTCGGCTGGCTTCCTCAAATCGCTCGCGGACAAGCCCGATGGCGATCTCGTGCTGGTGACGGCGATGAATCCGACGCCCGCCGGCGAAGGAAAGACCACGACGACGGTGGGGCTGGGCGACGCGCTGACGCGGATCGGCAAGCGGGCTGTGATTGCCCTGCGCGAGCCGAGCCTTGGGCCGTGCTTCGGGCAGAAGGGTGGGGCTACGGGCGGGGGCTTTTCCCAGGTCGTGCCGATGGACGAGATCAACCTGCACTTCACCGGCGACTTCCACGCCATCACGGCGGCGCACAACCTGCTGGCGGCGATGGTGGACAACCACATCCACTGGGGCAATGCGCTGGGCATAGATGTGCGGCGCGTGCGCTGGCGCCGGGCGCTGGACGTGAATGATCGCAACCTGCGCGGCGTGGTGACGGGGCTGGGGGGCGCGGCGAACGGCACGCCGATCGAGACGGGGTTCGACATCACAGTCGCATCCGAAGTGATGGCGATCCTGTGCCTTGCGGACAACCTCGCAGACCTCAAGGCGCGGCTGGCGAAGATCATCGTGGCGGAAACGCGCGACCGCAAGCCCGTGACCGCTGGCGACATCAAGGCGGACGGCGCGATGGCCGTGCTGCTGAAGGATGCGATCCAGCCCAACCTCGTGCAGACGATCGAGAACACGCCGGCGATCGTGCATCTCGGGCCATTCGCGAATATCGCGCATGGCTGCAACTCGGTGACGGCAACGCGGGCGGCGCTGAAGCTGGGCGAAATCGTCGTGACGGAGGCGGGGTTTGGCGCGGACCTCGGCGCGCAGAAATTTTTCGACATCAAATGCAGGCTGTCGGGCCTGAAGCCGAAGATGGCGGTGCTGGTAGCGACGATCCGCTCAATGAAGATGAATGGCGGCGTGGCGAAAGGCGATCTTGGCGGCGAGGATATCGAGGCGTTGCAGCGCGGCGCTGTAAACGTGCAGCGGCATATCGAGAACCTGAAAAGTTATGGCCTGCCGGTGATCGTGGCGCTGAATCACTTCACGTCGGACACGCACGCCGAGGTCGATACCGTGAAGCGCATCGTCGGCGCGATGGGGGCCGAGGCGATCGTGTGCCGCCACTGGGCGGACGGCGGCAAGGGCGCCGAAGAACTGGCGCATGCGGTGGTGAAGCAGCTGGCGAGGAAGGAGGACAGGTTCACTGTCCTCTACGACGACGCCCTCCCCCTGCTCGCCAAGATCGAGGTGACGGCGAAGCGCATCTATCGCGCGGACCGCGTGGATGCACCGGCGAAGGTGGTGCAGCAGCTGAAGCGGTGGGAGGAGGCGGGATATGGCCGCCTGCCCGTGTGCATCGCGAAGACGCAGTACTCGTTCTCGACCGACCCCACGAAGCTTGGCGCGCCGGAGGGGCATGTGCTGGACGTACGTGAGGTGCGGCTATCCGCGGGCGCGGGATTCATCGTGGCGATCTGCGGCGACCTCATGACGATGCCCGGCCTGCCGCGCCAGCCGGCGGCGGAACTGATGTCGGTGGATGCGGATGGAAACATCCACGGGCTGTCCTGAGGAGGTGTGGTGATGCGCATCGCCAAGCTCGCCTTCCTCGTCCGCGACTATGACGAGGCCATTGCCTGGTTCTCGCGCTGTCTCGGATTCGACCTGGCCGAAGACATCGACATGGGCGGCGGCAAGCGGTGGGTTGTGGTGCAGCCGCCGGGCGCGCAGGGAGTCGCGCTGGTTCTGGCGAGAGCCGTAGGCGATCAGCAAACGGCGCTGGGCAAGCAGGCCGGCGGGCGTGTCTTCCTGTTTGCAGAGACGGACAATTTCGATCGCGATCATGCGCACATGCTTCGCGAGGGCGTGGTCTTTCGCGAAAATCCGCGAAACGAGGTCTATGGCAAGGTGGCGGTCTTCGAGGACCTGTATGGCAATCCGTGGGACCTGATCGGGCCGGCGCGATAGGCGGTCTGCCCCTGCGGCGCCGCTTGCGCAGCGCCCCCCCGCCTGTGAAGCTCCGCAAAACAGGAAACGCGTTCCAGGGGAAACAAAAATGCGGCTGACACGGCGAAGCCTTCTGGCCACGGTATGGGCGACAGGCGTTGCAGCCTGCGCTGGTGCGCCTGGAGTATCGGCCAGCGGAACGGATCCTGACGCCACCGAGATGGCGAGCCTGATCAGGTCCGGCAATATGTCGGCCCGTGAAGCCGTTGAGGCGGCGATCGCGCGCGCGCAGGCAATGCAACCGAAGATCAACTTCCTGGTCACGGACACGTACGCACAGGCGCGCACGCAGGCGGCGACCCCCGGCGGCGGCCCGTTCGCAGGCGTGCCGTACCTGATCAAGGATCTCAACAATGTCGCCGGCGTCATGACACGCAGCGGAACACGCGTGACGGCCGGGCGACCGCCTGCAGCGACCACCGAACCATTTGTCGCCGCGATGCTGGACACCGGACTGATCAGCATCGGCAAGTCGGCCTCGCCCGAATATGGCTACCTGCCGACAACCGAACCGCTCGCTTTCGGCCCCACGCGCAATCCATGGGACCTTGGCCGTTCCTCAGGCGGATCCTCCGGCGGGTCGGCCGCAGCGGTGGCGGCAGGCGTGGTGCCGATGGCGCACGCCAATGATGGCGGAGGCTCCATCCGCTTCCCGGCGGCCAATTGCGGGCTTGTCGGCCTGAAGCCTTCGCGCGGGCGCATGGCCGATGGCGAGGTCCCGGGCCCGCTCGCCATCGGGGTGCAGGGCTGCGTCTCGCACACGGTGCGCGATTCGGCGCGGCTGATCTCGCTGGTGGAGCGCAAGGGCAGCGCCGCCATTCACGCGCCTGTCGGCTTTGTCGATGGACCGGTGCGGCGCAAGCTTCGGGTTGGCGTGCTGACCAGGGGCTTTGCCGGGTTCGAAGCGGACAAGGAGGTCGCCGCTGTCGTCAACAACGCAGCAAAGGTTCTGGAAGGCCTCGGCCACGCGGTGACTCAGACCAGCTGGCCGACGACCGCAAGCTTCGGCGATGACTTTCTGGCGTTCTGGTCGCTGGGAGCAGCGCAGGACGTCGCCAACGCCACCCGGGAGACGGGCCGGAAGGCGGATGAATCCTCGTTCGAGCCCTTCAGCCTGCGCATGGCTGCGAATGCATCGAAGCTCACGGAAGCCGACACCAATGCGGTGATCCAGCGCCTGCTCGGCAATACGGCCGCGTACAATGAATGGATGAAGGGCTTCGACGTGGTGTTGTCGCCCGTGATCGCCTCCCCGCCCTCGCCGCTGGGCTATCTGCGCGGTGACGTGCCGTTCGACACGTTGCGCGAGCGGCTGTTGCAGCAGGTGGGCTATACGCTGATCCACAATGTCTGCGGGGCGCCGGCGATAAGCCTGCCGCTGGGCCGCACGTCGACGAACCTGCCGATCGGCGTGCAGGCCTGTGCCGCGGCGGGCGCTGACGGCTTGCTGCTGGAGTTGGCCTACCTGTTCGAGGAAGCCCTGCCCTGGAGACAATACCGGGCAAGCCTCGCCTGACCCCACCTGGCCCGGCCTTGCCAGAGTGACGTGCTTGCTGGCCGCCGCTGTGGCGCCTCGGGCTCTTTGGAAGCAGGCCGGTTCTGGTTTCTGTGCAGTGGGCACGGTCATGGCGCGCTGCATGAGGCTGGCGAGTGTGGCTGCAGTGGCTCTGGCGAGCGCCTGCGCGTCGATACCCCCTGCTGCGTCGTCGGTGGACCCGCACGCCAATGCCGGCGGCAGCCTCTTTGTCGTTGCGCACCAGGACGACTGGCAGCTGTTCAAGTCGCCACGCAATTGTGCGGCAGGGCTGTCGGATCTTGCCGCCGCCGTGCGCACCCATATCGACTGGGCGCGCGGGCACGCGCGCCTTTCGGACGTGTCACAAAGCCCGCGAGGTCGCAGCAGGCACGAGGCGCTGCTTCTGCGGTCGGACGATATCGACGGGGCGGTGACGTGACTTGCAATGCGGCCCGCCCGCAGTGGAGAACATAGACAGCCACAACGCGTCCGGAATGAGGGCTGCCGGGCGGCGGCGGCATGGGTACCAGATTTGCGTCCTCGGGGACGCCCGGAAGGCAATTCTTCTCCGCCTTGAAAGAGACCCGGCAGTGCTGGCCATGCAGCACCCTAAGGCGCGGATCGAGCAAGCTTTGCTCAGATTTCACTGGCGCGCCGTCCGCAAAACACTACGCTCTGACGTCATTGAGAATCGGATCGCCGGTAGCCTGCCTATCGGTGTTCAACACGAAATTCTCCACTTGGACGGTCTGCGCATTCTTCTGCATTGTCTGGCTGTGTTTCGGGTTTCGAGTTTCGCGGCAGCGCCATTTCGCCTGAGTGCCGCAGTGACATGCCCAATTCCCGGCCGTCCTAACGGGAAGCCCCCATGCGCTACACAATTGTTGCGGCCTTGGTTTGTTTGCTTGCCGCATGCGGCGGAGGCGGTTCATCAACCGATACAAGCGCTGGAGGCGGACAAGGCCCCGCAGCCCCGCCGCCGACGGCGCCGGAAGCTGCTCGCCTTCTTACTCAAGCGACGTTTGGCGTCACAGAATCCAGCATCTCTGAGGTCCAGAGCCAGGGAATAAATGGCTGGATCACGTCTCAGATAGCCATGCCGCGGCCGGCCCTCAGCCATGAAGCCTTTGTCGATAGTGCGCTTGCAGCCAACGGCTCCGTCAACGCCAACAACTTCTACCAGACCTGGTGGAGACAGGCGATCAGTGAGCAGGACCAGTTGCGTCAGAGAACCACGTTTGCGCTGTCTCAGATTTTCGTCGTTTCCCTGGCTGATGCGGCTGTGGACACGCGGGGGGCCGCATCGTGGTACGACATGCTACAGCGCAACGCTTTCGGCAACTTCCGCACGCTGCTGGAGGAAGTGACGCTCCATCCGATGATGGGACGCTACCTCACCTACCTGGGCAATCAAAAGGAAGACGCTGCAGGCACACGCACGCCGGACGAGAACTATGCGCGGGAAGTCATGCAGCTCATGACCATCGGCCTCGTCGAACTCAATAGTGACGGCACGCCCCGTCTCAATGGGAGCGACCAGATTTCGGCCTACACACCTGCAGACATTGCAGGGCTCGCCAAGGTGTTCACAGGCATCAGCTGGTATAGCCCCTCGCCCAACAACACGACATTCGCCGGCGGCAACGCACACTCTGACCGCTCGGTGCGGCCAATGATCTTCTATCCCAGCTTTCACTCAACGTCGGCGAAGACTTTCCTCGGTGTAACGATACCGGCCAGCACGACAGTCGATATGGCAGGTGACCTGCGCATCGCGCTCGATCGACTCTTCAATCACCCCAACACCGGACCGTTTATCGCCAGGCGCTTGATCCAGCAGCTGGTGACATCCAACCCCACCCCCGCTTATGTCGGGCGGGTCGCGGCCGTCTTTGCGGACAACGGAACGGGCGTACGTGGCGATCTGGCGGCGGTCGTCCGCGCCATCCTCAACGACACCGAAGCTCGGAACATTTCGGTCGCCACCTCGCCGAGCTTTGGAAAACTGCGCGAGCCCGTAGTCCGGGTCACCAACTGGGCTCGGTCCTTTGCCGCCACCTCGCAGACTGGCAACTTCCTGATCACCTCGACGAGCGCGAATACGTCTCTCAACCAGTCCCCGCTCACCTCACCTTCGGTTTTCAATTTCTGGCGCCCAGGGTTTACACCGCCTGCTACCACACAGCTCGGCCAGAACATGCTGCTCGCGCCGGAGTTTCAGGTCGTCGATGAAGTCACCACCGCCTCCTACATCAATCAAATGCAGGACTGGATCAATGCTGGCATCGGATCTACGCCGACCGGCGGGTCGGGTCGCGATGTTCGCTCCGCCTACGCCGCAGAAATTGCGCTTGCCGACAATCCCACAGCGTTGGTCGACCGGATGAACACGTTGCTGTTCTACGGCCAGATGACGCCCACGCTTCAGGCGCGCATCAACGCGGCGATCTCCGCTGTTGCAATTCCCGCCGCCACCGGAAGCAATCAGGCGGCGATTGACGCGGCACGGCTGAACAGGGCCAAGACCGCTGTCTTCTTTTCGCAAATCTCCCCCGAATACCTGGTCCAGCGTTGAGGCGGCCGAGCATGACCGACAAGCCAACATCGCCCGCCACCCGTCGCGAGATACTCCGGCGCGCAACCGCGCTCAGCTGTGTCGGGGCGGCAGCATCCACCTTCGGTTTCCAGCTGGCGACCATGGGCCAGGCCGCAGCGCAGACCGCACCCGGTTACAAGGCGCTGGTGTGCATTTTCCTGTTTGGCGGCAATGACTCCAACAACACCGTGCTTGCGACCGACACGGACAGCTGGGGCCGCTACTTCTCCGCCCGCAACAACGGTGTCGACCCCATCGCCCTCATGCCCGTCGGCACGGTAGCGACGCCTCCTGGAGGCACCAACGCGATTACCGGGCGTATTCTGCCCAACAATGCTACCGCCTATCTGTTGCCTGAGGCATGGGGGGGCGTTCTTCCTATCGTCCCGGCAACGCCCAACCCTGTTCCGGCAGGGACAAACGCGTCAGTGCGCACCTTCGCTCTGAACCCGCACATGGGCCCATTGCTCCCGCTGTGGACAGCCGGCCGTCTTGCCATCGCCGCCAATGTCGGCCCGCTGATCCAGCCGACGACCAAGGCGCAGTACCGTGCCCGCAGCGTACCGCTGCCCTCCAATCTCATGTCGCACAACGACCAGCAATCGACATGGCAGGCAGGCGCCGCAGAAGGGGCGCGCCGCGGCTGGGGCGGGCTCATGGCGGACCAGTTCCTTTCGACCAACGGCTCCAATGCGGTCTTCACCGCGATCTCGACCGCCGGCAACGCCGTGCTGCTCGCGGGACAGAGTGTCGTCCAATACCAGATATCGACAAACCAGACCGCGCCGGCCATCCGCATCACTTCGGCCATCGCGCCCACAACCACCGTTTTTGGAGCCAGCAATGCTGGCGCGCGCGTACGCGAGATTATTGGTGACGTGGCCGGAACCAGCTACTTCATGCAGGATCATGGCGCGAAGGTGGTCCGCTCAATCGGCGCTGCCGACCTTCTCAACGTCCAGTTCGCTGCCGGAGGCCCTGGAGCAACGGTGGCTGCGCCAACGCAGCTTCTCAATCCGATCACCCGGGTCAACGAAACGAACGCGTTGGCTGTACAACTGCAGAGCGTCGCCAAGACGATCGCCGCAAACGCAGTGCTCGGCATCCGGCGGCAGGTCTTTTTCGTCTCAATGGGCGGGTTCGACAACCACGACATCCAGAACTCAACACAGTCGCCCCTTCTTGCGCGCCTTGCCCATGCGATGGCCTACTTCGACGGCGCGATCGCAAACCTCAACGGTATCGACATGCGTCCGCAGGTGACCGCTTTTACCGCGTCGGATTTCTCGCGTACTTTCACCACCAATGGCGACGGCACAGATCACGCGTGGGGCTCGCACCAATTCGTGCTGGGCGGCGCGGTCAATGGTGGGAACATGTACGGCCAGTTCCCGACCTTGGGCGTCGATCAGACAGGCTTTGCCAACCCGGACATGTCGGGCAACATTCTTGTCCCGTCGATGTCTGTCGATCAATACGCGGGCACGATCGGGCGATGGTTCGGTCTATCCGAAGGCCAGCTGGATTCGATCTTCCCCAACCTGCGGAACTTCAACCGCGATGTCGGATTCATGTCTTCGGCGACGGCTTGAGGAGGCGCTGGCCGGACGTCAGGCGACAACCCGCTGTAGGCCCCGCGCCGCGACCCCCGCCTACCTCTTGTGAAACGTCACCGAGCTGACGACCCGTCGCCCCTGAATCCGCGACAGTTGCACAATCACGTCGATGACCGATTTCGCGTATTCGATGACGTCTGATCGCGTCAGCGTGAGCCCTGCCTGAAGCGTCATGAAGGCTATCTGCTCCAGCGCACCCTGCGGGCTGTCGGCATGCACGGTCGTCAATGAACCAGGATGGCCGGTGTTGACCGCGCGCAGGAATGCAAACGCCTCTGGCCCCCGTATCTCACCTACCATCAGGCGATCGGGCCGCATGCGAAGGCTCGCCCGCAGTAGCTCGTCAATTCCAACCCGCGCCTCGCCAAGCTCGCTTCCAACCGCTACTAGACCAAGCGAATTCGGGTGCGCGAGCACGACCTCGGGCGTGTCCTCGATCACGATCAGGCGGCTGTCCTCGGGGATTTCCTTCAGCAGCGCATTCAGAAATGTCGTCTTGCCGGTACCCGTACCGCCTGAGATGACGATGTTGCGCCTGGCCTTTACCGCTCTCGAAAAGAACGAGAGCAGGTTTCCAGCTTCAAGGAGCTCGTTGAGTTCAGCGTCGGTTGCAGCGCGCTCGCTGCCCGCCGCGCGGCTGACCTGCGCGAATGCACCTGCCTTCTCGTAGTCAACGAGCCGCAGATCCGGCAGCACGTGTTTACGGATGGCAAGCGCAAACTGCTTGCGTGTCGCTGGTGGCGCTACGATCTGTACGCGCGCCCCATCGGGAAGCGTTGCCGCCAACAATGGATACTCGCGACTTACGCCCTGGCTGGAATGCGCTGCGATCTGCTGGGCGAGGCGCTGTAGCATGACTTCGGTGACATCAGGCGATTCAATTCGCTCGAATCCCGAGGCGCCATCAATCCAGACTTCTCCGGGCTTGTTGACGAGGATATCGGTAACGTCGATGCGGTCGAGCCATGGCGCCAACGGCGCAAGATAGGTCCGGAGATAGACGCCTTCGCCGATCAATTGGGCGAGCTCGGGGGCTGGACTGGCCCGACCGCCGAGAAATCGAGGTCCTGGCTGACAAACACGCGCACCGGCGCGCCTTGCGGTACAGTGACTGTCGGAGCGATGTTGACGCCGCTCGCTACAGCGCTCGCACCTGCATCGACGCCAGCGCGGGTCGATGCGATTACGATGCTGGTATCGGCCGCATCGACCGCCGCGCCAACACCCAGGTTGAGAAGGGATAGCAGGACCGCGCCCCCGAAGCGTTCAAAGAAATGGGTGTCGACGTCGCCATCAAGTCCGCCGCGCCCAAGACCGTCGGTCGCCGGAGCAGACAATTCGATCGTAACGCCATCAGGTCGGATCATGCGAGTCCAGATGACAAATGCGCGGCTCTGCCCGAGCGCTACGCCGGACTTGTACTGGCCGATCAAACGCGACCCCCGGGGAACCAGGATCGCGCTGCCGTCGAAGCCACGTACTTCGCGAGTTACGACCGCGCGAACATATCCTGGGAGGTCTGAATTGAGCGCTGTCTCGAGTACCGCAGCGATGACTGTTCCCTCGATGATGGTTGTCGAGATATCGCTGAGTCTCCCAGCCTTGGTCGGCTTCGATGCATCGCCCACGCCGAACCGCTGCGCGAACCGCTCGTCAGGGTTCAGGTTCTGATTTGCGGCGGCAGACATCGCAGCGGAAACAGAATTCGGGTCGATGGGGCTGGCGGCCTCGGGCTTCAAAACGCGCGATGGCAGCGGCTCGTAGGATCCCAGATCGACCACCAGAGCGGGGGAACGAAGCCGGTCGATCTCGAGTTGGGTCGGTCCAGGAACCACTTGGGGCGGCAGTGCAGACTGCTCCTCCACAAGCGGGATGAGTTCAGGCGGCGGCGGTTCGGGCAATGGCGGACCGGCGGCAACGGGGGGCGGTATCTCCGCTGGAGCTGCCGACGCTACAGCAAGCCGTTGTGCGGCCGCATCTGCAGCAGCCTGCCTGCTCGTCAGCGCGGCGGTCTCGATGTCCTTTCGGCTGGACTCCAGTTGCAGGAAAACGACTGCGCCGAGCCCAAGGGCGCCTACAATGCCAAACGCGACCGGCCAGAGCGAGTTGCTGCCAGCCACACGGGGCGGCGCGTCCATGTCGAAGGTCCGATCAAGGCCGGTCCTGGGCGGAGACGACGGATCAATCATGTCAGCCGCCTTGACTGGGCTGCGGAAGCGGCGCGAGCTCCGGCTTGGGGCGGCTGCTCCAGGCCCTGTTCCTGAGCTCCGCCTGAGCGTTGCCGTACCGCAGGACGAACTTCTCGGCGATGAAGTCGGCAACTGTGTAGTCACCATCAATACGCGTGTTTGGCATTTCTTCCTTGCCATCTACACCGATTACGAAAATGGCGGGGGCCGGGCTCCTGGTGTCGAACTGAAAGTAGGTGACCACGCCGTCATCGAAAACGCGCACCGGATAGAGAGCCTTCGTGCCGGAAAGCGCGTAATCGAAGTTGAAGTCCTCCGGACGGGGTGGCGGCGGCGGGGGCGGCGGGGGCGGCGGCTGGGCTGGCGCCACCACAACAGGGGCCGGCGGTTCCGGGTAGAGGAAACGCAAGCGAAGCATCGATTCCGGATCGTTAGGGCCGGCGCCCTCGACGATTTTGAGCATGAACGAATAGATGCGCTCATTCGTCACCACCGTCATGCTGGTCGGATTGCTCTTGGACGTTGGCTTCAGGAACAGCAGCGTGGCTTTGCGGTTGGGTGTCACTTGCCAGGAAAGCGAGTCACCGATGGAGACATTTTCGATCCGTTCGTCCCGGCCAAACTCAATCATCAGTTCATAGCCAAGCTGACCCCGTATCTCCACTATCGCGTCAGGGTCGTAGAAGAACTCCTTTATGCGAGGATCGCCGGGACCAGGGCCGGGAACAGAAGCGATCTGCGCGGAGGCAGCATGGCTGAGCCCCAGCACGAGCAACCCAAGCGCGGCGGCGCGCAACGATGAGGTCAAGAAGATCCGACCGCCCGTCCGCATGGCATCCTTTTCCAAGCTATACCCACGGCTCGCGCAACACGAGCCAATAGAGCACTGGTAGTCGATCCCCCTACCGGCCATATCAGCCCTCTCCCCTTCGGTCAGCTATCCGCGGGGCGCGACTGTACGTTTGGCCGAGCCTCTCGCCAGCGAGCTGGGGCGCGGAGGCCACCGCATCTGCGATTTCGCCAGTACGACGGCCTGCCCCCTCGCGACTCGCGTAGAGTCCGTCGCCTCCGGCGGCGTGATACCGGTCTGTTCTCGCGATACGCGCAACAATCTGTTCGGCCCGCTCTCCCGGACCCTCGCCAACAGGACGCTCAGGCGCCGGTAACCGCCGCAGCATGGGTTGACTGTCGCTTGCCCTGGAGAATGCAAAACCGCGCCCGATTGCGGCAACTGCGCCGAGTCCGAAAAACATGACCATCAAGAACACGATCACGACGATCGTGATGGTGATCACAGGCCCCATGTCAAAGGCCCGGTTGGCGGCATTGCCGACCAGTATCTCCAGGAACGGCTGGAGGATCATCAGCATCACAGCACCGAACACCTGTACGGCAAGTGGCGCCATTGCGGCAGAGAAGGCGGCACGCATCCAGCCTTCGAACAATCCCCGCGTCTGGTCGAACAGCAGCATGCCGATGAAGATTGGACCGATTGCGAGCAGAAATGCGAGCACGATCTTGGCTGCGATGACGAGGCCCAGGGTCAGCAGCAGCAGAGTTATCGCGGTCAGCCACAAGAGTCCCGAACCAAGCATGGGCCCGCCCTGCAGAAGGTTCGCCGTCGGGCTCGCCATCCCGCCATAAATGCTTGCAGCCCCGCTCAGATCCTCAAAGGCGCGCTGCACCCCGCCCATGACGTCGCCATCAAAGGTTGCGCCGCGCGCAGACAGCGGGGCGACCAGAGCCTTCATGATCTCGGCCGGCCCGTCGAACAGGAGGTTGAAGATTAGCGTCTGGTACGCCGCCCAAGAGGTCAGAAAAGCCAGGATCAGGCCCAACTTCAGCGCGACAATCGGCAGCTCCGTCACGCGTAGGCCGCCGCGCCCAAACAGAAGCTGGTAGCCGAGAAGGGCAATGTAGATCGTAAGCAAGCCCGTGAACGCGGTCGCGAACAAGGTGTTCGGCCCCACAAGCTCTCTATAGGTGTCATGTACCAGGAGGCGGATATGGCAATCGACTGTCGTGAGGACGCCTCCGACCATACCCTCTTCCGGCGGGGTGGGACAGAGAGTCATTATGCCCCCTTCGCCACGAGCTGCGGCATCCATGCTTGCGGGTCGTCGCCGACCTCCGCCCGGATGTCGTCTAGCATGCGCACGGTCCGTTCGCGACCTGAGAGGACCGTCAGCAGGTCACGCTGTCCGTTGAGGTTCAGTCGGGCAATCACGCTCTCGGCGCCGTGCTTTATGAGGAAACAACGCGAGGTATCCGGCAGGGTACGGATCAAGTCGAACTCGTGTCGGGACAACCCGAAACCCTTGCAGTAATCGGCTTCCTGCGCTTTCGGGTTCGGCAGAAAAATCTGCGTTGCAGACTGCTCGATAACAGCATTGGCGATCCGGGACTCGAGCGCATCCCCCGTCGATTGGGTCACGAAACCAACTATACCGTTGCGTTTCCGGATGGTTTTTTCCCAGTCGCGGATGCGCGCTACGAATACTTCATCGTCGAGGGCCTTCCATCCCTCATCGATCACGATGATCGACGGCTGGCCGTTCAGGCGCTCTTCGACGCGATGAAAAAGATACATCATCGTTGGCGTGCGCAGGACCGGGTCGTCCAGCAAGTGCGTCATGTCGAATCCAGCAATGCGCGTGTCTAGATCGAGATGATCGTTCTCGTTGTCGAACAACCAGGCGCGATCGCCATCGCCCGTCCACGGATTCAGGCGCGAGGCGAGATCGCCGGGGGTGGGCCTGCGCCCGCCTAGAAAGAGTTCTCGGAAATAGCGCAAGCGTCGGAAGTTGGACGTCTGATCGTAGTTCGCGCTTATAGCCGCCGAAATCGTCGCAGAGTCCTCGGCCGAGAGGACCTCACCGTTCGACGTCACCAGCTTCGCCGCCCATTGCTGCAGGAATCGTCGGTTACCCGGCGAATCCGGGAGCTGGAGCGGGTTGAAACCTGTTCGCGTGCCTGGCCGGATGACATCATAGCGGCCGCCCATCGCCCGCAGGAATATCTCCGCGCCGCGATCCTTGTCGAAGAAGATGACTTTTGGCTCGAAGCGCTCAGATTGCGCGATAAGGAAATTGAGCACGACCGTCTTGCCGACCCCCGAGGGGCCGATCACCAGGAAGTTGCCCAGGTCACCCCTATGGAAATTGAAATAGTATGGTGAGGCCGCGGTCGTCTCCAGCAGCGTCACCGCAGAGCCCCAGTGATTCCCGCTTGCACGACCGATCGGATGACTGTGGAGGCTGGCAAGTCCGGCAAAATTAGCGGACGAGATCAGCGCCTTGCGCGGTATGTAGGCAGCATTTCCGGGAAACTGTCCCCAGAAGGACGACTCCAAGGCTGCCGACTCGCGAACGCCGATGACCCCTATTTCAGTAAGAGCCGCCTGAACGTCAGCTATGGCGCTGTCCAGAGGTTCAAAGTCGGGAGCGCGGACCATGATGGTCAGGTGGTGCTCACCGAATACGGCGCGGCCTGCGGCGACGTCGTCCTTGGCCTGCACAAGATCGCGACGGAGCGAAAGCGCCTCATCATCGGCAGCACGCATGCGGCGAAGGGCCAGGTTCATGCGGTTGAGCGCGGGCTGGCGGTCTACGAATGAGAAGCTCTGCGCGATGACCATCTCATGCGGCACACGCAAGAGGCCATCGAGCTGGCCGCTGGACGTATGCGGAGGATACTCCTTTACGGAAAGCATGGCGCCCAACATGCCTGGACTGCGTGAGTTGCCGGAGAATTCCAGGGAGTCTCGACCGAAGCTGATGCGACGATCGACAAACTCGGCGCGGCCCTTTTCAAGGGGCGCCGGCCGCAGTTCGCCGTCAAACAGGAAAGCGAGAAACTCCAGCGGCTCCGAACAAGGGCCGCCGACGGACTCGTATGCGCTTAGCAGGCGGGGTCCATACGGTTGCAAGGCAGCAAGAAGACTCTCCGTGGCGGCCTCGAGCTCGCGGCGATCACGCGTACGGCTGATCGCATCCCACTGCTTGTTCTTGCCGATTCCGACAATCGCTTTACGACCAATCGCAGGTTTGCGCGTTAGCGTGAGGAAGAGGTCGTTGACGAACAGGCGACCTCCTGCGAGGCGCGCGCGCCAGCTTTCGTCAAGGTCGCGCGCGAAGGGGTTGGTGAAACGGCCGTGCAGACCAGGTCGCACGAGATGCCGTATGACATAAGCACCGATCGTCAGGCGGGACGATGCTATCCCGCGCAACACGGTATCGCGTACGTTCTTCCGGTAGTTGAGCTCCTGCGTATCAGCAGTCTCGAATCCGAACCCGACAAGGTGCAGCACCTGCATTTGTGCGCCGTCGCGTGTTGCAATTGTCGTCTCATCTAGGTGCCGAGCAAAAGGCAGCATGTCTGTCGCTCGTCTTTCACGACGTGCAAAACGCGTCTTTGCCCTGCTATCCGGTTTTGGACGCGGCTGTTTCGTCATGGCGCGTATGAATTGCAGCGCCAATGAGAGAAGTTTGGGACGCGCGGACAGCGGCTGACCTTCTGAATCCACAGGTCAAGCCATCGGGGCTCACGCAGACACATCACGTAACCGAACGCGTGCAACATCAGAGCGGTTACGATCGCCCAGTACGACTTGGTGATCAGGAACATTTCCGTTGTGATCACCAGATTGAGGACGAAGAACGAATAACTCACGCCTGCAAACATCTGTGGCCGCGTCAGGGCAGAGAAGACGATGTCGCGTTCAAGACTCGCCATGCAGCTACCCTGCCGAGGCCTGCGCGGCCGTCTGGATGCCGCCGACAATGGTCGCCGCTCCGAACAGAATAAAGCACCCTATGATTACAGTAATCCCATGCTTCCAGTTCATGCGCCCGGTCAGCATCATGAACCCGACAAAGGCTACGGCAATCACAGCGACGGCAGTTGCAATTCCGCCCTCCATTGTGCCGCGGACCCAGTTGACCGCACCCAGAATCGGCCCTGAGCCAGGGGGATTGCCTCCCTGCGCAAATGCCTGCTCAGCCGCCACGAAAGCGGTGATCAGGAACGAGGCGATAACTTGAGCAAACCGCATTACTTGATCTCCGGTACGCTCGTGATGGCAAGATACTCCATCACGGCGGCGACATATGCGCGGGTCTCCGCAAAGGGTGGTACGCCGTTGTGTCGGGTAACGGCCGAAGGCCCTGCATTGTAGGCAGCCAGAGCCAGCTCCAGGTCATTGTCGAACATTGAAAGCATCTGGCGCAGATAGGTCGCCCCTCCCTGCGCATTCTGGGCTGGGTCTGAGGGATCTACGCCCAGCTCTCTCGCCGTACCTGGCATCAATTGCATCATGCCCACGGCCCCCTTCGCGGAAACGGCTTCCTGGCGAAACCGGGATTCGACATAGGCGACAGCTTCCAGGAGACGAGGAGAAAGTCCGCTCAGGTCGCCGGCCGCGCGCAGAACCGGTTCGGCAGCAAGAGAGGCGGGAAGCCTTTTCGTCACCGGGCCGGGGGGAACGATTGGCCGTACACCCTCGAGAGTGATCACGGATGGACCAGAGATCACCGCCACGCCCGACGGTCCAACTTCCATGACCTGGGCCTCGGCCGGCAGGACAGATACCAGCGCGAGCGTGGCCGCTGCAAAGCCGAATCGTCCCAGCAGCGCGCAGGCGCCGGTGCGCCCGGTCCATGCGCTGGCGCAGTCGCAATGGTGATCACGACCACCTCTAGGCCTCGACACGGATTTCCCGGGCAAAATCAACAACCGAACCAGCAGGGATGAACGCAAGCTGTGCTCGTGTCTTGGGCGCGAGCCCGGGTGTGCACGTCCAGATGCGGGGACCATGTGAAGATTCTCGACTCAACTGGACGTCTTGGCAGCAGGAGTAAACCCGGCTTACGACCCCGTGTCGAGTTGGACGACCACAATCGTCAAGAGCCTACCTCTCCAGCTGGGGAATTGTCATCTGGGGAGTGCCCCCGGGCTGCAAGAGGAAAGCTGGGCCGAGCTGAAAATCTGTCGGGTGCGGTCAGGGTGGTACTGACACGCCAAGTAACCCAGCGCGGCGCCCCTCGGAGATCAGGATCGAGGCCGCAACATCAACGCCCCGCGGCGTGCGTATGTCCTCCGAGGGTTGGACAGGCCCGACGTGTTTGCGCGTGCCGAAGCGATAGACGAAGCTTGAGTTGCAGTCAGCATGCATGACGCAATCCTGGGGACTCACCCTGACGAGATGGGCTCAACCGAGCTCGTGGCTGGGGACAGAGTTCGCACTGCCAAAACGACATGAAGATGAAGCCCGAGGAAATCCATGCCGTTCAGAATTCAGTTCAGCGCAGCCAGAGGCGCCGGGAAGATGCTGCTGGAACTCGCCTGCGAAATCGAGGCGGCCGCGCCGTGGATGGGCAGGCGGCCAGGGGTGTGGGTTGGCTGATCAAGGCGCGCCCGGCACGGGCGCCGTCGCTGGCGGCCGATAATCCGGGTCGATCCAGTTGTAGAAGTAGTCTGCAGGCTTCTTGAGCGCCTTGTTAGTCTCGCGTCGCCACCCGCCCCCGGCATGCCGCCTCGCCGCAAGATGCAGCATCCTGCGGGCCTGACGCGCCTGCGGTTCTGGCAGCGCCCTGGCCGCGTTGAAGGCCGATGAGAGGACGCCACGATAGAGCGGATTTGTCGTGACGCCTCCCGGCGCGAGATCCTTCGCGTAGGCCAGATCGAGCTCGGAGGCGATCACCGCCACAGTCAGGGGCTTGCCCAGGTTCTGATGCGTGAACCACTGATCCGTCGGCAAGGATACCGCACTGGCGGAGGCCACACTCCATGTCGCGCGCTCCAGCCGCCGGAGGTCATCCGTTTTCCATCCGATGTGGAGCCCTTCCGGCCGCTGGGCGAAGATCGCGTCGCTGTCGGCTTGGGCCTGCCGCAACCATGCAAGCGCGTTCGCACCGGCTGGCGCTGCCTCGACCGCGGAGAGCAGAAGATCGATGCGGTAACCGCGGATCGACAGGCCATTGTAGTCCGTATCAGCACAAGCGGACAGCAAGCGATCCAGAAAAGCCGAGCCGCCCGGTGTGAGAGTCTTCTGGTCCTTCATCCAGAAGACGACCTGCTGCGCCATGCTGCCGGCGTAGACATCGCATTTCAGGGGCTGGTCGTCGGGCTTTGACAGCGCCGCGAAACTGATCGGGCGACCGGCCTGGCTTTCCAGCGCCAGCAGGAGGTGCAGGGCGCGTTTCGAAACATCGTAGCTGTCGTCAAACCGGATCGGCGAGAGCGCGCCATTCCTGTCGGACACATTACGGATTGTCGGCCTGCTGCCCATGATCGCCTGCATGGTCAGCACCGCGCGCATGGCTTCCTCGGCATACCCGATCGCGACGGGTCCATTCGCGGACTCGCGCTGCGCCATCACGCTGAAGGCCAGCGCGCCAATCTTGTGGGCGGCCGGCTCGGTGGCGCAGGTGACGAGGTCCTGCCTCAACGCCTCGACGATCGGCGCTGGCTTCAGGCTTGCCTCGCTGAGCGCGAAATAGCGGTTGGCGATCACCTGCCACTGCGCATCAGTGCAGGCCAGGGCGGGCGGCGCGGCCAGCATCGCGAAGGCCAGACACGCGCCAGGTTTGAGCATCAATCAGTTCCTTGTCCCTCAGGCGCGTCAGAATAACCAGCTCCGCACGGGGAACAATCCGCTGCGGCAGTCAAACTGGCGTTTGCGGGCATGGAGGCGTAGGTTCGAGGCTGCCAGCATCAGTTGAGACGGAGCGTTGGCGATGGGGACGACAGTTCCAGGCGCCGGGGATGGCGACACCCACATCAAGGTGTTCGTATCCTATTCACGCGCCGACAAGGCGTTTGCGAGCGACCTTGTGCTTGGCCTCGCCGCTTGTGGCTTCGCGCCCTACATCGACCGGCAGGACATCGCAGCCGGCGAAGACTGGGAGAAGCGCCTCGAAGGCCTGATCGCCGAGTCAGACTCCATCGTCTACGTCGTCTCGCCGGACAGTCTTGGCTCGGATCATTGCGGACAGGAGTTTCGTCAGGCGCTGGACCTGCAGAAGCGCATCCTGCCAGTGGTGTGGCGCGCGGTAGACGACGCGACCGCACCGCCGGAGTTGAAGCGACTCAACTACATCTTCTTCAGCGGCGAGGGGCGGACGTTCGCGGCGGGACTTTCAGAGCTTGCAGCGGCGCTGCGCACGGACATCAGCTGGATACGCGAGCATACGCGGCTGGCCGAGCTGTCCGGACGATGGGCCACGCGTAGCCGACCGGCCAGCATGTTGTTGCGCGGCGACGACATCGATGCCGCGAGCGACTGGCTCGCCGCCAAGCCGATAACGGCGCCTGCCGTCAGCGACAATCAGGCCGACTTCATCAAGGCCTCGACCGATGCCCGCGCCGAAGCCGAGCGGCGCGCAAGGCGTGCGCGTGCAGGATTGCTGACGGCGGTGTCCGTCGTGGCTGCAGTGTTCGCGGGGCTGGCGGCGGTTGCGGCCTGGCAGTGGTCGGTCGCGCGCGATCGCGAGCTGCAAATCCAGACGGCCTATGATCAGCTGAATGCAGCGACGCAGGAGGTGAGATCGGCAAACCTGCGGCTGGGCGCGGAGGTGTGGTTGCGGACGGCGCCGTCGGACACGGGCTACTACGTGGTGGACTCTGGCTGGTACCCGGTCGTGGCGAACTATTCCGGCGCGATCGCCCGCACGATCCGCGCCAGGGGCGATGGACAGCTCGTGACGTCGACCGCTTTCATCATCGAGGGCGGGTTGGTGAGCACCGAGCTGGCCGGGCAGGCTTTGCTGGTTGTGCAGGGCGACATGTCGGCGCCGGCCTGCGATGAACCGCGCGATCCCGGCTGTCAGCCGGGTATGGAAGCGCCGAGCGGTCAGCCTGGCGACACGCTGTCGGCGGACGAGACGGCGCGCGTGCAGCGGATGCTGGCCAGCGGCGGCCCCCGCAATGGCCTGGAGCGCGTGATGGTCACCTTCCCCGCCCTGACGGCGGACGGCGCGACGCCCAAGCCGCCGATCGAGGCGAGCGAACGGCTCTGGCGGACGCCCGCCCATCTGGGCGGTGAATTTCCCTTCGAAGTCTGGCGGCTGTCGGCGTCGCCGCCTGAAGGCTGGCGCGCGATTGGCGCAGGCGACATCGACTGCACGCGGTTCGACGCGCCGGTAGACGCGATCACCGTTGCGATGCTCGGAATCGCCGTGCCGGCCGAAGGCGGGCCATCCGAGCGCGCGCTGGCTATCAATATCAGCGAGCTTCAGAACAGGAGCGAGGCTCAGAAGATTCTCTACACGCACGCCAACAACCGGATTTCGGCAGGCTCGCCAGTGTTCGACCTGACGACGGGCGATGTGTTCGCCATTCATGTCGGATCCGAGCCCGATCCCGGCGCGCCGGGACGGCGGCGCGGCTATGGCTATTCGTTACGGCACCTGCTGGACATGGTGCGCGCATCAATACGCGGCGCGAAGCTGGGTCCCGTCTGCCCCGACTAGGCGCCTGCCGTTGGGTGACGCTGTACGCGCCGCGCGCAATGGCTACGCTGCAACCTTGGCGCGCAGCGACATGCGGGGAACAGACGTGAAGCAGACGGTATCAATCGGACTTATCGCACTGGCGTCGGCATGCGCCTCGATCCCGTCAGGACCTCCCCAGCCGTCGCCGCCGATGGTGAGCATCTTTGCGGTGGCGCACCAGGATGACTGGCAGCTTTTCATGAACCCCGACGCCTATCACGCGATGAACGAGCCGCAGGAGAAGGCGGTGTTCATTCACGTCACGGCTGGCGACGCGGGCGCAGGCGCGGGCGGCGAGCCTGTGCCCTACTATCTTGGGCGCGAGGAAGGGGCGCTGCGCGCCGTGCGCTTCATGGCGAACGCGGCCGACCCGACGATCGGCAAGGGCGCGCGGATGGATAGCGCGATGGCGATGCGCGGCGGGCATGGCGTGCAGCGCTATGCCTATGCGAATGCGGTCGTGTATTTCCTCCGCCTGCCCGACGGCAACATCGTCAACGGATCGGTGTACACGCCGCATCCGGAGTCGATCACGCGCCTGCGGTCGGGCGAGGCGGCGACGTCCGGCACGGTGGAGCAGAGCGCTCGCTATGAAGGCTGGGCGGATCTCGTGGAGACGCTGAACGCCATCGTGGACTCTGAGCGCGTGGCTGGCTCGGGCCTCACCCTGCACATTGCCGAACTCGACGAGGCGGTGAACCCCGGCGACCATCCCGATCACCGCGCGACGGCGCAGGCCATGGAGGAGGTCGCGAAGGCGCATCAATGCGCGCCGGTCTATCGCCACATCGAGTACTTCACGCGCACCAAGCCCGTGAACGTCACAGGCGAGGACTACATGATCGATGTCGGCACGTGGGCGGCGACGGCGTCAGGGCTGAGCGACAACCATGCGAAGGCAACGTGGGAGAAAGATCACAACGCCTGGATCGGGCGGAACTACTACCGGGTGACGCCGGCGCAGGGGGCGTGTGCGCCGGCCTAGGGATCCGCCGGACGAATCCCCTCCTCGCCCTCGTCGTTCGACGGACGCCCACTATGCCTTCGGATGAACCCGGACCGGCATCGCCGTATAACCCTTCACGAACGCGCTCGGAACGCGTTCCGGCTCCGCCAGCACCTCGATACGGTCATAGCGCGCGAGGATCTCCTCCCAGAGAATCTGCAGCTGCAGCTCCGCCAGACGGTTGCCGACGCAACGATGGATGCCGAAACCGAATGACAGGTGCCGACGCACCATGGGGCGCTCGATATTGAGCACTTCCGGCTTGTTGTACTGCGTCTCGTCGCGATTACCCGAGGCGTACCACATCAGGACTTTCTCGCCCTTGCGGATTGTCTGCCCGTTCAGGTCGAAGTCCTGCAGAGCCGTGCGGCGCATGTGAGCGAGCGGGGTCTGCCAGCGAATGATCTCGGACACAGCCGACGGTATCAGCGACGGATCGGCTTTCAGCTTGGCCCACTGTTCGGGCCATTTGTTGAAGGCATAGACGCCGCCGGTCATCGAGTTGCGCGTGGTGTCGTTGCCGCCGACGATCAGCAGGATCAGGTTGCCGAGATATTCCTGCGGCGTCATGTTCCGCGTGTGCTCGCCATGGGCCAGCATGGAAACGAGATCGCCCTTCGGATCGGCGTTGACCCGCTCGTTCCAAAGCCGCGTGAAGTAGCCGAGGCATTCGAGCAATTCCCCGCGCCACTGTTCTTCGCTGGTGACGATCTCGGGATTGTTGCGGCCGGTCGCGACATCCGACCAGCGCGTCAGTTTGCGGCGATCTTCAAACGGAAAATCGAACAGCGTCGCCAGCATCATGGTGGTGAGTTCGATCGAGACCTTGTCCACCCAGTCGAACGGCTCGCCGATGGGAAGTTCGTCGAACAGCGTCTTGGTGCGGCTGCGGATCAGCGCCTCGAAGCTGCGGAGATTTTCGGGGCCGACGATCGACTGCACGGTCTTGCGCTGCAGATCGTGCTTGGGCGGGTCCATCGCGATGAACATCGGCAGCTGGAAGTCTTCGTCTTGGTCGACGACGGTGATGCCGCCCTCGGACGAGAAGACGCCGTGGGTCGTGTCCACGGTCATGATGTCCTTGTAGGTGGTGACGTTCCAGTAGGGCCCGAACGGGCTGTCCGGCGTGTAGTTGACCGGGGCCTCTTTCCGCATCCGGGCGAAATAGTCCCAGTAGCCTTCCTGACGCCAGATCTCCGGATCGGTAATGTCGAAAGCGGCAAGATCGATGCCGGAAGCGGGGGGCGCCTTTTCCCCGCGCACAAGGCCATTCTTTCGGAAAGCCTCTGCGCCGACCTTGGTCGGGGCCGCTGTCGTAGCCGTATCTGCCATCGTTCGTCCTCGTCTTGAGCGGAGTGTTGTCGCCTGTTGACCTGATGCAGTCTAGCAGAGCCGGCGATCGGGGGCAGTCCTGTCCTTGCGGCAAGCTTCTCGCGCATGGCAGCCCCCCGATTCACGATGGCTGGCCCGCGACATGAGGAAACACGGCCGCGCCTTCCGGCATGCGGTGGATGTGCTAGACGTCCCTGACCTTCAAGCCGGCTGGATTCCAGGGCCGGGGCCGCGCTTTCGCAGGGACCGCTGACTTGGCATTGATCGAGCCGTCACAACAGCGCCGCGCCCTGTCGGTGTTGATCCCGTTCTACAACGAGGAAGGCAATATCCAGCCGCTGATCGAGGAGGTGCATGCGGCCCTCGCCGGCGTGGATTACGAGATTGTCTGCGTCAACGACTGCTCGGGCGATGCAACCGCTGCGGAATTGATAACTGTGCAGGCGGCCAGCCCAGACCGCATCAAGATCCTGACTCACACAAGGCGGCGGGGAAAATCAGCCGCCCTGTTCACCGGGCTACGCCACTGCGCGGGCGACTGGGTGCAACTGCTTGATGGCGACGGGCAGAACGACCCGGCCGATTCGCGCAGGGTGTGGGACAAGGTGGCTGCGAAGGACGAGAATCCCGCTTTGGGTATCATCTGCGGCCGCCGGACGAGCCGAAACGACAGCGGTTTCAAGTGGCTGCAATCCCGCATCGCCAACGGCGTGCGCCGGTTCTGCCTGCGCGATGATGCGACCGACACGGGGTGCGGGTTCAAGCTGATCCGCCGGCGGGCCTTCCAGGACCTGCCCTACTTTGCGTCGATGCATCGTTTCCTCCCGGCGCTGATCAAACGGGCCGGCTGGGATGTGCAGGAAGAGCCGGTGGCGGACCGGCTGCGGCTGCACGGCGTGTCAAAGTACGGATTCCTCGGAAGATTTGGCGCCGGACTGGTAGACCTGCTCGGCATGATGTGGCTTGTGCGGCGGGGGGGGTATGGCGTCGCCGCCGAATGGAACGATCCGCGCTCCGGGCGCTGAGCGGTTTCTGGTGGTGCGCCCAAGTCGAGTGGAAGAAGACGCGTGAAGCAGCCGATCCGGCAGCCGAAACAGTCCAGGAAAACGGCCAGGTCAGGCCGCGGGGTCCGGGGACGGCGGAACGGCGAGCGCGAACAGCGCTCATCGCTTGATGCAATCATCCGTCTCGACCGGTCCGCGATCATCTCGATCATCGTGCTGTATTGCGTGGTCCACTGGGCCATTCGCGTGCTGGTGGCGCCGGTCTACACGGTCGAAGAAGCCGGCCAGCTGCTGCTCTCGCAATCGTTCCAGTTCGGGTACGAGGCCCGCCAGCCGCCCCTGCTGACCTGGCTCTACTGGGCGGCCACGCGGGCGGGCGGACTGTCGCCGCCGGTGATCTTCGCGGTGAAGTACGCCCTGCTCTTGATCGGGCTGGTTTTCTATTACCTGTCGGCCCGCAACATCCTGGTCCGGCCAGGCGTCTCCGCGGCGGCGCTGGCGGCGTGGGCGCTGACCTTCCAGATCGGATGGTCGGCGCATGAGGACCTGCTGGGCGGGGTCGCCCTGATGGCCGTGCTGTCGCTGAGCTTTCACGCCATTACACGTATCCTCACCTGGCGGGCCTGGAGCGACTGGTTCTATCTCGGCGTGGCGATGGGTGTGGGGCTGCTGACCCATCACCTGTTTATCGTCTTCCCGATCGCAATCCTGCTCGGGATCATGTTCTCGCCCTTCTTCCGCGACACGCTGAGCTTCGGCCGGCTGTTCCTGGCCTTCCTGGTCGCAGCCCTGCTCTATGCGCCCTACGTGATCTGGGTCGGGACGCACATCGACTCGGTGAGCGATGCGGCGCGCGAGTACGTCACGTCGTGGGAGATCGACGGGGCGTGGATCGAGCGCGTTGGAAATGCCGCAGCGCAGCTTGGCCGCGCGCTGGTGGAGTTCGCCCTGCCGCTGCTGCTGTTCTGGATGATGCTGTTCTGGACGCTGTGGCTGCCGATTCTCTACCCGGTGTTCCCGCGCCGCAGCACTGACGAGGAGCCGCACGAGCTGGCCTGGCGCAAGCTGTTCGTGCAGGCGGCCATCATGGGCGTCGGGGTCTACATGGTCAGCGTGTTGCTGGGCGTGCAGGCCTACAAGCCGCACTGGATGATGCCGGTGCTGTTCGCCCTGCCGATCTGGCTGTTCGCCCACGTGAAGCGCGCCGGTGATTTTCCGGTCGCGATCCGCGGGTTTGGCGCTGTCGTCGCGGCATTCATCGTGCTGGTGGCAGGCGGCCGGTTCGTCGAGGCGCAGCTGGAGATCGCGCAGTGCCGGGAGGGCGGCTGCCGCCCCTATACGCCGGTCAGCGCATGGGCCGAGGCGTTGCGCGAGGCGGGTTTCCAGCAGGGCACGATCGTCGGCGCCGACCCCCATCTCACGGGCAATCTGCGCGCAGCCTTCCCGCGCGCGCGGGTGCTGGATGCGTCGGTCGCGCCCGAGGCCTATCCGGCGCGCCAGAGCAATGGCGCCTGCCTGGTGGTGTGGCGCGACACGCGGTTCAACGACAGCCTCAACGTGGCGCTGATGCCGGAGGAGCTGTCGACTTATCTGGAACAGGACCTCAGCGTGCGGCTGCGCGACAAGGGCGCGCGGGGCGCCGTGCGGCGGCCGCTGCGGATGTCCGAAGACAAGGCGGCGACGCTGTACTTCCAGCTCAACCGGGCTTCGGGTCAGTGCGGGTAGAGTCTGGTTTAGGCGCCTCAGGCAGCAGCGCCTCGTCCGGCGCGGCGCGCAGCAGGCCGGCGGGGATGTCCATCTCCGGAAAGACGCCTTCGGTGAAGGGCAGCAGGTAGGCGCTGCCGGATGACGGTTGAACCTCGATCAGTTCGCCGGCGCCGAAATTCTGGACGGATTTCACCGCACCCAGTTCGCGCCCGTCGACATGGACGACCCGCAGGCCGATCAGGTCGCTGACGTAGAACTCGCCCTCGTCAGCTGCGGGAAGGGATGCGCGGTCCGCGTGCAGCAGTGTGCCACGCATGGCTTCCCATTCTTCGCGCTGGCGCTGTTCCTTCGCTGTGACGCCGAACAGATCGTTCAACGTGCGATGGCGAACCGGCGTGAGCACGACGCGGCCGGCCTCATCCATCAGCGGGCCATAGGTGAAGCAGGCTTCCGGATCGTCGGTGAAGGAGCGCACGCGAACCTCGCCCTTGACGCCGAAGGCGCCGGCGATCTGCGCGACGACGATCAGTTTGGGCTTTGCAGTCACAACGGCCGTTCCAGCATGGCGACGACCTTGCCGGACCCGGAAGCGCGCGACAGCAGGTGGCGGAAACCGAGCCTGGCGTGGAAGGCCATGCTCTCGGGATTGGGCGGGTCTTCGTTGACCTCCGCAGTGACGCGTTCTTCGCCCAGGTCGCGCGCCATGAGGATCGCCGCCTCGTACAGCGCCCTGCCCGCGCCGGTTCCGCGCGACGCCTCGGTGACGGCGATGCGGTCGACGTAGAGATGGCGGTCGAACGCCGTTTCGAACCAGCCGTAATTGTCACTCGGATAGGCAGATCCGGGGCGCAGAAGAATCATGAAGCCGGCGGGTTCGCCGCCGGCTTCTGCGATCAGCACACGATAGGCCCAGCCAGCATACTGGCGGTATCTCTCGCGCGGCATGTCTCCGACGGCCGGAACGCACGCGGCGTTGAGGGCGAGGATGAAATCCTCGTCCCCCGGCGCCGCCTCGCGAACCGTCACCGCCACGCGGATTACTCCGCGGCGGCTTCTTCGGCAGGCGCGTTCTTGGCTTCCTCAGCGGCGGCGCGGCGGGCTTCCTCGCGCCCGGCGCGTTCCTTGGCGCGTTCGGCGGCTTTCTCGCCGGGGACAGCAGCCTGCGGGTTGTTGCCGTGTTCCCATTTCACGAGGCCGGCGTTTCCGAGGAAGCGCGCGACGCGGTCGGTCGGCTGCGCGCCCTTGGCGAGCCAGGCCTTGGCCTTCTCGAGGTCGATCTGGATGCGCTTCTCATCGGCCTTGCCGAGGAGCGGGTTGTACGAGCCGATCTTCTCGATGAAGCGGCCATCGCGGGCAAAGCGCGAGTCGGCGATCACGACGTTGTAGTACGGGCGGTGCTTGGAGCCGCCGCGCGCGAGACGGATTTTCAGGGACATTCTCTACTCTCTTCTTTGTTGTTCGAGTGGGTTGATGGTGGCGGGTCGGGCGTCAGCCCTTCCCCTGCAGTTTCTCATGGTGGCGGATCACTTCCGTCACGATGAAGGCGAGGAATTTTTCGGCGAAATCTGGATCGAGATCGGCGTCGTGGGCCAGCTGGCGCAGGCGGGCGATCTGCTCGGCTTCACGCGCCTTGTCGGCCGGGGGCATGGCGTGCGCAGCCTTGAGCTCGCCCACGGCCTTGGTCGCCTTGAAGCGTTCGGCCAGCATGTGCACCACGGCCGCATCGATATTGTCGATCGAGGCGCGCAGGCGTTTGAGGTCCTCAGTGGGATCGCGGGTCATTTCTTCTTGTCTCCCCCAAGACCGGGAAGACCGCCGCCGAGGCCGGGGAGTTTCGGACCGCCGGGGCCGCCGAGATTCTTCAGCGCAGCCATCTGTTGCGGCGACAATTGCGGTGCGCCGCCCATTCCGCCGCCACCGGCGCCGCCCATGCCACCGGCGCCGCCCATATTCCCCATCATGCCTGCGAGGCCCTTGAGGCCGCCCTTGCCGAGCTTCTTCATCATGTCGGCCATGTTGCGGTGCTCTTTCAGCACCTTGTTGACCTCGGCCACGTCGACGCCAGCGCCGGCCGCGATGCGGCGCTTGCGCGAGGCCTGAAGCAGGTCGGGCTTGCGGCGCTCCTTCGGCGTCATCGACATGATGATCGCTTCCTTGCGCTTCATCACGCGGTCGTCGATGCCGGCAGCGGCCATCTTCGCCTTGGCGTCCTTCACGCCGGGCAGCATTTCCATCATGCCGCCGAGGCCGCCCATGCGCTGCATCTGGCGCAGCTGGCCGGCATAATCCTCCAGGTCGAACTGACCCTTCTGCATCCGCTTGGCGACGCGCTCGGCCTCGACCATGTCCATCTCGGCCTTGGCCTTCTCGACCAGGCTGACGATGTCCCCCTGCCCGAGAATGCGGCCGGCGATGCGGCGGGCGTCGAACACGTCGAGCCCGTCGAGCTTCTCGCCTACGCCGATGAAACGGATCGGCAGGCCGGTGACAGAGCGCATGGAAAGCGCTGCGCCGCCGCGGCCATCGCCGTCCATGCGGGTGAGCACGAGGCCGGTGAGCGGCAGGCGTTCGTTGAAGCGGCGCGCAGTCTCGACGGCGTCCTGTCCGGTGAGCGCGTCAGCAACGAGCAGCGTCTCGGACGGGTTCGCGATCTTCGCGATCTCGTCCGCCTCGTTCATCATCTGGTCGTCGAGCGTGGTGCGGCCCGCCGTGTCCAGCATCAGCACGTCGTAGCCGCCGAACTTCGCGGCCTGGATGGCGCGGCGGGTGATGTCTGCGGGCAGCTGCCCAACGACGATCGGCAGCGCATCGACGCCAACCTGGTCGGCGAGGATCTTCAGCTGCTCCATCGCGGCCGGGCGGCGCGTGTCGAGCGAAGCGACGAGAACCTTCTTGCGCTCCTGATCCTTCAAGCGCTTGGCGAGCTTGCCGGTCGTGGTGGTTTTGCCGGAGCCCTGCAGGCCGGCCATCATGATGACGGCCGGCGGGCTGTCGATCTTCAGCGGCGGCGGTTCATCGTCGCCGCCCAGCGTCTCGACCAGCGCATCGTGCACGATCTTGACGACCAGCTGGCCGGGCTTGATCGACTTGATGACGTTCTCGCCCACGGCCTTGGGGCGGACATCGTCGATGAATTTCTTGACCACGGAGAGCGCGACGTCGGCTTCCAGAAGCGCCACGCGGATCTCACGCAGGGCTTCATTGACGTCCTTCTCGGACAGGGCGCCGCGGCCGGTGAGGCCTTCGAATACCTTGCCAAGACGATCTGTCAGCGCGTCGAACATCGCCATTCCTTTTCATGCCGGAGACCGTCTCCGACATGGGTAGTCTTCTTCCGACGCGCAAACGCCTTTTAGCCCCGCTGAGCGCAACGCGCCGGGCGGGGGACCTCGCCAGCCTCGTCCGTCAGGTGACGGGGTCGTGCCGGTCAAAGCACAGGAATCCCATGTCTGGGGAGTTCTTGCGCGGAAGGCGGGTTCCCTACCCTCGCCTGTGGAGAAGGTCAAGGCAAAGCCGGGGCGGTCCCCCCCTGAGGGAACCCGGTCCGCCAGCGCACGTTGCCGGGCGACCCTCACGGTTCCAGAGCCCTGCCATGCCTGCCTTCCAGCTAAGACATTCGACGACCTACGTCTTTTCGTCGCCGGTCCAGCTTTCGCCCCATACCCTCTATCTGCGGCCACGTAGCGACCACAAGCTGACGGTGCAGGCCTCCTTCCTCACCCTCTCGCCCCCGGCGGAAGTCGTCTGGCGGAGCGACCTGTACGGCAACTCGATCGCCATCGCCTATTTCAACGGCACGACCACCCAGCTCGACATTGTCAGCGAGCTCAGCGTCGAGACATTCCCGCGCTCGGAAAGCCAGCGTCGCCTGCTGCTGGAGACCGGGACGACGCAGTATTCGCCGACCGAGAAGCGCATGCTGTGGGCCTATATCGACCAGCCCAGGAACACCGCCGACGCTGTGGCCGCGTGGATCAAGCGAGGCGCATCCGGCGTGCAGAAGGGGCAGTATGAGCGCCTGCTCGAATGCGCGGCGCGCATCCGCTACGAATTCGACTATCGCATCCGCTTCGAGCAGGGCCTGCAGCCGCCAGCCGAAACCTTGCGGCTGCATTCAGGCACCTGTCGCGACTTCGCCGGGCTGATGATCGCTGCTGCACGCAGCCTGGGCTGCGCGGCCCGCTTCGTGACGGGATATGTCTACACGCCGAACGCCGCTCCCGGATCATCCTCGCCCCACGCATGGGCGGAGGTCTACATTCCGGCCGTCGGCTGGATCGAACTCGACGCCGCCAACGGGCTGGTCGACGATGGCGATCTCATCCCAGTCGCCTCTGCCGCGTCGGGCGCCGAGCTGACCCCGATTCTGGGGGCCTTCACCGGCTATGGCGCAACATCCAGGCTGTCGGTCGGCGTCGATGTGACCAAGCGGCGCTGAGCTGTACCGCGCCGCCCTGCAATGCTAACCGGCGACAAACCGGGAAAGCTGCATGCGTACCATCGGACTGATCGGCGGAATGAGCTGGCAGAGCTCGCGCCTGTACTATGACCGGATCAACCAGATGGTTGCCGACCGGCGCGGCGGTGCGCATTCGGCGAAGCTGATCCTCAACTCGCTGGACTTCGGACCCATTGCAAAGATGCAGACGGCGGGCGAGTGGCGCGAGGCGGGGGCCGTGCTGGCGAATGCCGCACAGTCACTCGAGCGCGCGGGCGCTGACGTTATCGCCATTGGCGCAAACACGATGCACAAGGTGGCGCAGCAGGTGATGGCGTCCGTGCGCCTGCCGCTGATCCACATCGGCGATTCGCTGGCCAGGGAGTTGAAATCGGATGCGCGCTCGCGGCCGCTGCTGCTCGGCACGCGCTACACGATGGAAGACCCTTTCCTGATCGACCATCTCGGGAACAAGGGCATCGGCGCCGTGACGCCGGACAAGGCCGACCGCGATGCGCTGCATGCCATCATCTACGACCAGCTGATCAAGGGGATCGTCACAGACGCCGCGCGGGATGCAGTGCGCGCGATGATCGACCGGTCATCGGCGAAAGAGGCCGACAGCGTGGTCTTCGCCTGCACCGAGATCGGCATGCTGTTCCCGCCGACCGAGGCGGGGCTGCCCGGCTATGACACGCTGGAAATCCACGCCACGGCGCTGGTGGATTTTTCGCTCGGCTAAGTCCTACTCCTCGTTCGCCTGATCCAGCGGCAGGCCCAGCTTCTCCCGTACGCGGGCGCCCCTGAGGATGCCGTCCATCGCGTAATTGCCTTCGTGGCAGGCGTACTCGTAGATCTGGCCGCCATCGTTCCAGAAGGTGATCTCGCCGGTCCAGGGCTGCGCATAGTAGGTGGGGTCGTCGACCGTGAATGTGTAGAGCAGCTTGTCCTCGGCGACGCGGGTGAAACGCTCGGTGACTTTTCCTGTTTTCGAGAGGTAGGCGGGGTGGTCCTGCCATGAATGGTAGTCGTTGAAGTTCGTCGTCTCGATCACGAGCGCATCGCCCTCCCACCAGGCGACCGGGTCGCCGAACAGCGGTGCAATCGCCGCCGGCTGATGCTCGCGCTGTTCTGAGTTTTTCTTCAGGGGGATCACCCGCGCATGGCTGATCATCTCGGTATGAATCACCACATGGGTTGGCGTCTGCACGATCTGGTAGTGGTTGTTGTAGAGGCCGTTGATCATTGGCGGGCCGGTGCGGCCGCCGGTGGCGATGCAGCGGTCAGGCAGGGGGCGCGACTCCGGATCGGAATAGCCGAGGCGCTCTTCGCCCTGATGCGCCAGTTTGCGGCCCGCTTCGCTGAAGGGAATTTTCCCGCTCGGCGGATCGGTGATCCACGCCGTCCGGGTCTCGCCCTTCACGACGCCGAAGCGGGTGCCAGGGTCGATCCAGAAGGCGTTGTAGCCTCGCCCCATCAGGAGGTCGCGGCCGGTCAGCAATCCCGTGGCCGGCGTGTTGGCAATATCCTCGGTGACCAGCCGCACGATCTGCGGATGGCTCTGCGTCGCCTGCTCCACTTCCTCCGGCTTGAGGATGGTGGACTTGTAGCGGTCCGCGCGCTCCAGCGTGGTGATCGAGGCGTTGGTCCATGTGCCCTGCAGGTCGGGACGGCCATCGGGCGTTCGTGGCGGCTGGTAGCTTTCCTGGGCCAGGGCCGGCGCGGCGGCCAGCATTACAATCAAGGAGAGCGCGGCGGGCAAGCTGTTCATCTTCTCCTCCGTACCGGCTCCGCCCCGTCTTGGCCCGCGAGGTCGTGAGTTCGTGATGGACGGCAGCTTGCCTGCCGGGCGGATGGCCTGCAAGCTGATTAGCCCGGTGACAGGATTCAGCCGGCGCCGGAGCGATTGATGAAGCTCATGTCTCGCCTCAAGGGTTTCGCCGCACTGGCCGTGGCCGGGTTTGTCGGGCTTTCCGCGCCAGTCACGGCCCAGCAGGGCGGCATGATCCGCGTCGACCTCGAACTCGTCCTCGCCGTCGATATCTCGCAGTCGATGGATTACGACGAGCATTCGATCCAGCGTCAGGGCTATGTCGACGCCTTCCGGCACAAGGACGTCGTCAACGCGATGCTGTCCGGCCCCGAGGGCAGGGTCGCAGTGCTCTACATGGAATGGGCGGGCGATTTCGATCCGATCGAGACGATCCCCTGGACCATCATCGACTCCACCGAGGCCGCCACGAAGTTTTCCGAGCGGCTGGAGAATGAGCCGATATATGGCGAACAGCGCACCTCGATCTCACGCGCGCTGGAGACGGCGCAACAGCACATCCTCAAGAACAACATCTCTTCTCACCGGCAGGTGATCGACGTGTCGGGCGACGGCGCCAACAATGCCGGGCGGCTGGTGGAGCCTGCGCGTGACCAGGTGGTGAAGTCGGGAATCGTGATCAACGGCCTGCCGATCATGCTGAACAAGCCGAAGGAGTTCTACGATATCGATCACCTCGACCGGTACTACCGGCACTGCGTGATCGGCGGCGAAGGCGCGTTCATCGCTCCGGTGTTCGACCTGCGCCACCTGTCGTCCACCATCCGCAAGAAGCTGGTGATGGAGATTGCAAGCCTCGACCTCGACACGGGGGCCGCGCCCATACAGTTCGCGGAGGCCCCTGCCCCGGCTCAGAAGCCTGGCATCGTGAAAGCGCAGCTGAAACTGCCGACCGAGAAGACCGACTGTACGATCGGCGAACAGGTCTGGGGCGGCGGACGCGGATTTCGCTACAACAACTGGCAGTAGCGCGAAACGATCAGCCCGCCTGCGCTCTGCGGTGCAGGGCCTTGTCGGCGTACATGGCCTCGTCGGCGCGGGCGAGAGCCTTTTCGGCAGTATCGCCGATGCCGATGTGCGTGATGCCGTAGGCGGCGGAGACGTAGAGCGGGATACCGTTGAACAGCACCTTCTCGGTGCACAGCGTGGCGGCAAGCGCTTCGGCTTTGGAGGCTGCGGCTTCGGGATCGGTGTGCGTCAGGATCACTGCGAACTCGTCGCCGCCGATGCGGCCGACGACATCCGTCTCGCGCGTCTGGCGGACCAGGATTTCGCCGATGGCCCGGATCACGGCGTCGCCCGCCGGATGGCCGTGGGCGTCGTTGATCGCCTTGAAGTTGTTGAGGTCGAAATAGATCAGGCTCGCCTGCACTTCGTGACGCTTGACCATGGCGAGGATGCGCTGGGTCTCGCGCACGAAGGCGCGGCGGTTGTAGATCGGGGCGAGCGTGTCGTGGTCGGCGGAGGCTTCGGCTTCGGCGAGCGAAAGCTTGAGCTGCTCCACGTCGAGGCGGAGAGAGTCGATCTCCGAGATCATCACGTTGAATGCAGTGCGGACCTGCGGCGTCAGGTGGATGTCGGGCACGCCGAATATCTCCGCCACGCGCAGCGCCGGATCGACGAGCTGCTCGGGCGGGGCGGCTTCCACGCGCCGGGGGCGCGGTCCGAAGATCGAGAAAAGCTTCATCGGCTGGACAGGGTCTCCGGTCTGAAACTCGCCCAAGCTTGTTAGCGCGGGATTAACCGAAGCTTTCCGCGCCGTTGCGGAATTGTGGCGGAAGCAGGTAGAACCCGGCTTTCCGGCCGGAGCGCCCCATGTCGACGCCTGCACAAAAGCCCCTGGTTGGCGTCATCATGGGCAGCCGGTCGGACTGGCCAACCCTTTCAAAAGCGGCCGAAATCCTCGCAGAACTCGGCGTTCCATATGAAACGAGGGTGGTGTCCGCCCACCGGACGCCGGACCGGCTGGTCGCCTACGCCAAGACCGCCCGGGAGCGGGGACTGCGAATCATCATTGCCGGGGCCGGAGGCGCCGCCCACCTGCCGGGGATGGTCGCCTCGATGACCTCCCTGCCCGTCCTCGGTGTTCCAGTGAAATCGAGCGCGCTGTCGGGGCTCGATAGCCTGCTGTCGATCGTGCAGATGCCGAAGGGCATTCCGGTCGGCACGCTGGCGATTGGCGAAGCTGGGGCGGCGAATGCCGGGATCCTGGCGGCGTCGATGCTGGCGAACAATGATGCGGCGCTGCTGAAGCGGCTCGAGGCATATCGGCAGGCGCAGACAGACGCTGTGGCTGAGAGCGTGGAAGACGCAGAATGAGCAGTCGCGAACCTGTGGGTCCGATCGCCAGGCCGGGCGATGTGATCGGGATTCTCGGCGGCGGCCAGCTGGGTCGCATGCTGGCGATGGCGGCAGCCGAGATGGGTCTCGACGTCCACATCTTTACGCCCGAGCAGGACAGCCCAGCCTCGCGCGTTGCGGCGAAGACGTGGGTTGCGAAGTTCGATGATCAAGCGGCGCTGAAGGAGTTCGCGGCGAGCGTCGTGGCGGCGACGATCGAGTTCGAGAATGTGCCGGTTGCGGCGACGGACCTGATTGAGGCGCAAGGCAAGCCAGTGCGCCCGAACGGACGCACGCTCGCCAAGGCGCAGGACAGGCTCGCGGAGAAAACATTCTTCCGAGACATCGGCATCGAACCGGCGCCGTTCGAGCGTGTCGACGGGCCGGATGATATTGCGCCGGCGCTTGAGAAGCTCGGCGGCAATGGCGTGCTGAAGTCGCGATTCTCTGGATACGACGGCAAGGGACAGGTGCGGCTCAAAGGGGAGGTTCCGAAGTCTGCGTGGGCGGATGTCGGCGCCGGTCCTTCGATCCTGGAAGCATGGATCACACATGAGTGCGAGATCTCGGTGATCGCCGCACGTTCGGCGAGCGGCAAGTTCGTCGCGTTCGATCCGCCGGAGAATGACCATTCGGGAGGAATCCTCCGGCGCTCCACCTTCCCCGCTTCGGCGCCGAAAGCGGCGCTGGACGAAGCCATACGGATGACGCGAAAGCTGGCGGATGAACTCGACTATGTCGGCGTGCTGGCGCTCGAGCTTTTCCTGACGAAAGACGGCAGGCTGCTGGCCAACGAGTTCGCGCCGCGGGTTCACAACTCCGGGCACTGGACCCAGGACGCCTGCCGGACGGGGCAGTTCGAACAGCATATCCGCGCCGTGTGCGGCTGGCCGCTGGGCGATCCGACGCGCTGGGCCGATGGGGAGATGATCAACCTGCTGGGCGAGGATGCATTCGACTGGGAGCGCCACCTGATCGGCGGGGGGAAGCTGCATCTCTACGGCAAGCGCGCGGCCGCTGACGGGCGCAAGATGGGGCATGTGGTGCGGTTGACGCCGCGGGCGTGACCCCAAGCTAAGCCCTACGGCGCCATGCAGCGTTCGATGTGGGTGACCAGCGTCGGGGTCTGGCCTTTCGCGAGCTGCAGCGCAGTGGTGGCAACCTGCGTGATGCTGCGAGCGGTGTCCTGGTTGGAGCGGCCACGGGCGGCGCCTTCGGTGTTGGCGCGGGCGGTTGCGGCGTTGAGGGCGCCTGTTAGAGCGGCCTGGTCGGTGAAGCCCTTGAAGCCGCTGGCGGTGCGGGCGCGGTCAAGCGCATAGGAGAGATTGCCGGCGCAGGCGATGGCGACGCCATAGCTTTCCGCCTTTGCGATGCGGGCGAGCGCGTTGTCGCCGACATTGCTTTGGGGGTTGGAAGGCTCTGGCTTTGGCTCACGGGCGCGCACGGAGGCGGGCTGCGCGTTCCACTGGGCGACAAGATCGCCTTCCCACTTCGTGATTAGGCCACGCGCCTGGTCGAACGCCTCGACGACGCCGCCGCCGCCACGCAGCGCATGGTTGAAGAGCGCGTCGCCGAAATAGGTCCAGTCGCGGCTCGGCTCACAGCCGAAGCTGGTCTTGTCGGCGGCGGCTGCGGTGAGCACGACGGTATCGTCGTTAGAGAACGGCAGTATGAAATAGCCCGAATAGCAGGCCGACACGATCACCAGTTTCGACTTGATGTTCGCCTGCTGCAGCGATGTGCGCAGGTGGAGCGCGCGGATGGCGCCGCCGAGACGGCCCTTCTCCTGCATCGCCACGGCGCCGTCCGGCCCGCCATGCGAGGTGAAGAAGACCACGACGAGGTCTTCGTTGGGATCGGCGAGCTTGCCGATGCGGCCGAGGGCGGCGTTGAAATTGTTGGGCGTGGCGGAGGGATAGGTACGGGCCGCGCCCGGCCCACGCCCGGCGGACAACGTGATCGTGCGCTCGGGGGCGTCATAGCGGCGGGCGAGGATGCTGGCGGCTTCGCGCGCCTCATTCTCGAAGACGGGTTCGTCCCAGAGCGATGCGGTGAGGATGTAGGTATCGACGACGCCGGGCCGCTGGGCCGGCAGTTTTGTCAGCGCGTCGCCGATGCGCATGGCGTCTGCGGCGGCTTCGGCGGGCGACATGGCGACTTCGATTGCGCCGAACTGACCGTTAAGCGGATCGCGCTGCTGCGGACCCTGGGCATTGGCCGCGCCGGCGACTGCCATCGCCAGTAGCGCTACGCGCGCGAGCCCCTTCAACATGCCGCAGACCCTGTATCCGACCTGGCCTCATGTTCTCGCGTGCGGCGGCCAAGCGCAAGCGGGCTGATCCAGCGCGGTGAATCAGGCGATTTCCGACTTGGGCGGGGTGTACGTCCGTAGCACGATGGACTGGCTGGCGGTGGCCATCAGCGTGCCGTCCTCCGCATAGAGCCGCATGTGGCCATGGCCGAAGCCGCGGGCCGCTGCTTGCGCCTGCACGTCGCACAGCACCCAGTTGGTGGGCACGATCTTCCGGACGCGCAGATTGTTGTCGAGGCTGTTGCCGCCGCCTCCCCTGCCCAGCGCGCCGCCGATGGCGCCGGGGACGAAGTCCGCGAACACGGCGAGCATGGCGGCGTCGACCGGGGCCGAATTCTTCTGGCGGATCCAGAGCAGCGTTCGGCCGGTCTGCATCGCCATCTCGTGACGCGCGGGCCCGGGAATGGCGCGCACATCCAGCGACTGGCGCAGGCGGGCGTTCGGGTCCTGCGTCGGGCGTTGCGGCTCCTGCTCGCATTGGTCGGGCGGCGGCATGTCGGGCATGTCGCGCCAGTGCTGGTCCGGGTAGCCCTCGCGATCGCCGAGGGCGGCCATCACGCTGAAGATGGTCTGGTCGCCGACACGGCCGGTGACGGTGGCCTGCGTCACGGACTTGCCTTGCTGGGCTGCGGCGACATCGAGCACGACGTCGGCGCCGAGGCGGGCGAAGGAGATGTACTGCGCGGTCGCCCAGACTAGGCCGCGCTGGAAAGTCTGTTCGAGCGCGATGACGGCTGCGCCGAGACCTGCACCGCCGAACAGGAAGACATGGCCGAGCGGGCCGACGCAGAGGTCTTCGGTGACGCGGAGGCTGAAGCTGGTGTCGCTGGTGCGGACGATGGGGAGGAAGTGGGTCATGCGCGGCTTGTAGGGCAGGATTCGGCTGGACGGAACGCGGTTCGCCTGCGGAGTCGTTCTGGTGTCAGCGCCTGCCGCCGGGAATGATTTTCAGGCTCGGCCTTTTCGGCGCGGCCTCGGCTGCTGCCTTGTCGTCATTGATGTCGCGGCCGCGGGGTTTCCAAGCGGCCTTGGCCTTGGGCTTGAAGCTCGAGCGGGCCTTGGGTTTGTCCGTGGGCTTTGCGGAAGGCGCGCGTTGCTGGCTGGAGCGGGCGGGTTCGCCGCCCTGTGCAGCGGCGGGCGCGGCCTCAGCGGGTTTTGCCTTGCGCGACTTCTTGTCGATCAGCCGGGTGATGTGCGCCTGCCTTACCGAGAGTGCTTCATCGAGGCGGCCCTTGCCGGGGTCGCGGAAAGCAGAGCCGTAGGTTTCGAGGCGGGTGGTGACGCCTTCGACGAAGTCCTGCTCCCAGTCCGACAGGCCGGGGCCGCCCTCCTCGGTGGCGCGATCAGCGGCGCGGCGCAGCTTGCGCAGGGCCTTGCGTGTCTTGTGCTGATCGACCTCGCGCTTCATGCGGCGAAGGTAGCGCGTGTCCCTGTTGTGGAACAGCCGCCGCGCAGCGGCCTCAGATCTCGCCCAGCGCCAGCAGATACGTGTCGAGGATGGCTTCGGCTTCCTCGCGTTCCTGGCGGTCCATCTTGCGGAGGCGGATCACGGCGCGGAGCGCCTTGGTGTCATAGCCCATGGACTTGGCTTCCTGGTAGACGTCCTTGATCTGGCCGCCGACCTCTTTCTTTTCTTCCTCGAGCTTCTCGATCTTCGCGACCGTCTGCCGGAGCTTTTCTCTCGCCGCCTGCGTGAGGGCGGCTGCTGCTGCGCCGTCGTCCATGTCGATCTCCCGGAAGCGAAGTGAGCGTCACTTTACCGGGGCGGCGAACCACATCCAACGACGCGCGCGCCGCAGGCGGCGATTCCCTGTGCATGGCGCTGTGGGCATCTCGTTAACGGCTAGAGCGCGCGGCCATTCACGATGCGATCGAGGCGGCGCTTGCCCTGCACGGCGGCCTGCGCCAGCGGGTGGATTTCGAGCGCCTTGTCGTAGGCTTTAAGCGCAGCCTCCGGGCGGTCGACCGACTCGAAGATCATTGCCATTCCGATCCAGGCGCCGAAATGGCGCGGCTCGTAGGTGATGGCGGATTCGAGGTCGGCGATGGCCTCGTCATACTTGCCGTCGTTGAAGAACAGCACGGCGCGGCGATTCCAGCCCTCGGCGTATTCCGGCAGGATGGCGATGGCCTTGTCGAAGGCGTCGCGGGCGGCTTCGAGTTCTTCGTTCTCCTGATATTCGAGGCCGCGCTGCATCAGCGTGTCGACGGTGGCGGAGCCGGAGACGAGCCAGGCGTCCCAGATCTCCTCTTCCAGCATGGTGGCTTCGGCCTCGTCCTTGGTGGCTTTCAGCTTGTCGAGGAGTTCCTGGCTGATGTTCTTGTTCTCGGCGGCTTCTTCCGCCTCGGCGCTGCTGGCGACATTGCTCGGGGTCTCGGCGGACGGACCGGGCGAAAACGCCTTGTCGCCGCAGGCGGCCGCCAGCGCGAGAACGGTGAAGGACAGGAAGATGGGCCGGAACATGGCCCCACTATGCGTGCGCGGAACATCACGCACAAGCGCATCTCGCCGCTGGATTGGCGCCGATTGCGGTCAATCTGGATTGAGGTGGATCAGCCCTGCTTCGCCTTGAAGCGCGGGTCGGTCTTGTTGATCACATAGGTGCGGCCCTTGCGGCGCACGACCTTGCAATCGCGGTGGCGGCCCTTGAGCGATTTGAGTGAGGAACGGACTTTCATGGGCGGCTGCCGAGGTTTGCGACCTGAATTGGGAGCCGGGCGTTTAACGGAGGCGTCCCCGGGTGTCAACCATGGCTGCGGGCGCGCCTGCGAGAAGGCGGCTTGCGAACGTAAATTGGCCTTAACATTCGCGCGTCATTCATGGATTCGGGCATGGAAATCCTGCCGGATTGCCGCAATCATCGTTGTGACTGTGAGATGCGGCCGGGAAAGGCAAGTTCGTGATGACGATCCGGACCTGGCGATGGGCCCTTGCAGGCGTGGCGATGGGTGTCGCCCTCGCCGCTTGCGGCGGAACGCGTCTCGCCGGCGCCGGCCCCGAACCCGCCCCAGAGGCCCCGCCCTCCTCGCCTGCCCCGCCCCTGACGGCCGGACCCGGCGGCGCGTTCGACTTCGCCAGCTCCGGCAACGCACAGTTCGACGGCTGGCGCGCCCAGTTTGCCGCAAAGGCGTCCGCGGCTGGACGGCGGACGCGGGACATCCAGAGCGTGCTGGACGGGCTCGTGCCGGTCGAGGCGACGGCGCAGGCCCAGTCCTTCGACAACCAGGCCGAGTTCGTGAAGCCGATCTGGGACTATGCGCGCACCGCGGTGTCGCCGACGCGGATCGTCAATGGCCAGGCCAAGCTGGCGCAGAACGCGCAGATCTTCGATGCGATCGAGGCGTCCTATTCGCCGCCGCGCGAGATCATCGCCGCGGTGTGGGGCATGGAGACGTCGTATGGCGGCTTCATCGGAACTGACGATGCGCCGCGCGTGCTGGCGAGCCAGGCGGCTGTCGGGCGCCGGAAGGATTTCAACGAGACCGAGCTGATGGCGATCATGCGCCTGATCGAGGATGGATCGGCGACGCGCGACCAGTTCCGCAAGGCGTCCTTCGCGGGCGCGCTTGGCCAGACGCAGTTCATGCCGTCGAGCATCATCGCCTATGGCCGCGACTTCGATCGCGACGGGAAGAAGGATCTCTGGGGGAATGCCGGCGACGCGCTGGCGTCGGCCGCCAACTA
This sequence comes from Hyphomonadaceae bacterium, assembly GCA_040398465.1. Taxonomy (GTDB): domain Bacteria; phylum Pseudomonadota; class Alphaproteobacteria; order Caulobacterales; family Hyphomonadaceae; genus UBA7672. The sequence continues at coordinate 6,077 of JBBAUA010000023.1, read as the reverse complement.
CCTGACAGGCTATGGCTGGAAGAAGGATCAGCCGTGGGCGGTGGAGGCGATTATCCCGGAAGGCTTCGACTACGCCAGTGGCGACGGGCGCAAGCTGACGGTGGCGGCGTGGAAGGCGATGGGGATCACACCGGTTATTTATGGCTCGTTCGGGTCAGCGGACGCGCTGTCGGCAGAGCTGTTCCTGCCGGCGGGATCCTATGGCCCCGCCTTCCTGCTGTTCGACAATTTCTTCGTCATCAAGCGCTACAACAATGCAGACAGCTACGCGCTCGCCATCGGGCTGCTTGCTGATCGCCTTGCAGGCCGGCCCGAGATGACACGGCCATGGCCGACCGAGATCCAGATGCTGACGCAGCAACAGGCGCGCGACCTGCAGGCGGGGCTCAACAAGCTCGGCTTCAGCGCGGGCAGCGTTGACGGCATCATCGGACGCGGGACGCGCGCGGCGCTGCAGAAATTCCAGACATCGAAGGGCCTCGTGGCGGACGGGTTTCCGACGCTGCAGATGCTGGAGCAGGTGCAGATTGCGGCTGCGGCCATCCCGGGCTGAGCTGCATACAACCGGAACTTGCGACATGCGCGTACGTTGACCCCCTGCACCGCATGGGAGTTCAACATGGCGCTCGAAGAACGCACGACAATCGTAACGCCAGCTGGAACCCGCAAGGGCAATGGCTTTCTCTATTTCGCTGTTGGCGCGCTGATCGTCGCCGTGGGCGTCATGGCTTGGATGTTCTACAGCGGCGAGACTAAGAGGCCGGCGTCGGACTCCGCGGTTGAGCGCGCGGCCGACGCAATCGGCGATGCGGCTGACGATATCGGCGACAGCGCGCGCGATGCGACGCGCAACATTCCTGAGCCGGCGCCTGCCCCTGCTCCGCAAACCGCGCCGCTCGCGCCGCCGAACTGAACGATCTTTGCTGAACGGACGTCTCTGGACCGCGCCAGTCCCGCCGGCGCGGTTTCAGTTTGCGCTCACGACGGCGGCTTGTCCTTGGCGACCGCCTCCTCGATCGTACGCGGCCCCACGCCATCGCCTGCCCTGGCGGTGAAGAAGGCGTAGATAGCCATCACGACAACCAGAACGGCGCAGAAGATGAATGGGCTTTCGCGCGAGACGTTCTCGTACATCCACAGGCCGAACAGCGGCGAGATGACGAAGCCCATGCCGTTGGCCGCGGTGATGAGACCCGCGACATCGCCCTGCTGCTCGGGCGTGGCGGCGAGCGAGACGCCGACAGAGAAGCCAGGCCGCGAGAAGCCCTGCCCCAGACCGAACATGATCTGCGCGAAGGCGAACAGCGCGAAGTCCTGCGCCCACACCATGAAGAGCGACGCCATCGCCAGCATCAGCGCGCCATAGACCAGCAGGGCGCGGACCGAGAGGCGCATGCGCGGGATCAGCACGAGTTGCGCAATCAGCGTCGCCATCGCGCCCATCGTCATAGCCGGGCCGGTGAACTGGGCGGAGGCGGCGCCCGTCGTGTTCATCCGGTCCATGATGGCGTACGGAAATGTCTGGCTCAGCACGCCGGTGATCAGGGACAGCCCGACTGCATAGAGCAGGAACGGAAAGATCGCGGGGTGGCGCCAGAGGCCTTTCGTCCCGGTCTTCGCGATGCCGCCTTCGGAAACCGGCGCGCGCGTTTCCGGCAGGCGGAACAGCACGATCGCTCCGATGACTGTCGCGATGATGGTGACCACCACGAGGGGCGCCAGCAGGCCGACAGCCGGCGAGAGCATGGCGCCCGCCGTGATCAGCACGGCGGCGGCGGCGGGGCCCGCCATCTGGCCAAGCGTGAAGCCGGAGGTCAGCGTCGACAGCTCGTTCATGCGTTCGTCGCGGCTGGTCCGGTCAGCGACATAGGCCTGGGCGGCCGGGTTGGTGGCCGAGCCGAACACGCCGAACAGCGTGCGGGCGACCAGCAGCAGGACAAAGACCATCACCCAGTCGTCGATCCAGCCCATCAGCGCGAGGAAGGACACCAGCGCGAAGAAGAACATCGAGGCGGCAAAGCCGATCATGCCGATGGCGGCGACGCGGCGCCTGCCCCAGGTGTTGGACTTGGCCCCCCAATAGGGCGCGGTCACCACCCAGACGGCGGCGGAAAGCGAGAAGATCGCCCCGGCCGTCCAGTCCGGCAGGCCAAGCTCGCGCGTCAGGGGCGGCAGCACGGCGGAGGTGAGCATCGTGTTGCCGGCGCCGACGGCGAGAAGGCAGAAGAACAGCAGGAGGAAAGCGCCCCGCCGGTCCGGCCGCGATTCGCCTGGCCGCGATGTATCTGGGGTGGGGCCGGATTCCATCCGTCGGGGATAGGCCGGGTGACGATTCTGCTCAAGCGGGCGATGGGTCGCGCGGCTGGCTTGTGGCGGATGGGCTCACCGACCTAGGATCGGGCGAGGCGGAGAAGCATGATGGCCCACAGGATCAAACGCGCACTGACGCTCGCCGTGTTCGCGCTCGCCATGGCCATGCCCGCGGCGGCGCAATCCCGCATCAAGTCCATGCCCGGTTACGATCAGTGGGCGGAGATTTCGCCGAAGATCGCCGGGTCGGTGAGGTCGGGTGCGATCGCCCCGACATGGGCTGCGGACTCCGCGTCATTCGACTACACACTCGAGGGCGTGCGCTGGCGCTTCGATGTGGCGACCCTCAAGGCTGGACGCGTGGAGGATGCGCCGGGCGAGCCGGCGCTGGCGGGACCTGCCGCGCAGCCGGCGGCGGCCGCACCGGGCGGGCTTGTGCTGGCGCGCGGGCGTGGGCGCGAGGCGGACGTGGTTGCGCCGGATGGAAAGTCGCGCGCGTTCTCGCGCGACTACAACATCTGGTACGCGCCGGGCGATGGCGGAGCCGAGCGGCAGATCAGTTTCGATGGCGGCGCGAAGCAGCGCATCCGCCATGGCGTCGGCAGCTATCTCTATCTCGAGGAGTTCAGCGTCTCGCAGCCGGTGTGGTGGTCGCCCGACGGCGCCAGGCTCGCCTGGGTGCGCTATGACGAGGGCAAGGTGGACGACTATTTCCTCCAGCTCGACCAGACCCGGACGCTGTCCACCGTTCTGACGCAGGCCTATCCGCATGCCGGCGCGAACAATCCGGTGGCGGACCTGATGGTCTTCGATTTCGCAACAGGCCAGACGCGCCGCATGGACGTGCGCGAGGGCCTGCCCTTCTCCAACAATGTCATCGGTCACTATATCTGGAACGCTCAGTGGACGAAGGACGGCGCGGCGATCCTGGTGCGGCGCGCGGACCGGCTGCAGAAGCATTACGATATCGCGGCCTGTGATCCGGCGACCGGCGCGTGCCAGTCCGTCGTGCGCGAAAGCCGGCCGGCGTCATGGGCGCAGGGCGGCGCGCCGCGCTTCCTCGAGGACGGTAATCGCTTCATCTGGACGTCGGAGCGCAACGACTTCCGCAATCTCTATCTCTACGACCTTTCGGGCAAGCTGCTGACAACGCTGACGCGCAACCGGTTCGACGCGGTGGACGTGGTGAAGGTCGACGAGGCGGCGGGGCTGCTCTGGTACACGGCGCGCTCGGGCGATACGCCGATGAAGATACAGCTGCACCGCGTGACGCTGGACGGCCGCAACGACGTGCGGCTCACCCATCCGCGGCTGAACCACAGGGTGGAGCTGGCGCCGGACGGCAAGCATTTCATCGATGTCGAACAGGCGCACGACACGCCGCCGATAACCCGGCTGCGCGATCTCGACGGCAAGCTGCTGGCGACTGTGGCGTCCAGCGACCTGTCGCAGTTCGACGCGCTGGGGCTGGAGAAGGCGGCGCAGTTCACCTTCATCGCCGCTGATGGCCAGACGCGGCTGCACGGCATGATGCAGTTCCCGTCGAATTTCGATCCGTCGAAGAAGTATCCGGTGCTGCTCAACGTCTATGGCGGGCCGGGCTCGAACGGGCTGAACGAAACATTCGCGACGGCAAACCCTCTCGCCGAGTATGGCTTCATCATCCTGCGCCTTGATGCGCGGACGAATGCCGGGCGCGGACGCAAGGTGCTGGACCAGGCCTACCAGCAGCTCGGCATTGTCGAGATCGACGACTTCGCGGCGGGCATACGCGCAGCGACCGAGCGCTCCTATGTCGACGCCACCCGCATCGGCGTCTACGGCACGTCCTATGGCGGCAGCGTCGCGGCGCTGATGCTGATGCGGTATCCGGAACTCGTGCACGCCGCGGCCGCAAGTTCTCCGGTCACGGACTATCGGCTCTACGACACGGCCTATTCAGAACGCTATCTAGGCCTGCCCGAGCAATCCCCGGCGGCCTATGACCGGTCGGCGGTGATGACCTATGTCGACGGGCTGAAGGGCGACCTGATGGTCTATTACGGGACCTCGGACGACAATGTGCATCCGAAGAATTCCCTGCAGCTGATCCGGGCTTTGCAGGCTGCGGGCAAAAGCTTCGAGGTGCAGGTCGGCCCGGATCGCGGGCACACCGGGATGGACCAGACCCGCATGATGGAGTTCTTCATCGAGCGGCTGATCCTCGACCACGACGATGCGTCCACCTCCGGCATCCGACCGGATTCACCCGAAAAGCGCCAGTAAAATCAATCGGTTGCCTCACCCTCCCCAGGCGAGCCGCAGGTGAGGCAAGAGTCAAGTGATTAATTCTACGGCGTTTTCTCGATTACAGCACCGGGGGGTGGCCCATTTGCATCAATCCCGTGTTATAACGCACACCGGTCGTGCGGATTTCCAACAAGGAAGGCGTGCGCCAAACCGCTGGGGAGCGAAGGGTCCGGTACGGCACGCCGGACGTGGTAGCGACTGTCTCAAGGGGTGCTGCGCGTGCAGTCAGTAAAGATCGAGGGGCGGTCGCCGCAGGGCGTCGCTCATACACCGGTCCACAACGCCAGTTCGACCGGCACGGTCAGGACAGGATACGTCGCCTCCGACGCAGGGTTCGCTCGCCGGCCGCCCGAGCAGCGGCTGGAGATGCCGGCACAGCCGCTTGTCACCCGCCGCAGCAAGCCCGCGCCTGAGAGCGATGGCAAATGGCGCTTTCTGGTCATTCTCGCCTGCTCGCTGACGACGACTTTCTTCGCAGCCCAGGCGATGCTGTCCGGCTTTGCGGCGGGCGGGCTCAACTATCTCGAATGGCTCGCAGTCGCCCTTTTCGCTGTCAACTTCGCCTATCTTGGCATCGCCGCGTACACGGCCGTCGCCGGCACGATCGTCCTGCTGACCTCGCCTCGCGCCCCGCCGCCCAGCGCCGAACTGCCAACGCAGAATTCCAAGACCGCCATCATCATCGCCCTCTACCAGGAGAAGCCCTCCAAGGTGATCGCCGCCGCGGAGGCGATGTGGGACAGCCTGAAGGACCTCGAGGCGCACAAGGACTTCGAGATATTCTTCCTGTCCGACACAATGGATCCCGCCCTCGTCGAGATCGAGGAAGCGGCGATGCAGGACCTGATGCGCCGCCGCTCGACGGAGCCGTTCTGGTATCGCCGCCGCCGCGAGAACACCCAGAAGAAACAGGGCAACATCAACGATTTTGTCCAGCGCTGGGGCGCGCGCTACAACTACATGATCGAGCTCGACGCAGACAGCCTGCTGTCACCGGAAGCAACCCTTGAACTGGTGCGCCGCATGGATGCGCGGCCGCGCACGGCGCTGATCCAGACCGTGTTCGCGATCGTCGGCGCCCGGACCTATTCGGCGCGCGCGCAACAGCTGGCCCTGCGCGTTCATGGCGACCTCTTCGGCACCGGCCTTACCTGGTGGTCAGGCGGCGCAGGCAACTTCTGGGGCCACAACGCCATCATCCGCATCGCGCCCTTCGCCGCCCACGCCGCCCTGCCCGATCTTCCGGGACGCGAACCACTCGGCGGCAAGATCCTCAGCCACGACTTCGTCGAGGCCGCCCTGCTCCGCCGCGCCGGTTGGCGCGTTGAAATCGCCGGCGACATCATCGGCTCCTACGAGGAAGCCCCTCCCACCATCGTCGACCTCGCCGCGCGCGACCGCCGCTGGGCGCAGGGCAATATCCAGCAGATCCAGATCCTGTTCGCCAAGGGCTTCGACTGGCTCTCCAAGGTGCACAT
>JBBAUA010000022.1:17571-56396 GCA_040398465.1 Hyphomonadaceae bacterium | reverse complement strand
GGTTGGCTTCGTGGCCGGTTATGTATTCGCCCTTGGCCAGCTTCGAGTTCCACATTCCGTAGACGAAATAGAACAGCACGCCGATGACGAGATATGGGATGAAGAAGTTCCGGGTCTGCTCGACCGACATCAGCGACATCACCAGGAGGAAGCACATCGTCGCGCCGAGGACGGCGATGATGGTGATCGCCCAGGTCGGGATCTTGAACGGGCGATGCATGTTCGGCCGTGCAAAGCGCAGATAGACGACCGTCACGCAGATCAGCATGAAGGCCATCAGCGTTCCGACGTTCGTCGTGTCGCCGAGGAAGTCGAGGCTGGTGAAGCCCGCAAAGCCCGCCGCGATGACCCCAACGACGATCGTATTGAGGATCGGCGTCTGCGTTTTCTGGTTCACCTTGGCGAACACGCTCGGCAGCAGGCCGTCGCGCGCCATGGTGTAGAAGATGCGGGTCTGGCCATACAGAAGCACCAGCATCACCGACGATAGACCGGCGAAGGCGCCGACTTTCACCAGGAAGGCGAACCACGGCAGTCCGATCGCATTGACCGCCTTGGCGATCGGCGCCGGATCATTGAGCTCGGTGTAGGGCACGATGCCGACGAGGACGGCGCAGGTGAGGATATAGAGGATCGTGCAGATGATCAGCGAGCCGAGAATGCCGATCGGCATGTCACGGGCAGGGTTCTTGGCTTCGGCGCCGGCAGTCGAAACCGCCTCGAACCCGATATAGGCGAAGAAGATCGTTGATGCCGCAGCGATGAGCCCGCCAACGCCATATGCGGAATCGCGGCTCTGCCCCGTGACGACGTTGCCGAGTGCTGTCCAGATCTGCCCAAACACCGACATGTCGGATCCCGGCGGCGGCGCTGGCACCTGATCAGGGATCAGCGGCGACCAGTTCGCCGGGTTCACATAGAAGAAGCCGATCACGATGAAGGCCACGACCACCGTGACCTTGATGGCGACGACGATGTTATTGACGTTCGCCGATTCCGAGATGCCCAGGGTCAGGAGGGCGGTTACGGCGCAAATGCCGATGAAGGCCGGCACGTTCATGACACCGATCGCGACGGCGCCGGTGACCGGGTCCGTTACCTCGACACCCGGCGCAGCCGTCAGCGCGGCAGGTAGATTGATCCCGAGATCGTGGAGCAGGCTAGTTGTGTAGCCCGACCAGCCGACCGCCACAGTCGACGCCGCCACGCCATACTCCAGCAGCAGCAGCACCCCCATGATCCACGCAACGAACTCGCCGAGGGATGCGTACGAGTAGGAGTAGGCCGATCCGGAAACCGGGATGGCGGCTGCGAGTTCGGAATAGCAGATCGCCACGAGCGCGCAGAGCACGCCGGTGATCACGAAGGAGATCATGATGCCGGGGCCTGCGAATTCCGCAGCCGCCCGTCCGGTCAGAACGAAGATGCCGGTGCCGATGATGCAGCCGATGCCGAGCAGCACCAGATTGACCGCCCCCAGCGACTTCTTCAGCTCACCGGACTGATTCTCGGCGTGCATCTGCTCGATCGATTTCCGGGCGAACAGCTGCCCAAGTCCACGTCCTGCCATGAATATCCCTCCGCCGCGGTTTCCCAAAAGGGCCCGCAAGTTGTTGCGGGGAACGTTACCTGTCCCCGTATGCGCCTGCAACGGTGCGCTTTTTGCCGGGTGGCGGACAGATTCTTCCAGCCCCGTCGGGCAAAATACACGTCCTTGCTCAGATATCGACCGTTCCGGGGTCTGCCGCGCGGCGCAATGGCCCCCGGAAGCGGGGGTCAGTCCTCCGCCGGCGGTCCGGTCCGAAATAGGCTGGTACGTCGATAAACGAACGACGGCGCTCGATGACGGCGTTCATCCGGTTGGCCACATCGACAGCGCGAATCGGCTTCACCAGAAATTCGTCGACGCCGGCATTCACGGCATCGATCACCCGGCTACGCTCCGAATAGGCGGTGACCATGATGATCGGGAGGAACGGGTTCGGGCTCTCCGGCGCGCGCCGGATCTGCCGGCAGAAGTCGATTCCGTCGGGTCCGCTGAGCTTGAAATCGATGAAGGCGATGTCGATCACGCCGCCAGCGACCAGCCGGATCGCCTCGTTGCAGTCGGCTGCTTCGTCGATCCGGCGCATGCCGAAGCTTACCAGTATGGCGCGAAGCACCCCGCGCATGTGCGCGTTGTCGTCCAGGATCAGCGCCGTTACGCCTTCCAGAGCCATACCCAAGATGTCCCTCGGTCGCCCGTTTCAGACGACTGCCTGCTCCGTCCCCACGGCAGGCGCTTCCCCAAACTCGGCGGTCCCCGCCGCTTTGCTTCGGGGGATGGATCTAGACACTTCATTGGGCAAGACAAGATCAATTGTTGGTAAGGAAAGAAGCCGCGGCGCGATGCTGCGACTTTCTCTCAACTGCAACTGTGCCTGGGCTTGCTTGATGCCGCCTCGGCCGGACACGGCCTGACGCCAGCCGCAACTTTGGCTAGAAGCAGGAAAGGTTGAGACGTGAAGGACAGGATTTGACAGCCTCCCAGGACGATGTTCGCCAGCTAACCCGCGGCCGCGTGCTCGTGGTCGGCGATGTCATGGTCGATCACTACGTGTCGGGCAGGGTCTCACGCGTGTCTGACGAGGCGCCCGTTCCCATCGTGCAGGTGACCGACGAGCGGTGGACGGCGGGCGGCGCAGCCAACGTTGCGGCGAACATCGCGGGGCTCGGCGGCCGGGCGATCCTGGTCGGCGTCACGGGCGCGGACGCGGCCGCCTCGACCCTGGCCGGCATTGTGGGCGCGATGGGCGGCGCGGTCGAGGCGCTCCTGGTCGCAGACGCCGCGCGGCCAACCACGCTCAAGACGCGCTACATGGGCGGGCAGCACCAGATGGTGCGGGTGGATCGCGAGATGGGCGCTGCGATCTCGCGCGCGACGGAAGACCGGCTGGTTGATATCATTGCCGACATGGCGGACGAGTGCGACGTCATCATGATCTCCGACTACGCCAAAGGCGTGCTGAGCGACCGCGTGCTGGCCGCGATCATGCAGCACGGGCAACGTGCGGGCGTCGGTATCGTCATCGATCCCAAGCGCGCCGACTGGAGCGCCTATCGCGGCGCCACGCTGATCACGCCCAACCGCAAGGAGTTGACGCTCGCCACGCGCTTGGCCTGCGGGACGGATGCGGAATGCAGCGAGGCGGCGGGCGCTGCGATCGCTGCAACCGGCGCGGCAATACTGCTGACGCGTTCGGAGCAAGGCATGTCCCTGTTCCGCGCCGGACAGGCAGCAGTGCATCTCTCCACCAAGGCGCGGGAAGTCTTCGACGTATCGGGCGCGGGCGACACGGTGGCGGCGGCGGTCGCGCTGAGTCTCGCAAGCGGTCAGGCGCCGGAGCTGGCCATGCAGATCGCGAATGTCGCGGCCGGCATCGTCGTCGGTAAACGCGGGACAGCGACGGTCTCGCCAGCCGAAATCCTTGCCGAACTCGATTCAGGTCATCGCCAGACTGCCTCCTTCCCTGGAGCGGTAAGCATGAGCGACGCCAAGACCCTGCGCGAAAGGTGGGCGCGTGACGGCCATAGTGTGGGCTTCACCAACGGATGCTTCGACATCCTGCATTCGGGCCATGTCGCGCTGCTCCGGCAGGCGGCAGACACCTGTGACCGCCTGATCGTGGCGTTGAACACGGACGCGTCGGTGAGCGCGCTGAAGGGACCGAACCGTCCGGTGCAGTCCGAAGACGTCCGTGCGGCCGTGATGGCGGCGGTGAAGGGCGTCGACGCCGTGATCCTGTTCGGTGAGGCGACGCCGCTGGAGGCCATCCGGGAACTCAAGCCCGATGTGCTGGTGAAGGGGGCCGACTACACTGAGGACCAGATCGTGGGCGCCGATATCGTCAAGGCGCGCGGCGGGCGGATTGTCCGGGTGGGACTTGTCGAGGGCCAGTCGACAACCAAAGTGATCGAAAAATCCCGTAAATCCTGAGCCAGAGCGCCGTTCCAGGGCGCCGTCAAAGCTTCCCTAATCTGCTCATGGCAGTTTGGCGCGATCATGACCCGGACGTTTCAATCCGACGCCACGCTGAGTTCGTGGGGACGCGTTGTGCGCGAGCGCCACCTCGTCGCCCGGCCGCGCTTTGGCGATGAGGCCGTCGGCATGCTGACGAGCCTGTCGGCAGAGCAGCCAGGGCTGGTGATCGGGTTGCGGCGATCATACGGCGACAGCAATCTCAATCCGGACGGCCGGGTCATCGACATGACAGGCGTCGACCGGATCATGTTCTTCGATCGCCGGAACGGCGTCATGCGCGCCGAGGCCGGCCTGTCCCTGAGCCACGCCTTGCAGGTGCTTGTGCCCGCCGGCTGGTTCCTGCCGACGACGCCGGGGACGCGCTTTGTGACGCTGGGCGGCGCTGTCGCCAACGATGTGCACGGCAAGAACCATCACGCCGCCGGCACTTTCGGCGCATCTGTCACGCGGCTGATGCTCTTGCGCACAGATGGCGCCGCGCAGGAACTTGCCCCGGGCGATCCACTGTTCCACGCGACCGTCGGAGGCCTTGGACTCACCGGCCTCATCGCCTGGGTGGAGTTCCGCGCCACCCGCATCCCGTCCGCCTGGCTCGACGCGGAGGACACGGCGTTCAACCGCGTCGAAGACTATTTCGACATTGCTGCGGAAAAGAAGAACACCTTCGAGCACACCATGGCGTGGGTGGACTGTTCGACGCAGGGCGCAAAGCTGGGACGCGGCATCTTTTCGTCGGCGAACTGGTCTGCGAATGGCGACCTCTCGCCTCATGTTGAACAGCCGCGCCGCAATGTGCCGGTCGACGCGCCGGACTTCACGCTCAACGCGCTGACGGTCCGCGCCTTTAACAGCGTCCGGCACGAGATGAAGCGGATGCGATACGGCCCTTACCGCGCCCACTACGACCCTTTCCTCTATCCGCTCGACGGCATCGCGCACTGGAACAGGCTCTACGGCGCAAAGGGCTTCTACCAGTACCAGTGCGTGCTGCCCCCCGCGTCGGCGCGCGCGGGCGTCACCGAATTGCTTAAGACGATTGTCGCTTCAGGCCAGGGCTCCCCCCTCGCCGTACTCAAGGATTTCGGGCCAAACTCACCCGTGGGCATGCTGTCCTTCCCGATGGAGGGCACGACGCTTGCGCTGGACTTCCGTAACCAGGGCGAGCGGACACTTCGCCTGATGGCCGACCTCGACCGCATCGTCGCGGACACGGGCGGCCGGCTCTATCCGGCCAAGGACGGGCGGATGCCGCCCGCAATGTTTCAGGCCGGGTTTCCGAAATGGCAGGACTTCCGTGCCTATGTTGACCCGGGCCTGTCATCGGCCTTCTGGAGACGGGTGTCAGACTGATGGACGGATCGCTCGGATACGCGCCGGTGCAGGCAGATGCGACGCAGGTGAAGACGTCCAACCGGGTCGTCATTCTTGGCGCCCTGTCGGCAATCGCAACGGCGGCGGCGCGAATCTATGCGAGCGAGGGCGCGTCCCTGGTTCTGGTCGCCCGCAATGAGGCGCGCCTGAATGCGCTGGCCGCCGATCTCTATGCCCGCGGCGCGTCGAACGTCGCCGTGGCCGCGATGGATCTTGAAGCAGAAGCCCGCAAGGCCGGGGAACATCTCGAGGCCTGGTCGGCTCACATGGGCGGCGTTGATCACGTCCACCTCGTCTACGGCTATCTGGGATCGCAGCCGGAAGCGACAGTCATCCCCGCCGAGCTTTCGAGGATCGTGACCTCCAACTTCACCTCTGCCGTTCACTGGTGCGAGGCCGCCGCCAATATCCTGCGCCGGCAGAAACATGGCGCGCTTGTCGCGGTGTCGTCAGTGGCCGGCGACCGGGGCCGGCAGTCGAACTACGCCTATGGCGCAGCCAAGGGCGGGCTCGCCCTGTACGTGCAGGGCATCGCGCATTCGCTCGCGGGAACAGGCGCCCGGGCTGTCGCGGTGAAACCGGGCTTCGTCGACACGCCGATGACGGACGGCCTCAAGAAGGGCGGCGCGATGTGGGCCAGCGCCGACCAGATCGGCCGCGCCCTGCGCCGGGCGGCGGACAAGGGCGGCCCAATCCAGTACGCCCCCGGAAAATGGCGTATCGTCATGGCCATAATCCGAGCCGTGCCGGCGTTCGTCTTCCACAAGACGAAGTTGTAGCCACAGGCTCGGCAGGCGCGCCCGCCACACCATATCAATCGCGTCGGTGGACAGGCCCCGCCTGTGGCGACGCCTTGACTTTGCCCCCCTGCAAGCGACTAAGCCTGCGTTGGGGGAAGCGCCCCGCAATTCTGGAGTGCGTCATGCGCGTGACGATGATCGGAGCAGGCTATGTTGGCCTGGTGTCCGGAGCCTGCTTTGCCGATTTCGGCCATACAGTCACCTGCGTGGACAAGGATGCGGGCAAGATCGACCGGCTGAAGGGTGGCGTGATGCCGATCTTCGAGCCGGGACTGGCTGAGCTTGTCAGTTCCAACGTCAAGGAAGGCCGACTGTCCTTCACGCTGGACGCGCCGGACGCGATCCGCAACGCCGACGCCGTCTTCATCGCGGTGGGGACCCCCTCGCGCCGCGGCGATGGCCATGCCGACCTGTCGTACGTCTACGCCGCGGCCAAGGAGATCGCGGAGCACATGGACGGCTTCACCGTCGTCGTCACCAAGTCGACAGTTCCGGTTGGCACGGGCGATGAGGTCGAGGAGATCATTCGCAAGACAAATCCGAACGCGAAGTTCGCCGTCGTCTCGAACCCCGAATTCCTGCGCGAGGGCGCCGCCATCGGCGACTTCAAGCGCCCGGACCGCGTGGTCGTCGGAACCGACAGCGAAGAAGCGCGCGAAGTCATGCGCGAACTCTATCGTCCCCTGTTCCTGAACGAGACGCCGCTGGTCTACACGTCGCGCCGCACCTCGGAGCTGATCAAGTACGCGGCCAACGCCTTCCTTGCGGTCAAGATCACCTTCATCAACGAGATGGCGGACCTCTGCGAGAAAGTCGGCGCCAACGTTCAGGACGTCTCCAAGGGCATCGGCCTCGACAACCGCATCGGCAAGAAGTTCCTGCACGCAGGTCCCGGCTATGGCGGGTCGTGTTTTCCGAAGGATACGCTAGCGCTGACCAAGACAGCCAACGATCATGGCAGCCCCGTCCGCATCGTGGATACGGTCGTCGAGGTGAACGACGCCCGCAAGAAGGCGATGGCGGACCGCGTCATCAAGGCGATGGGCGGCAGCGTGAATGGCAAGACGATCGGCGTGCTGGGCCTCGCCTTCAAGCCCAACACGGACGACATGCGCGACGCCCCTTCGCTCGATATCATCCCAGCCCTGCAGGCGGCCGGCGCACGGGTGAAGGCGTATGACCCGGAGAGCATGCACGAAGCCGGCAAGTTGCTGGCCGAAGTGGATTTCTGCGACGGCCCCTACCACGCCATCGACGGCGCCGACGCCATGGTGCTGATCACCGAATGGGACCAGTTCCGGGCGATGGACTTCGACCGCGTCAAGAAGCTCCTCAAGACGCCGACCGTGGTCGACCTGCGCAATGTCTACCAGCCGTCTGACATGGTGAAGCGCGGCTTCAATTATGTGAGTGTCGGGCGGCCGTAGGTCCATACCTGCAGCCTCAACGCAAACCGGGGGAATTCCTTGACCAGATCAAGCTCGCTTCTCGAGAACCGCGCCCTGATCACAGGCGGCTCGGGATTTCTCGGCTCGCACCTTTGCGACCGGCTGCTTGGGCGCGGGCAGGAAGTGCTCTGCGTCGACAACCTGTTCACCGGCCAGAAGCGCAATGTCGCCCACCTGCACGGCAACCCAAAATTCGAATTCCTGCGCCATGACGTGACCTTCCCCCTCTTCGTGGAAGTGGACCAGATCTGGAACCTCGCCTGCCCGGCAAGTCCGGTGCACTACCAGCACGATCCGGTGCAGACGACGAAAACGAGCGTGCATGGCGCCATCAACATGCTCGGTCTCGCCAAGAGGCTGGGCGCAAAGATCCTCCAGGCGTCGACCTCGGAAGTCTACGGCGACCCTGCCGTCCACCCGCAAACCGAAGACTATTGGGGCAACGTGAACCCGATCGGCCCGCGCTCCTGCTATGACGAGGGCAAGCGCTGCGCCGAGACGTTGTTCTTCGACTACTGGCGCCAGCACCAGCTGCGCATCAAGGTGCTGCGTATCTTCAACACCTACGGTCCGCGCATGCACCCGAACGATGGGCGCGTCGTCTCCAACTTCATCGTGCAGGCGCTGCGCGGCCAGGACATCACCATCTATGGCGACGGCTCGCAGACGCGCTCCTTCTGCTATGTCGATGATCTGATCGAGGGGATGATCCGCCTGATGGACTCACCCGACGACGTGACCGGCCCGATCAATGTCGGCAATCCCGGCGAGTTCACGATGATCGAGCTGGCCGAGAACGTGCTGAGGCTGACAGGCTCGAAATCCAAGCTGGTCCGCATGCCGCTGCCTGCCGATGACCCGAAGCAGCGCAAACCCGACATCACGAAAGCCAAGACCGTGCTGGGCTGGGAGCCGAAGGTGCAACTTGAGGACGGCCTCAAGGAAACCATCACCTACTTCAAGAAGCTGCTGGACGAATAGTTCAGTCAGCCAGGCGCGCGCGAACCTCGTCCGCGATCGCCAGCGAAGACGTCAGCCCCGGGCTCTCGATGCCGAACAGGTTCACAAGCCCCGTGACGCCGTGAAGCTCGGGCCCATCGATTCGGAAGTCGGCCGCAGGCTCGCCCGGCCCCGAAAGCTTGGGACGGCAGCCCAAATAGTCCGGCGTAAGCGCCCCGTCCGGCAGGCCCGGCCAGTACCTGCGGATCGCATCGTAGAAGCTGTTCGCGCGCCGGGGATCCACCGTGTAGTCGATGCTGTCAGGATCGTCCGACGCGAGCCATTCCACATCCGGCCCGAACTTCATCCGCCCGCCAAGGTCGAGCGTCACATGAACGCCAAGTCCGCCATCGACCGGCGCCGGATAGACCAGGCGTGAGAACGCCTGCCGGCCTCCGCACACAAAATAGCTGCCCTTCGCCAGCACAAGCTGCGGAATGTGCTCGACAGGAAACCCGTCGACGGACCGCGCAACACGCTGCGCATGTAGCCCGCCGCTGTTCACGACCCGGCGGCAGGTCAACGTGGCGGCCTCTGCACCGCCCGTCGCCACGCGGAACCCTCCGCCCGCCAGCGGTGTGACGCGCTGCACCGGCGCGTTGAGTGCAATCACCCCGCCATGATCCTCCATCTCGCCTCGCAGCGCGAGCATGTAGCCATGCCCATCGACAACGCCCGTTTCGGGCGACCACAGCGCAGCCGTGCAGGCAAGCTGCGGCTCCCACGCCTTCGCGGTCGTTGCGCTGACAAGCTCCAGCCCCTCGACGCCATTGCGCTGGCCGGTCGCGTAAATCGCCTCGATCTTTTCAACCTCACGCTCCGACGTTGCAACGATCAGCTTGCCATACTTGCGATAGGCGCCACCGCGTTGGTCAAGATACGCATACAACTGCCGCCTGCCGGCAACGCACAGCCGCTGCCGCAGGCTTCCCGTCGGATAGTACATCCCGGCGTGGATCACCTCGGAGTTGCGCGAAGAGATCCCCGCGCCAATCGCGGCGACAGCTTCGAGCACCACCACATCCGCGCCCGCGCGCGCGAAGGCGGCAGCGATCGCCAGCCCGACCGCGCCTGCTCCCACGACCACAACGTCAACGTCCATTAACCAACCTGTATCGACCCGCTTGGCCAAAGCGTCGGAATCGGCCTCTTTCCAGCGCTAACCTGTGATTTCGTTTTCCGATAATTACCTATGCGTGTGTAGCCTGCCTGTTGAGAGCCGTAAGGCCGGGTGATAGGCGCAGGCATGGCCGAGTTCGACAATCTTTACGCGCACGGTTTCGTGCGGGTGGCCGCGGCCAGCCCGCGCGTCCACCTTGCCGATCCTGCCAGCAATGCGCGCGAGACCATCGAGCTGATGCGCAAGGCCGACAAGGCCGGCGCCGCTGTCTGTATTTTCCCCGAGCTTGGCCTCTCTGGCTACACGATCGACGACCTGCACATGCAGTCCACGCTGCTTGCAGCCGTGCGCGAGGCGATCGCGAGGGTAAAGCACGCCAGCAAGCCGCTCGCCCCCGTTGTCGTGGTCGGCGCGCCGATCCAGATCGGCCCCGCCATCCATGGCTGTGCGGTCGTGATCCATAGCGGCGCCATCCTCGGCGTCGTCCCGAAGACCTACCTGCCGAACTATCGCGAGTTCTACGAGAAGCGTCAGTTCGCGATGTCGGGAGATGCGACCGTCACCGAGATCGCGCTGGCGGGCGACACGGTCCCCTTCGGCGTCGACCTCACATTCGAAGCCTCCGACATTCCTGACTTCACCCTCGCCATCGAAATCTGCGAGGACATGTGGGCGCCGATACCGCCCTCCACCTACGCGGCCCTCGCCGGCGCCAACATCATCGCCAACCTCTCCGCCTCTAACATCACGATCGGCAAGGCGGCTGAACGCGACATGCTCTGCATTTCGCAATCGGCACGCGCCGCCTGCGGCTACATCTATTCGGCAGCCGGCTATGGCG
Organism: Hyphomonadaceae bacterium; assembly: GCA_040398465.1. Lineage (GTDB taxonomy): Bacteria > Pseudomonadota > Alphaproteobacteria > Caulobacterales > Hyphomonadaceae > UBA7672. Next base: position 45,796 of record JBBAUA010000022.1, on the reverse strand, counting down.
AGAGCACGACCGACACCGCATGGGACGGGCAGCTCGCTGTCTACGAACTCGGCTCGAAGATCGCCGAGTCGGATCGCTTTGCAGACGAGTCCACACTGCTCTTCGCGGATGTCGATGTCGCGCGCATCGTGCAGGATCGTATCCGCAACGGCACGTTCCGCGACTCAGCGCGCAACCACGCTGCCCACCTTCGTCGCCGCCGCGTCAGCTTCACCGCCGCACCGGAACTGAACAGCAAGCTGTCACTCTCGCGCCGGATCGACCGCTTCCCGTTTGTGCCCGACGACGACGCCCTGCTCGATCATGACTGCTTCGAAGCCTACTCGATCCAGGTCCAAGGGCTGCGCCGCCGCCTTGAAGCGTCCGGCGTCAAGAAAGCCGTCATCGGCGTCTCAGGGGGCCTCGACTCGACACAAGCGCTGCTGGTCGCTGTTCGCGCCTTCGACCTGATGGGCGCCAAGCGCAAGGATATCATCGGCGTCACCATGCCGGGCTTCGCCACCACCGAGGGCACGAAGTCCAAGGCCCACGCGCTGATGAAGGAACTTGGCATCGACGCGCGCGAGATCGACATCAAGCCGATGGCGAACCAGATGCTCGCCGATCTCGGCCATCCCTTCGCCAAGGGCAGACAAGTCTACGACATCACATTCGAGAACGTGCAGGCGGGCCTGCGCACCGACTACCTCTTCCGCCTTGCCAACAAGGAAGGCGGAATGGTCGTCGGTACAGGCGACCTCAGCGAGCTGGCGCTTGGCTGGTGCACGTACGGCGTCGGCGACCATATGAGCCACTACAACGTCAACGGCGCCGTAGCGAAGACGCTGATCCAGCACCTGATCCGCTGGAGCGCCGCAAGTGGTCACTATTCCGAAGGCGCAGCCCACGTCATGCGCGAAATCCTCGACCAGGAAATCTCGCCCGAACTCGTGCCGCCCGGCGCGGACGGAAAGATCCAGTCCACCGAGGGCGCGATCGGCCCCTACAACCTGCACGACTTCTTCCTCAATCAGGTTATCCGCTGGGGTGCGTCCCCCACCCGCATCGCCTACCTCGCGCACGCCGCCTGGGGCGACGCCAGCCATGGCGAATGGCCCGCGCACACGGCGCCCAAGGACCGCGTCGCCTACGACATGCCCACCATCGTGAAATGGCTCGAGGTCTTCACGAAACGCTTCTTCCTCACAAGCCAGTTCAAGCGCTCGGCGGTTCCCAACGGCCCGAAAGTCACGTCAGGCGGGGCCCTGTCGCCCCGCGGCGACTGGCGCATGCCCTCCGATTCCAGCGCCGCGCCATGGCTGGAAGATATCGCCCGCCTCAAGGCGCAGCTGGGCCTCAAGGCCTGACAGCCGCAAATCTTGCCTTTTGCCCCGGGGTGATCCATGAGGAGCCCCATTGCACTCGTAGCTCAGCTGGATAGAGCGCTGCCCTCCGAAGGCAGAGGTCACAGGTTCGACTCCTGTCGAGTGCGCCAGATCTGATGCTTCATTTCGCCCAATATGCCCGGAACCGTTTGCAGGCTGTGGCCCTTGCCGCCGCCGCGATGGCGCTAGCTGCATGCGGACAGGATGCGGCCGGACCGGAAGCGGGCCCCGCCGCAACGCCGGCCCTCTGGCGCGTCGCGGACGCCGACACCACCGTCTACCTGTTCGGCTCGATCCACATGCTGCCGCCCGGAGCCAGCTGGCGATCTGGAGCAGTCGACCGGGCGCTCGCGGAGGCGCCCGTGGTCTATTTCGAGGCCGACGTGCTGGGCGATCCCGCCGGGATGATGTCGCTAGTCGAGCAGCTTGGGCGCCTGCCCCAATCGCAGACGCTGTCAGCGCAACTGTCGCCTGACCAGTCGCTGGCGCTCGGCGCTGTTGCCGCCCGGCTCGGCCTGTCGCGACCTGCCCTCGACACGATGCAACCCTGGTATGCCGCCGTCGTCATCTCGGACGCCGCCATCCGGGCAGCGGGCTATGGGTCGGAGGCCGGCGTCGACACGCAACTCCGTCAGGACGCGACCGGCGCCGGCAAACAGCTGCGCTTTCTCGAAACCGTGGAACAGCAACTGTCGGCGCTGGCCACCCTGCCGGTGGACGTGCAACTCGCCTATCTCGGTCTCACGCTCGATGAGGCCGACAACGTCAAGCAGCTCCTGGCTCGCATGGTCGAGGCCTGGCGGAGCGGCGATGTGGACACCCTCGCCCGCGCGCTCATCGCCGAAGACATGGCGCGCCTGCCGGCGCTGGAAGAAGCCCTTCTGACACGCCGCAACGCAAACTGGAGCAGTCGGATCGACGCGCTGCTGGAGGCGGAACCAGGCACGTTCTTCATGACGGTCGGCGCCGCTCACCTGATCGGCGATGGCAGCGTCCAGGCGGAACTCGCCGCACACGGGCACATCGCCGAACGCCTTCAGTGAGCTGATCGCAGGCGCACAGCAATCGTGCCGGTCTCGCACATGGCCCAAGAAAAGCGTCCCGCGCCGGACGTGGCTTGTCCGCCTTAGCCAATAAACCCGTCGCGCAGCACGCGAATTGCCGCACCGCAACGCACCCTGCCGCCGAGCCATCCGGCCCCGTCCTTGCTCACCCTTACATCAAACTGACGAGCTGGAGCGCGGCGCATGCCAATATCGGACAGCGTAAAGCTGGAAGGGAAGGTAACCATCTTCCACCCGACGCTCGTGAACCTGTACGGCTGTGACGTCGGCGACGGCTCGCGCATCGGCGCTTTCGTCGAGATCCAGAAGGGTGCGGTCATCGGACGCCGCTGCAAGATTTCCTCGCACACCTTCATCTGCGAGGGCGTGACCATCGAGGACGAGTGCTTCATCGGCCACGGCGTCATGTTTACCAACGATCGCTTCCCGCGCGCCACCAATCCCGATGGTTCCCCGCAGAGCGACGCTGACTGGAGCCTCGAGCTGACGCGCGTGAAACGCCGCGCCTCGATCGGCTCAGGCGCCACCATCGTCTGCGGCGTCACGATCGGTGAAAGCGCGTTGATTGCAGCGGGCGCCGTAGTCGCACGTGACGTTCCGGATTTCGCGGTCGTCGCGGGCTGCCCGGCGCGGGTGGTCGGCGACGTGCGCAAGATGTCGGCGGCGAAGACGGCCGCAACCGTCAATAGCTATGCAGAAGAGGCGGTGGGCTGATGGCCACAAGCAAGAATTCACCAGTGAAATCTCGCAAGAGGATTGTCGCTGAAGCGGGCCCTGCGCTCGAGGTGCTGACCGGTCCGCGCGTCCCCGCGAAACGCGACGTGCTGAACATCGGCGTCATCGGATACGGCTATTGGGGCCCGAACCTGGTACGCAACTTCGCGGAGCTGACGGAAGCACGCGTCCACACGGTCGCAGACCTCAATCCCAAGGCGCTGGAAACAGTCTCGCGACGTTTCCCGGCGACCAAGGTCACCACGGATGCGCAGGCGCTGATCCGTGATCCGGAAATCGACGCGGTGGCGATCGCCACGCCCGTCGCGACGCACTTCTCGCTGGCCATGGCGGCCCTCAAAGCCGGCAAGCACGTCTGGCTGGAAAAGCCGATGACCGAAACATCGATGCAGGCGCGCGCGCTGATCGAGGAAGCCAACAAGCGCGGCCTAACGCTGCATGTCGACCACACCTTCGTCTACACCGGGCCGGTCAGGAAGATGCGCGAGCTGGTTCGCAATGGCGATCTCGGCAAGGCGCTGTACTTCGACTCGCAGCGCGTCAACCTCGGCCTGTTCCAGCGCGATGTGAACGTGATCGCAGACCTAGCCGTCCACGACTTCTCGATCCTCGACTACGTCTTCGGCGAGCATCCGACGGCGGTCTCAGCCGCGGGCATCAACCACTATCCCGGCACGCCGGAGAACCTCGCCTACATCACGATGTTCTACGAGAGCGGCTTTATCGCCCACGTGAACGTGTCGTGGCTGGCCCCTGTGAAGCTGCGTTCGATCGTGATTGGCGGCACAGACAAGATGATCACCTTCGACGAGCTGCAGCCGTCAGAGAAGCTGAAAATCTACGACAAGGGCGTATCGCTCACCAACGACCCGGCGAAGATCCACGAAATGCGCGTCGGCTATCGCACGGGCGACATGTGGGCCCCGAAGGTCGACGGATCGGAAGCCCTGCTGGTCGAAGCCAGACACTTTATCGAGTGTATCCGCACCGGCGCCACCCCGACCTCCGACGGCGAATTCGGATTCCGCATGGTCGAACTGATCGAAGCTGCGACCGGCTCCATGCGCGGCCGCGGCGAAACGATCCACCTTCCCAAGAACAAGTAGAGCGATACCATCATGGGCGTCCCGTTTGTTGACCTGAAAGCGCAGTACCACTCGATCAAGGAAGAGATCGACGCGGCGCTGATCGGCACGATGGAATCGTGCGCCTTCACGCTTGGCCCGGAAGTGGCCCAGCTGGAGAAGGACTTTGCCGTCTACGCCGGCGCCCAGTTCGCAGCCGGTATGAACAACGGCACGTCCGCGCTTCACCTTGCCCTGCTTGCCGCCGGCATCGGCACAGGTGACGAAGTGATCACCGTTCCCTTCACCTTTATCGCGTCGGCCTCCGCCATCCACTACACGGGCGCCAAGCCGGTGTTCGTCGACATCGACCCTGTCACCTTCACGATCGACCCCGCCGCCCTCGAAGCCGCCATCACGCCGCGCACCAGGGCAATCGTCCCGGTCCACCTCTACGGCCAGATGGCCGACATGGACCCGATCATGGCCATCGCGAAGAAGCACGGCCTGTTCGTTCTTGAAGACGCCGCCCAGGCGCATGGCGCAGAATACAAGGGGCGTCGCGCTGGCTCCATCGGCGACGCTGCCGGCTTCTCATTCTATCCAGGCAAGAACATGGGCGCGGCTGGCGAAGGCGGCATGACCGTCACGCAACACGCCGAGATCAACCGCAAGGTGCGCATGCTGCGCGACTGGGGCGCGGAGAAGAAATATCACCACGAGATCATCGGCTACAACATGCGCCTGGAAGGGATTCAGGGCGCGGTGCTGCGCGTCAAACTGAAGTACATCGAGAAGTGGACCGAGATGCGCCGCGACGCAGCCGCTCGCTACAATGCGATGTTCAAGGGCACGGGCGTCCAAACGCCGGTCGAACTGGCGAACCGCCGCCACGTCTACCACATCTACGCAATCCGCACGAAGGACCGCGCGCGCTGGATCGAACAACTGACCGCCAAGGGCATCCAGACCGGTATCCACTACCCCTTCCCGCTGCACACACTCAAGGCGTTCGACTTCCTCGGCTACAAGCAGGGCCAGTTCCCGAACGCGGAGAAGGCTGCGGCCGAAGTGCTGTCGCTGCCGATGTATCCGGAACTCAACGCCGTCCAGCAGGAAGAAGTCGTCTCCGCAGTGGCCGCGCTGCAGGCCGAAGCCCTGCAACTTGCCTAGCGACCAGATCGAGGATTGATCCCCATGCGTTTCCTTGTGACTGGCGGCGGCGGCTTCATCGGAAGCCATCTCGTGGACCGCATCATCGCGGAAGGCCATGAAGTTGTCGTGCTCGACAACTTTGCCTCGGGCAAGAAGTCCAATCTCGATGCCGCTGCGGCGACCGGCAAGATGCGCCTGGTAGAAGGCACCATCCTCGACAATGACGATCTCAACGATGCGATGCACAAGGTCGATATCGTGTTTCACCTCGCCGTGGAGTGCGTTCGCAAGTCGATCGGCGATCCCGTCGGCAACCACCACGCCAACGCCACCGGCACGCTGATGACGCTGGAGGCCGCGCGCCGCCACAAGGTCGGCCGCTTTGTCTACTGCTCGTCCTCCGAGGTCTACGGCAACTCCTCGACCGGCGCGCTGAGCGAAGACACGACCGTCTGTGCTCCGACGACAGTCTATGGCGCCTCCAAGCTCGTCGGCGAACTCTACGCGCAGGCCTACCTGCGCACTTACGGCATGGAGACGGCTGTTGTCCGGCCCTTCAACGCGTTCGGTCCGCGCGAGCATGACCAGGGTGTCCTGGCCGAAGTCATTCCGCGCTTCGTCATCCGTACGCTGTCGGGCAAGGCGCCCATCGTGTTCGGCGACGGGTCGAACGGCCGCGACTTCACCTATGTCACCGACACGGCCGATGGCCTGTGGCGCACGGCTTTCAACGACCGCGTCGTGGGGCAGACAGTCAACCTCGGCTGGGGCCGCGCCGTCTCGGTAAAGCAGGTCGGCGAGGAAATTCTGCGCCAGTGCGGTCGCAACGATCTCACGCTGGAACACGTGGCCGAACGCCCAGGCGACATCCATTCGCTGATCGCCCGCACGGAAAAGGCGGCCGAGATCCTTGGCTTCCGTCCGAAAGTCGATTTCGCGACCGGCATCGCCAACTATGTCACCTGGTTCAAGCAGCGCTACGCCAACCCCGCTGTCCTGCTCGAAGCCGACCACCGGAACTGGACGCTGCCCGCATGATACCGCTGATGCGCCCTCTGATGGACCAACGCGAGGTCGATGCGGCCGCGCGCGCCATCCTGTCCGGCTGGATCACGCAAGGCCCAGAAGTCGCGGCATTCGAGAAGGAATTCGCCGCGTTCGTCGGCGCCGAACACGCGACCGCGGCGTCCAACTGCACCACCGGCCTGCACCTCGCGCTTCTGGTCGCCGGCGTTGAGCCGGGCGACGAAGTCATAACCGTCAGCCACTCCTATATCGCGACAGCCAACTCGATCCGCTACTGCGGCGCCGAACCCGTGTTCGTCGATGTGAACCGCGACACCCACAACATGGACCCCGCCATGATCGAGGCGGCAATCACATCGAAGACGAAGGCGATCCTGCTAGTCCACCAGATGGGCATGCCCGCCGACCTTTCGGCGATCGTCTCAATTGGCCGCAAGCATGGCCTGAAGATCATCGAGGACGCCGCCTGCGCCATCGGATCGGAGTATCTCTGGGAAGGTGAATGGGAAAAGGTCGGGCGCTGCCGCGGCGACGCCGCCGTCTTCTCCTTCCATCCGCGCAAGGTGATGTCGACCGGCGACGGCGGCATGATCACCACGCCGCATGCCGACTGGAATACAAAGTTCAAGCTGCTCCGCCAGCACGGCATGAGCGTGCCCGACACCGTCCGCCACGGTTCCAACCAGGTGATCTTCGAATCCCACCCCGTCCTCGGCTACAACTACCGCATGACCGACATCCAGGCTGCGGTCGGTCGCGAACAACTGAAGCGAGTGCCCGGCATGGTTGAACGCCGCCGCGAGATTGCCGAGGCCTATCGCCGCGAGCTTTCCTCGGCGCACTGGATCGGCCTTCCGCACGAGCCCAAATGGGCCCGCACCAACTGGCAATCCTACACCGTGCGCCTGCCCGATCATGCCGACCAGCGGGCCGTCATGCAGAAAATGCTCGACGCCGGCATCTCCACCCGCCGCGGCATCATGTGCGCCCACCGCGAAGACTGCTATCGCATCACGCGCCACTCCGACCTGCCGAACTCCGAATGGTGCCAGGACCGCACGATTGTCCTGCCGCTCTATCCTCAGATGACCAGCGCCGACATTGCACTAGTCGCCGCGACCCTGAAGCACGCCACCGCCCCGCAACTGGTTGGAGAGATGGCATGAACGCCGCCGTACAGAAGGCGCTGTCCACCGGCGCCGAACGAGACGTGGTGATCCGGCCGACCAAGGGTCTGTTCGACCTCGAGATGGGCAATGTGTGGCGCTATCGCGAGCTGTTGCACACACTCATGATGCGCGACATCCAGGTGCTCTACAAACAGGCAGCTCTCGGCGCCGCCTGGGCGATCATCCAGCCCGTCTTCGCTGTCGTGGTGTTCACCGTGGTCTTTGGCAATTTCGCCAAGATGCCGTCCGACGGCATCCCCTATCCGATTTTCGCCTTCGCGGCCGTACTGCCGTGGACCTATTTCGCCGAAGCCACACGCCGCGCCTCAACCGGCCTTGTCGATGACGCCGATCTCGTCCGTAAGGTCTACTTCCCTCGCCTGATAATCCCGCTCGCCAAGGTCTCGGCCCCAATGCTCGACTTCGCGATCGCGTTCTGCGTGCTGCTCATCATGATGGCCTTCTACGGCGTCATGCCGAGCGTGAAACTGCTCGCGATCATCCCGCTGGTCCTCGTCGCCGGAACGCTAGCCCTCGCCATCGGCCTCTGGCTCGGCCCGATCAACGTCCGCTACCGGGATGTGAAACACACAGTGCCCTTCATGCTGCAGATCGGCATGTACGCCTCACCCATTGTCTACCCGCTCAGCCAGGTGCCGGCGGAATGGAAGGCACTCTACAGCCTCAACCCGATGGTCGGCGTGATCGAGGGCTTCCGATGGGCCGTGTTCGATCGCGGCAGCCCCGACTTGGTCGCCCTCGGCGTCGGACTCCTCGTCGTCCTCGCCCTGCTTCTTGGCGGCCTCGTCTGGTTCAAGAACCAGGAACGCTCATTCGCGGATGTGATCTGAGATGGACAAGGACATCGCAATCTCCGTTCGCGGCCTCGGCAAGCGGTACGTTCGCACCGCCGGCCGCAAGCACAACTCGCTGCGCGACATGCTTGGCGACAAGCTCACCACGCTTGCTACGCTTGGCCTTAAGCGCAAGCAGAAGGACTACTTCTGGGCGTTGACCGATGCATCGTTCGAAATCCGCAAGGGTGAGAATGTCGGCATCATCGGCCTCAACGGCGCCGGCAAGTCTACGTTGCTGAAAGTGCTGTCCCGCATCGTCACACCGACGACAGGCGAAGCGCACATCAATGGCCGCCTCGGCGCGCTTCTGGAAGTCGGCACAGGCTTCCATCAGGAACTGACCGGCCGCGAGAACACCTTCCTCTATGGCGCGATCCTCGGCATGAGCCGCAGCGAAGTCGAAGCCAAGTTCGACGCCATCGTCGACTTCGCCGAGATCCGTGAATTCATCGACACCCCGGTGAAGCGCTATTCCTCGGGCATGTATGTTCGCCTCGCGTTTGCGGTCGCCGCTCACCTCGATCCGGATATCCTGCTGCTCGACGAAGTGCTGGCGGTCGGTGACGCCGCCTTCCAGCGTAAGTGCATGACCTTCGCGCGCTCGCTGGAAAAGAAGGGGTCGACGATCCTCTTCGTCTCGCACAACATGTATTCGATCAAGACGATGTGCCAGCGCGTCATCTACCTCAAGAAGGGCAAGGTCGTGTTCGACGGCCCGACGGCCGAAGGCCTCAAGCTCTACGAAGACGACAGCCGCATGAAGGACGCGCACTGGTTCTGGAGCGATGATGACGAGCGCCCCATCAAGTTCACCGGCGGTACGGTCGAAAGTGCGGCCGGCGTGGACAGCGGCGTCATCGCCCATGGCGACCGCCTGACCATCCGCCTGCGCTACAGCACGACCCGCCGTATCACGGCGCCGGACGTGCGCGTCAGCATCGATCGCCAGGACGACACGCACTGCATGACTTTTTCGAGTAAGCAGGATGGCGTCGATCTCCCGTGGATCGAAGGCGAAGGCGAACTGGTGATCCAGACCCCGCCGCTCAAACTGACGTCGGACTTTTACATCGCCAACGTCGCCGTCCGCGAAAAAGGCATCGGCAAACTCCTGGCCGCGCAGATCATCGCCCACTTCCATGTCAGCGACCCCGAACTCGGCTCGCTGTCCTATGGCGTGTTCAACGAGCCGGGCGCATGGCGGCATACGCCGGTAGCCCCGGCAAACGATACCGAAGCGCCGGCGCCCGTGCATGCGATCGCCGCAACGCGATAGCAAGGAGGCGGGCATGTTCGACGAAAGCCTGCACGGCTCCGACACGGAGACCCGCGCCGGCGCGCGCTTTGCCGCGTATGAGTCAACCGTCAGGACCGCAGAAGACTATCATCGCCGCGGCCGCTACGACGCCGCCGCTGCTTACGCGTATGTCGCAGCCCTCATGGCGCTGCGCCCGCATGCTGGTCTGTTCGCCAGCCCGCGCCTCGAACGCATGCTCCTCGATATCGGCCGCCGCACCGCCGCGCCGACCCCCTGGCGCCGTCCCGCGAATACGAAGATCAGGCGCGTCCTGCACGTCGCAACCGAAATGCTTCCCGTAGGCGGACTGGTCAACAACCTCGTCCACTGGCTGCGCGCCGACACAACTCGCACGCATTCACTTGCGCTGACGGGCCAGCACATCGCCCTGCCCGAAAAGGTCAGCAGCGAGATCATCAAGTCCGGCGGCCAGATCCATCGCATCAACCAGACCATCGGCCATCAGGTCGCCTGGGCGCGCAGGCTTCGAGAGATCGCGCAAGGCCATGACGCCGTCGTGCTGCACACCTATGGTCAGGACCCCGTTCCCGTCATGGCGTTCGCCGAAGCGGACAAGCGCCCGCCCGTCCTGCTGCTCAACCACGCCGACCACCTATTCTGGCTCGGCGCGTCCGTTGCGGACGTGGTGCTCAACATGCGTGAGGCCGCTCAGGACCTCACGATCACGCGGCGCGGCGTGGCGCCCGAGCGCAATGTCGTCCTGCCAACAGTCGTCTCCACGCCGGTTCGCACGCGCACCCGCGCGGAAGCCAAACGCGAATTGGGAATCGCCGAGGATGCGGTCTTCCTTCTCTCCGCAGCGCGGGAGCTGAAATACAACACAGTTGACGGCGTTACCTTTGCGGCGACCCATGTTGAGCTCCTGAAGAAACACCCCAAAGCGGAGCTTCTGGTCCTTGGCGCTGGCGAGCGGCCCGACTGGGCGGCGGACAAGGCAGCCGTCAACGGACGCATCCGTTCCCTGCCCCCAACGCCCGACACGCGCGCCTACTTCGAAGCCTGCGATCTCTATGTCGACAGCTTCCCCTTCGTGTCCTCGACCTCGATGATGGAAGCCGCCGGGCTAGGCGCGCCGCTGGTCTCGCGCTTCTACGGGCCGGCCGATGCGCGCATCTTCGCGATCAATCACCCCGGCATCGACAAGCCTACGCTGCATGCCTGCACGGAGACGGCGTATCTCGCCCATCTCGACCGCCTGGTCTCGGACTCCGACTTCCGCATGGCGAAGGGAGAAGAGGCGCGTCAGTCCGTGCTCGCGCACCATACAGCGACGGGTTGGGCGGGCTTCCTCGAGTCAGCCTACCAGCTCGCGGAAACAATTGCGCCGGTTGAACCGTCGCGCGTCTTCCCGCCGGAACAGACCGACACCTTCTCGCACGGCGAGCCCGACCAGAGCCTCTACAAGGTGTTCGGCTTTGGCGACGAAGAGCCAACGCGGCTGCTGCGTGGAATTGCGGGCCTCTTGCCTGTCGCCGAGCGATCAGGTGTGTGGATGCGGTTGCTGCGCGAGCGCGGCTTCTGGGACAGGAAGGACGCAGTCCGCCTGCTGTTCCCGACCTGGCTGCTACGTCGCTTGCAGCAGCGCTAATCAGGCCGCCTTTCGCTTGGCGCGCATGCGGGGCGCATCGGACTTTTCTTCACCCACCCACAGTCGTCCGTCGGCATCCATTGGATGATGATAGTGGCGGCGCGCCAGCTGCGCGCGATAGAAGCCGTCATAGTCGGTGAGCGCCCCAATCTCACGGACCTCATGGTCCTGCGCGACGCCGATTTCGAAATAGGCGTCGAGATTGGCAAGGCGCGGCTGCGGGAGGTTTCCGCCGATATAGTCGGCGCGCATCTGCCGGTAGAGATCCTCCAGCGAACGCGAGAGCTTGGCGACATCGAAAAGCGTGCAGGTGTCGCGATTGGCGATGAGACGCTGGCGAACAATTTCCAGCTCGCCCCTGCCCGCGCCGGCGAGGTGAATGGCGCGCGCAACGAAGTCGTCGGGCGTCTCGCAGACGAGGTCCGGCAGGCCGGCCGAGCGCAGCAGGCTGCCGCAGACGCGGCTGGCAAAGCAGCGGCCGGACCACGTCAGTACGGGTACGGCCATCCACAGCGCATCCGACGCCGTCGTGTGCGCGCCATAGGGAACAGAATCCAGGAACATGTCTGCCAGCGGATAGCGCGCAAGATGGCGTGCATTCGGCAGCTTCGGCGCAAACACCAGACGCGTTCCGGCAACGCCGCGCGCCTCGGCCTGCTCGCGCAGGCGTTGGTTGGTTTCCGGAGAATAGTCGAGCAGCCAGAGAACGCTGTTCTCCGTCGCCTTCATGATCTCCATCCAGCGGTCGAAGCTGAAGCGCGTGAACTTGTGGCTGGCGTTGAAGCAGCAGAACACGAAGGCATCGTCCGGCAGGCCGAAATCGCTGCGGGTCGGAACCGTCTCGTCCACGATCCGCTTGCGGTCGTTCGGCTGATAGCACGGCAGGCGGAGCACTTTCTCCGAATACCAGTCCTCGGCATAGTCCGGAATCGTCCAGTCGTCGGCGACGATGTAGTGGTGGAAGGACGAGCCCATCGTGCCCGGATAGCCAAGCCAGTTGACCTGGATCGGCGCAGGCCTGCGCGCGAACACGCCGATGCGGGCGTCCCGCGTGTGGCCATTCACGTCCACGAGGATATCGATTCCGTCTTGCGCAATCTGCGCAGCTGCATCGTCATCCGACACGCCGCGTATGTCGCGCCAGTGATCGACATTCGCCTTGATGCGCGCCTGGATCGCATCGTCGGCCTTGATCCCTGTGTAGTAGGCGAACACCTCGAAGTCCTTCCGGTCGTGCTCCTCGAAGAAATTGACCATCAGATATCCGACAGCGTGGTGGCGCAGGTCGGACGACACATAGCCGATGCGCAGGCGGCGCTCCGGATCGATCTCCGCCGTGCGACGATCAAAGCGCGTCGTGCGCTCATCGATCGGCGCCATCGTGCGTACATACCTGTCACTGGCCGCCAGCTGGAACAGCGGATCATCAGTATAGGCGCAGACCGACAGCGGATGAAGCTTTGACACAAGGCTGCGGCGCGAGAACTTGCCGTCTTCCGCCATCGGCCATTTGCACTGCGACAGGCGCGCAGCCACATACTGCTCGGTCACGTCGCGAGCTTCGGGAGCGAGTTCAAGGCACTGGGTGAGCATGCCTTCAGCCGCCGCGAGGGACTGGTTATCGGACAACACGCGGCTGATCTGCTTCATCAGCGTGACCTTGTAGCCGACCGCATCGGCGGAAACAGCTGCCATTCGCTCCAGTCCGTCGCGCCATTGATCGACGGCCTCCTTGGCCATGCCGCGCCGCTCGTAGGAAGATCCAAGATTGATGCAGGCGGGCGCGAAGTCCGGCTTCATCGCCAGCGCGGCCTTCAGCTCCGCCTCCCCGCCCTGCTCGTCGCCCAGCTGCTGGAGCAAGGTCGAGCAGTTGAAATGGGCGATGAAAAGGAGCGGGTGTTCTTTGTTAAAGGAAATCCAGACTTGGTAGAGCTGCCGCGCCTCGTCCGGGGCCAGACGCCCCGCTGTCAGCAGCAAGTCCTCGATCTGCAGGCCGCCAGCCGTGATCTTCTGGATCGCAGCAAGGAAAGTGGATTGCGACATGGCGAGGCCTGATCAGAAGGCGCACGGGCGCGCCCTGCCGGTCAGGATTGAAGTTCGTTGCTCAATAAATGGTAAATCCGCGGGGGCGGCGTCCTCACGCATCGCTCCCCGCAGATGGTTTTCCCTTGCCCGGTCAGCGACTTAGCCGAGGCCGAGCAGGTAGGCTTCGAGCTGCGCGTCGTCGAAGGACGCGACCTGGGTGCCCGTGAAGGCGTTGAGCTGCGTCGATGTCAGCGCCGACAGGTTGGTCGTCGACAGCTGGTCGAGCTGCGTGACCTGCAATTGCGCAAGCTGGGTCGTATCGAACGCGCCGATCGCCGTGGACGAGATGGCGCCGATCACGGTGGTAGTGATCGCACGGACCTGAGCGGTCGACAGCGCAGCAACCTGCGTCGCCGTGAATTCGTCGAGGTCGGTCTGGTCCATCGCGGCAACCTGAGAGGTTGTGAAGGCCCGGACCTGCGTGTTCGACAGGCTGGCCAGCTGCGTCGCATCCAGCGCCTTGACGACCGTGTTGGTCAGGCGCCCCAGCTGGGTGGCGTCAAACGAAGCCACCTGTGCGTCTGACAGGGTGGCGACGTTCGTCGAGGTCAGAGCAGCAACCTGGGTGGTCGTCAGCGCACCGAGCTGGGTCGCCGCCATTTCGGCGATGTCAGCGGCGGCGAGACCTGCAACCTGGGTGGTCGACAGCGCCTTGACCTGCGTCGTGGACAGTTGGCCGAACTGGGTCGCATCGAGCGCCGACAGGTTGGTGACCGACAAGCCCGACAGCTGCGTCGTGGAGAGCCCGCCGACCTGCGTCGTGGTGAGCGCCGCAACCTGCGTCCCGTCGAGCGCTGACAGGTTGGTCGCCGAGATCGACTGCACCTGCTGCAGCGTCATCGACGCGATCTGCGCATCCGTCATCGCCGCGAACTTGGTGGAGGAGAACGCGCCGAGTTGCGTCACGGTCATGGCCGCGATCTGGTCGGTCGAGAACTCGGTGACGTCCGTAGCGGACAGCGCCGTGATCTGCGCCGTCGTGATCGCGCGGACCTGCGTCGTGGTCATCGCCGCAACCTGAGTCGCCTCGAGATCCGAGAGCGAGGTTGTGGACAGCGACTGTACCTGAGTGGTCGTGAGCGCCGCGACCTGCGTCTCGACCAGGGCTGCAACAGCGGTGGTGGAGAGCGCGCGGACCTGCGTGCCTGTCAGGCTCGCCAGCTGAGTCTCATTGAACTCCGGCATGTCGGCGGCAGTGAGCGCGCCGATCTGCGTCGTGGAGAAGGATTGCAGCTGCGTGGTGTTCAGCTCGGCGATCTGCGTCGCATCGATCGCCACCACCGCATCGGTGGTAAGGCGGGCGAGCAGCGTTCCGCTGAAGGCGCCCAGCTGTTCGGCCGAGAGTTCGGTGATGTCGGTCGACGTCAGCGCCGCCGCCTGTGTCGAGGTCAGCTGGCCGATCTGCGTCGTCGTCAGTGCGCCAGCCTGCGTGGCGTCGAGCGCCGACAGGTTGGTGGTCGAAAGCGCCTTGACCTGCGTCGTCGTGAGCGAGCCGACCTGCGTTTCTGTCAACGCGCCGACATTGGTGGTGGTCAGGCCCGCCACTTGCGATGTGGTGAGCGCGCCAACCTGCGTGGTCGTCAGGGCGCCAAGCTGCGTCGCGTCGAACGAAACCAGGTTGGTCGTCGACAGGCCGGCAACCTGCGTCGTCGAGAAGGCGGCGATCTGCGTATCAAGCAGTGCGCCGACCTTAGTTGTGTTCAGCGCATTGAGCTGGCTGTTGGTAAGCGACGTGATCTGCGTCGTCGTGATGGCCGCCAGCTGCGTCTCGTCCAGCGCGGCGAAATTCGCGGTCGACAGGGCGCGCAGCGCCGTGGTGGCGAAGGCCTGGATCTGCGTGTCGCCAAGATCGGCGAGATTGGTCGCCGTGAGGCCTTGGGCCTGCGTCTGCGTCAGTGCGCCGATCTGGTCGGCCGTCAGTTCGGCGACATCGGTCGCCGAGAGGCCTGTGATCTGGCTGGCCGACAACGAACGGACCTGCGTCGTGCTGAGCGCGCCCATCTGGGTCGCATCCAGCGCCGACAGGTTGGTCGCTGTGATCGAGGCAAGCTGCGTGGTCGTTAGCGCGCCGACCTGGGTGTCGGACAGCGCGCCGACATTGGTCGTCGAGAGGCCGCGAACTTGCGTCGTGGTGAAGGCCGCAACCTGCGTCGTCGTGAACTCGGCCATGTCTGTTGTGGACAAGCCGTTGAGCTGCGCCGTGGTCAGCTTCTGCAGCTGGGTGGTCGAGAGCCCATTCACCTGCGTCGCTTCGAGCGCCGACAGGTTGGTCTCTGACACCGCCGCGATCTGCGTGACCGTCAGGGCGCCGAGCTGCGTCTCGGTGAAGCTCATGAATTTGGTCGAGTTCAACGCCGAGAGCTGCGAGGTGGTGAGCGAGGCGACGTGCGTCGTGGTGAGCGCCGCCAGCTGCGTCTCCGCGAGGGCTGCGAAGTTGGTGGTCGACAGCGCCTTGACGCCGATGGCCGAGATGGCCGCGATCTGCGTTTCTGCCATGCTGGCCATGTTGGTCGAGGTAAGCGCGACCAGCTGCGTGTTCTGCAGCGCGCCGACCTGCGTCGTGGTGAACTCGGCGACGTCGGCTGCATCCAGTCCGCCGATCTGCGTGGTGGTCAGCGCCTTGACCTGCGTCGTCGTCATGGCGCCGACTTGGGTCGCGTCAAGCGCCGAGACACTGGTCGAGGTAAGCGCCGCAACCTGGCTGGTCGTCAGCGCCGCTACCTGTGTGGCGGCAAGCGCCGCAACACCGGTCGAGCCGAGGCCTGCAACCTGCGCGGTGGTCAGCGACGCGATCTGCGTGGTCGAGAATTCGGCGATGTCGGAGGCGTCGAGGGAGCCGATCTGGGTAGTCGTCAGCCCCTGCACCTGCGTGGTGCGGAGCGCTGCAACCTGCGTGGCCGCGAGGGCTGCGACCGCTTCGGTCGCGAGCGCGCCCATCTGCGTGGTGACAAGCGACTGGACCTGCGTCGTCGTCATTTCACCAATGTCGCCCGCTGCGAGGCCGGCAACCTGCGTCGTGGTCAGGGCCGCGATCTGCGTCGCGCTGAGCGAGGCCATCTGCGTCGTGTCGAGCGTGGACAGGTTGGTGGTCGAGAGCGACTTGATCTGCGTCGCATTGAGCGAGGTCAGCTGGGTCGTGGAGAACGAAGCGACCTGAGCAGCATCGATATTGGCGACCTGCGTCGTGGTCAGCGACTTCATCTGCGTCGTCGTGAGCGCGGTCACCTGCGTCGCATCAAGCAGCGAGAAGTTGGTCGAGCCGAGCGAGACGACCTGGGCGGCCGTAAGGGCGGCGACCTGCGTGCCGGCGAGAGCTGCGACATTGGTCGCATCCAGCGCCGCGACTTGCGTCGTCGTGAGCGACGCAACTTGCGTCGTGGTCAGGGCGGCGATCTGGGTGTCGGCGAAGGCGACCAGCGAGGTGGTGTTGAGCGACTGGACCTGCGCCGTGGTCAGCGCGGCAATCTGCGTCGCTGCGAGGGCGCCGACAGCGGTATCCGTCAGGCCGCGAACCTGCGTGGTGGCAAGGCCAGCGATCTGCGTTGTCGTGAATTCGGAAATGTCTGCCGCTTCGAGGTTGCCGAGCTGCGTCGTCGTCAGGGCGCGCACCTGGGTGGCGCTCAGAGCTGCAAACTGCGTCGTGTCGAAGGCGACCAGCGCCTCACTCGACAGGCGCGCCAGCTGCGTCGCCGTGAGGGCGGTGGCCTGCGTGGTCGTCAGGGCGGAAACGTTGGTCGCCGAAATGGCGGCCGCCTGCGTGGTCGAAAGACCCGCGACCTGCGTCGTCGTCAGCGCAGCCATCTGCGTGTCGTTGAGCGCATTGAGGTTCGTTGTCGACAGGCTGTTCAGCTGCGTGGTTGCGAAGGCCTGCATCTGCGTGGCGTCAAGATCCGCGATGCCGGTCGTGGTCAGCGCGCCGACCTGGGCGGTGGTCAGGGCGGCAAGCTGCGTCGTGCCGAGTTTGGCGACGTCGGAGGCTTCCATGCCCGCGACCTGCGTTGTCGAGAAGGCTTTCACCTGCGTCGCAAGCAGCGCGCCGTAACGCGTCGAGTCCAGTGCCGACAGCGCCGTGCCATCAAGCGAGGAGAGCTGGGTCGTGGTGAGGCCACGCACCTGTGTGGACGACAGCGCGTTCAGCTTCGAGGAATCGAGCGCATTGAGGTTCGTGGTCGTGATCGCGGCGACTTGCGTCGCGGTGAGGCCAGCGACCTGGGTCGTGTCCATCGCGGCGAGGATATCGGTCGAGAGGTTGCGGATCTGGGTGGTCGACATGGACGACAGCTGCGTCGTCGTCAGGGCCTGGATCTGCGTGTCAGCCAGGCCGCCAAGCTGCGTCGAGGAGAGCGACTGGGCCTGCGTATTCGTGAGAGCGGCAACCTGTGTGGTCGTGAATTCGCCCACGTCGGTCGCGTCCAGCGCGACGAGCTGGGTCGTGGAGAGCGCCCTCACCTGCGTTGTCGTCAACGCTGCAGTCTGCGTGGCCTCAAGCGCTGACAGGCTCGTGGTGGTCAAGGACCCGAGCTGCGTCGTGGTCAGTGCAGCGACCTGCGAATCGCTGAGGCCGGACACGAATGTGGTGCTGAGGCCGCGAACTTGCGTTGTCGAAAGCGAGGCGATCTGAGTGGTTGAGAATTCGGCGACATCAGCGGCTTCGAGCGCGGCAAGCTGCGTCGTGGAGAGCGCCTGGAGGACAGTCGGAGCGATTGCGGCAATCTGCGTCGTGTCGAAGGCGGCGATCGATTCGGTGCCGAGGCGGACAACCTGTGTGCGCGTGAACGCGCCGACCTGCGTAGCGTCAAGTTCAGCGATATCCGTTGCATTGAGGCCGCCGACCTGCGTGGTCGAGAAGGCGGCGATCTGCGTCGTCGTCAACGCGCCAGCCTGCGTGGCGTCGAGCGCCGAAAGATTGGTGGAAGACAGTCCAGCAATTTGCGAGGTGCTGAAGCCGGCAATCGCGGTGGTCTCGAAGGTCGCGACCTGCGCCGTCGCCATCACGCCGAGCTGCTGAGCGCTGAGGACGAGAAGCTGACCGGATGTAAAGCTGACGCTGGAATTGATCGACGGGATCTGCGTCGTCTGCAGCGCCCGGACCTGTGTGGTGGAGAAATCACCGAACTGCGTCGAGGAGAACGCCCCGATGCCGGTCGTCGTGAACGCAGAGACCTGCGTCGTCGTCAGTGACTGGATGGAGGTTGTGGAGAGGCTCTGGATGGCCGTGGTGGACAGCGAGCGGATCTGCGCCACTGACAAGGCTGAAATCGACATGGACAGACCATCCTGGTCGTAGTTCGAAGTCGACATTCGGTCGACGCGCAATTTCACGGAGAGCGATTCATCGATCTCCACGTTGCCACTTTTCACATCGAATGGTTTCCATCCCGTTTCCGGCAAATTTTGCCGGTTCATGTTGAGGCCCAACGGATTTTGCCTAGCTGCCGGCGCTGCGGCGCCAGCGCCGTTAACCGTAATCCCGCCGCCTCCAGCGCTTGCACGCGGATGCGTCCAACCCTTTCATCACAAGAGCTGCTTCCGTGGCTCGCAGCCTTGTTCTGGGGCGCAGACGACACGGGAAATCGCCGAAAGTGTTACCAGACGGGCCGAGACCAGCAGGCATTTGAGCGGCGCGTCTCGACAGGGCCGGCCGCCGGTGATGTGGTCGCACCCTGTGACGGAGGGGTCGATGCAAAGAATTTTTCTCGCTGCGGCGGGCGCTTTTTTCATAACCGCCTGTCAGCCGGCGCCCTCTCCGCCAGCGCCTGAAGGATTCGCCTCGCTAGTCGTTGAGCCTCGGACGATCCAGCAGATCGCCGCCGACATCCGCGACAGGAAGACGACCTCTGCCGCTGTGACGCAGGCCTTCCTCGATCGCATCGCCGCCGTCGACGACGCCGGGCCGATGCTGAACGCCGTGCTTGCGATCAATCCGGATGCGCTGGCGGACGCCCAGGCGCGCGATGCGGCCCTGGCAGGCGGGGCGACGCTCGGGCCGCTGCATGGGGTTCCAATCCTGCTGAAGGACAATATCGAGGCTGCAGGCAAGATGGCGACGACGGCGGGGTCTCTGGCGTTGCAGGACAATGTCACGGGGCGCGACTCGCCGCTGGTTGCGCGACTAAAGGCGGCGGGCGCCGTAATCCTCGGCAAGACCAATCTAAGCGAATGGGCCAATTTCCGTTCCAACAACTCGACATCAGGCTGGAGCGCGGTTGGCGGCCAGACGCGCAACCCGCACGTCCTCGACCGCAATCCCTGCGGCTCGTCTTCGGGATCCGGCTCCGCCATGGCCGCCGGGCTCGCTGCCGGGACGATCGGCACCGAGACCGACGGATCGATCGTATGCCCCGCCTCCGCCAACGGGGTTGTTGGCCTCAAGCCGACCATCGGCCTGGTCCCGCGCACCTTCATCGTCCCGATCAGCGCAACGCAGGACACGGCCGGACCAATAACGCTGTCCGTTGCCGACGCTGCCCTAATGCTGACTGTGATCGCAGGCTCTGACCCCAGCGATCCAGCCACCGCAGAAGCCGACGCGCGCAAGCAGGATTACATGGCCGCGCTGGACGCCAACGCGCTGCAGGGCAAGCGTATTGGCGTCGCGCGCTTCCTGTCCGGCTATCATGGACCGACCGACGCCGCCTTCGAACAGGCGCTCTCCGAACTCAAGACAGCCGGCGCCGAGCTCGTCGAGATCGCCGCGTTTCCGGCGCAGGGCCAGATGTCGGCTGCGGAATTCGCCGTCCTGCTGGCCGAATTCAAGGATGGACTTAACGCCTACCTTGCCTCAACGCCTGCCGATAAAGTGCAGACGCGTACGCTGGACGACCTGATCGCCTTCAATACCGCAACGCCGGCCGAGCTTGAGTTCTTTGATCAGTCCCTGCTTGAGGAAGCCGCGAAGGCCCCCGCCCTCACCGAGCAATCCTATCTCGACGCCAAGGCGACCGCGGCCCGCCTCGCCGGCAAGGAAGGCATCGACAAGCTGCTGGCCGACCAGAGCCTCATCGCCATCGTCGCCCCGACAGGCGGACCAGCCTGGACAACCGACCTCATCACCGGCGACCGCTTCCTCGGCTCGTCGTCGGCGCTCGCCGCCGTGGCCGGCTATCCGCACATCACCGTCCCGATGGGCGACGTGCGCGACTTGCCGGTCGGTCTATCCTTCTTCGGGCCCGCCTGGTCGGAGTCCGCCCTCATCGGCCTTGCTTACGCCTATGAACAGCGGACCAATGCGCGGAAGACGCCGGAATTCCTTCCGCGCTCACCTTGATGGAACCCTTGTACAATCCGGGAGTACAATGCTCCGGGAAAAGCCGTGACGGAGGGACGACCATGAAACATGCCTTTGCAGCTCTGGCGTTCATCTCTGCCGCGGCCTGTTCGAGCGTCCCCGCAATTCCGGGCATGGCGCCCTCCGCTTTCACAGAGGAAGCGATGTCCGGATCGCGCTATCGCATTTCCTATGTCGCGCCCGAAGGCGCAACGACAAGGCAGGTCAGCGATCGCGTGCTTGCGCGCGCTGCCCAGGCCACGCTCGACAAGGGACAGGAGTGGTTCGAGATCGCCAACAAGGTTGATGGCAAGACGGATGGCAGGACGACCCAGACGCTGATCATCGTCATGGGCAAGGGCGAAACGCTGGCCGGTGGTCCGCGCCAGTATGACGCCAAGGCAACCCTCGCTTCATTGCGCGACAAGATCGGCTGAAGCGTCTTGCGGCGGGCTCCGCACCGAGTATGGCGCTGGCACGTTGAGTCTCCAAGCATTGATCCATATCAGAGGCGGCCGAAAACATTCACCGGTCGATCACGGGGCTTTGTGCCGCATGCGGCATGCGATGGCTTCGCAGCGGACCTCGGATTGGGTTAAAGGCCTTGGCGCGGATCGGCGGAAAACGCTGACGACATGCTTTTCGGGGAGTGACCACAATGACAGTCATCAAGAACGTCCTGCTGGCCGCCGCTGCGCTGACGGCGCTTGGCGCGTGCACCACGATGGCGGATTCCGGAGATACCTCCGCAGGCATGGCCGCGGCGCCCGCCAGGGCGGCGTTGGCGTCGGCGATGGACGCTGCCGGCGGCGAGGCGGCGCTTGCCAAGGTCAAGGAGCTCTACTGGACCGGAACGGCCACGCTTGTGGCTGACGGCAAGACGACGAAGCAGGACATGATCACGGTCGTTCGCCCCGATGGCCAATGGGCCCGCACGTCCAGCTGGGCGTCCGGCGCTGAATCCAAGAGCTCGCGCACGCTGCAGGTCGAACGCGGCAAGGCCTGGGACGTGAACCGCCAGAGCTGGACCCCCCTGCCCGAGGCGCAGGCCACAAACGAGAACCAGCGCTACGGACTCTACAGCTTCATGCTGCTGGCACCGCTGAAGGCGTCTGGCGCCAAGGCCGACGAACAGCCCGCTGCCGCCGACGGCATGCGCACCATCAAGGCCCAACTCGCCACCGGCCAGGCGGCTGACCTCAAGGTCGATACATCCGGCAAGCTGGTCGGGGCCATGATGAATGTCCGCGACCCCGCGGGCGGGGCGGATATCGCCCAGACCGTGACATTCTCCGGCGAGGTCGAAAGCAACGGGGTCAAGTTCCCGAAGCGGATCACGATCACGCAGAACGGCGCGCCGTTCTACGATCTTGAGATTGCGACATTCGAAGCCGCTCCTGCGCACACGCCGCGTCCGATGACGCAGTCGATGCAGTATGAAGGCGGCCAGAACAATGCGGGTGACGAGAACGCGGGCTGATCCGGGGCATCTCAACCCACCCTTTGCCCTGAACGCAGCTTCCGGCTAGGCTTACCGCAAGCCTGCCGGAGTTCGTCCATGTTCCAGCATTTCTTCCACGAGCTGCGCGCCGCCAAGGTGCCGGTCACGCTCAAGGAATTCCTCACCCTGCTCGAGGCCATGGACAAGGGCGTTGTCGGCGGCGACGGCGGCAATGAGGTGATGGATTTCTATTACCTCTCGCGCTCGGCCCTAGTGAAGGACGAGAAGCATCTCGATCGCTTCGACAAGGTGTTTGGCCACGTCTTCAAGGGGCTCGACTCATTCTCCGAAGGCGTCGACGTCCACCAGTTTCCGGACGAGTGGCTGAAGAAGCTCTCCGAGAAATACCTGTCCGAAGAAGAGAAGAAACAGATCGAGGCCATGGGCGGCTGGGACAAGCTCATGGAGACGCTGAAGCAGCGGATGGAAGAGCAGAAGAAACGCCACGAGGGCGGCAACAAGATGATCGGCACCGCCGGCACCTCGCCCTATGGCGCCCATGGCTACAATCCCGAAGGCGTCCGCATCGGCCAGGACAAGTCGCGCCACCAGCGCGCCGTGAAGGTGTGGGACAAGCGCGAGTTCAAGAACCTCGACGACTCGGTGGAGATCGGCACGCGCAATCTGAAAGTCGCGCTGCGCCGACTGCGCAAATGGGCGCGCGATGGCGCCGAGGAAGAGCTCGATCTCGATGGCACGATCCGGAAGACCGCGAAGGAAGGATACATCGACATCGTGATGCGGCCCGAGCGGCGCAATGCGGTGAAGGTCGTGATGTTCCTCGACATCGGCGGCTCGATGGATCCGCACGTGAAGGCCTGCGAGGAGCTGTTCTCGGCGGCCCGCACGGAATTCAAGAACCTCGAATTCTTCTATTTCCACAACTGCATCTACGAAGGCGTGTGGAAGGACAACCGGCGCCGCGGCGTGTCGAAGATCCCGACATGGGATGTGCTTCACAAGTTTCCCGCCGACTACAAGGTCATCATCGTGGGCGACGCTGCGATGAGCCCTTACGAGATCACCTATCCGGGCGGCTCGGTGGAGCACTGGAATGAAGAGCCGGGCGCTGTCTGGCTGCAGCGGTTCGTCGACATCTATCCGCACATGGTGTGGCTGAATCCGACGCATCCTTCGGGCTGGGAGTACTCCGGATCGACCGACCTGATCCGCCAGATCATCGGGGGTCACCGTATGTTTCCGATGACGGTGAAGGGTGTGGAGGAAGCGACGCGCGAGCTCGGGCGCTAGGCGCGCGGGCGCGATCCCTGCGGCGTGGGCCGGGGTTGATGTGGATTGAGGGGCGCACTGGTTTATGGGCCCGCGGATATTGCTTGCACCACTCCACCAGCCGTTTCCCCAGCGCAGGCGGGGGTCTGGCCAGCGCGCGTCCGCGCGCTCCTGTGGTCGTGAGCCTGCGCTGCGCGCAGGACTGGCCCCCCCCGGCTTCGCGGGGGGCGCGGACTATGTCCGCTTCCATTCGGGGTGACATCACATCACCGGAGTCATTCTTGGCCTTGTGCGCCGAGTGCAGCGCGCCGCGGTCCGGGGTCAGCCCCTGCGCTGCCCAAACAGGTCCATCGGGTCGGG
The DNA here is from genome assembly GCA_040398465.1 of Hyphomonadaceae bacterium. Taxonomy (GTDB): domain Bacteria; phylum Pseudomonadota; class Alphaproteobacteria; order Caulobacterales; family Hyphomonadaceae; genus UBA7672. The sequence continues at coordinate 22,013 of JBBAUA010000022.1, read as the reverse complement.
GAAGTTTGCAAAGGCGTCCTTTGCCTGCGTCTTGAGCTTTTCGAACTGCATGACGTTTTCGATGCGACGATCGAGGAAGGCGTCGATCTCGGCCTCGTCGTCCGTGCCCAGCCAGGCCGTAAGGGTTGAGCCGAGCACGGCGACCAACGTCATCCGCTTTGTGTACCAATTGTAGTCGGTCGACTTGTCGCCGAGCGCCGACCAGATGGCGTCGGCGGCGGCCCAGAGGCCCTTGGGTCCGGTGAGCAGATTGGCGGGCGTGGCGGCGGCGCGTTTCACGGCGGGCTTGTGTGCATCCATGGCCGCGAGCCAGCCCTTGACCCCCGCCCTGACCTTCTGGCGGACCTTCTGGTTGTCCGCGGCAATAACGCCCTGTCCCGCCGCCCGGGCGGCGCGCTTGCCGAAGGCATCCAGCACGTCGGGCGCGCCATTGGGGGCCGACAGCAGGGCTTGGCCGACGCTGAGGCCCGCCTTTTCGGCCGCCCGGTCGAGGGCAGCCCGGGTCCAGCCCATGTCGGGGGCGAGTTCCAGCGTGGCGTCCAGCAGCCGGTCGAGGAAGAGGTCGCTGGGGGCGGCTTCGGTTTCGGGGGCTGAATTGTCTTCCATAGGGCGAATTCCGGGGTTTTGGGGCAGTAGGCAGGGCCAGAATGATATGGTATCGGACCGCCGCTTTCCCGTCATGGCCCAGTTCTGGGCTTCGTGCGGATTGGCAAGAAATCACCCGTCGAGCGGGCAAGCGTTTCCTCCAGGAGGAGCGTCTGCTGTCGTTTCGGCGTTTGTTGCGTTCAGGAAGTTCATCCCAAGGGGCCCCAGGGAACGGGCCGGCGGGGAAGCCGATGGAGAGTTTCAGATAGTTCAGATCGTGGTCCGCGATAACAACGTCGATCAGGCGTTGAAGGCGCTCAAGAAGAAGATGCAGCGCGAGGGCGTCTTCCGGGAAATGAAGGCCCGCACCGCTTTCGAGAAGCCGTCCGAGGCCAAGGCCCGCCGGAAGGCCGAGGCAGTCCGCCGTGCACGCAAACTGGCCCGCAAGCGCGCCCAGCGTGAAGGCCTTATCCCGAAGACCTAGACGACGAGAGTTAACGGCAAGATGCATGAAGCCGGCTGCGCCTGGGCGCAGCCGGCTTTGTCATGTCTGGATCCCGCGTTGCGGGATGGAGAACCGACCGGCTCAGACCGAGATCGCCACGAGCCAGGCGCTGGTTCCAAGGCCCGAGAACACCGCGAGCACCATACCGGCGATCGCGGCAAGGCTGCCCCACGCTTCGGCGAGGCTGACGGTGGGCGCGCATGGGCTTGCGTCGGCGCCGATCGCGAGCGTGGGTGAAATGCGAAGTGCGTTGTCCATGATGTCCCCTTACGATCCTGTTTCGTCGAGCTCTTCGCCGTCGCGGACCTTGAGGTCGTACTCGCGGACCTTGCGATAGAGCGTGGAGCGGCCGATGCCGAGGCGGCGGGCGACTTCCGACATATGGCCGCTGTAGTGATCGATGGCGAACTGGATGAGATCGCGCTCGATCGCTTCGAGCGTGCGCAGCTCGCCCGTGCCGTCGGTGATGTGGACAGGCTGGTCGCCCAGGTCGTTGGCGGGTTTCTGCGCCGGCGCGGCGGCGACCGTGCCGGGCGAGACGATGCCCGAAATCTGCGGGAAATCTTCCGGCTTCAGCACGCCGCCATCGGAGAGGACCACCGCGCGAAAGATCGCGTTTTCGAGCTGGCGCACGTTGCCGGGCCAGTCATAGGCGGCGAGCATCGCCAGCGCGTCCGGTGAGACGCCCGGGATAACCTTGCCTTCGTCCGCATTGAAGCGGCCGACGAAGTGATCGACGAGCGCGGGAAGATCTTCGCGGCGTTCCTTCAGCGAGGGGATCTCGATGGGGAAGACGTTCAGGCGATAATAGAGGTCTTCACGGAAGCGGCCTTCCTTGACCTGGTTAGCCAGGTCCCGGTTGGTGGCCGAGATGATGCGCACGTCGACCTTGGTGGGACGGCGTGAGCCGACGGCGTCGACTTCGCTTTCCTGCAGGACGCGCAGCAGTTTCACCTGCATGTCGAGCGGAAGTTCGCCGACTTCGTCGAGGAACAGCGTACCGCCATCGGCTTCGACGAACTTGCCGAGCTTCTTGTCGGTGGCGCCGGTGAACGAACCCTTCTCGTGGCCGAACAGGATCGACTCGACCAGGTTTTCCGGGATCGCGCCGCAGTTGACCGAGATGAAGGGCTTGCCGGCGCGTTCGGACGCGCCCTGGATACAGCGGGCGATGACTTCCTTGCCGACGCCGGATTCACCTAGGATCAGGATCGGGATGGATGAGGCGGCGGCGCGCTGGCCGAGGCGAACGACCTGGCGCATCAGCGGCGCGCCCGCGATCATGTCGTCGAAGCCCATGCGGCCTTCGTTTTTCTTGGTCAGTCGTTTCACTTCGCCGCGCAGGTCCGACAGCTTGAGCGCATTGCGGATGGAGATGGCGATGCGTTCGGGGCTGGCGGGCTTCACGAAGAAGTCGACTGCGCCTGCGCGCATGGCCTGCACCACGGTGTCGATACCGCCGGTGGCGGTGACGACGATGACGGGGAGATCGGGGCGGCGCTCGATCAGGCGCTCAAGCGTCTCCATGCCGGAAAGGCCCGGCATGACGAGATCGAGGAGGACCACATCGACGCCGTTGCGGACATCGCCGGCCTCTTCCAGAGCGCGCTCGCCGTTCTCGACGACGCGGGCGCGGAAGCCCTGCTTCTCGGCCGCAGCCTGCATCAAACGACGCTGGGTAGGATCGTCATCGACGACCAGAACCGTCTTCGCCATAACCACACCATCATCCGTAGACGGAAGGCTCTGAGCGGCCTTCCTGTTACGGCCCAATCTGGCACGCGCGGTTGAAAACCTGTTTAAGCGGGTCGGCGCAATTTCATCGAACCCGCTGTTTCCAGCGATTTCTGCGTCAAATCGGGGCGAAAATCGCGTTCCGGCAAGTGTTGGCTGACGGGCGTTAATTGTCCCGCGGTGCGGCGCGCCGCCTGCTTGTCAGCTTTACATCAGCTTGTCGGGGCGGGAGGGTTACCACGTGGCATGGCGGCGCGCAGCGGGCGCATCGATCATGTTTGGCGGCGCCGGCGTCCTCGCCGGGGCGGCAGCGATGGCGACGCTTGCTGCAGCCAGCGACGTGCGTGCCGGGACTGACATGCTTACCCTCATAATGCGTTTGCTGGGCGGATGGACCTGGCCTGCGGCTGGCGTCGTGGCGATGCTCGGCGGCAGGCTGGTCTATGGCCACTGGCATCGGGCGGCGCCCATCGCGCATGTCACGGGGGCGGTGACGCGGACGGTAGGGCTGGTGGTGGCGGTTGGCCTTGGCGCGATGCTGGCGTTCCTGCTGGCGTCGGGCTTCGAGCGCGAGGATGCGCCTGCAGCCGCCGCGCTAGCGGTGGGGGTGATTGCGGGACTGTTGCTGGCGCATGTCGGCATTGGCCTGCGCGATACGCAGCAGCGCTATCCGCGTGACTATTCACCTTCACCCGACACGCCGGAGTGAACCGGGCGGCGGGGCCAGCCGCCCATGGAGAGCACGCGGTCGTACATCACCAGCGCGCCGGCAAGGCCGACATTGATGCAGAAGCGCGTGGGGATTTTCACGATGTGGGCGCAGCGCGCCTGCATCTCAGGCGACAGGTCCCTCGCCTCCCCGCCCAGCACATAGGCTGCGCGGATCGGGTGGCGGAAGGCCGGCAGGTCGACGGCGGCATCCGTCAGTTCGATGCCGACCAGCACGCAGCCTTTCGGGAGCTGCATCTCCTCGATGGAATTCCACAGATACCATGGCACGTGCAGGTCTGACTTCGACGTGTCGGCATTGTGCATGACGCGGATTTTTGGCGCGGCTGACACCGTGAAGGTGAAGGCGGCGCCGAAGGCATGCGCGGTGCGCTGCAGCGCGCCGAGATTCATCGGCTTGGAGAGGCCCTCAATCCCGACCCCGAAGTATCCGCGCAGTTGTTTCATGGGCGGGCATCGAGCGAATGACTTGGGCCCGCGACAGACCCACTTCCTCGCTCACTCTCTTCACGCAACAAACGATGACCCCAGAGAACCTGTCAAAAGCATAAGCCCGAACGCCGCTAGCGAGATCAGCAAGAACGTGTTGTCGCCGAGCGAGCGTGTAGCATAGGCGATCAGGCCAGCCAGAAGAAATCCCAAGCCGCAGCCGATGAATATCGAGGGTATCAGGTAGTGCGGCGGCCCGCCAAGAGTTCCGGCGTTACCCGCCGTTGCCAGATTCAGCACCGACGCCGCAACATACCCCGTCGCCAACATGAAGCTTGCACACAGCAGGGCGAAGACTCTATCCCGAAAACTCATCTGTCATACGCGCGCGGCTACTGCTTCAGACCCTTCAGAAACTCGAGCACGAACGCATTCGTCTCCGCTGGCTTCTCCTGCTGGA
>JBBAUA010000022.1:8630-17471 GCA_040398465.1 Hyphomonadaceae bacterium | reverse complement strand
CCCTTCAGAAACTCGAGCACGAACGCATTCGTCTCCGCTGGCTTCTCCTGCTGGATCCAGTGGCCTGCGCCGGGGACCAGCGTCACCGCGCGGAGGTCGTCGGCGACGCGGGTCATCTGGGCGCGGAGGGCTGGCTCCTTGGCGCCGCGGATGACGATGTCGTCGACGCCGGCGAGGAAGGCGACGGGAACCTTGATCTTCGCGCCGTCGAGCTGGGGCGTCGTTTCCCAGTTGCGGTCCATGTTGCGGTAGTAGTTCACGCCGCCGCGGAAGCCCGCCTCTTTGAATTCGTCGGTGATGTAGTCGAGGTCTTCCTGCTTCAGCCAGGCGGGAAGCGCGCGCGGCTTGCCGAGGCGCGGGATCCATCCGCCGGCGGAGCGTTTTGGGTCGGTGACCGTCGGCGGATCGCGCGGCGTGTCGTTGGAGGCATAAAGGCGCGAGAGAAGGCCGCGTGGATCGCTGTCATATTCGGCTTCGGCGGCGCCGGGCTCCTGATGGTAGAGTATGTAGTAGAAATTCTCGCCGCCTGCATTGGCCGCCTTCATGCCGACAGTGGGCGCAGCGGGGCCGCGTCCGCCATTGGGCACGCTCATCGCGATCATCGCCGAGACGCGGTCCGGATGCAGCAGCGCGGTGTTCCAGGTGACGATCGCGCCCCAGTCATGGCCGATGACGATGGCCTTCTCGGCGCCATAGGCGTCGATGAGCCCGACAATGTCGCCAGTGGTGTGATGGATGTCGTAGTCGGTGACGGTGGCCGGCTTGTCCGACTTCCCATAGCCGCGCATATCGGGCGCGATGACCTTGTAGCCTGCAGCGGCGATGGCGGGGATCTGATGGCGCCAGGAATACCAGCTCTCTGGCCAGCCATGAACGAGCACCACCAGAGGCGCATCCTTGTTGTCCATTGGGCCCATCTCGGCGACGCGTAGTTTGATGCCGTTGGTCTCGACCATGCGGAACGAGACGCCGGCAATAGGGCTGGGGGTTGTCGCCGGAGCGGTGGCGCAGGATGCGAGCGCAACGCTCGCCAGCGCGCTCGCGAACAGGCGGCGGGTCATGGACAGGAACATGGGCGCTCTCCCTCTGGCCGCTTCTGGAGAGCGGCATGGATTGAAGCTTTCAGAGTGCAGGCCTGACGGCAAGCGGGATGACAGGGCTGGGCGGGTCCGCTAATCCAGCCACCAGACACGACTGCGGAGAAACCGACAATGCGCGCCATCCTTTCCAAGGCCCCGGGCCTGCCTGACACGCTGGTGCTGGAGGATGTGCCCTCGCCGACGCCCGGCAAGGGCGAAATGGTTGTTTCCGTGAAGGCGGTGGGGGTGAACTTTCCCGACTTCCTGATCATCCAGGACATGTACCAGTACAAACCCCAGCGCCCCTTCTCGCCGGGCGGCGAGATTTCGGGTGTCGTGAAGTCGGTTGGCGAGGGCGTGACCGCGTTCAAGGTTGGCGACAAGGTGTTCGGCTCGACCGGCGCGGGCGGCATGGCGGAAGAGATTCTCGTGCCAGCCAACCGCATGAACGCGCTGCCGGACTACATGCCGTTCGACGAGGCGGCGGCGCTTTTGATGACTTACGGCACTTCGCACTATGCCCTGAAGGATCGCGGCCACATCAAGCCGGGCGAGAAGCTGCTGGTGCTCGGCGCGGCTGGCGGCGTTGGCCTTGCGGCTGTCGAGCTGGGCGTGGCGATGGGCGCGGAAGTGATCGCGGCGGCATCGAGCCAGGACAAGGTCGACTTCTGTATTTCCAAGGGCGCGCACAAAGGCTTCGTCTATCCGGAGAACCCGCTGAGCCGCGAGCAGCAGAAGGCATTCTCCGACCAGATCAAAGACATCAGCGGCGGGGGCGTTGATGTGATCTATGACGGCGTCGGCGGCGATTATGCCGAGCCGGCCGTGCGGGCGCTGAACTGGGACGGGCGGTTCCTGGTGATCGGCTTCCCGGCGGGCATTCCGAAACTGCCGCTGAACCTTACACTTCTGAAATCCTGCCAGATCGTCGGCGTGTTCTGGGGCGCATTCGTCGCGCGCGAGCCGAAGGCGCATGCGGAAAATCTTGCTGATCTTTTCAGGCTTTATCGTGAGGGAAAGATCCGCCCCCACGTCTCCAACCGCTATCCGCTTGAGCGGGCGGCGGACGCCATAAAGGAGCTGTCGGAGCGCCGCGCAAAAGGCAAAGTCGTCATCACGATCTGATCTGACTGGAGTGATGCAGGCGGGGCGTGTACGCCCTGCTCCACGCAATTGGGAGAATCCGATGTTCAGCCGTATCGCCCTCATCTCGGCCGCAGGACTGCTGGCTGTCGCCTGCGCGAGCAATCCTGCGCCTGCCGGCGGCGGGACCGTTACACCCGACGCTGCGCCATCGGTGACGTCGGCTCCGGCTGCTGCGGCAGGCACGGCGACGATCTCCAACATGGCGGCCAGCACATCGTGGTGGGCGGAGGAGAAGCTGATCCCCGAGGACCCGGCGCTTGCGCTCGTGGTGACCGGCATCAGGGATACGGACAAGAATGCTGGCGTCTATGCCGAGTGCAACGCCGCCAATGGCGCGATCACCATGCATCTCGGGAAGCAGGCCGGGCGCACGGGCAGCGCGACGTTCAAGGTTCGCGCGGGCGCCGGCACGCGCGACATCAACGGCAAGTTCTCGACCAAGGCGTCGACCAACGAGACGTCATTCACATTCCCCGTCACGTCGGCGGACCTGCTCGCGCTGGGCCAGCCTGACATGGTGTCGTTCGTGAGCGACCGTGGCGAGGTGGAGTGGGCGCTGGTGAAAAACACGACGGCGCAGGTGCAGGCGAAGTATGTCGGCTCGCTGGCCGGGTTCGGCGCGGCGGCGAGCGACTTCCTGAACTACTGCAATCCGAAGTAAGGGTTGCGCTCAGTCGAAAGAACAAAAGGCCCGGAGCGACGCTCCGGGCCTTTCTGCCTTTCACGGGCGCTACCCGCTCCTATTGCGGGGCTTGCGCGGCGTAGGCCTTTGCGTCCTCGTTGGCGCGGTTGACGATGTAGGCGCGGACCGCCTCGGCGTCGTCCGCGTTCAGCGTGTTGGCGAAGCTCGCCATGCCGGCCGAGGCGTAAAGACCCTTGAGCACGATGTCGGCGAAGCCGTCCTTCGTGGCGGGCGCTTTCGACCAACGCAGGTCGGAGACGACGCCGCTGGAGACGACCAGACCACCATGGCAGACTAGGCAGTTGCGTTCATAGAGGACGCGGCCGTGTTCGATCACCGCCGCGCTGCCGAAGTCCTCGGTCGCGGCGACCTTCTCCATCTCGTAGGGCGCGTAAGCTTCGAGCTCGACCTTGCCGCCGATCTTGTAGACCAGCACGCGGCCCATCTCGGGCGAGCCGATGTTCGGGATTGCGTTGCCGCCGCCGGTGAGCGGCAGGCCAGTGCCCCAGCCGGCGGTGACGGCGATGTATTGTTCGCCATCGATCTCGTAGCTGATCGGGCCGGACATGACGGGATACTGGCCGTCCACTTCCCACAGCGCCGCCCCGCCCTTCGCTGCGTCGTAGGCGCGGAATTTGCCATCGAGGCCGCCCTGGAAGACGAGGCCGCCGCCGGTGGCGAGAACGCCGCCATTCCACGGCGTTGCATAGTCGATCGTCCAGCGCGCTTTCTTGGCGACGGGGTCCCAAGCCACGAGCTGGCCCTTGAGGGCTGCCCGTCCGGCGAGGCGCTCGTTCAGCGTAGGCGTCGGGCCAGGCGCCGCGGCGAACTCGACGCCGGTGTTCCAGAAGCCGGGGCGATAGGCGAAGTCGGCCTGGTCGGCGAAGACCTGCGGGATGGTCTGGGCCGGGATGTAGACGAGACCGGTGTCGGGGCTGAAGGCCATCGGGTGCCAGTTGTGGCTACCGAGCGGACCCGGGATCGCCGCAAAGGGCGATTCGAGATAGCGCGCTTCGGGCGCCTCGACGGGGCGGCCGGTTTTCAGATCGACGCTGGACGCCCAGTTGACGTTGTCCTGGAACTTGTCGGCGGAGAGAAGTTCGCCCGTCGCGCGGTCGAGGACGTAGAAGAAGCCGTTCTTCGGCGCCTGCATCGCCACCTTGCGAACCTTGTCCCCGATCTTGAGGTCGGCGAGGATGATGTGCTGCGTTGCCGTGTAGTCCCATGTCTCGCCGGGCGTCGTCTGGTAGTGCCACACGTATTCACCGGTGTCGGCCTTGATCGCGAGGACGGAGGACAGGAACAGGTTGTCCTTGCCATCCGGGTCGCGCAGGCGATGGTTCCAGGGTGAGCCATTGCCGATGCCGACATAGAGGATTCCAAGGTCGGGATCGTAGGCCATGGCGTCCCACGCCGTGCCGCCGCCGCCGGTAGTGGTCCAGTCGCCCTTGTCGCCCCAGGTCGCATTGGCCTTCTCGGCGAACACTTTGTCGGAGGCTGCGCCGTCGGGCTGCTTGGTGGGGTTGGGCGTGGTGTAGAAGCGCCAGGCGAGGCTGCCGTCGGCCGCGTTGTAGGCGGTGATGTAGCCGCGCACGCCGAGTTCGGCGCCGCCGTTGCCGATGATGACCTTGCCGTCGATCACGCGCGGGGCGCCGGTGATGGTGTAGGGCTTGGACTGGTCGACGGTGACGACTTCCCACAGTGGCTTCTTGAGGCCGTCGGTGACACCGTCAGCGCGCGAGGCGTCGAGCGCGATGAGGCGGCCGTCGATCGTGCCGACGAAGACCTTGCCTTCCCAGATGGCGACGCCGCGGTTGACGACATCGCAGCAGGCGGAGACGCCGCGCGCCTTGTCGACTTCGGGATCGTACTTCCACAGCCGCTCGCCGGTCTTGGCGTCGTAGGCGTAGACGATCGACCAGGCCGAGGTGACGTACATCACGCCATCGACCACGATCGGCGTCGATTCCATGCCGCGGTTCGAATCGAGGTTGGCCGACCAGGCGAGGCCGACTTCCTTGACCGTGTTGGTGTTGATCTGGGAGAGCGGCGAGAAGCGCTGTTCGGAATAGGTGCGGCCGTGGCTGATCCAGATGTCGGGTCGCTGGTCGGCGGCGATGATGGCCGCGCCGTTGACCTCAGCGGCGGTGATCGGCGCGAGGGGCGCTGCCGCCTGCTCGCCGCATGCAGCCAGCACAAGCAACGCTGCTCCACCGAGCAATGCTCCAAAGCGTTTCATGAAGACCTCCCTATTGCCCTGTCGTGGGCCGTCCCGTCACCGGACATATCAGCGTTTCAGCATGGGGACGGGCGTTTGCAAAGCCTGTCGGCAATGCTGCAGTCGCGATGAGGGCTGGCCGTAGGGTCAGGTCGCCTCCACCTGCGTCATGGTGCGCGCAACCAACACGCTCAGCCAGCGAGGCGATCGAGGTCGGCGAGAATATCGCCGAGGTCGAAGCCGGCCGTATCATTCGCTGGCGTTGCGCAAGCTGGCGCTGCGGCGCCGCCAAGCACGGCGGCGATGGCGGACAGCAGTTGGGTCTGGTCGATCGGCTTGGAGACATAGCCGGACATGCCGATGGCGAGCAGGCGTTCTCGGTCGCCGGCCATGGCGTCGGCCGTCAGGGCGATCACGGGAACACCGCGCCAGGCGGCGCTGGATTCGCGGATGCGCCGTATGGCTTCGACGCCATCCATGACCGGCATGTGGACATCGAGGAGAACGAGGTCGAAATCGTCCCGCGACAGCGCGTCGAGCGCTTCACGCCCGTTGGTGGCCTCCGTGATCACGGCGCCTTGCGGCTGCAGGAAGAGCCGGACGACCTGCCGATTGATCGCATTGTCATCGGTGAGCAGGACGCGCGCGCCGCGCAGATGCGTCGCCTTGCCGACGTCCGGGAGGGCCGATGTCGTCGTGACGGGCGCCGCGATCGGCGCATCGGCGTGGAATGTCAGGACGAAGACCGATCCTTCGCCGGGACGCGAGTAGGCCACGATGTCGCCGCCCATCATGCGCGCAAGCTTGCGCGAGATCGCGAGACCCAGACCTGTTCCACCGAACTTGCGGGTGGTCGATGCATCCGCCTGACTGAAGGCCTCGAACAGTCGCTCGGCTGTCTTGTCGTCCATGCCGATGCCAGTGTCGGACACTTCGATGGTCACGAGCGTGCTGCCGTCGCTTGCGGGCGTGACGGACAGCTTCACTTCGATCTGCCCTTCACGCGTGAATTTCACGGCGTTGGAGACGAGGTTCAATGCACACTGACGCACGCGGACCGGGTCGAAGCGGAGCGCCTGTGTTTCGAGCACATCGCTGGAGAAAACGAGGCTGACATTCTTTTCCTGGGCCGCCGGCAGGAAGAGCGCGTGGACCTGACGCAACGTGTGAAGCAGGCTTGAGTCGACGGGCGTGATGTCGAGGCGGCCGGCCTCGATCTTCGACAGGTCGAGCACGTCGTTGAGGATCGACATCAGGTTGGAGCCGGACTCGCGGATGGTAGCGACCATCTCGCGCGCTTCCGGATCGAGCGGGCGGGATTCAAGCGCCTGCGCCATGCCGAGCACGCCGTTGAGCGGCGTGCGAATCTCATGGCTCATGTTGGCGAGGAACTCGCTCTTCACGCGGGTGGCGGCCTCAGCGGCGTCGCGGGCGGATTCAACTTCGAAGAGGCGGCGGGCGCGCTCTTCGGCCAGCAGGGCCTGCGCCGCTTCAAGACGCGATCCCTGACGGATCAGGAAGAACGAGAAAGGCGGCGCGACGAGAAGCGTGATCACAATGGTCAGCGTGGCCGAATAGGCGTGGCCAGGGTCACGGAACAGCACACCTGCGAGCAGGTAGTCGAACGGTAGCACGACCGCGAGAATGATCGTCGTGACGATGACAGTCTTGCGGATCTGCTGGGCGACAGCCGATCTCGGGGACTCTCCGGGGGACATGGTCTTCCTCTGGCAGGACCGGACGAATATGCCACAGACAGGTAAAGGCTTCGCGCAGGGACCCTTAACCTTTGGGGAACCGGACCCCTCAGCCGCGCGTGGCGGCAAGCAGGTCGGCCTGAGCCGCTGCGAGCGCCGCGTCGATGCGGCTTTCCCATGCCGTAACCGTCGCCGCGTCGAGCGAACCGGCCGGCGACGCGACAGAGCGTGAGGCGTTGACCACCCCGCCCTCCAGTCGACCACCGCGCATGACGAAGCCAGCGACGGCGTCGCGTGCGCCGGCTCCCTGCGCGCCATAGCCCGGCACCAGGAAGAGAGCATCGCCCGCCGCAGCGCGCAGCCGGCGTGCGTCGTCCGGTCCCGTGGCGCCGGCGACCATCATCAGGCCTGACCAGCCGCCTTTGCCGCGCAGGCGCTGGACCAGCGGCTGGAGCGCGCGCGCGACGTGAATGTAGAGCGGCTCGCCGTCGACCAGCTTCGCCTGGAAGTCAGCCGAGCCTGGGTTGGACGTGCGCGCGAGAACGGCAACGCCCTTGCCGGTCCGCTCGGCGACATCGACGAAGGGCGCAATCGTGTCGACGCCCATGTACGGGTTCACAGTGATCGCATCGCACGGACAGGATGACGCCTCGCCGAGATAGCCCTCGGCATAGCCATCCGCGGTGGTGCCGATGTCGCCGCGCTTCGCGTCGAGGATGACGATGAGACCGGCGCGCGTTGCTGCCTCGCAGACGGTTTCGAGGGCGGCGAGCCCCTTTGAGCCCCAGCGCTCGAACAGGCCGGCCTGCGGCTTCACCACGGCGACCTTGCCTGCGCTGCGTTCGACAAGCGCAACACCCCAGCGGCCAGCGGCGTCTGGCCCGGGCGGTCCGAACAGCGCGGGCAGCAAGGCGGGATGCGGGTCGATACCCACGCAAAGCGGACCGAGGCGGCGCACCCCGTCCATCAGGCGATCAGCGAAGGGGTCCATCAGGGATGATTCACGCGGCAAAGGACTTTGACGACAGCGCGCGAGTCCCTAAGCCGATCCGCTTCTGCTGCATAGGAGGTGGCCGAAATCGGCCGCGCATCTCCGCCGACAGCGACCAGCCCCTGCCCGTCAAGGAAGCTGCGGATGGAATCGGGCGAAGCGGAATAGATCCTGCCGCGGCGGGGGCTTTCGGCGACGGTGACCCCGATCACGGCGCCGTCGCGATCGAACACGGGCCCGCCACTCATGCCGGAGAGCGTGCCCTCGATGCCGTCGGTGCGCTCCTGCTCGGCCCAGGTGAGGACAGGCTCCTCCATCGCATAGCGGCCGCGGGTAACGAGGTTCGACCGCGCTTCGAGAACTGATACAGCCTCGCCTGACATGCCTTGCGGGAAGCCGACATGGTAGCCGGGTTCGCCGACGCGGAGTTCGCGATCGAGGTCGAGCTGCAGCGCGACCGGGGCGCGATCAGTGACCAGGAGGGCGAGATCGCTGTCTTCTGAGGTGTGGACTTCATCCACCCTGACCATGCGGCCATTGCCGACCGCGAGGCCGACCCGCGTGCAGCCATCGACCACGTGGCGGGCCGTGAGCCACGCGCCCGCCTCGTTGATGGCGAAGGCCGTACCGATTCCGTCCTCGGCGTCGCCGACCTGGACCAGAACGCGTTCATCGAACTCGTGAACATCTGGAAGGACGGGGCCCGCCCCTGCGTTCGGCCCCTGTATCTCGGGGCGGGCGTCGACCCCGGGCGCTGGAGTGTCCGACCGCGCTTCCTCGCGGAAATCGCTGCCGGAATCGCGGAATGGATCGTTGTCGCCCGCGCCGCTGGAAAACAGCGTCCCGACGATCACGGCCAGCACGACCGCATAAACGACCCAGTCGGGAATCCTCATGCCCGTCTCCGCGAGCCTCTAATATTCGTCCGCCAGCGCCAACTCACAAGGCCGCCGCCATGATCATTGCAGCAGCAATCTTGACGCCCGCCAGGACCAGGGCCGCGCCGACCTCATCGCGCTCGATCCGCT
>JBBAUA010000022.1:0-8530 GCA_040398465.1 Hyphomonadaceae bacterium | reverse complement strand
CAGGAAATCCGGAAAACCCTTCACGAATGTCTGGATCGCGATATCCATGCCCTAGCTCCGTCCGCGGCCTGTCCCGACGCATCGGCATACACGGTTTGCGGTCTTGCGCGAGCCGTCAGGGGGTCGGGCGTCTGGCCTTGCGGAATCCCCTCCGGGCAAGCCCGGAGGCAGCCGTCAGACCCCGAACGCCGCGAGGCAGGCCGCCGTCAGGGCGGCGACAGTCATGAGCAGTGTGAGCGCCACGGCGACCGCGCGTTGGGTCGAGGTGCGCTTCCTGATGCCGGGGACTGTCTTTTCCTTGCGCGGCGCAAGCGTCCAGACATTCGACAGGAAGCCAAGCGCGCAGATTGCAGAGACGATGGCTGCGGCGCGCGCGCCGCCCAGCAGCGCCGCCCCCGTGGCGACGCCGAGCAGCAGCGCTTGCAGGCCTGCGGTCGCCGAGATCACCTTCCGGATCATCCGGTCGGCCCTGCCTGCGTCCAGCCCATCGAAATGCGTGTTCGGGACGATGACGGCCGCCGTCCAGCCGGAGGCCGCGGCGCCGCCGGCGCCGAGGGCCGCAACGGCAAGCATGATCGACGTGAAATCCGCCATTGGCGCGTCTCCGGCTCCCCGGGATTCGGGATATAAGGCGGGGTCTAGGGGGATTCGGCCTGCTCAGGCAGGGCGGCGAAAATGCCGCCCGGGCTGGCGAATCCGGTTGCAACCGTGTCTGGCGGGGCGGACACTCGCACGATCGCGACGATGGGGAATTTCTGAATGAGAATGAAGTCGATAGCGGTTGCGGCCGGGCTCGGCCTGGCGGCCTGCGCCGGGCAGACGGTTACGGACGGAGGCAACGCGAAACCTGTGGCGGACGAGCGTTTCGACTATGCGGCGAACTTCACCTGCGAGGGCGGGTCGAAGCTGGATGTCGTGTTCAACCACGGTGATGGCGAAACGCTGGCGCGTGTCGATGGGGGCGCTGCGATGAGCCTGGAGGTGGATGAGGCCGCCACGGCCGGCATGACGTGGAAGAACGAAAAAATCTCGCTGATGCTGGCAGGTCCCGACGCCACATGGACATCGGATGGTGCGTCACGCGCCTGCACGTTCGAGCCGCGCTCCCTGCCGCCGCCGAAGATGGACGGCGTCGTGCGGACGCTGACGAGCGAGGATGCCGGCACGTCATTCGACGTGAAGGTTGGCGAGAAGGTTGCGGTGGCGCTCTCGGGCGTGCCGACAGCCGGCTATGTCTGGGGCGCATCGGCGCCGCCAGCATGGGTGAAGGCGACCGATGGTCCGGGCGGATCGACGACGACATCGCAATTCCTGCCGGGCTTTGCCGGCGGCAATCACTGGGAAGTCGTGGTGTTCGAGGCGGTTGCTGCCGGCGAGGGCGAGATCACGCTGGCCCAGCGCCGCCCGTGGGAGAGCACGGCCGAACCGGATGCGTCGACCTTCAAGTTCATACTCAAGGCCAGCTGAGGCGCGGTTGCGCACGCATGCGCTGAGCCTCGCTTGCGCCGTGATTGTCGCTGCTGCCTGTACGCCACGCGTGGAGCCGCCGCCTGCTGCGAGCATTCGCTCGGCGCGGCAGGCGGCGCTGACGTTCGACCAGCGCATGATGCGCGAAATCATCGCCCGGCTGCAGCGTGACGAGGACGCGGTCGCCGTCTGGCTCGCCTATGCCGATCATGTGCCCGACTGGGGCCGCGAGATCAGCAATGATGTCGAGGTCGAATTCAGCCGCACGGCGCTCGGCGTGCGGAATCCTGCCAACGCGCCTGACGACTGGGAGCGCCAGCAGATGGAGCAGATGAGCTTCATGCTGGACACCGGCATCGACGCGGAGACGCTGGATGTTGCTGAGGTCAGGCAGGAGGGCGAGGAGAAGGTCTTCCGCTGGATGCGGCCGATCCTGATGACCGAGGAATGCCTCGTCTGCCATGGGGAAAACATCGAGCATCGGGTGAAGCTCCTCCTGGGACAGGAGTATCCGCTCGATGAAGGCACGGGCTATTCGGCCAACCAACTTGGCGGGGCGTATTCGGTGCGGCAGGTGCTGAGCGTCGGCGGCAAGCCGCCACCACGCTGGTCCGACATCCCTGCGCCGGTCATTGCCCCGGCCGACACCCGCGCAAACGACGATGCCCCGCTTGTCGCGACGCCGACGCCCGAATCGTCGGCGCCCGCCGCGGACGACCGGCCCTGACATACACTCTTGAGGTGCGACATTCGCTCCCGGGGCGTTAGGGGGCACTGGTTCCCGTCGGAGCGATATCCATATCCGCTCAATGACTGACCTCACCCGTCACCACCCGGCAAAAGGGGTGTCCGACCGCATCGCGCTCGGGATAACGAAGTCCCTGCGCTTTTTCGCCGATACCTTCTTCGCGCAACGCTACGGCCACCGCGCAATCGTTCTGGAGACCGTCGCAGGCGTGCCCGGCATGGTTGGCGGCATGATGCAGCATCTGAAATCGCTGCGGCGGATGCGTGATGACGATGGCTGGATCAGGGAGCTCATCGACGAGGCCGAAAATGAACGCATGCACCTGATGGCGTTCGTGGCGCTGTTCAAGCCGAATGCATTCGAGCGCTTTCTTGTCCTGCTGGCGCAAGGCGTTTTCTGGAATTTCTATTTCGTCCTCTACCTGCTCGCACCGCGAACCGCGCACCGTACGATCGGTTACTTCGAGGAGGAGGCCGTGGTCTCCTACACGCAGTTCCTCGCCGAGATCGATGCGGGCCGCATCGACAATGTACCGGCGCCCGAGATCGCGATAACCTACTGGAAGATGGCGCCCGATGCGCGGCTGCGCGACCTTGTGATCGCCGTGAGAGCGGACGAGATGAAGCATCGCGATGTGAACCACGGCTTCGCCGCAAAGCTGGACGCCACCAGAACACCGGGGCGGAACCTGGAGAACGAGCCCTCCACACTTCCGGAGAAGCCGGAAGATCATCGGGGCGAGGCCCAGCGGGCACTTGCGCGGACCTCAATCGGTCCTTGAAACGCCACCGGGTGCTAGGCCTTCGCGCCCTTCTTTCCAGCGCCATAGACCGGCGTGGCGGTGGCGGACGCCTCGTCCAGCGGCCAGCGTGCGCGGGCGGGTGTATCGAGGGCATCGACATAGCCGAGGCGCAGGCGTTCGGCGCCGGCAAGCGCGATCATCGCGCCATTGTCGGTGCACCAGCGTAGCGGCGGGGCGAAGAAGTGGAATCCGTGGTGGCGCGCTTCGGCTTCGAGACGTGCACGGAGCGCCTTGTTGGCGGCGACGCCGCCGGCCACGACGAAGGTGCGGCGATCGGTTCGCTCGGCAACCAGCTCCATTGCACGCGCGGACTTCACCGCGAGAATGTCAGCCACCGCCTCCTGGAAGGACGCGCAAACGTCGGCGCAACGCTGAGCCGTGAGCGGCTGGTCTTCCGCGGCGCGGCGAACGGCGGTCTTGAGGCCGGAGAAGCTCATGTCGAGGCCCGGCCGGTCGAGCAGTGGACGGGGAAGCGTAACGGCGGCTGCATCGCCGGTGAGAGCTGCGCGCTCGACGGCCGGCCCACCCTGCCCGACAAGACCCAGAAGCTTGGCTGTCTTGTCGAACGCTTCGCCCGCGGCGTCGTCGATCGTCGACCCGAGCCGGCGATAGCGGCCGACGCCTTCCACAAATACGAACTGGCAATGGCCGCCTGACACCAGCAACAGCAGGTAGGGGAAGCTCACCTCCTCGGCGAGGCGGGGGCTGAGTGCGTGCCCCTCGAGATGGTTGACCGCGACCAGCGGCAGGCCGCGCGCGAGCGCGATCGCCTTGGCGGTGGACAGGCCCGCCATGACGCCGCCGATCAGGCCCGGACCGGCCGTCGCGGCTATCCCGGTCAGCCCGGCCCACCCGACGCCCGCCTCCTCCATCGCGAGGCGGATCAGGGAAGCCAGCCGTTCAACATGCGCCCGGGCGGCGATTTCGGGCACGACGCCGCCATAGAGGGCGTGGTCCTCGGTCTGGCTAGCCACATGTTCGGCCAGCACGTCAGCCCGGCCGTTTTCGAGGCGCACGACCGCCGCCGCGGTCTCATCGCAGCTGGTTTCGATACCAAGAACCGTCACAGCGCCTTGCATCATTACGGCGGCGCTTGTACGCCGCGAACGTTCAGAAAGCCAACGATGACATCACAGCGAACAGTCCGGATCGGCACGCGGGGCTCTCCCCTGGCGCTAGCGCAGGCGAACATGTTCGCCGCGCTGATCGCCGAGGCGTCGCATGGCGAGATCGCGACGGTGCTGCACACCTTCACGACGACCGGCGACAAGATACTCGACCGGCCGCTGCAGGAGGCGGGCGGCAAGGGGCTTTTCACCAAGGAGCTCGACCGCGCGCAGGAGGTCGGCGAGATCGACATCGCCGTCCATTCGCTGAAGGACGTGACGGTCACCCTGCCCGATCATCTCTACCTGGCGACCTTCCTGGAGCGCGAGGATCCGCGCGATTGCCTCATGGGACCCTTCGCCTCGCTGGCGGAGCTGCCGCAAGGCGCCGTCGTCGGATCGTCCAGTCTTCGCCGGCAGGCGCAGCTGTTGGCTGCGCGTCCGGATCTCAAGGTCGTGATGTTTCGCGGCAATGTGCAGACACGGCTGCGCAAGCTGGCCGACGGCGAGGCGCAGGCGACCATTCTCGCCGCTGCCGGCCTTCGCCGCCTCGGCATGATCGACAAGGCAGCAGGCATTCTCGAGATCGATGCGATGCTGCCGGCCGGCGGCCAGGGCATTATCGGCGCAACGCTGCGGATGGATGCGCCTGACTGGCTCAAGGAGCTTGCAGCAAAGCTCGACAACGAAGAGGCGCGGCTTGCCGCGCTTGCCGAGCGCGCCTTCCTGCGCAAACTGGACGGATCATGCCGCACGCCGATCGCAGCCCACTTCCGACTGACGCCGGGAGGCGCCGAGATGGCGGGAGAGCTTCTTGCCGACGACGGCTCCAGACGCTGGCGCGCCGAGGGTTTGATCGAGGGCCGACCGAGCGCGTTCGACGCCGAAGTGCTGGGCAGTGTGCTGGGCGAAGATGTCGCCGCCGAACGCGCCTACGAACTCGAAGGCGTTCCGCGCCCTGACGATGGCGATGGCGATACCGCTGAAGAGGGTGCGGACGCCTGAGCTGTCTGCTCCGCAGCTGACGGGTTGCGATCCGGGCCGCCTGAGCCGATAAATGCACCGCCCCGAAACCCACCAGACCCGAGCCCCGTGCCGCACACCCTCTCGCCACGCATCCTGGTGACGCGCAGCGAACCCGGCGCATCCGAGACGGCCGCGCGGCTGCGGGCTGCAGGGTTCGAGGCTTTGGTTGAACCGTTGTTCGCCATCGCGCCGATCGCGGCGGAAATTCCGGACTTCGACGCCCTCGCCTTCACCAGCGCGAACGGGGCGCGGCAATTCGCCCGGCTCTCGCCGCGCCGCGACGCAAGCGTGTTCTGCGTCGGCGTCCGCACGGCGCAGGCGGCCCGCGAGATGGGCTTTGCCGATGTCGTTTCGGCGGATGGTGATGTCCTTGCTCTGCTCGACCTAGTTTCGCGCAAGTTGCCCCCTGACGCGCGCCTGCTTCACGTCGGCAATGCCGAAAGCCGCGGCGACCTGGCCGAACGGCTTTCGGCCGCAGGGCATAACGCCCGGTTTGTCGCAGTTTTCCACGCCGTTCCTGTGGAATCGCCCGGCCGGCGCCTTGCCGCGCTGCTTGCAGGGCAGGAGCGGATTGACGCAGTGATGGTTCACTCGCCACGCGCCGCAATCATCCTCGCCGGTTTTGCAGATGGCGTGGCGAGGCCCCCGTCCCTTTCGGTCGTTGCGATCTCGGAGGCTGCGGCGGCTCCGCTGGCTGGGCGTGCGGCGCGCGTCGAGATTGCGGCGACCCCCGACGAAGCGGCGTTGATTTCAGCCCTCGCACGCCTCGTTTTTGGTTGAGACAGCCGCCGATCTCTGCATATCCTTTCTCCGGGGAGGCTACAGGCGCACGCCATGAGGATGGTGGTCGATGACTGACCCGTCGCGCGTCGAACCTGAGCCGATCGACGCGGAATTCGAACCTGCGGAAGACGCCCCGGCGCCGATGTCGCGGTCGCAGTCGCGGCGCGTGGGCCCGCGCCGCATGCGCAGCCGTTCGGTCACCTGGCCCCACCTTGTCACCGCAAGCTGTCTCGCCGCCGTCATGGGCGCGACCGTGGCAATCATCGTCAGCAATGCCAGCTCGAACGCGCCGACGGGCACGCTGGCGCGCGAGATCGACGAACTGACGCTTGCGATCGAAGCCCTGCAGCGGGGCTCAGGCCAGGCGAGCTCCGACATCGTCGCCATGCGGGCGCGCATCGATGCGCACGGCGACCGGCTGCGCGAAAAGGATGTCGCCGACACCTCGCTGCGAACGGACATCAGCGCACTGGCGGCGCAGCTCTCCGCCGTGAGCGGCGTCGGCTCGGGGGAGGCTGACGAAAGTGCGATCGTCAGCACGACGCCGCTGGGCATCCTGCTGGCGCGCGTCAACCGGCTTGAGCGGATAGCCGACGACGCAACCGCATCCCCCGAAACCACGCAGGATGTGCGCCGCGCCATTGCCGACCTTGCCAGCCAGGTTGCCGAACTCAACCTGGCGAACACAACGCTGGTGACGGCGTTCGACCAGCGCGAGGCGGCGCTGAGCGCGCTGGAGACCGGGTTGAATGACGTCGCCATCGAGCTTGCCGGCCAGCGCGGCCTGTCCCCGGCCGCCGCGCCGCGCATCTCCATCGCTGCAACGACGATCGTGCCTGAAGCTGTCGCCACCGCAACCACACGCGCACAGACCATACGCGCGCTCGCCGTGCTTGAGTCGGCGGCGCGCAATGGCGAACCCTTCGCGGTGGAGCACGCTGCGCTATCGGGCCTGCTTCCGGGCGACACGGCCTTGTCCGACATTGCGGGTTTCACCGTGTCGGGCGTGCCTGCCCTGTCGAAGCTGCGCGCCGATTTCGATACGAGCGCCGGGCGCGCGCTGCGCCATGCCGAGGAAGACAGCGACGATGGCTGGAACTGGCTCCGTCAGGCGTTTGCCGGCGTCGTGACGTTCGAGCCCGCCAGCAGTGTGGCGCTGGCTGCGGAGACGATCCGCACGGCGCGGCGTCAGCTCGATGTCGGCGAGATACGCAACGCCGTGAACGCCGTGGTGGGACTTTCGGGACGCGCGCATGACGCATTTGCGACATGGCGCGAGAAGGCAATGCAACGCGCCATGCTCGACGACGCGATGAAGTCGCTCAACACGCGGCTGCTCGGCGCCGCAGCGGCAACGCCCGGTCCGGGCTGAGAGGCGCGCGGGCCCGGCGCTAGGAGCGGCAAGTAAGCGCAGTTACATACGCGGTTGTCATCTCACTGGCGCTGAATTGTGGGTCGCGCCGCTTGCCCCACTGTCTTTGGCCGCATAGCTCCGTGCTGCATCCCGGACGGGGATAGCCTAGCGCGGCTCACGGATACTGTGAGCCCATGGATACTGGGAGAACGTCTTGATCCGCACGACGAAGAATCTGGCTATGCTTGCGACGATGGCGGCGGCCCTGGTGGCATGCACAACGCCTGCGATGGACAGCGCCAACGCTCAGACAACGCAATCTGCGCCGAAGGCCGATGCGACGCTTGCGTCGGTTATCGCAAATCCGGCCCGGTCCGAGGCCAACAAGGTCCGCGATCCCCATCGCAACCCGGCCGAGACGCTGGCCTTCTTCGGGCTCAAGCCCGGCATGACGGTCATCGAGATCGCCCCGGGCAGCTACTACGCGGAAATTCTCGCGCCATACGCCAAGGCCACGGGCGGCAAATACATCGGCACCGGTACTCAGATCGCCGCCGTCTCCGACCAGGCTGTCTGGGGACCCCAGACCTACGTGCCGTTCAACAAGGACTCCGGGCCGCTTGTAGCCGCGGGAACCGCGGACATGGTCCTCACCTTCCGCAACTTCCACAACTGGTACTGGCAGCCGGGCATGGTCGACAAATACTTTGCCGACTTTGCCGGCGCGCTGAAGCCGGGCGGCGTTCTCGGCGTGGTCGATCACCGCGCCGATCCGCGCCCCGAGGCGAACGCCAACGGCCGTCTGGGCGGAGATGGCTATGTGGCGAAGGCCTCGATCGTTGCGGCGGCCCAGAAGGCCGGTCTGGTCCTGGAAGCCGAGAGCGAGATCAACGCCAACCCGAAGGACACCAAGGATCACCCCTTCGGCGTCTGGACCCTGCCTCCGAACTCCTGGACCTCGCCCCGCAACCAGGGCGAGACCCCGGCCGGGTTCGATGCGGCCAAATACAAGGCAATTGGCGAAAGCGACCGTCTGACCCTGCGCTTCCGCAAGCCCGCCTGAACGCGTCCTGATCCCAGGCCCGGCGCCTGACAGAACGCGCATTTTTGGCCGCCAGTTCCGCATTTCCTGCGCGCTGGCGGCCGACCTTGCTTTCTTAACCCCCTCCGGGTTATAGCCCCGGCTCGGCGACAAGCCGGAAGCTGCCTTAGCTCAGCTGGTAGAGCACCGCATTCGTAATGCG
>JBBAUA010000021.1:55163-57682 GCA_040398465.1 Hyphomonadaceae bacterium | reverse complement strand
CATCCGATCGTGCACTCAGCCGATGATGAGGCGGCTCGATCCCGGAGCGACCTGAATGCGGGCCCGGCGCGATATTGCCCCATCCGCCGCCGACACTTTGTCGAGAACGTGCACGGATGTTTCCCACCGATCCTTGGTTACGTCGCAAAGCATGAAGCCGCGCTGGCGGTTCACGAATTTGAGTGAAGCGTTGGCGCCCATCACGGCCTGATCGTTCGGCGACAGGTCCTGACCATCACCGCCTGAGGAGATCGACGTTGACGTGAACTCGACGGCCACCGGGCTTGAGCCTGACTTGCGGCTGTCGAGGTGCACTTCACCCGCATAGTTCACATGCTCATCGCCGGTCAGCACCACAACGTTTCGAATCCGCGCGTCAGCAATGTGCTGGAGGACGCGGCCACGCGGGGTCCGGTAGCCAGCCCAGCTATCGACGTTGGCGCGATAACCATCGCCGGGGTCCCGATCGAGATCCATCATCACCATCTGCTGCGCCAGCACGTTCCAGCGCGCCTTGGACGCTGAAAGTCCCTGCTTGAGCCAGGCCTCCTGGGCATCGCCCAGGAAGTGCGGCGCAGACTCGAGGTCCGTACACCCCTGGCTCTGGTCATTGCAGGGCTGGTTCGAACGATACTGCCGTGTGTCGAGAAGATTGAGCTCCAGGAGGTCACCGATCGGCGCGCGCCGGTAAAGCTGCAGGCTTGCGCCATTCGGAAGCGAGGAGCGGCGTAGCGGCATGTGTTCGTAGTAGGCTTGGAACGCCGCCTGCTTGCGGAAACGGAAGAGCTCGGGCGGCGTGCCCTTCTCATCCCATTCAGAGGCCCAGTTGTTGTCGGTCTCATGGTCATCCCACACTGGATACCAGGCGGCTGCGGCATGCGCGGCCTTGAGATCGGGATCGGATTTGTACTGGGCATAGCGCCGCCGATAGTCGTCGACACTGAAGATTTCGCCGGGGAGGTGGCGACGGTTGACCAGGGCAGCGGGCGTCGTCGCTGCGGCCGGCGTACCGCCATTCTCGTAGATATAGTCGCCATAGCAGAATACGAAATCCGGCTCGGCGGCGGCAAGATGCCGGTAGGCGGTGTAGAGGCCCGACTCGTAGTGCTGGCAGCCAGCGATAGCGAAGGTGGCGCGCGCCGTTGGCGCTCCGGGCGCAGGCGCTGTTTTCGCGCGACCGACAGGGCTTTGGACGCCGCCGGCGCGGAAGCGGTACCAGTACGGCCGGGCGGGGGAGAGACCCTCAACCTCGACATGAACGCTGTGCGCCATCATCGGGTTGGCAATTGCCTTGTCAGCGCGGACGATGGTCCCGAAGGCCTCGTCGGTCGCCACTTCCCATTCGACTTCGACCGGCTGGCCCGGCATGCCGAACCCGATCTCGAAAGGCCTCGGTGCAAGCCGGGTCCAGATGACAAACCCGTTGCCTGCCGCCTCCCCGGACGCGATCCCGAGCTGGAAAGGATCGTCGCTGAACGCAACCTGCGCGATGGCCTCGCGGAAAAGCAGCGGAGCGGCGACGAAGACGCCGGCCGCAGCGCCAAAACGTCTGATGAGCTGCCGACGAGTGTGCTGGGCTCTATCGAATGATCGCTGGGTCATGACGTGCCTCCCTTGGGACATTGCGAAGCTAGTTGGGGTGTTTGACACATCCGTGACGATGCAGCCGACCCTTTCTTCGCATTTTCGGTCAGCCAGTGCGATGCAGAAGATCTCTTGCGCCATCAGGCAGGCAGACCAATCCAACAAGCGCAGGCATCGTCCTGTCTTCCAGCTCTGCTCATTGTGATCAGCTGCCCCTTCAACTTGTAAGGTAAGCGAGCCGAATCGCAGGCAGGACAGACGTAGATTGGTCAGCCGACCCACCATAAGGTTGGCGGCTTGAACGAACATCAACTTGGGAAAGCGCAACCATGAGCCTGTTCCGGGCCGTCTACACGTCGCGGCCATTCGGCTTTGACGACGCGATCCTGAACAGCATTCTTATGGAGGCGCGGCGCGCGAATGACCGGGATGGGGTTACCGGCGCACTCATCTGCCGCGGTGACATCTACATCCAGTGGCTCGAAGGCCCTGAGGCGCAGGTCCGCAACACGCTCGAGCGAATCAGGCGCGACGACCGCCATCTTGAAATGACCCTTCATGTTGAGGAGCCCGCATTCGAGCGCATGTTCGGGAAGTGGGCCATGCTTCACGACCCCGCAGCATCATGGATCTGGTCGCAGGAAGAGGTTGCAGACGGCGCCGCAGAGCGCGCAACCCCGGAGGAGGTCATCGCCTTCTTCATGCTCCTTCGCAGTGTAAGCGGCTCTCACGAACCGGCATGAAGCCACAGCGAGACAAACGTTTCGCACGATTGCTTTTGCGGGCCGGGTCCGAAAGCGCGGCAGTTTGTTCCTGCGTCGAGGCAGCTCCGCCTCGTTCCCGGAGCTTCGGTGAGATTGGCTTTGGAGGTTTACTGCGAATCTGTCTGCGGTGCGCTGTGGCTGGGGTCGTCCCATTGGAAGCCCATCAAGACC
>JBBAUA010000021.1:29360-55063 GCA_040398465.1 Hyphomonadaceae bacterium | reverse complement strand
ATCTGGACAGAAGATGGCGATGGAACAGTGCGGAACGTGTCATGCGGTCGCGCGCGACACGCAAAGTCCCATGCGGGATGCGCCGCCGTTCACTTACCTGGGTCGCAACTATCCCATTAGCAGTCTGGCGGAGGCGCTTGCCGAGGGCATGATCACAGGCCACGATGAGATGCCTGAATGGGAGCTTGCGCCAGCTGAGATCAGGGGATTGCTCGGCTATATCCAGTCCGTTCAGTCTCCGTAAT
The DNA here is from genome assembly GCA_040398465.1 of Hyphomonadaceae bacterium. Classification (GTDB taxonomy): domain Bacteria; phylum Pseudomonadota; class Alphaproteobacteria; order Caulobacterales; family Hyphomonadaceae; genus UBA7672. Next base: position 54,818 of record JBBAUA010000021.1, on the reverse strand, counting down.
CGCGTGCTCGGCATCGGGCGATCGTCGATGCGAGGCGGTATGCAGCTTTGCCCGCAGGTGCGGGACTGACCGCGCGGTTGGCACGTATTTCATAAAGGCTCACCAATCGAATGCCCTTGACGTCGTTCGCGGAGAAGCGGCCCGCAATTTGTAAACATGGTGATGCGTGAGAAAAAACGCAGCAATTGCTATCCTTTGTTCGGCCGCATTCCTTGCTGGTTGCTCGGGAGGGGCGCCGGCCTCGGAAACAGCGGCGGAGGGATGGGGCGGCACATCAACGAGGGTGGCGGACCGTGAGGTTATGGAAAACGGCCAGCGGATCGCGACGCAGCAGTGTGCGGTGTGTCATGCGATTGATCGCACGTCTCAAAGTCCGAGGCTGGACGCGCCGCCCCTCAGAAACGTGCTTGCTGTCTATGACACCGACGATCTTGCCTACCGATTCATCGAAGGCATGAAGGTGGGACACGACGCGATGCCCCAGTTCGACTTCGACGTGCGTGCCGCTGATGATCTGTTGGCATTCATTGCTTCGATAAGCGCGCCGTAGACTCCGGGGTCACAACCAGGTCGCGCGGCATCGGCCCGCTTAGCGATGACGCCGTATCCCGCGCGATCCATTGCAGCTGCGACATCGCGACCACTGCTTCCAAGGATCCACGGGGCGATCCTGGCGCGTACCAGAACAGACCACGCAAGAGGTCTGTCGATGCCGATGCAGGACCGTCTATTGATCGTTGAGGACGACCTGGCGCTGCGAGCGAGGCTTACGCGGGCATTGCAGGAGCGTGGCTTCGATGTCCACGCGGTGGCTACGGAAAGCGAAGCAGTCGCGGCTGCCGGCAGCTGGCAACCAACCTGCGCCCTGATCGATCTTAAACTGGCGGGCGGGAATGGCATCTCCGTGGTGGCGGAGCTTCGGGAGGCATGCCCGGGCTGTCGCTCTGTCATCCTTACTGCCTATGGCAACATCCCATCTGCCGTTGCTGCGATCAAAGCGGGCGCAGTCGACTGCCTGCCAAAGCCCTCTGACGCCGACGACATCGCAATCGTGCTCCGGGGTTGCACGCGGGGACGCATCGCGCTGGGAGATCACCAGATGACACCTTCCGAAGCGCGGCTGGCCCACATTCTGGCGATGTTCGAAGAAAGCCAGAACAACATCACTCTGACGGCGCGCCGCCTGGGCATGCATCGACGTACGTTGCAGCGAATTCTGACGAGGCATGATCCAGACAGACTGGAGGTGCTGAAACACTCAGGGTGATGGCTGCGCGGGGCGTGCCGTCCCAGGTTTTCTGATGCCCGCCAGGACGGTCGTCGATCGATGTTTGAGGCCTGCACGTGTCGGCTCAGCTTCCACGGATACCGCGGCGAGGTGATCAGGCCGCCTCGCGAGCCAGCAGGGCAATCGCCTCGTCAGGCGCAGGCCGTTGCAATTCCAGCGCTTTGGCCATCGGCGCGGTCAGCCAGGTTTGTGCATTCTCTGGCGAGATGACCACCGGCATGGCCTTCGGATGTATCGGCGCAACCACAGCGTTGGGCTCGGTCGTGAGGAACGAGAACAGCAGGTGCGGCCCGGCAACCGGCTTGGACTTCGGTCCGCGGTCGCCATCCCACTCGCGCCAGATCCCTGCGAAGAACATGGGAACGCCGTCCGGTCTCGCGAACCAGCGCTCGGCGCGAGGCCTGGGCTTTTCGGGATCTGGCTCGGCGAACTGCGCCACTGGAACGAGGCAGCGCTGCGCCTCCTTCAACCATGGCTTCCAGAAGCCCGACTTGGTGTTGCGCACGTTGGTCACATAGACCGCGTTGGCAGCGGGCGGCGGTGGGAATCCCCAACGCATCGCTTCGATCGCAGGCTTGCCATCCTGCAGCCGGATCACGAGGCCTTCGCGATCAGGATAGACGTCCTGCGTCATATTGTGAAACCGCAGCGGGACCTTGATGTCCGAGAACTGGTCGATCGACCAGCCGGGGATAGTCTCGCCCTTCAGGATCGCTTGCCGGTAGTGATTGCACATGCTGACAACCTGGAAGTGACTGCGGTGCTCGCCAGTTCGTACTTTCCGCGGCGACCTCTGCCAGGCAAGCATCGATCGACATCGTTCCTGGCCGAAGCCGAGGAGCGTCCTGGGCGCATGATGCAGTAGGACCGCGCCTTATCTCGCGATCATACCTTGGCGACCTTGCTGTCACCCAAAAAGCTACCCAGTTGCTCACATCCTGCGGATCGAGGCGAGGAGCTTTGGGCCAACCCATTGATTAGAATGGTACCGCCACCCCGGTTTGAACGGGGGACCTCTGGATCCACAATCCAGCGCTCTAACCAACTGAGCTATGGCGGCAACCGGCACGGCGCTGTTGCGCGAGGTGGGGTATTAGCTCTGGACATGGTTTGGGGCAAGCGCGGGTTTCCGCGGCGAGAAACCTCCAGAATTCCCTTGCAAAACGCTCGATCAGTTGTCGCCAAACAGCCGGCCCAAGGCCTTCTGAGCCTCGGCCTTGAGGCGGTCCTCGGCCGATTGTGGGGGCGGGGTCGGCTGGGCGGGCGGGCCGGCCGGTTCGCCATCGGCCGGGGGCGTGCCGGGCGGCGCCGCTTCCGGGATCGCATCGGGAGCCGGCGCCGGGGCAGGCGTTGTGGCCGGCGCCGGTTTGGGCGCGCCCAGGCCGAGACGGCCACGGATGCTGTCGCCCAGGTCTTTCAGCTCGTCCTCGATTTTCGACTCGGCCTCTGTTCGGGCGGCGGCGGTGGCCTTGTCGGCTAGCCAGCCCCAATCGGGCGCGAAGCTGACGCCGCTCCACCCGCCCGAGAGCTTCATGGGCAATCCGTAGCCGTTGAGCCCGGCCTTCCTGTCGTCGAACTGCGGGAAGAGGTTGAGCGTCAGCTGCTGGCGTCCGATGTCGAGCGCGCCGCCGGCGGCGATGGTCATTGCTCCGGTGTCGATGTTCATGTCGGTGAGCAGGGCGACGCCGTCCGCCATCACGAAGTTCGTCTGCAGGGCGTCGAAGCGCGTCTGTGCGATGGGCGAGATCGCCGCGGCCGAGAACTTCCTGCTCGTGAAGGCGTTGACCGCCGCCGATGCCAGCTCCTGTAGGTTGACGCCCTTCAGCACGCTCTCGTCCGATGTGATGGCGCCCTTGCCGACGAGCGACGCCATAAGCGCCTCGAGGCTGGCGCCAGAGCCAGCCAGGTCGATGTCGAGGCCGCCTGCGCCTTCGAGCATGGTGAAATTGGCGGCGGCGCCGAGCAGGTCTTTCAGCGCGAGGTTGTCCATCTTCGCCTTCAGCTCGATGCCGGGTTTGACGCCGCTGCCGTCGGCGACGAAGCGCGCGCTGCCGGAGCCGCCGAACAGCGAGGTCTGCTTTAGGTCGGCGATCAGCTTGCCGCTCTTGAGATCGAGGGCGATATTGGAGGGGCCGAAGTCAAACTTGTCGAACTTGATGCCTTTGGATTTCAGCGTGAGGTCTGCATCGACCAGGCGCAGCGGCGACAGGTCGATCGGGGTTTTGCCCCAGCCAGTCGGAGCCGCGGCGGGTTTGCCTGCGGGCGCGCCGGAGGCTTGTGCATAGGGCGTCACGTCGATCGCGCTGGTGCTCAGCGTGCCGGTGAGGCGCGGCTTGGCGCCGAAGATCAGCGCCGCCTCGCCTGTCCCGGTGATGTTGTCGAACTTCATCGTGGCGTTCTTGAGCAGGACATCCTGCGTGCCGCCTGACGTCTGCCCGGTCAGCGAGAACGCCTTGTAGATGTCGCCTGGAGGGAGCTGCGTGCCGGCAGCGGCTGCCAGCTTGCGAAGGTCCGGCGCAGCGATGGTGACGTCGCCGGCATAGGTCAGCTGGTCCGACAGTTTCGCTGATCCCTTGAACAGCAGGCTGAGGAGACCGCTGACGTGCTCGAAATTCACGTCGCTGAAGACAAGGTCGTCCAGCGTGCCCGTGATTTTCGATGACACTGTTGCCTTGCCGAGCGCGGCCTCGGCCGGCGGTGCGATGTTCAACGCGCGTGCGAGGTCCGCGAGCTTCGGCGCATCGGCGCTCGCGTCGAGCTGCAGGGCGATCGTCTTGGCAAGTCGCGCTTCGCCCTTGAGGTCAGCATTCAGCAGCGGGCTCTCATGGCGCGCAGAGGCGACCTTGATCGTGATATCTTCGAGCGAGCCATAGGCCTGGCCCGAGAGTGTGAGCTTCCCGAGCACGGCGGGGACAGGGAGGAGTGTCTTGAAGGCGTCGCCCAAGGCGGTGAGATTCGGGATCTCACCACTGACCGCGAAGTCGAACTCCGGGGTATCGCCGAGGCCGAGCGTGCCCTTGAGATCCGTCTTGATCAGGACCGTGTCCAGCTTGATCTCGACCGGCGAGGCGAGGCCGTCGATCATCGCCTGCGGGTTCTCCAGCCGCGACTCAATGCGAAACTTCAGCGCGTTGGCGATGCCTTCAGCGTTGAACGACAGCGGCTTGTCGAGCGCCTGCATGTCGGCCCAGAGGTTGAGGTCGCTGAGGGTCTGGATCTTCCCCTCCTTGCGGTCGTCGAACGAGACAATCCCCTTCTCGATCCGCACGTCACGTAGTGATGCGCTCATCTGTCCGCCCTGTTGTGGCGGCTGACCCGGCTCGCCTGTTGGCGCGGCTGGCGGGGTGAGGGTCCAGTTGTTGGTTCCGTCCTGCAGGCTCACCAGCGCGATGCTGGGCTCGACGAGGACGAACTCCTCGACCTCGACCCTGCCCGAGAACAGCGGCCACAGCGCCACAGCGGCGCGCAGTTCTTTCATCGAGGCGAAGTCCGTGCCCGCAAATCCTTCCGGATTGGCAATGGTGGAGGCGCCAGCTCGGGCCTCGATGCGAGGGAACACGGCCACATCTATGCGGCCGGTGACCGTCACTTTCCGGCCGGTAACCTGATAGGCGACCTTCTCGATCTCTGCCCGGTAGACCTCCTGCGGGATCAGGTTCGGGATCACAAGCACGGCCAGCGCGGCCAGCACCACCAGCCCGCCGACGACGCCTCCGCCTATAATCCAGTACTTCCGCATCGAATCCTCCGCACGTTCCGTCTTTAAGCACAACGCGGTCATGGGGCGCCAACAAGGCGATTACCGTTAAGGCACGGTCAGGTCTGACTTCAGATGCTTGCGCTTTACCGTCTGGGGCGCAGCCCCTAAGTCGGGTCTCCAATCGAGCCTGGGACGTGCAAGGTTTTGACACTCGACTCCGATCTGACGGCTTATGCCGAACGCTTTATCTCGCGCCGCGGGCGCAGGAAGCCGTTGCCGGCTCACCTGCAAAGGCTTGAGGCGGAAAGCATTTTCATCATGCGGGAGGTGGCTGCCGGGTTCGAGAACCCGGTGATGCTCTACTCGATCGGCAAGGATTCGTCGGTGATGCTGCACCTGGCGATGAAGGCTTTCTGGCCCTCGCGCCCGCCTTTCCCGTTCATGCATATCGACACCACCTGGAAGTTCCGGGAGATGGTGCAGTTCCGAGACCTGATCACCAGGAAGCTGGGGCTCGACCTGATCGTTCACATCAACGAGGACGGGCTGAAGCGCGGGATCAATCCTTACGCGTCAGGTTCCAACCTGCACACGCAGGTCATGAAGACCGAGGGACTTCGGCAGGCGATGGACAAGTATCGCTTCGATGCGGCCTTCGGCGGCGCGCGGCGCGACGAGGAGAAGAGCCGGGCGAAGGAGCGCATCTTCTCCTTCCGAACCGAGTCCCATGGCTGGGACCCGAAGAGCCAGCGGCCGGAGCTGTGGAGCCTTTACAACACGCGCAAGGCGCGCGGCGAAAGCATCCGCGTCTTCCCGATCTCGAATTGGACCGAGCTGGATATCTGGGCCTACATCGCCGAGGAGGAAATTCCGATCGTGCCGCTCTATTTCGGCAAGGAGCGGCCGACTGTCATCCGCAACGGCCAGATCTTCATGGTCGACGATGAGCGCACGCCTATGGAGCCGGGCGAGGTCGCCGTCGATCGCATGATCCGGTTCCGGACGCTGGGCTGCTATCCACTGACTGCCGCCATCGAAAGCGATGCCGCGACGCTGGACGACATTGTCGGCGAGATGCTGACGGCGCGCACGTCGGAGCGGTCCGGACGCCTAATCGACCATGACGAGAGCGGGTCGATGGAGAAGAAGAAGCGCGAAGGGTATTTCTGATGGCCACGAAAGTGACCCCCCTGCGTACCAAGGAGCAGCGCCAGTCGGTGCGCGAACTCGCGGCGGCCGAAATGGGCGTGCTGCGCTTCATCACCTGCGGTTCGGTCGATGATGGCAAGTCGACGCTGATCGGCCGGTTGCTTTTTGACACCAAGCTGTTGTTCGAGGACCAGCTCGCCACGCTCAAGAAGGACAGCGTCAAGCACGGCACGCAGGGCGAGAAGATGGACTTTGCCCTTCTGCTCGACGGGCTGGAGGCCGAGCGCGAACAGGGCATCACGATTGACGTCGCCTACCGCTTCTTCTCGACCGACAAGCGCAAGTTCATTGTCGCCGATACCCCCGGCCATGAGCAGTACACGCGCAACATGGCGACCGGCGCATCGACGGCCGACCTCGCCGTCATTCTGATTGATGCGCGCAAGGGCGTGCTGCAGCAGACCAAGCGCCACACCTACATCGCCCACATGCTGGGCGTCCGTCACCTCGTTGTGGCTGTCAACAAGATGGACCTGGTGGACTACAGCCGGTCGCGCTTCCACGAGATCGTGGCGAGTTATCTGGCTGTGGCGGAAAATCTCGGCTTCGAGTCGATCACGCCAATCCCGATGTCGGCGCTGAACGGCGACAACATCATCAACAAGTCGGAGGCCATGGCCTGGCACGCGGGCCCGACCTTGCTGGAGCATCTCGAGAAGATCGAGATTTCCGACCAGCGCGCCGATGCGCCCTTCCGCCTGCCGGTCCAGTGGGTGAACCGCCCCAATCTCGATTTCCGGGGTTTCTCGGGCACAGTGATTTCGGGCTCGATCAAGCCGGGCGATGAAGTTGTCGTCGCGAAGTCTGGCAAGATTTCGAAGGTAAAGGCGCTGGTCACTGCCGATGGCGACTTGGCCGTAGCCAGGGCTGGCGAGGCGATCACGCTGGTGATCGAGGACGAGATCGACGCTTCGCGCGGGGACGTGTTCGCCGTGCCGGATGCGCGGCCGGAAGTCTCGAACCAGTTCACCGCCAACATCCTCTGGATGCATGAAGACCCGCTGACCACGGGCCATGCCTATGTGCTGAAGATCGGTTCGCAGACGGTGCAGGCGGCGGTGACGTCGATCCGGCACAAGATCGACATCAACACGCTTGAGAAGGGTCCGGGTTCGTCGCTGGGGCTGAACGAGATCGGCTTCTGCAACATCTCGGCGAACCAGCCGATCGCATTCGACGCCTACAAGACGATCCGCGAGGCGGGCGCCTTCATTCTGATCGACCGTTTCACCAACCTCACGGTTGGGGCTGGCATGATCGAGTTTTCGCTGAACCGCGCCACCAACGTCCACCGCCATGCGATGGATGTGACCAAGTCCAGCCGCTCGCTGATCAAGGGTCACAAGCCGGCCGTGCTCTGGTTCACGGGCCTGTCCGGCGCGGGCAAGTCGACCATCGCCAACATCGTCGAACGCAAGCTCTCGGCGATGGGCGCGCACACCTACTCTCTCGACGGCGACAACATTCGCCAGGGCCTCAACAAGGACCTCGGCTTTACCGATCAGGACCGGGTGGAGAACATCCGCCGCATTGGCGAGGTGGCGAAGCTGTTCGTGGACGCCGGCATGATCGTCACCGCTTCCTTCATCTCGCCGTTCCGCGTCGAGCGCGACATGGTGCGCGGGCTGGTCGAGAAGGGCGAGTTCTTCGAAGTGTTCGTCGACACGCCGCTGCACCTCGCCGAGCAGCGCGATCCGAAGGGCCTCTACAAGAAGGCGCGCGCGGGCCAGATCCGCAACTTCACGGGCATCGACAGCCCTTACGAGGCGCCGACCTCGCCCGAGCTGCGCCTCGACACGTCGTCGGATACCGCAGACGCGCTGGCCGATCAGGTCATCGACCATCTGCGGCAGGCGGGCATCATCGGCTCGTATGGCGAGGCGCTGAGCGACTTCTCGATCTGACGCTTGCGTCACCAACTGTTATACTATAACAGGCGCGTATGACGAACTCCGAAGCCGCCATCGTCCTGGGCGCCGGTGCGCTTAGCGTAGCGGGCGTCGCGTTCGCACTGCTCGCGGCGACCATCGCGCGGCGTATCGCTGATCTTGTCGGCATGATTGGCGGCATGGTGATCCTTTTCGTGGGGCTCACGCATCTTGCGCCGGAAGCCTTCGCGGCCGGTGATGTAGAGCGCATTTTCCTCGTCGGTGGCGCGGTTGTCGGAATTCTGCTGGAGGTCCTCTTCCGCACGCGTTCTGCGGCTTCGCCAGCTACCGAGCATATCGGGGCCTGGCTTGGTATCGTCGTGCTCGGCCTGCACTCCACGCTTGATGGCGCGGTCTACACAGCGGTGTTCTGGCACAACCACGCATCCGGTCTGATGGCGTCAGGCGGTTTGATCCTGCACGAGGCGCCGGAGGGCATTGTTGCAATGGCGCTGGCGCTTAAAGCGGGACTCAAGCCGCCGGTAGCCGCCGTTACCGCCGTGCTGGCGTCTTCCGTCACCACGCCGCTTGGCTGGATCATCGCGCATGCGATCGGGGAGTCGGGCCAGGGCGTGATGCAGATCATGTTCGCGGCTTCGGCGGGGCTGCTGCTCTATGTGGGCTGGCACATGATCGCTGGCGGCGTCCGGGCGCTGCGGCGGACCTGACGCACGGAATTCGGCAAAACCCGCGGACGTGCGCACAAGTCTTGCGAACTTTCATCCTCAACCAGTATCGCGCGCGCTTCGTTCGCCCGGCCTTGCGGTATATATCTCCGTCAAACGCCGGAGACTCCAATGGCAGACCTGTTCGACAATCCACTTGGCACTGACGGCTTCGAGTTCGTCGAATACACCTCGCCCGACCCGCACACGCTGGGCAAGCTCTTCGAGGGCTTCGGCTTCACGGCGGTGTCCAGGCATCGCTCGAAGAATGTCGTTCGCTACAAGCAGGGCGACATCAACTTCATCCTGAACATGGAGCCGTCGGGCCAGCCGGCGGCCTTCCGCGGCGTGCACGGGCAGGGCGCCAATGCGATGGCGTTCCGCGTGAAGGACGCGGCCAAGGCCTATGCCGAGGCGATCAAGCGCGGCGCGGAGCCCGCCTTCACCAATGTCGGCCCGATGGAGCTGAACATTCCCGCCATCCAGGCGATCGGCGGGGCGTACATCTATCTCGTCGACCGCTATGGCGCGCACGGCATCTACGACATCGACTTCGTGCCGATCCCCGGCGCGGACGAGACGAAGAACTCCGTCGGCCTCACCTATCTCGACCACCTGACGCACAACCTGTTCCGCGGGAACATGGCGAAGTGGGCGGACTACTACGAGCGGATCTTCAACTTCCGCGAGATCAGGTATTTCGACATCGAGGGCAAGCAGACGGGTCTTGTGTCAAAGGCGATGACCAGCCCATGCGGCAAGATCCGCATCCCGCTCAACGAGAGCCGCGACGACAAGAGCCAGATCGAGGAATTCCTCAAGGACTATGGCGGCGAGGGCATCCAGCATATCGCGCTCGGCACGGACGATATCTACGCAAGCGTGGAGGCTTTGCGGAAGCGCGGCGTGCCCTTCCAGTCTGCGCCCGACACGTATTTCGAAGGCATCGGCCAGCGGCTCGGCCAGCATGGCGAGGATGTGGATCGCCTGCAGAAGAACCACATCCTCATCGACGGCGCGCCGACCAAGGGCCAGGGCCTGCTGCTGCAGATCTTCACCGCCAACCAGATCGGCCCGATCTTCTTCGAGCTGATCCAGCGCAAGGGCAATGAAGGCTTTGGCGAGGGCAATTTCCGCGCGCTGTTCGAGAGCATCGAGGCGGACCAGATCCGGCGCGGGGTTTTGAAGGAGGCGTGATGCGGCCCCGCGATATCGCGAACGCCCAACTCGTCGCTTACAACGCGCGCGACCTCGCTGCATTCATGGCGCTGTTCGATGACGATGCCTGGCTCGAAGACCTGCACACTGGCCAGCGCCGTGCAACTGGCAAAACGGCGATCTTGGAGATCTACCGCGCTCGCTTCGGCGACAATCCGAACCTGCACTGCATCGTCCACGCCACGATGGACCTCGGCGACTACGCCATCGACCACGAGACCGTGACCGGCCTCGCCGACGGCTCGGAGCTGAACTGCATCGCAATATATGAAGTGCGCGATGGTCTGATCTGCAGCGTCCGCTTCATCCGCAAGGCCTGAACGTCGACCCGTGTCATATCCATGCACAGCATGAGAACGTTCCGCCGCGAATTCACGCCACGTCACGCCATCACGCCACTGGACAGCCCGTTGCAAAAGGAGAAGCATCCATAGGCAGGAGCGCTATAGTCTGCGGCGCATATCGTGATCGCCGCGCGCGCTACTTGCCCGCCGGGCTCCGGCGTGGAGCCGCTTGATGGCGGAACGTAAATGACGACCTTCACACTCAACGGAAAGGCAATGACGGTCGACGTCGATGCCGACACGCCATTGCTCTGGGTCATCCGCGACCAGGCGGGATTGACCGGCACCAAATTCGGCTGCGGCATCGGCATGTGCGGCGCGTGCACCGTGCACATCGACGGCAAGGCGGCGCGCTCCTGCGTCGTGCCGGTCAGCACGGCCGAAGGCCAGACCATCGTGACGATCGAGGGGCTCGACCCCAAGGGCGAGCATCCGGTGCAGAAGGCGTGGCAGGACATCCAGGTGCCGCAGTGCGGCTACTGCCAGTCGGGCCAGATCATGCAGGCGGCCGCCGTGCTGAAGGACAATCCGAACATCACCGACGCCGACATCGACGCGCAGATGACGGCGAACCTCTGCCGCTGCATGACGTACACGCGCATCCGCGCCGCCGTTCGTCAGGCCGCGAACGCAATGAAGGGAGGCTGATCCATGGATACGCCAATCAACAAGTCTTCCGCTATTCTCTCGCGCCGCGGCTTCCTCGTTGCCGCAGCCGGCACGGGCGTCGCCTTCTCGTTCCTCACTGCGTGCACCACCGGCGAGACAGCCAGCACGGCGCCCGCCTACGAGCCCACGCAGTGGTATTCGATCGACAACAACGGCATCGTCACCGTGAACGTGATCCGCGCCGAGATGGGCCAGCATGTCGGCACATCGCTGGCGCGCATTCTTGCCGACGAGCTTGAAGCGCCGTGGCAGAATGTGCGGATCAATCATGTGGATTCCGATCCGAAATGGGGCCTGATGGTCACGGGCGGATCGTGGTCGGTCTGGCAGACCTATCCGCTCTACAGCCAGGCAGGCGCGGCCGGTCGTGCAGCGCTGATCGAGGCTGGCGCTGCAGCGCTCGGCGTCGATGCGGCTACGTGCTCGGCTGTCAATGGCGAGATCGTCTCGGGCGACAAGAAGATTTCCTACAAGGACATCGTCCGCAAGGGTGGCCTCACCAAGACCTACACGCCAGAGGAGCTTGCTGCGATCACGCTCAAGCCCGTCGCCGACCGCAAGCTGATCGGCAAGCCGGTGACGTCCCTCGACATCGTCGAGAAGACAAACGGCACGGCGATCTACGGGATCGACGCGAAAGTCGAGGGCATGGTCTATGGCTGTCCGATCATTCCGCCGACGCGGAATGACACCCTGGTCACATATGTGATGGACGGCCCGGCGAAGGAGATCAAAGGCTATATCGCGACAGTCGCCCTGAAGGACCCGTCAAATACGGTTCCCGGCTGGTGCATGGTCTTCGCCGATAGCTGGCATGCTGCGAAAAAGGCGGCGGCGGCGGTGGTGATCGAATATCAGCCAGGCCCGACTGCGGATGTTTCGGAAAAGGACCTGCAAGACCACGCAACGAAGCTGATCGCGGATTCCTCGAAAGGGTCTGTGCTGCCGCTTGGCAATACGGACACCGCGCCCGCCTTCCGTGCGGCGAAGTCCACGCTGGACGCAACCTACACGACAGCCACTGCGCTCCATTTCGCGATGGAGCCCCTCAACGCGCTGGCGCTGCAAAAAGACGGCAAGTGGGAAATCCATACAGGGAACCAGTGGCAGAGCCTCGTTCTGCCGTGGCTCGCGACCGCGCTTGAGGTTCCCGAAACCGATATCGTCATGAAGACCTATCGCCTCGGCGGAGGTTTCGGCCGCCGTCTCAATGGCGACTATGCCGTCGGCGCAGCGCTGGCTGCGCAAGCTATCGGCAAGCCGGTCAAGATGATCATGACGCGCGAGGACGATGTGAAGTTCGACAGCGTCCGCTCGCCTTCGGTGCAGAAACTGCGGATGGCGTTCGACGGCGCCGGCAATGTCACTGGCATGGAACAACATGTGGCGTGCGGCTGGCCGACCGAGGTGATGGCCCCGTTCTTCATGCCCAAGGGCGAGAAGGACGTGCCGTTCGATCCCTTCGCAATTTCTGGGGCGAACCACTGGTATGCGGTCGGCGCGCACAAGGTCCGGGCGATCTCGAACGATCTGGCGAACAAGACCTTCCGCCCTGGCTGGCTGCGGTCGGTGGGGCCGGGCTTCACCAACTGGGCGCTCGAGAGCTTCATGGATGAAGCCGCGCACAAGCTGAAGATGGATCCAGTGGCCTTCCGCCTGAAACTGCTGACGGCCGAGGGCGCCAATGCCGGCTCAGCGCCCAACTCGGTCGGCGGCGCCAAGCGTCAGGCGAATGTCGTTCAGCTGGCCGCCCAGAAAGCTGGTTGGGGCTCGACCCTGCCTGCCGGAACGGGCCTCGGCCTCGCCACCAGCTTCGGCCAGGAGCGCGACATGCCGACCTGGGTCGCCTGCGTGGCGCGCGTCAATGTCGATCGTGGAACGGGCAAGGTGAAGGTCGAGAAGCTCACCCTCGTCGCCGACGCCGGAACAATCGTTGATCCGGATGGCGCGCTCGCGCAGATGGAAGGCGCCTCGCTCTGGGGCCTGTCGCTTGCGTTGCACGAAGGGACGGAGTTCGAGAACGGCAATGTGAAGGCGCGCAATCTCGGCGCCTACACGCCGCTGCGCCTCGCGGATGTTCCCGAACTCGACATCAGCTTCGTCGAGTCCGGCGAAGTCCCCGTGGGCCTCGGCGAACCCGCCACCACCGTCGTCGGCCCGGCCATCGGCAATGCCATCTACAACGCCGTCGGCGCCCGCCTGCGCCATATCCCGATCACGGCCGCCGCCGTGAAGGCCGCGATCTAGGTGTGCTCGAAGGTCTGCATCCAGCCGTCACGCGACGGCTGGATGCACGCGGCCCGTCGCGCCATACTGAGCGCATGACACAGACGAATCTCCCGATCGAAGGCGCTTGCATGTGCGGGCAGGTGAAGATGCGCGTCAGCGCCCCGCCCATCATGACCATGGCGTGCCACTGCAAGGGCTGCCAGAAACTCTCCGCCAGCGCCTTCTCGCTCAGCGCGATGATCCCGATCGACGGGTTCGAGATCATCGCGGGCCAGACGCAGGTCGGCGCACTCCACGGCGACAATCCCTATCACTACTGTCCCAACTGCCTGAACTGGCTCTACACCGGGCTGGCTGACGCGCCCTTCGTCAATGTCCGCCCTACAATGTTCGAGGCCCCCGCGTGGTCGACGCCCTTCATCGAGAGCTACGTTTCCGAAAGACTGCCCTGGGCCAAGACGTCGGCGAAGCACAGCTTCGCGCGGTTCCCGGCGATGGAAGATTACGGGCCATTGATGGCGGCGTACGCCGCCCAGTCGGCCAGTTAAGGCGCGCGCGCCAGCCTTTCGCGCGTCCGCCGGCCCGTGCTAAGTGTTTCAACTTAATAACGGCAAGGAGCTTCGCAATGCGTGCACATATCCTGTTGCTCGGATCGACGATTGCGCTCGCTGCGTGCAACGTCTCTCCCACGCTTGAGGAAGGCTCCGCCGCCAGCCCGCGCTTTGCCGCCGAAATCCGCCGCACCGCCTTTGGCGTCCCGCACATCAAGGCCGAGGACATGGGCGGCATCGGCTATGGCTATGGCTATGCCAGCGCGCAGGACAATGTATGCGAGATCGCGGATCGCCTTCTCACCGTGGCGGGCGAACGCGCGAAGTTCCTTGGACCGGGCGACAACGACGCCAACGTCACGAGCGATCTCTATCACCAGCGCATCATCCAGTCGCGGCGCGTGGAAGACCTGCTCAATGGCCCGCCCAGCTCCGCCAACACGCCGACAGGCGAGTCGCTCGCGCTCGCCGAAGGCTATGTCGCCGGATACAATCGCTATCTGCGTGAGAGCCGGGACAAGATCGCCGATCCGCGCTGCAAGGGCGCCGCGTGGGTACGCGAGATCACGGCGCTCGATTTCTGGCGCCATATGTATGTCGGCCAGACGGTCGACGGCTTCTTTGCGCCCACCACCAGCGCCGCCCCTCCTGGCGCAGACCGCGCCGCCATCGCGCCAGACCTGATCCCCGAAGACGCATCGGGCTGGGGCTCCAACGCTTACGCGATTGGTCGCGAGATGACCAGGAACGGCAAGGGCGTGCTGCTGGGCAATCCGCATTATCCGTGGGATGGCGTCAACCGCTTCTACCGCACGCACTTCATCATTCCGGGCGACATCAACATCGTCGGGATCAGCTATATTGGCATGCCGATGATCCGCATCGGCCACAACGAGACGCTGGCATGGAGCAACACCGTCTCCACAGCGCGCCGGCACGGCTATTTCGAACTCACGCTCAACCCTGACGACCCGACGCAATACCGCTACGAAGGCGCGTGGGTCCCGATGGAAAAGCAGGACGTTGCCGTTTCGGTCATGCGCAACGGCGTCGCGCAGCCAGAAACACGCACGCTCTATTCCACACGCTGGGGCCCGCTGTTCGAATCCGAAAGCTTCCCGTGGACGCGGGAAAAGGCCTACGCCCTGCGCACGATGGAAACCGGCCTGCGCGATCCGGATCAGTACATGGCCGTGTGGCGCGCCAGGACAGTGCGCGAGATGAAGTCCGCGCTCGCTCGCTGGCAGTCCTTCCGCTTCAACGCCACCGCCGTCGATTCAACCGGCGAGGCGCTGTATGGCGACATGGGTCTCATCCCGAATGTCTCGCGGGAGCTGGCGGCGAAGTGCGCGACCTCGGGTTTCGCAAAGGAACAGTGGGAGAAGACGCGCTACCCTGTGCTCGATGGATCGCGCCGGGCATGCGACTGGGCGTCGGACCCGGACGCGTCTGCCCCCGGCGCCGTTGGCGCCGCTGCCGGACCTCACCAGTTCCGCACCGACTACGTCCTGCAGAGCAATGACAGCTACTGGCTCACCAACATGTACGCGCCGATCACCGGCCTCAGCCCCGTTTTCGGCGACGAGGCGACCCCGCGTAGCCTGCGCACGCGCGCCGCGCACGAGCAGGTCGAGCGCCGGATGAAGGGTACGGACGGGTTCGGCGCGCCCAAGTTCGATCTCGAAACCATGAAGCAGGTAATGCTCTCCAACCGGCACCATGGCGGCGAACTCGTTCGCGACGACCTCGTCGCCACATGCCGCGCCGCCAACAAGCCGAAGCTTGCTGCTGCGTGCGACACGCTTGCGAAGTGGGACCTCAAGGTAGACCTCGACAGCCGGGGCGCGCATCTGTTCCATCTCTTCGCCGAAGCGGGCGGCATTCGCTTCAAGGACGCTTTCGATCCGAAGAACGCTGTCCATACGCCGGCCAAGCTCGACACGAGCGATGTGCGCGTGATCGCCGCGCTTGAGACAGCTGTCGACAAGCTCGCCGAGCTCAAAATCCCGGTCGATGCGCGTCTCGGCGACGTGCAGGCCGAAACACGCAATGGCAAGCGCATCCCCATCCACGGCGGCGCCGGCCCCGAAGGCGTGTTCAACGTCATCACGGTCGAGGCGCTTGAAGCGGAGAAAGGCTGGACCAGCATCCGCCACGGCGCGAGCTGGATCTATGCGGTGGAATTCACGGAGCAGGGGCCGAGATCGGAGGGCTTCCTGTCCTATTCCCAGTCCACCGACCCGACCTCCCCGCATCACAGCGACCAGACCGAACTCTATTCCCGCAAGGGCTGGGACGACCTGCTCTGGCGCGATGCTGATGTCGAGAAGGCAACCGTCTCACGCGTGACGATCAGCGAGTAACACGAATGAGCGAGACGATCCTCTACGGCTACTGGCGCTCCTCGGCCACCTATCGCACGCGCATCGCGTTGAACCTGAAGGGCGTCGGCTATCGCACCGTCGGCGTCCACCTGCTGAAGGACGAGCAGACCAGGCCGGAACACCTCGCGCGCCATCCGTCCGGCCGCGTGCCCATCCTCGAGATCGACGGCCATCGCATTGGCCAGTCGATGGCGATGATCGACTATCTGGACGAGACCCGCCCCGAGCCTCCCCTGCTGCCGCGCGAGCCACACCTGCGCGCCCGCGTGCGCGACCTCAAGGACCAGATCGTCGCCGACATCCATCCGCTCAACAACACGTCCGTGCTCGCGCGCCTGCGCAGCCAGTTCGGGGCTGACGATGCGGCTATCGCCAGCTGGTACGAACACTGGATCGTCCGCGGGTTCGAGGTGCTGGAACAGATGCTGCCGTCTTGCGGCGGCTACTGTGTCGGAGACAAGCCGACCCTTGCCGACATCGTCCTTGTTCCCCAGGTTGCCAACGCCCGCCGCTATCCGCAGATCGACCTTGCCCCGTTCCCCAACATCGTCCGCATCGACGCCGCGTTGAAGAAGCTGAAGCCCTTTCACGATGCCGCGCCGGAACAACAGCCGGAGGCGACGCAGCAATGACCAAAGGCAAGTGGATCCCGGTGCAAGGCGCCGAGGGCAAGCATTCGAAACAGGCCCACGCAGACCTGCCCGAAGGCACGTACGAACGCGAAATGTCGAAGGAAGGCTTCTTCGGCCCCGCCGCCTTCTTCTATCACCCCAAACCGCCGACGGGCTGGGTCAACTTCGAAGGACCGCTGCGCCCGCGTGCGTTCGATCTGACGCAAACGCACGGCGGTCGCGGCAGCGGCACGCCCTCGCCGTGGCAGGCGCCGGTGATCCTGCACAACAAGGCGTGCGAAATACGTTACTGGCGCATGGCGCACAATCAGGAACGCATCGCGCGAAACTCGGATGGCGACACGCTGTTGTTCATCCACGAGGGATTTGGCCACCTCTACACCGACTGGGGCCACGTAGAGGTTGAAGCGGGCGACTATGTCTACCTGCCGCGCGGCGCGATGTGGCTGATGGACCGCGGAACTGCGGACCTGGTCGAAATTCTGATCATCGAAGCGACCAATGCGCATTTCACCTTGCCGGATCGTGGCCTGCTCGGCCCACACGCCATCTTCGATCCCGCACTCTTGCAGACGCCACGCATCGACGCCGCGCACCAGGTGATGCAGACCAACCCCAACGCGTGGACGGTGGAGGTCAAGAAGCGCGGGCAGGTGTCGACAATCACCTACCCCTATTTCCCGATGAACGCTGTCGGCTGGCACGGCGACCTCGCGCCGGTGAAGCTGAACGTGCGCGACATCCGCCCGGTCGTCTCGCACCGTTACCACCTGCCGCCCAGTGTTCACACCACCTTCCTGTCGGACCGCTTCGTGGTCTGCACCTTCGCCCCGCGCCCGTTCGAGACCGACCCCGGTGCGATCAAGGTGCCTTTCTTCCACAACAACGACGATTTCGACGAAGTGCTGTTTTATCACGCCGGAGACTTCTTCAGTCGCGACAACATCAAGGCCGGGATGATGACCTTCCACCCCTCCGGCTTCACGCACGGGCCGCACCCGAAGGCGCTGAAGAAGATGTTCGTGCAGGAAAAGCCGATGACGGACGAGTACGCCGTCATGATCGATACGCGCGATCCGCTCGATGTAGGTCCGGAAGCCGAGGCGCTGGAAAATCCGGACTACGTGAACAGCTGGAAGACGAGCGAGTAGGGCGTGAGTTACGATCTCTACCTGCGCCCTGATGCGTTCGACGCCGATGCAATCCGTGACTGGTTCACGGCGCGGCCGATCTGCCAGGTCGAAGAAGAGCACGTGATCTACGCAAATCCGGAGACCGGTGTTCACTTCACCTTCCACATTGACGAGACCACTGATGCGGTCGAAGGCGACGAAGGATCAGGCGGCCCGTCGGTCGCCTTCAACATAAGCTACTTCCGGCCGCACACGTTCGCGCTCGAGGCCGAGCCGGCGATCGCCGCCTTCCTCGCGCGCTTCCCGTCACGCATCGATGATCCCCAGCGCATGGGTGATGGGCCATATACGCGCGAAGGATTTCTCGAAGGCTGGAATTGCGGCAACCGCTCCACCTTCTCCATCGCCGCGAAGCAGGGCATGGACCGCCCGCTTTCCGCCGACCCTGCTCGCGTCGAAGCCGCCTGGGCATGGAACTACGGCCGCGCCCAGCTTCAGACAGAAGCCGGCGAGAATCTCTTCGTGCCCAAGATCGTGTGGCTCCAGCCCACACCCGGCGCCGAGCCCGAGCCCGCCATAACCTGGACATTCGGCGTGGCCACCCTCATCCCAGAAAGCCTCATCACTCGCGTGGTGCTGGTGCGGCAGGAGCGGCCAAAACTGCTCAAGATGTTCGCCCGCAATCCCGATCCGAAATTCGAGTACAAGCTGCTTGGCGTCGAAAGCGGCATCCGCATCGCCGGGGTCAAACGCGGCGAGATCGACGGCCGCCCGGCTCTCTTCACGCCGGCAACCGGCCCCCTCGAGATGCAGACGCTGTTCTCCGGCGCCTGGTCCGCCCCGCAATTCCGGCTGCTTGGGCCCGATACTGTCTTCGGGGCCGATCTGGTGCACGAAGCCTCGCCCGGATGAATGATGCCGGCGCGCGCTCGCGCGCCATGTCTGGAGTCAGGCCCAGGAGCCCCCGCGGCCGCATGGCCTGGGTCGACTGCGCAATTGCTCAGAACTGAGGGCAGGCTCGCTGCTGCCAGCGAGAAGATGTGAAAAATCTCGTCTGGGCCCCATTTGCCTCCGTCGCGCCCGCGTCCTAGAAGACGCACATGAAGCTCGCATCCCTCAAGCACGGCCGTGATGGCCGCCTCGTCGTGGTCTCGCGTGATCTCACGCGCTTGGCCGACGCTGGTCACATCGCGCCGACGCTGCAGTCTGCGCTCGACAACTGGAAGCGCCACGCTCCCCGTCTCCACACGCTGGCGGAGGAGCTGGAAATCGGCTCCGTTCCCACTGATCGCTTCCATGAGAAGGATTGCGCCTCGCCCCTGCCGCGCGCCTATCAATGGGCAGACGGCTCGGCTTACGTGAATCACGTGGCGCTGGTGCGCAAGGCGCGCAATGCGGAAATGCCCGACACGTTCTGGACAGACCCGCTGATGTATCAGGGCGGCTCCGACGGCTTCCTTGGCCCGCGCGACACCATCCCGCTCGCAGACGAAAGCTGGGGCTGCGACATGGAGGGCGAGGTTGCGGTCGTCACCGGCGATGTGCGCCTCGGCGCCAGCCATGAGGATGCGCAACGCGCCATCCGCCTCGTCATGCTGTGCAACGATGTCAGCCTGCGCAATCTCATCCCCAACGAGCTCGCGAAGGGCTTCGGCTTCTTCCAGTCCAAGCCGTCTTCCGCCTTCTCGCCTGTCGCCGTGACACCGGACGAACTCGTAGGCGCATGGGACGGCGACCGCCTGAACGGCACGCTCTCCGTGCGCCTCAATGGCGAGCCCTTCGGCCGCGCCAATACGCGCGCCGACATGACATTCGATTTCCCGACGCTGATCGCGCACGCCGCCAGGACGCGCGCGCTGTCTGCGGGAACGATCATCGGCTCCGGCACCGTATCCAACCGCGGCGAGGATGGCGGGCCGGGCAAGGCCATCGCCGATGGCGGTGTCGGATACTCGTGCATAGCCGAGCTGCGCATGGTTGAAACGATCACACAGGGCGCGGCGAAGACCGGATTTCTCAAGCGCGGCGATCGCGTCGAGATCGAAATGCTGGATGATCGCGGTCGCTCCATCTTCGGACGGATCGACCAGGTCGTCGGCGGCTAGCAAGGGATACGAACATGGCGAGCAAGATCTATCCCAGCGCGGAGGCGGCGCTCGATGGCGTGCTGTTCGATGGCATGACGATCATGGCCGGCGGCTTCGGCCTCTGCGGCATCCCGGAAAACCTGATCGCGGAAGTGAAGCGGCAGGGCACGAAGAACCTCACTGTCATCTCCAACAATGCCGGCGTCGATGGCTTCGGCCTCGGCGTGCTGCTCAACACGCGGCAGGTGAAGAAGATGATCTCGTCTTATGTCGGCGAGAACAAGGAATTCGAACGCCAGTATCTATCCGGCGAACTCGAACTCGAATTCAATCCGCAGGGCACGCTGGCAGAGCGGTGCAGGGCGGGCGGGGCAGGCATCCCCGGCTTCTACACCAAGACCGGCGTCGGCACGATCGTCGCCGACGGCAAGGAACATCGCGAGTTCAACGGGCAGACCTACATCCTCGAAACCAGCCTCGTGTCGGACCTGTCGATCGTGAAGGCCTGGAAGGCCGACACGCAAGGCAACCTCGTCTTCCGCAAGACCGCTCGCAACTTCAACCCCGACATGGCGACCGCTGGAAAAGTCTGCGTCGTCGAAGTCGAGGAAATCGTCCCCGTCGGCTCCCTCGACCCCGACCAGATCCATCTGCCGGGCATCTTCGTGAACCGCCTGATCAAGGGCAGCTTCGAGAAGCGCATCGAACAGCGCACTGTTCGCAAGAAGGAGTCTGTCTGATGCCCTGGGATCGTGATCAGATGGCCGCCCGCGCGGCGAAGGAAATGCAGGACGGGTTCTATGTGAACCTGGGCATCGGCATCCCGACGCTGGTCGCCAACCACATTCCCGAAGGCGTCGACGTCACGCTGCAGTCGGAGAATGGCATGCTCGGCATGGGTCCGTTCCCGATCGAGGGCGAGGAAGACGCAGACCTCATCAACGCGGGCAAGCAGACGATCACCGAGCTGGATCGCTCGGTCTATTTCTCGTCCTCGCAATCCTTCGGCATGATCCGCGGCGGCCATATCGATCTCGCGATCCTCGGCGCGATGGAAGTGTCCGAGACCGGCGACCTCGCCAACTGGATGATCCCCGGCAAGCTGGTGAAGGGCATGGGCGGCGCGATGGATCTCGTGGCCGGCGTGAAGCGCGTTGTCGTCATCATGGATCACACCAGCAAGGCCGGCGAGACAAAGTTGCTCAAGCAATG
Source organism: Hyphomonadaceae bacterium (assembly GCA_040398465.1). GTDB lineage: Bacteria > Pseudomonadota > Alphaproteobacteria > Caulobacterales > Hyphomonadaceae > UBA7672. The sequence continues at coordinate 33,569 of JBBAUA010000021.1, read as the reverse complement.
CTCCTTGCCGCTCACCGGCAAGCGGGTGGTCAACCGCATCATCACCAATCTCGGCGTGTTTGACGTCGTGGATGGCGGCCTGAAGCTTGTCGAGGCAGCTCCCGGCGTTACCCGCGAGGAAATCGCGTCAAGCACGGAAGCAACACTCGTCTGACGGGGCTATCTCGCAAACCGGCAGGGTCGGCCATCGTGGGTCTATCGATGGGCGCTGAAGGCGCGCTTGTCCAAAAGAGCGCTGGCGCGCCTACAGCGGACGAATGCGGATGTTGCGGTACCAGACGCGATCGCCATGGTCCTGCAGCGCGATGTGACCCTTGTCGAACGTCCCGAACAGCGGCCACTGCTTGAACTTCGTCGCCGCCACCTTCGTCTTCCACGCATCGTCGCCATAGCTCGACTCCGACACCAGCGTGCCGTTCAGCCAGTGCTCGATCTCCGATCCGGTGAAGCGCACCACCGCCTCGTTCCACTCGCCCACGGGCTTCACCGCGCCATCTGGCGGCACGACGAAATCATAAAGCGCCCCGGCGCGATGCGAGGGGATCTTCCCATCGGGATGCCCGTCATTGTCGAGCACCTGCATCTCCGGCCCGGTGTTGTAGGTGTTCTCCGCCGCCGGATCTTCCTTGATCAGGTAGATGATCCCGCTGTTTCCATTCGGCGAGATCTTCCACTCCAGCGACAGCTCGAATGGCCCGAATTCCTCGACGGTCATGATGTCGCCGGCGCCTGCGGTCGCGAGGGTCAGCTCGCCATTCTCGACAACCCAACCGGTGCCGGGGGCGTCCTTCTTGTAGCCCTTCCAGCCGGTAAGGTCCGTCCCGTTGAACAGCGCCTTCCAGCCTTGCGTCTTCTGTTCAGCCGTCAGCGTATCCATCACAGGCGTCTCCACAACGGGCGGCCCGGCTTCCGCAGCCGGCGCAGGCGCCGGTTCGCCGCCGCAGGCCGCCAGCATGATCGACGCCGCCGTCAGTCCAGCCATCATCCGCATGTTACATCTCCCTCAGTCCAGCGCGGTCCACGCGCCATTGTTTCCGCTGGAGGCGACAGCCGCCTCGATGAACTTCACACCGCGTACGCCATCGCTTACGCCCGGCGCCAGCGTCGCATACGCATTCGGCGCCCGTTTCTCTTTATGCGCGCGAACCAGTTCCGCCGCATCCGAATAGATCTGCGCGAAGCCTTCAAGATACCCTTCCGGGTGTCCACCTGGAACCCGCGTTGCATGCGAAGCGGCCTCCGAAACCCCGGCCCCGCCACGACGAACAATGCGCTGCTGCCCGCCAAGCGGCGTGACCAGCAGCGTCTCCGGCGTCTCCTGAGCCCATTCGAGGCCGCCCTTGTCGCCGAACACGCGCAGTCTCAGCCCGTTCACCGACCCCGTCGCCACCTGGCTCGCCCACAACATTCCGCGCGCATCGCCGAGCCGCAGCATCACATTGACATTGTCGTCCACCTTGCGCCCCGGCACGAAGGCAGAAAGGTCGGCTGCAATTGTCTCCGCCTTGAGCCCGGTGACGAACTCCATCAGCTGAAACGCATGCGTCGCAATATCGCCAAGCGCCCCGCCGGGCCCGGCTCTTGCCGGATCGCCGCGCCAGTCCGCCTGCTTGTTGCCGGGCAGTTCGGTCGCCAGCCAGTCCTGCGCATACTCAACCTGCACGATGCGGATCTTCCCGATCTCACCAGAGTCGATCATCACGCGCGCCTGCCGCACCATCGGATAGCCCGAATAATTGTGGGTCAGGATAAAGGGCAGGCCGGTTCGCTTCACGACATCGGCCAGATTATCCGCGTGCCTGCGCGTGATCGTCATCGGCTTGTCGCAGATCACCGCAATGCCCGCATCCAGAAACGCGCGCGCAATCGCATGGTGCGTTGAGTTGGGCGTCACGATCGCGACCGCATCGATCCGGTCTGCGCGTGCAGCCTCGCTTGCCGCCATTGTGAGGAAGTCAGGATAGGCGCGTGCTTCGTCTATGCCGAGCCCCTTGCCGAAGGCGACGGACTTCTCCGGATCAGACTGGAAATTCCCCGCGACAAGATCCCAGTGCCCATCGAGCCGCGCCGCCATCCGGTGCACGCCGCCGATGAACGCGCCTTCGCCGCCGCCAACCATGCCGAGGCGCAACCGCCTCAACGGTCGAGTCCAAGCAGCCGGCGATTGGCTTTTTCATCCGTGCCACTCGCTGCGAAATCGTCGAACGCACGCGGCGTCACGCGGATGATGTGGTCGCGAATGAAGGCTGCGCCTTCGCGCGCGCCATCCTCGGGATGCTTGATGCAGCACTCCCACTCCAGCACCGCCCAGCCTTCGTAATCGTAGCCCGCCAGCTTCGAGAAGATGCCCTTGAAATCCACCTGCCCATCGCCAACTGAGCGGAATCGCCCGGCGCGTTCCAGCCATGGTGCATACCCCGAATAGACGCCCTGCCGCCCCGTCGGATTGAACTCCGCATCCTTCACGTGGAACATCTTGATCCGCTCGTGATAGAGGTCGATGTATTCGAGATAGTTCAGCTGTTGCAGACAGAAGTGGCTCGGGTCGAACAGGATGTTGCAGCGCTTGTGACCCTTCACGCGGTCGAGAAACATCTCGAACGTCGTTCCGTCGAACAGGTCCTCGCTGGGATGGATCTCATAGCAGAGATCGACGCCTGCATCCTCGTAAGCATCAAGGATCGGATGCCAGCGCTTCGCGAGCTCTTCAAACGCCGTTTCAAACAGACCCGGCGGCCGCTGCGGCCATGGGAAGAAGTACGGCCAGGCCAGCGAGCCTGAAAACGTCACGCTGGCATCAAGACCAAGCCGGCGCGAAGCCTTGGCCGCCAGGTAGAGTTGCTCGACCGCCCATTCCTGCCGCGCCTTCGGATTGCCCCGCACCTGCGCCGGCGCGAAGGCGTCGAACAGCGTGTCATACGCCGGATGCACAGCGACAAGCTGGCCCTGCAGGTGGGTCGAGAGTTCAGTGATCTGCATGCCCATGTCGGCGAGCATGCCCTTGATCTCGTCGCAGTATGCGTCGCTCTCCGCCGCCTTGCGCAGGTCGAACAGCGAGGCTTCGCCGGTTGGGATCTGGACGCCGACAAAGCCCTTGTCCTTCGCCCACTTGGCGATGGTGGGGAGAGAATTGAACGGCGCATCCGGCCCCACGAATTGCGCAAGGAAGATGCCGGGTCCCTTCATGGTCTTCATATGTCGTCCTCAGGCTACCAGCGTGCTGAGAAATCTATACCCGTTTGCGGCCGCTTCCAGCCTCGGCTTGTCGAACGGCGGCTCCTGCTCGAGGAAGTAGTTCCGCACGCCCGCTGCGTGGGCAGCCGGCAGGATCGTCTTCCAGTCGAGCTTGCCCGACCCTACATCCGACGGGTCCATCTTCAGCGCGATGTTGGCCTGCGTCGAAGCCTTCACGTCCTTGATGTGCATGCCGGTGTAGCGGCCGGAGTACTTCGCGAACAGCGCGGGGATGTCTTCGCCGGCGGCTGCCGCCCAGCCAACGTCAAGTTCGAACGAGACCGACGCCGGATCGCTCTCCTGGACGAGAATGTCGAAGCCTGTGCGATTGCCGACTTTCACGAACTCGTAGTTGTGATTGTGGTAGCCGAACTTGATGCCGTCCGCATTCAGCTTGCGGCCGACTTCGGACAGCTCGTTGGCAAAACGCTTCCAGCGATCCTCGCCCATTGCGGCGGCGGCGCGGACGATGAAGGCATACCCTTCGCCGGCATTCGGCGTCAGGCCGATATCCGCCGGCGCCGGCATGGACGGCGCATAGACGTGGCTGGCGCCAAGCGTGTGCATGTCGGCGGCAAGCCTTGACAGGTCGCCGCGCAGGCCCGGCGCCGCGGATGTTCCCGGCGCCATCTGGATGTGCGCCGCGGTGCACGCGACGCCATTGCGCGAGAACAGTTCGCGAAGCTGCGCCGGGGTCTTGCCCATGTAGGATGGGATCTCGACCGTCTTGTAGCCGATGCGGGCGACCTCGGTGATCGCGCCTTCCAGATTGGTCGCGAGCATATCCGACAGCGTATACAGCTGGATTCCGATCGGCGCGGTGCGGCCCTGGAAGAACGGACCGCTAGGCATGGTCTGGCACGCGGCGGCCAGAGGCGCGGCGGCGCCGGTTGCAGCAAGAGCCTGCATGAAGCGGCGACGGGAAAGATCGATCATGGTTCGCTCCATTGTGAAATCTCATGCCGCTGCAACGCT
>JBBAUA010000021.1:21543-29260 GCA_040398465.1 Hyphomonadaceae bacterium | reverse complement strand
GGGAAAGATCGATCATGGTTCGCTCCATTGTGAAATCTCATGCCGCTGCAACGCTTGCAGGCGCGCGCTCCGCGGGCCGGAAGAACAAGGCCAGCAGCAGGACGGCGACCAGCGCCATGCCAGCCGGGACCATGAACAGCTTTTGATAGTCGATCGCGGTCGTGCCCGGCTCGATCCCGCCGATCGTGAACTGCGCCATCAGCGCCGGGAAGAGGAAGCTGGCCGCGACGTTGCCGATACCGAGGATCAGCAGGTTGAACAGGCCCTGTGCGCTCGACCGGACATCCTTCGGGAAAGCGGCGTCGACGAAGATGTAAACGGTCGCGAAGAAGAATGCGTAGCAGACGCCGTGCAGCAGCTGGACGGTGATGATCGTCGGCACGCTGTCCGGGAAGAAGGCGAACACCAGGAAGCGCGCGGCGTGTCCAAGGATACCGATGATCATCGTGGCCTTCCAGCCGATGCGGATCAGCACGGCGCCAAGGATGAACATCGTCACGATCTCCGCAACCTGGCCGATGCTGAGCACGATCATGGAGAGGTTGGCGTCAATGCCGACGCGGTTGGTGAGATAGCCGTCCGCCATCACGAAATAGCCGTTGTGCACGACACTATCGATGAACGTGACAATGAACAGGATGGCGATGGATGGAATGCCCAGCAGCTTGATCGCCTTGCGCCAGGCCAGCGGGTCGCCGTCGGCCGCATCGCGCCGCGGCGGCGTGTGCGGCAGGGTCAGGCTGTAGGCGGCGAAGGCGAACGATACGATCGCGGCCACCACGAAGATCAGGCGCACCTGCTCCGGCCCGGCATCGGCGCTCAGCAGGAAGACGAACGGCCAGCTGACCATGATCCAGCCGATCGTGCCGCCCATGCGGATCGTGCCGAACTGTGCTGCCGGGTCGCGCAGGTTGGCGAACGCGATGGCGTTGGAGACCGACATCGACGGAACATAGACGAGGCTGAATGCGAGATAGCACCAGAAGAATGACCAGAAATCGGTGAAGTACGCACAGCCCAGGAGCGCCGCGCCGCCGATGACATTGCTGACGGCAAGAAAACGCTCGGCCGAGAAATTGCGGTCGGCGAACTGGTTGGAGAAGAAGATGCCAAGGATCGAGGCGATGCCCCAGGCGCTGCCGACAAGCGACATCTGCCACGCCTCGAACCCCAGCTGGCCCATATAGGGAAACAGCTTCGGCATGTAGGCGCCCCAGATCGCGAGCTGGAGCAGCATCATCAGGAACAGGCGCGTCTGAATCACGTATCGTCCTCCCTCGCGCCTTCGCTGGTCTGTCGCCAGCGCCCCGCGCGTGTTCTAGGATCGAGTGTTAGCAGCGTGAGGCGCCGTGTCCACGGGGCAGGCGTGAAGGGACAGGAAGATCGCCATGAAATCATGGGTAAATCGCATTGCCGTCGCGACCATAGCGCTTTGCATCGGCGGGTGCACCGGACTGCCGCAAGGCGGCGAGGGTTGGCAACCGCTGTTCAACGGGAAGACTCTGGATGGCTGGACGCCCAAGATTCGCGGCTTCCCGCTGGGGGAGAACTATCGCGACACCTTCAGGGTTCGCGAGGGCGCAATCGTGGTCAGCTACGACAAATACGATCAGTTCGGCGAACGCTTCGGCCACCTGTTCTACAAGGAGCCGGTCTACGGCCCTTACCGCCTGCGGTTCGAGTACCGCTTCCTCAATGCGCATCCCTCCGACACGCCCGGTTGGGCGATCGCGAATTCCGGCGTGATGATCTTTGGCGAGGACCCGAAGGGCATGGCCGTTGGCGACAGCTTTCCGGTGTCGGTCGAAGCGCAACTGCTTGGCCAGGCTCCGGGTCAGCAACGCTTCAATGGCAACATGTGCTCACCCGGCACGCATGTCGTGATCGACGGCAAGCTGGAGACGACGCACTGTATCAACTCGGAGACCCCGTCAGGCCCCAACGAGGTTTGGGCGGAGTTCGAGGTCGAAGTCGATGCGAAGGGAACCGTAACGCAGAAGATCAACGGCGTTCCCACCATCGTCTATTCGGCCGTCCAGCTCGATCCGGAAGGACGCATGGCCAACTCGAAACCGCTTGTCGCGGCGGCGGCCGGCAAGGTACTGCTGGATGGCGGCACGATCTCGCTGCAGAGCGAAGGCAACCCGATCGAGTTCAGGAAGATCGAGATCCTGCGGAAGTAGGCTAGCTCAGGGGCGGGCGGACGAACTCATCGCGAACCCCTCATAGCCCTTCGCCACCACGTCGTTGCAGAGCTGGCGATAGACGCCTACGCCGCCTGGATACGGCATGAACACGCGCGCCTTGCCTTCCACATTCGCGCCGACATACCAGGAGTTGGCCTGCGGATAGAGCGTCATGTTGGCGACTTCGTTGACATGCGCCACCCACATGTCCTCGGCTTGCGGCGTCGCTTCGATGGCGTCCATCTGGCGGTGGATGATGGCGGCGATGCAGTCGCTGATCCAGTCGATATGCTGTTCGATGGACACCACCATGTTCGACAGAACCGACGGGCTGCCCGGCCCGGTCACCATGAACATGTTTGGAAAGCCTGCGACCATCAGGCCAAGATAGGTGCGCGGACCGCCGTCCCATTTGTTCTGTAGCATCTCTCCGCCGCGCCCGCGAATGTCGATCTTCGACAGCGCACCGGTCATCGCGTCGAAGCCAAGAGCGAAGATCAGGCAGTCGAATTCGTACTCTGTGCCGCCTGTCTTGACGCCCTTCGGCGTGACAGTGACGGGGGCCTTCGAGATATCCACCAGCGCGACGTTCTCACGGTTGAATACGTCGAAATAGCCGGTGTCGACGCAAATGCGTTTCGAGCCGACCGGGTAGGTCCGTGGGATCAGTTTCTCTGCAGTTTCGCGATTCTTCACCGTCCCGCGCACCTTTTCCGCGATGAAGTCCACGAACGTGTCGTTGGCCTCCTTTGTAATCAGGAAGTCAGCGAAGCAGCCGCCAATGGCGAAGCCGCCCTTGGCCCAGCGCTCTTCATATACGCGGTTGCGTTCCTCGGCCGGCGTCTCCGTTGCCAGCTTGTCGGTCGCGACCGCCGCCATTATGCCGATCGCGTTCTCGCGCTCCGCCTGCCGATAGCTTTCACGATTGACGCGCCAGTCTTTCACGACTTCAGGGTTTGCGGGCCCGTTGTGCGCGGGAATGCTGAAGCTCGGCGTCCGCTGGAAGACGTGGAGGCTGCCAACCTCCGGTGCGATCTGCGTGATCGTCTGAACGGCCGACGATCCAGTGCCGATGATGCCGACCCGCTTGCCACGGAAGTCGACGCCGGCCGTGGGCCAGCTCGAAGTGTTGTAGGTCTCGCCTTCGAACGTCTCCGCGCCCGGTATGTCAATCTTCTTGGGAACTGACAGACAGCCCGTGGCCATGACGCAATAGCGGGCCGAGATGCGATCGCCCTTGTCCGTCGTGACGGTCCAGCGATGGGCTGCTTCATCGAACACAGCAGATGTCACGCGGGTCTCGAAGCGGATATCGCGGCGCAGATCGAACCGGTCAGCGACGTGATTCAGATAGCGGAGGAGCTCAGGCTGCGCGGCGTAGCGCTCGCTCCAGTTCCACGTCTCCTCGAGTTCCCGGGAGAAGGAGTAGGAGTATTCGTGGCTCTCCACGTCCACCCGCGCGCCGGGGTAGCGGTTCCAGTACCAGGTGCCGCCAACTCCATCAGCCGCCTCGAACAGGCGCGCAGACAGGCCAAGCGCGCGCGCCTTGTGCAGCATGTAGAGACCGGAAAACCCGGCGCCGACAATGGCGATGTCGAGCTGCTCGGTATGTGTATCTTTCGCCGTCATGGCCTCGTTCCTCAATGGAAGCTCGGCCGCATTATCAGAGCGCCGAGGCTTTTCCGACTTCACTCAAGGGTACGTCGCCGCGGAAGGGCCCCGGCGTCTGGACGTAGTTCATCAGCCTGGTCGCGCCCGCTTCCGACGTGCAGAAGCCGATGATCGTCAGCTCCTTTACCAGCCGGAAATAGTGCGGCGAGGCGCCTTCCTTGCTGGCATTCGCGCGCGTCTGGTCGACCTGCGCCTGGTCGTAACTGCGCATCAGCGCGACCTGCTCATCGGACGTGAGCTTGGCGAAGGACTTGCCCCGCAGCCTGACCGCATCCGCGTTCGCAGAGGCAAGCCCCGCGCGCACAATTCCGCGCTCCTTGTCCGTGTAGTAGCCGGACAGCATGCGGTCGATGAAGGCGGGCACGCCGACATCAAGCGCGCCCGGCGTGTCTGTGCGCGGCAGGATCTGGTCCGCCATGGCGCCCACGGTCGCCGTCTCCTCGGCGGTGAGGAAGCCGGATTTCACCTCGCCCATGCCGTCCGGCGCAGTCGTGCATCCTGCGAGAATGCCCGATGCGGCGCTCGCAGTGACGACGGTCCCCAGCAGCATCGAGGCGCGGTAGAGAAGTTCGCGACGGTCCATCATGTCCGGTCTCCGCCCTAGAGTTCGCCGCGCTTCAGCGCGTTCACGGCGTGGTCCGCCGCACGCACTGTCAGCGCCATGTATGTCAGCGATGGGTTCACGCATGCAGCCGAGGTCATCGCAGCGCCGTCCGTGACGTAGACGTTCTTGCAGGCGTGAAGCTGGTTGTTGGCGTTGAGCACCGACGTCTTTGCGTCTCGGCCCATGCGGGCCGTGCCCATCTCGTGAATGCCGAGGCCGGGCGCGTAAGGGCGATCGTACGGTCGCACATTCTTGAAGCCCGCCGTCTCCATCATCTCGACGGCGGCAGACTGCATGTCCTTGCGCATATTCAGCTCGTTCTGCCGTATGGTGACGTCCATGGTCAGCGTCGGCAGGCCGTTCACATCCTTGACGTCATTGTTCAGCCAGACGCGGTTGTCGCGATACGGCAGCATCTCGCCAAAGCCGGTGAGACCCATCGTCCACTTGCCTGGCTCGGAGATTTCTTCCTTCAGTTCACGGCCGAAGCCGATTTCCGCCACCAGCCGCTGCCAACCTGACCGGCTCGCGCCGCCCTGATAGCCATAGCCGCGCGTGAAGTCCTTCTGCCTGGTGCCGCTGTCGCCGAGATTGCGGAAGCGCGGGACGTAGATCCCGGTCGGGCGGCGGCCCGCGTAATACCGGTCGTCATACCCGTCCACGTCGGACTGGGCGCCCGCGAGGAAGTGGTGGTCCATCACGTTGCGGCCAAGCTCGTCCGAGTCGTTGCCGAGGCCGTTCGGGAAGCGGTCGCTCTTCGAGTGGAGCATGATCCAGGTGGTCGCGAGCGCAGATGCGTTGAGGAAGATCACCTTGGCGAAGTATTCCGTCATCTCGCCGGTGTTGCCGTTCTTCACGCGCACGCCCGTGGCCTTGTTGGCCTTGGGGTCGAAAATCACTTCGGTGACGATCGAGTCCGGCGCCAGCGTCATGTTGCCGGTATGGTCGGCGGCGATCAGGGTTGCAGCGTTCGACGAGAAGTAGGCGCCGAACGAGCAGCCGCGCATGCAAAGGTTGCGCGTCTGGCAGGTGCCGCGGCCAATCTTGATCTGCTCGTCGGTCGGCTTGGTCAGGTGGGCGGTGCGGCCCATCGTGACGCGTCGCTCGGGGAATTTGCTTTCGACCTTCCCCTTGAACGACTTCTCGACGACGTTGAATTCCATCGGCGGCTGGAACACGCCATCCGGCAATTGCGGCAAGCCCTCATTCGAACCGCTGACACCCATCCAGCGTTCGACATGGTCGTACCAGGGGGCGAGGTCGGCATAGCGGATCGGCCAGTCGATGCTGATCCCTTCCTTGGCGTTGGCCTCGAAGTCGAGATCGCTCCAGCGATAGCTCTGCCGGCCCCAGGTGATCGACCTGCCGCCGACATGATACCCGCGGATCCAGTCGAAGCGGTTCACCTCGGTGTAGGGATGCTCGTCATCCTTCACGAACCAGTGGTTCCACTGATCGTTGACGGTGTAGCCTGTGCGGGACTGCTTCTTGTAATGCTTCTCGACCTCGTCCTGCGGGGTACGGCCGCCAGGATAGCGGAAATCCCACGGGTCCTTGTTGAAGGTCGTATAGTCCTCGCCATGCTTCACCTGCCGGCCGCGTTCGAGCACCAGCGTCTTCAAGCCCTTTTCGCAGAGCTCCTTGGCCGCCCACCCGCCGGCGATGCCGCTGCCGACGACGATCGCATCGAATGTGCGTTCTTCCCGCGAACCTTGTTCAAGCGGCGTCATGGTCGACCTCCCGATTTCCCGCGTTCGCACTTGTGACCGGCGTTACGCGTGGCCGCACCCTGTAGCGAATTGCCTGACGCGGCAAGCGGAGGCAGCTGTGTTCGCAGCCGCGATATCGATGTCCTTACGTCAGCCGTCAGGACTGCGCGGCCAGAAGTCTCTGGGTCAGAACGATATGCTCAACCCCTTCCGGCGATATCGATCGCAGGCGCACGACCGTTGGGAGCTTCAGCTGGTTCTGCCAGTCTTCGTGCCAGGCTGCGTTCGGCTGGTCGGCCGACGTCCCCCAGAATGCGAAGGACGGCGCGCTGATGCAGCGGGCAAGTTCGCGCGTCTGCGGGGCCCTGGCCTGCCTCGCTACCTCGTCGCCAGCCGGGACGACGCGCGAGACGCGCATCATCAGCCGGCGGCCGCCTTGGCAGTCGTCGGCCTCCATCAGTTCCAGGTCGATGGCGTACACGCCCGGCGATGCACCAAGGCCGGGCGCGGAATAGATGAACGATGCGCGGTTGGCGTCGCCGAAGAACGGGGCAAAAGGCGTGCTGTCCAGGCTTCGCAGTTTTGCCGGCATGGCCTGCGCCAACCACTCGCTGGTCTGGCCTAGAACAAGCTGCTCTTCGCCCGGGAGTGGTCCGGCCTTCTGCCGCTCCCACACGCGCGTGCCCATCTGCAGCGAGCCCATCATGAGCACGCCGATCATCGCGGTAAGCGTCAGGCCGAGCAGCGTTTCAAGTAGCGAGAAGCCTGCCTCGCCATGCAGCGCGCGTCTCATTCCGCCACCTTCGCCATGACCTCTCCGCGCCAGCGGGCGGTGGACGAGGTTGAGGTGACGCCAGCTGGGTCGGTGACGCTTGCAGTTATCCAGATAACAGCACGGTCGCTGTCAGCGCTGCCATTGCCGATGATTGGCTGGCTGGCGCTGATCGCCCACTTCAGGGCGTCGCCTGTCTCGCCCTGCCGGGATTGTCCCGGCTGCAGGCCGATCGTCTCGAATGCGGCGAGCCGGTCGCGAAGCAGCGCTTGCGACCGTTCGGACCAGCGGGCGCGAACCTCTGTCTCTGCGCTGCGCGAATAGACCTGCAGGCATGCCGTTACGACCAGCGTAAGGATTACGAAGGCCACGAGGACTTCCAGCAGGGTGAAGCCCGCTTCGCCTTCAGGTCTGGGGCGCATCGGCGCCTCCTGAAGCCGTGGTCACGGCGCCGGTCAGCCAGTCGATGCTGATCGTCATGCTGCGATCCTCAAGCGAGAGTCTGATTGCGCCGCCCGTGGAGCCGCCATCCGGTGCGAAGCTGATCACTGGGCGACGCGATGACGCCATCACTTCGCCAGCGGAGATGACGTTCAGGGCGATGCCTTCGGGCAGCTGCACCTCTGGGTCTTCCTGCAGCCGGTACAGGCGCGTGTCGACATCGATGACCAGCGCGACATCCCTGCCAGAGCGGAGCGCCCTTGCCTGCGCCTCGCGCAAGTTGAGCGCCAGTTCTTGCGCCGCTGCGTCAAAGCGAAAGCCGACGCTGGATCGG
>JBBAUA010000021.1:0-21443 GCA_040398465.1 Hyphomonadaceae bacterium | reverse complement strand
GTTGAGCGCCAGTTCTTGCGCCGCTGCGTCAAAGCGAAAGCCGACGCTGGATCGGCCGAACGCTGCGCCGACGAGCGCCACGGACAGCGCAAGGATTGCGAGTGCAATCATGATCTCGAGCAGGGAAAATCCCGCTTCGCCCCGTCTGGCGGCGTCCTTCCTGTCTGTCGCCGGCTTGATCATCGCGCCCTCAGATCGCCAGATCATTGACGCTCAGGATCGCGCTGAGGAGCGACAGAACGACGCCGCCAACCAGCACGCCGAGAATGATCGTCAGTGCAGGGGTTGCGACCACGAGCAGCTGTTTCACGTCACGCTGGGCGGCCTCTTCCATCACGCGCGCGCCGTGGCGGAGCATCTTCGCAAGACTGCCGGACCGTTCACCAACGGCTGCAAGTTGCCCGGCCAGCGGCGGAAACACCTTCGACTTCGCCAACAGGTCTCCAAGCCGTTCGCCCAGCCGCACGCGGCTTGTGATCGTGGCGATCTCCTTTGCTACCACCGGATTGCCCGTTCCCTGCCGGGCGATCTCCAACGCGTTCACGACGCTGACCCCGTTGTCGAGCAGCGCCGCGAGTGAATGGAGGAAGCGCGATGTCTCCGTGGTCGTGACGATAGGGCCGATGAACGGCGCCTTGATCGCAAGCCGGGCGAGACTGGCGCGGCCGGCAGGCGTCCGGAAGCTGGAAATCGTCATTAGCACAAGCAGACTGAGACCGAGGACGCCGATCCACCAATAGGTGCGCAAGGCCTCGGATGCGCCGATCAGGATCCTGGCCGACAGCGGCGTGCGATCGCCAGCTCCGGCGAACACGGGCGTCAGGGCGGGCGCAACCACAGTCAGCACGAGCACGAGCGACGCGAGGGCGGTAACGCCAAGAACTGCCGGATAGATCAGCGCCGAACGGAGGGCGTCCTGCGTGCGCAGCTGCATCTCGAAGCCATCTGCGAGACGGTGAAAGACCGGCGCCAGTGCGCCGCCCGCTTCGCCCGCCGCGATCAGGCCAATCATCACTTCCGGCACCTTTTCCGGATAGGTTTGCAGGGCCGCCGACAGCGTCGAGCCGGCCATCACCGCCTTGCGCAGGCCGGCAGCCAGTTCGGCGGCCTTCCTGTTCGTGTCGCGTGTCAGCAGTTGCAGCGCATCGTCGATCGGCAGGTCGCTCTCGACCATGGTCGCCATCTGGCGGCAGAAAGCGGCCAGCGTCTTGAGCGACATCTTGCTGCGACGGCCGTCGCGCCGCCTTGCGCCCTCGTTGATCTCGAACGCGACCAGGCCCCGCGCCGAAAGCTGGCGCACGGCGTCTGCGCGGTTCGGCGCGACGACGTGATCGGCGACGAGAGCGCCGTCCTTCGCGAAGGCCTTGAAACTGTAGTCCGGCATCAGTCCAGCCCCGCCACCCGAATGACATCGTCCAGCGAGGTGAGACCCTCGGCGGCGCGGCGCAGGCCATCGGCCAGCAGCGGGACCATGCCTTCATCGATCGCCTTGTTGCGAATGTCGCGCTCCGGCGCCCGGCGCAGGATCAGGTCACGCATGGTGTCGGAGATCATCATGATCTCGGCGATGCTGGCCCGGCCGCGATAACCGGTGCCGCGGCAGGCGCTGCAGCCCTTGGGCTTGCGGTAGTGCGCATCACTGGCGGACTTCGCGCCGGGCAGGTTCGCCAGCAGCGCTGCGGAGGGTTGATACGGCTCGGCGCAGGTGGGGCAGAGATTGCGCACGAGGCGCTGGGCGGAGATGGAGCTGACCGTCGAGGCGATCAGATACTCTGGCACGCCCATCTCCATCAGGCGCGTGACGGTGGCGGGTGCATTGTTGGTGTGAAGCGTTGACAGCACCTGGTGACCGGTCAGCGCCGCCTCGATGGCGATCGTGGCGGTTTCCTTGTCTCGGATCTCGCCGATCATCAGCACGTCGGGGTCCTGCCGCAGGATGGAGCGCAGCGCCTTGGCGAAGGTGAGGTCGATCGTCGGTCGCACCTGGATCTGGGAGACGCCGTCGATCTGGTATTCGATTGGATCTTCCACCGAAACGAATTTCATTTCCGGCGTCAGGATATCGCGCAGGGCCGAATAGAGCGTCGTCGTCTTGCCTGAGCCTGTGGGGCCGGTAACGAGCGTCACCCCATTCGGTCGGCGGATCGAGCGGCGGATTTTCTCGACTGTGTCCGGCGACAGGCCAAGAACATCGAGCGACAACACGGCAGCTGACTTGTCGAGCAGGCGGAGCACGGCGCCTTCGCCATGCAGGGTCGGCGAGGTTGCGATGCGCAGGTCGATCTCGCGGCCCTGAATTGTGATGCGCGTCCGGCCGTCCTGCGGCAGGCGGCGTTCGGCGATGTCGAGCTTGGCGAGAATCTTGATCCGCGAGGTGGTCGCTTCCGTCAGGCCGGCGTCAGGCGGCGGGATTTCGCGCAGATGGCCATCGACGCGCAGGCGGACGCGCATGCCGCGCGCGCCCGGCTCGAGATGGATGTCGGAGGCGCCGGCCGCGACCGCGCTCTCGAACATCTGGTCGACCCAGCGGATGACCGGCGCCCCGCCGGCAAGGTCGCGCAGGCGCTGGAGGTCCGAATCTGCGCCGGTTTCTGCGACGGAGACGTCCCGCTCCTGCCTTGCCGCCACGGCTGTACCCACAAGCCAGACGTCGATGTCGCCGCCGACGCCGACCGCTGGCCTTACACGCAGCCCGGTCTTGAGCGCGACGGCCGCAAGGGCCTCGGCGTTGAAAGGGTCCGCCATGACAAGCTGGACTGAGCCATCCTCCATGCGCAGCGGCGCAATGCGCTGGGCGCGGAGATAGTCGGTCTGCAGAAGGCCGTTGAATGGGGCGCTCGCGGGGAAATCATCGCGCGCGACAAGGGGAAGATCGCAGGCCACCGAAAGCGCCTGGGCGAGGTGCTGCTCGTTGACCAGACCCAGCTTCAGAAGGAGCTGGTCCATCCGTTCGGACGAATGCTGCGCCATCGCGAGAGCGCGGGCGTGCTTTTCCTGAGGGAGAAGTCCGTTGGCGATCAGCCAGCTGACTGCGTCCGCCACCTGCTGGTCTGAACGATCCTTGCTCGTCACTGTCGCCTGTGCCTCCCGGCCGACGCAATTATAGGCGCATGGACCGGGATTCAGCCAGCAAGTTCAAGGCCAGACACAAACGCGGTAAATAGTGCTGGAACATTTCTTGCGCTGTGTCCGTGGCCGGCGCTGAATGCTGGGTGGTCTAGTCGGGGAGTTTGCCAGTGTCGGTTACCGATGAAGGTGATCGCGGGTTGGGTCGCGCAAGCGAAGAGGATGCCGCTTCAGGCGTGTCCTTTGGGGCGAATGTGCGTGATTTCTTCGCCTGGTGGCGTCAAGAACTCGTCTCGTTAACGCCGGGGAGCTGGCGCAATTCGCTCGAGACGCGTGGGGCGGTGGCGACTGTGCAGGAAGTGGACGGTCACCTTGTCCTGAAAACGAAGCCCGGCGTGCCCGCTGTCCCGCTCGTGCCAGGCGGGAAGACGCCGCGCGGTATTCCCAAGCCGGGCGTGGTTTACCTTTTGTCGGAAGACGCGGCCCTGCGCCGTGAGCGCCGCCTCCCGAGTGCGTCGCGGGCGCACGTCCAGAACATCATGAATCTCCAGATGGCGTCGGACACGCCGTTTACGATCGACGAGGTCTATGCGGATTCCATCGTGACCGGCGAAGACGACGCCGCGCGCGAAATCATCGTCTCGCAGGCGTTGGCGCCGCGCGCCTCGATCGATGCGCTTGTAGACCAGATGTACCAGGGCTACGGCATCCGGCTTTCGGCGATTGATCTCGCCGACAAGTCGACGCGGACAGGCCGGGTTGGCTACAATCTTCTCCCGTCGTCCATGCGGCCCGCGGTCAAGACCGGCGGCGTCTCCGTCGTTCGCATCCTGAGTGTCGTCCTTCTCGGCGCCGCCGTGTTTGCCGGTTTCGCCTGGCGCGACCTGCAGCAGCGCCGCATCGCCGCGGCGGATACCGTGATCGCCACGGCCGAGGTCGGCGCCGCGGAAGCGATGCAGATTTCGACGCGCGTCACGCAGGGCATCAGCGGGATTGAGAAGCTGTCGGCCGAGCAAGCTGATCCGCTGGGCTTCCTGCGCGTCTACAACACAGTCGCCTCCCTGCTTCCTGACGGGAGCTGGCTTGAGGAATTCGCCTATGAACGGCCGACCGTCACTGTGACCGGCCTGTCCGGAAACAGCGCGACGCTCGTCGAAGCGTTCGAAGCCTCCGACGAAATTGCGGGCGCTCGCTTTGCCTCGCCCGTCGTACGGGATTCGCAAACCGGCGCCGAGCGGTTCCGTCTCGAAATCACGTTCAAGGACTCCAGCAAGGGCGCTGCGGACGAAGCCGCCCCGGCCACGGAGATGGAGCAATGATGCTGCACGCGCTCCCCCGTGCGTCCCGCCGCGCCATCGCGGTTGGCCTGCTGCTCGCTGCAATCGCGATCGTGGCGGCGATTGTGTGGTGGCTACTGGTGTCCTTCGTGTTTGACCTCGATGGCCGCGTAGCTTCGGTCGAGAAGCGGGTCAGCTCGCTGAGCTCGATGGCTGGATCGACCTCGCACCTACGCGCCGCCTGGGCGCGTCTGGAGCGCGATCCGCGGTTTGCCGTCGATATGTTTGCGCCAACCAGCGACGCGCAGTCCTCAGCCGCTGTCCAGTCGGCGGCCCAGCGCGTGTTCGACCGCGCAGGGGCGCAGGTCCGCTCGGTGCAGACACTTGATGTCGTGCAGGAGGGCGCGGTTCGCCGGGTTGGCGTGCGTCTCGCCGTCATCGGGACCAGCAACCAGATCAACCGCGCGCTCGAAGCCATCAGCGCCGCTCGCCCGGTTCTCATCGTCGCCGGCGGCAACGTCCAGACAATGGGCGACAGCCGCCGTCCGGTCGATGATCCGCAGGCGCCACTGCTGCAGGCCACGTTCGACATCTTTGCGTTCGCGAGGAATGGCTGAGATGTCCAGAGCGCTCCCCAAATTCTTCCTCGGCCTCGTTCTGATCGGCGCCAGCGCTGCGCTGGCCGGCGCAGGCATGATTTCGCTTGCGACTGACGCAGAAGCGCCGCGCACAAGTGTCGATCAGGAGCCGGTGATTGTTCCGACCGTGCCGCCGGCCGTCGTCATTCCGCAAATTGGCGCAGACGCCTTCACCCGCCCCATGTTCAATCGCGACCGAGCTCAGGGCCCGGACAAGGCGCCGCCGGCTGCGGCTGACAATGCTGATCCATCTTCCTCCAACCCTGGCAACGCGCCCGACGCACCCGGCGACATGACTGCCATGACGGTCAAGGGCGTGATCATTTCACCTCGCGGCGCACGCGCCGCCCTGCAGGCCCCTGGTTCCAGCGTGCTGACCTGGGTTGGGGCCGGCGAAACGGTCGACGGCTGGAAGGTGGAATCCATCACGGCCAGCACCGTGCGCATCAGGAATGGCGACGACGTCGCCGAGCTTAAAGTTCGTGAAGACCAGTGAGTAAAGTGGAGTTGGGTATGTCGAGCGTTTTGAAGCCGACCGGTGGGGCCGGGCGCAAGTCGCAATTCCGCCTGCGCCTCGCAGCGTCGGCCGCAGCGGCCGTTGTCCTGTCGGGGTGCGTCGCTGTCGATGACAATGGCTATCGCCGCAAGGCGCCGGTCCAGCCGGCGATGACTGCGCCGGACCTGCAACAGCGTCCCGAGGCGGAGGTGCGCCTCTCGCCCGAGGCGCCGCAGACGCCAGCCGAATCCGTCATCCAGAAGGGCACCGGACGCTTCGTCGACAGCGCCGCCCAGAGCGGCCGCAGCGGACGGGGCAATATTGTCGTCAAGCTTGTCGAGGTGCCGACGGCCGATGCTGTCCAGCAGATCCTCGGCGATACGCTGGGTCTCAACTACGTCATCGAAGGCGAAGCCTCGGGCAGCGTGACGATCCAGACGGCCCGCCCGGTGGACCAGCGCTCGCTGATCCAGATGCTCGCCGGCGCGCTTGCCAGCAACGAACTCGTCCTGATCAATGAAGGCGGCTTCTACCGCATCGCTCCTGCTTCCGCCGCCGCGACCGCCTCACGCGTGGTCGCCTATGGCGCCAATTCCTCCGATCTTCGTGTCGGTCCCGGCGTTCAGGTTGTACCGCTGCAGCATATCTCCGCCATGGAGATGGAGAAGATCCTGCGTCCGATCGCCAGCGAGGGCGCCATCGCCCGCGTCGATACGGCCCGCAATCTCCTGATCCTCAAGGAAGACTCGCGCAACATCGTCAGCATGCTCGAAATGGTCGACCTGTTCGACGTCGACTACATGGCCGGCATGTCGTTCGCCGTCCTGCCGGTGAAAAACACGTCTGCTTCGCTGCTCGTGCGGGAGCTCGAACAGCTGTTCGGAGCGACCAGCGGCTCGCCGATGGCTGGCGTCGTCCGGTTCATACCCATCGAGCGCCTCAACTCCGTGCTCGCGATCTCGGCCCAGCCCCATCACCTCGACCAGGTGCAGACATGGATGGCCCAACTCGATCGCACGGGCAGCATGGCGGACCAGTCCTTTCACGTCATTCCGCTGCAGAACCGCCCGGCAAAGGAAGTCGCGGAGCTGCTGCAGAAAACGCTGTCGACCACCGAGCCGGCGTCCGACTCCGGCTTCGACACGGTGAGCCCGGCACTGACGCCGGTCGCGACCGACAGCGCGACGGCGCCTTCGCCGTCCTCCACTGTGGAAGTGGTTGTGCCGGCGCTCTCCTCGCCGACGGCCAAGCCCGCGCGCATCCTTGCTGACGAAGCGAACAACTCGCTGGTCATCCTGGCATCGGCCGAGGAATACCAGCTGCTCGAACAGGTCATCACGCTTCTGGATGTCACGCCCAATCAGGTGATGCTGGAAGCCACGATTGCCGAAGTCACCCTGAGCGACGATCTCCAGTTCGGCGTGACGTGGTTCCTGCAGGAAGGCGAATTCGGCGTCGGCTTCAGCGACCTCGAAAGCGGCGCCGTTGCATCGCTCTTCCCGGGCTTCTCGCTGCTCGCCCAGGGTACGGATGGCCGCGCCGCGCTCAACGCGGTTGCCAGCGTTACGGATGTGAAAGTGCTGTCGTCGCCGACCCTGATGGTTCTCGACAACCGCACGGCGACGCTCCAGGTTGGCGATCAGGTTCCGATCGTCACCCAGACGTCGGTCTCGACGACCGATCCGAACGCGCCCATCGTCAACTCGGTCCAACTGCGTGATACGGGCGTGATCCTTAAGGTGACGCCGCGCGTCAACGAAGGCGGCCGCGTGATGCTGGATATCGAGCAGGAAGTTTCCGACGTGATCGAAACGCGCACATCGGGCATCGACTCGCCGACGATCCAGCAGCGCAAGATCAAGACCTCGGTCGCGGTGGACAACGGTTCGACGATCGCCCTCGGCGGCCTGATCCGTGACAAGGTTACGGACGGGCACTCCAAAATCCCGCTGCTCGGCGACATTCCCGGCGTTGGCCAGCTGTTCCGTTCGACCAACCAGCGCACCGAGCGCACAGAGCTGGTCGTCCTCATCACGCCGCGTGTCGTCGGCGGTCTTGATGACGCACGCCGCGTGACCAAGGAACTGACTGACCGGATGCGTGGCGTCGGGGCAGCCATGGAAGACGCCGCACGGCGCGCTGCGAGCGAGTAACGGATGGCAGGACCGCGCCGCTCATCCAGCAAGGATAGGGGCGCAGCCCTGGTCATGGTGTTGTGGGGCGCGGTGGTGATGTCGATCATCGCCGCCGCCGCCGCACAGCAGGCGTCCACATCCGCCGTCGTGGTCAATGCCGGGGCCGAGCTTACCCGCGCCCGCGCGCTTGCCGATGGCGGCGTGCGGCTTGGCTGGGGCGCCTTCGCCGATGGGCGGATCGGCAATTTTGTTGATACCTGGGCCTGCCGGAATGGTGAGGACGCGCTGATGGTGCAGCTGCGGCCCGAGACCTCGCGTATCGACATCAATGTCGCCTCGGCGGAATTGCTCGCCGCGCTCTTCGCTGCCGCCGGCGCAAGCCGCCCGTCGGCCATGGAGATGGCCGAGGCTGCCGTTACCTACCGCAGTTTTGGCTCGGACGCCGACCAAGGCAACGCGATCGAGCCCGATGGCGCCGAGCCGGAACCCGTGGAGATGAAAGCCGACGAGTTCCAGCGCGGACCCTTCCAGACGGTTGAGGAGCTTGGCTACCTGCCGGGCATGGACGTCAATCTCTTCCGCGCGATCGCCGACGATATCACCGTCCACAGCCGGTCGTCAGACATCACGCGGCGGTTCGCCAGCGCGAATGTGCGGAAGGCTGGTGACGAATTGGCGCGACTGGAGGGGCGGAGCACTGACGATCCGCCAGCCGCGGCGCTGCCGGCCTTTGAGGGCTCGCTGCTGAATGTACGCGCCATCGCAGTCACCGCGTCGGGCGCCGTGTTCGTGCGCGATGCCGTCGTAGAGGGGCCGATCGATCCAGATGGCAAGCCGGCAATGCTGCGGTTTGTCCAGGGGCGGATCAGGGCCGGCGAAATCCTGCCAGATGCCCGCAACGCGCAGCCTTGCACGCAGGGCTTCACGGCCATCCGACGCAGCTGAGCAGCTACATTGCGAATTCGTGCAACTCGACTCAGTGTGAGACGTAGTTGGCTTGGGATGTCGCGGGACAGCTGAAGAGGGTTCTTCCATGGACCGCCACGCCGAAGCCGCCAGTGTCCGGGAGCAAGTAAGCATTCTCGCAGACCAGGTAATCCATCTGGTCGACCTGATAGCCCGGCAGGACCGCGCGGGCCGCGATTCAGCCGCCGCGCAGAAAAAGCTGGCGGTCCTCGAAAGCCTGATGTGGCGGCTTCACGCGCGCCATACGCGTCTGAAGGCAATATTGCACTAGCGGATCATTTGCCCAGAAGCTGGGCAGCCCGCTCGGCGAAATAGGTGATCACACCTGAAGCGCCGGCGCGCTTGAAGGCCGACATCGTTTCGATGATGGCCTTGTCCTCGTCCAGCCAGCCTTGTGCTGCTGCAGCCTTGATCTGCGCGTATTCGCCGGAAATCTGGAAGACGAGCGTAGGCATGCCGAACTCTGACGACACGCGCTGGACGATGTCGAGGTAAGGGAGGCCCGGCTTCACCATCACCATGTCCGCGCCTTCCTCGATGTCCATGGCGACTTCGCGGAGGGCCTCTTCGGTGTTTCCGAAATCCATCTGGTAGGTCTTCTTGTCGCCCTTCAGCACGGACGCCGTGCCGACCGCGTCGCGATAGGGGCCGTAGAAGGCCGAGGCGTATTTGGCGGCGTAGGAGAGGATCATGACGTTCTCGAAGCCCTCCTCGTCCAGCGTTTCGCGGATGGCGCCGATGCGGCCGTCCATCATGTCGGACGGGGCGACAATGTCCGCGCCGGCGCGGGCCTGGATCAGGGCCTGCTCGACGAGCACGGACACGGTCTCGTCGTTGAGGACATAGCCGTCCTCGTTGAGAAGGCCGTCATGGCCGTGGCTGGTGAAGGGGTCGAGCGCCACGTCACAGGCGATTCCGACTTCCGGCGCCGCTGCCTTCATCGCCTGGATGACCGTCGGCACCAGCCCGTCCGGGTTGATGGCCTCGTCGCCGCCTTCGTTCTTCTTGGATGCGGTGATGTGTGGGAAGATGGCGATTGCCGGGATACCGAGTTCGCGGGCGCGGACGGCGGCTTTGGCTGCCTCGTCGACATTCAGGCGATCGACGCCAGGCATCGCCTTCACTGGAACACGCGGTTCCTTGCCGTCGTGGACGATCATCCCCCAGACGATGTCGTCCGGGCTCGGCCTGGTCTCGCGCATCAGGCGGCGCGACCAGTCGTGCTGGCGCAAGCGGCGCAGGCGCGAGGATGGAAAGGCGCCGGTGATCAGGGACTTGGGCATGGGTCGTTCCTTGTTGCACCGCTTGGTAGCGGGGGTGGAACGAAAAGTCACGGATGGGTGGAACCGGCCGTCCTAACGCGCGCGCTTCACAGACCGCTGCATGAAGCAGCGGAGGCGGACGTCCATCGTCTGACGCTGGAATTCTCGGATTTGCAGCTGCCAGTCCGCCAGGCGCCACACCGGCACTTCGCGGAAACCGAGGGTGCGATAGAAGGGGCCGTTCCATGGCACCTTGCGGAAGGTGGACAGCGACACCCTGCGAAACGCGCGAGCTTCAGCCTCCTGAAGGCAGCGGCGCACAAGTCGGGTGCCGAGACCCCGCCGGCTGTGACGCGGCAGGACGGAGAGTTGGTCGAGGTAGAGATCCTCCCGCCTGTCTGAACACAGGGCAAAGCCGACGAGTTCTTCCCGGTCGTCGACCGCGGCCCAGATCAGCCCCTCTCCGAAGCCACGGCGCAGCCTGTCCTCCGGGATCGGTTCGGTCGGCTCGCCCAGGGGGCCGAAATCGATCAGCCCGGTCCCGCGGAAAAGCGTTGCCGACGCAAGGTCGATGTTCTGGAGCTCGCCGATTTCGTTGCCCCGGGCGGGGCGCACCCGATACGCGGGCGCCGGATCGTCGATGAGAGTCGCCATGGGAGGAATAGCCCTGTCGCGGGAGGTCGTTTTCTGAAGTCTTTGAGTACGCGCGGAACTGGACGTATGGATAGCGCCGGAATCGAAGTCGGAACAGACCGTATGACAGCGCTGACCCCTGAACAGATTTTGATTAGGCAGACCGCCGCCGATTTCGCCGCAGAAAGACTGCGACCCTTCGCCGGGGAGTGGGACGAGAAGAAGCATTTTCCTGTGGACGTGATCCGGGAGGCTGCCGGTCTGGGGTTTGCCGGACTTTATGTGAACGAGGACGTCGGTGGATCGGCCCTCAGTCGTTTCGACGCCGTCCTGGTTTTCGAGCAGCTGAGCCAGGGCTGCGTTTCGACCGCCGCCTACATTTCCATACACAACATGTGCTCATGGATGATCGACCGCTTCGCCTCCGAGGAGATGCGGAGGGAGTGGCTCCCCCAACTGACCACGATGGAGCTGCTGTCATCGTACTGTCTCACGGAGCCGGGGTCGGGCTCCGACGCGGCCGGGTTGAAGACGCGGGCCGTGAAAGATGGAGGAGACTACGTCCTCAACGGCGCCAAGCAGTTCATCTCGGGCGCCGGGGTCAGCGACGTCTATATCGTGATGGCGCGAACCGGACAGGACGGGCCGAAGGGCATTTCGACCTTCATCGTGCGCAAGGACGACAAGGGCGTGTCGTTCGGCGCGAACGAGAAGAAGATGGGCTGGAACTCGCAGCCGACCCGTCAGGTGGTCTTCGAGGATGTGCGCATTCCGGCCAGCCGTCGCGTCGGCGCCGAGGGCGATGGCTTCCGGTTCGCGATGGCGGGGCTGGATGGCGGACGCCTCAACATCGCTGCCTGTTCCCTGGGTGGGATGCAGGATGCACTAGACAAGGCGCTGGCCTACACAAAGGAGCGCAAGCAGTTTGGACAGGCGATCGCAGATTTCCAGGCGACGCAGTTCAAGCTGGCCGACATGGAAACCGAGACGCAGGCCGCGCGCGTGATGCTGTACAACGCCGCGCAGGAGCTGGACGCGAAAAGCCCACAGGCGACCCGCTGGTGTGCGATGGCAAAACGGTTCGTGACCGACACAGGCTTCAAGGTGGCCAATGACGCGCTGCAGCTGCATGGCGGCTATGGCTATCTGTCGGACTATGGCGTCGAGAGGATCGTGCGCGATCTGCGCGTGCACCAGATCCTCGAGGGGACGAACGAGGTGATGCGGGTGATCATCTCGCGGGATCTGCTGCGGCAATAGCTCGCCAACCTCACCCGATCCCCAGCGCCTTGCTGGCTGCCGGGTTGTCGGCCAGCACGATGCGGCCCACCCACGCCGCGAGCTGTTCCGCACCATCTGGCGATTGGCCGAAGCGCTCGACACTGGCGTCGATCAGGATCAGTGGATCGCCATCGCAGTAGTCGTCAGCGTGACGGTAGATCTCGACGCGGTTGGCGCGCGCGTCGAAGCGAACGGTGTGCCAGCGCATGGTTGCCGCCTCCTTCGAATTGGGAGCTGTCGGGACGCTACACAGCGAGAACATGGCGCGATTCGATGACGATTGGGATTCGCAGCGGCCGCATGTTAGGCCGAGGGCCGGAGGTGCGGTCATGGCCGAAATCATCATTCATCGTCAGGGCGTCGCAGGGCGAATCACGCTGAACCGGCCGCAGGCTCTGCATGCGCTGAACGAGGAGATGTGCCTCGCGATGGATGCGGCGCTGAAGGCGTGGGCGACTGACCCGGAGATCGAGCTGGTCGTCGTCGATCATGCGAAGGATACGCGCGGATTCTGCGCCGGAGGGGATATCCGGATGCTGGCGGAAAGCGGGGCCGCGGATGGATCGGCGGCGCAGGCGTTCTTCCGGGCCGAGTATCGCCTGAACACCCGGATCAAGAATTTTCCCAAGCCCTATGTCGCCTTCATGGATGGCGTGACGATGGGTGGCGGTGTCGGGATCAGCGTGCATGGATCGCACCGGGTTGCGACGGAGCGGACGCTGTTTGCCATGCCGGAGACGGGGATAGGTCTGTTTCCGGATGTGGGTGGGGGATGGTTTCTGCCGAGACTTGGACCGCCGCTGGGGATGTGGCTGGCGCTGACGGGAGAGCGGCTGAAGGGCGGGGATGTCTGCTCGGCCGGGATCGCGACGAATTTCTGCGAGTCGAAAGTGGTCGAGGCCGTGAAGGCTTCGGCGTGCGAGGGGGAGCTGGGGCTGCTTGAGGCGATGGACTGGGATGAATCGGCGGCTTTCGAGAAGCATCTCGACACGATGCAGCGGACGTTCTGGAAGCCGAGCGTCGAGGAGATCTTTGCGGCGTTGGCGGACGAGACGGATGAATGGTCCGCGAAACAGCTAGCGACGCTGAAGACCAAGAGCCCGCGGACGCTGAAGATCGCGCACCGGCAATTGTCGCTTGGGCTGCAGATGCAGAGCTTCGAAGACAATATGCGGATGGAGTACCGGATCGGCAGCCGGCAGGTGCATTCCCACGATTTCCAGGAGGGCGTGCGCGCGGTGATCGTCGACAAGGACAATGCACCAAAATGGAATCCGGCGGCGCTGAATGACGTGACCGATCGGGATCTGGACGCGGTGTTCGCGCCGCTGGGCGATGACGAGCTGACCTTCGATTGAGGCGCGCGGGCGCGATCCCTGCCGCTGGGCGGCGGGGTTGTGGTGGGTGCGTTGCCTGATCAGGTCAGGCTGAGTGTGTTCGCGCAGCTCCAACTGCCGTGTCTCCTGAGCAGGCGGGGGTCTGCCCAGCTCGCGTCGGCGCGCTTCTGTGGTCGTGAGTCTGCGCTCCGCGCAGGACCGGACCCCGCCTGCGCGGGGGACACGCACCAGGAGGTCCGCCTCCATTCGGAACGGTGGCGTGACGCCGGGGTGAGTTCCTTTACGTGAAATGCCGGACGTCGCCTGGGGCGGAGCTTCGTGCGCTCGCGCCGTGCGCCAATCACGGTGAGTGCGTTTGAAGATCATCCCGAGCGTTGTTCGGACGCCTTGCACGAGGCTCACGAAAACGCACAGCACCGCCTCCAGCAAAAGCTGGATGAGCGGTGGGTTGCCTGAGCCGTGTGTGCGGTTTCGTGCGCGTGTCATGCCGAGCATTATAAGTCAGCAAATTCCCCCGCCGATTTGGCGCCACTGTTTCCCCCAAACCAGGCGCCTGCCCCAAAGCAAAAGGCCCGGCTTTTGGCCGGGCCTTTCGGGTGTGTGAGGTGATCAGGCCGAGGGGCCGGTCGTCTGCGTGTGGCCCTTGGGGTCGCCTTCGGTGAGGGCTTCCTTGGTGGCGTTGCCGTCCTCGTCCAGTGCGCCTACGGGCAACACCTTGGCGCCCATGTGCCAGAGGTAGGTCATCGGCATGGTGATGATGACCGCGGCGATCATCGCCCATTTGAGCGACCACTGTTTCACTTCGCCGACCGTCGTGCCGATCCAGGGAGCAGCTTCGGCGATCGATGCGGCGGAGCCGCCGATCGCATCCGACAGGATGCCGACAACGAACGGGCCGGTGCCGAGGCCGATGATGTTCAGGATGAAGAACAGCACGGCGGACGACATGGCGCGCATCGAGGCGGGCACGAGGTGGTGGGTGATCGCAAGTGATGGCCCGAGGTACATCGCGGCCAGCGTGATGCCCGGGAAGTAGAGCAGGAGCGCGAGCTCCGGCGTCGGGGCCAGCAGGGCGCAGATGAACAGCGGAGCGCCGACAACCTTGCCCCACATCGGAACCCACAGGAACCAGCGGCGATCCGTGGCGCCGAGACGGTCGGCGATGTAGCCGCCCGCGATGGTGCCGATCGCGCCGCCAACGCCGGTGACCGTACCGTACATGAGACCGATCTCGGTCGTGCTCATGCGCGTGCAGTCAGCAGCGAGCGTGCGGACACCGTCGACCATGGAGGTCTGGCACATGCCGAAGAAGGCCTGCATCTCGGGCATGCTCCAGGCGCCGACATACTTCATCGTCTCCGGGTCGAGCGCGCCATAGGTGCGCGGCAGGAAGGACGGCATCCAGTTACCGAGCCCGTAGGTGACGAAGGTGCCCGCGCCGGTGGCGATCGAGTAATAGCGGAAAGCCTTCAGCGACCAGAGTTTCTTGAACGACTCGATGAAGGTGACCTTCTGGGTCGACGGCTTGGTGCCCGAAAGACCGCGCACGGGCTCGCGAACTGTCGTCCACACGATGACCGCGAAGATGACGCCCGGTATGCCGACGACGAAGAAGGCTTCGCGCCAGCTCATCGCCTCTGACAGCCAGCCGCCGAGATAATAGCCGAGCAGCGTGCCGGCATAGAGGCCGGCGGAGTAGAGGGCGAGGGCGCGGCCGCGCTTCTCTTTCTCGTAGAGGTCCGAGATCATGGCGTGGGCGGGCGGGCTGCCGCCGGCCTCGCCGAGGCCGACGCCCATGCGGGCGAGCAGCAGCGTCCAGAAGTTTGTGGCGAGGCCGCAAAGCGCGGTGAAACCGCTCCAGACCGCCAGCGACACGGCCATGACGCCCTTGCGACTGGTGGAGTCCGCGATGCGGGCGACCGGGATGCCGAAGGTGCAGTAGACGATCGCGAAGGTCAGCCCGGTCATCGTGCCGAGCTGCCAGTCGAGCAGGCCGAGGTCGGCCTTGATGTCTTCCTGCAGGATGTTGACGATCTGGCGGTCGATGAAATTGAAAATGTAGACGATCACCATGATCCATAGCGCCCAGGTGCGGTGCTTCCTGGCGTGCTCCATGGTCGTGATCTTGCTTGGCGATAGAAACGCCATCCCGACTTCCCTCCCGGTTTTGCGGATTTTTCTGTTTTGTAACCCGCTTGGGACGCAGCCTTCCCAAAAGGAAAGCCTCATGTCCACGAGAAACCCCCCGGGGCAGGCGGCGACGCGCATCACAACACGGACACCAGGGGTTCCCCACCGGCCAAACCTTGACGCCTCGCGGCGACGGGGCCTATGAACCCGCTCCCAAAACTGGGTCCCATGGCGGGTCCGGGCGATTAGCTCAGCGGGAGAGCACTCCCTTCACACGGGAGGGGTCGCAGGTTCAATCCCTGCATCGCCCACCAGCCTGCGCGCCTTGCGCTTGGGCTCGGCAAGCCAGCCTTTTTCCGACGAACCGACAAAAAGCAGTAGCTGAGCTCGTCGATCTGAGTCGGGTGCGGCAGGCGGTCGCGGATTACCCCTGCAGCGCGCGCACCGCAGTTTTCATGGGCTTTGCGAGTTTTATGAACGGATGTTGGGGCAACCGTGGCGCGTTTTAACCTGCCGCCACAATTGATCTTCAAAATACCTCAGCTGCTTCATGCGCCGCCTCAACTGCATTCCTAGGTTGACTTCACGCCCACACTGCAAAGCGGGGGGCGAGAACTGAGGGACCTACCGGGGCCGATTGGCGTTTATCCGTCAGAAGCGCCCCACAAGGTGTCTGGAGCGAAAGATATGAATAGCGATTTCTGCGATAATGACGGCGCCCGCAAGCTGAAGGCGAAGATTGAGGAATATTGGACCAATCGCGGTTTCGATGTTTCGATCAATCTCATCGATGCCGGTTTCGTCCCCGCCATGCGATCCGCCCGCACCGACGTGCGGAGCAACATGGTCAACGGGATGCCGCCGCGCAAGAAAAGCGCGCGCCCTGAGCCTGGCAAACCCGCAGGTTTCGCCCGCGGGATGGGCTAAGGTTTCAGTATTCGGACCAGAAGGTCCGGCAGATCAGTAAAGTGCGTAAA
Organism: Hyphomonadaceae bacterium; assembly: GCA_040398465.1. Lineage (GTDB taxonomy): Bacteria > Pseudomonadota > Alphaproteobacteria > Caulobacterales > Hyphomonadaceae > UBA7672. Next base: position 5,245 of record JBBAUA010000021.1, on the reverse strand, counting down.
CACGGCGTCGGCCCCTAACAGGTCCGGCGCCGTGTCCGTGTAGCCGTAGGCGTAGACAACGACCGGGGCGCCGGCGGCCTTGGCCGACAGCACGTCGTTGATCGAATCGCCGACCATGGCCGAGCGCGCCGGATCGCCTTGCGCCGCGCGGATGGCGTGAAGGTAATGGTCGGGGTGAGGCTTGCGGTTACTGACCTGATCCGCCCCGACGATAGCGGCGAAGTGTTGGGCGAGGCCCAGCGTTCTGAGGAGCTGGACAGAGAGGTCGGTGCGCTTGTTGGTGCAGACGCAGAGCGTGGCGCCGGCGGCCTGCAGGGCGTTCAGGCCATCGACGAGGCCGGGATAGGGGTGGGAGTAGCGCGCAATGTCCTTGGCGTAGGCGGCGATGTAGGCCTCGGTCAGCTGGTCCAGCCGGGCGTCGTCGTGGTGGATGCCGTGGACGGCGCAACAGCGGATGATGAGGGCGCGGGCGCCCTGGCCGACGAAGTTGCGGATGTCATCGCGTGTGGCCGGCGGCAGGCCCTCTGCCGTCAGCACGTGATTCAGGGCGGCGTGGATGTCGCCCACCGTCTCGATCAGCGTGCCGTCGAGGTCGAAGGCGATGGTGTAGCCGGATAAGCTGGTCATGATACTCAGGGGCGACTGGATTCGACCCTGAAGGACAGGCCATGGCCGACCGTTTCGCAATCATCCTGGCAGCGGGCAAGGGCACGCGGATGAAATCGCCGCGCCCCAAGGTGCTGCACGAGATCGGCGGGCGGTCGATGCTGGCCTGGAGCGTGGCGCTGGCGAGAGAGCTGGGGTGCAAGCGGTCGGTCGTGGTGGTCGGGCCGGACATGCCGCAATTGAGCGAGGCGGCGGTGAGGCTGGTTGGGGCGGAGAATGTCGTCGTGCAGCGCGAGCAGCTGGGGACGGCGAACGCCGTCGACGCGGCGCGGGCGGCGCTGAGCGGGGCGGAGGGCGAGGCGATCGTGCTGTATGCCGACACGCCGCTCATTCCGGTCGAAGCGGGCGAGCGGGCCTTTGCGGAGCTCGGCAAGGGGGCGAGCGTGTGCGTGCTTGGTTTCGAGGCCAGGCTGCCGAACAGGTATGGGCGGCTGGTGACGACGGGCAATGGCGCGCTGGAGGCGATCGTCGAGGCGAATGATGCGAGCGAAGAGCAGCTGAAGATCGCGCTGGCCAATTCGGGCGTGATGGCGGCGCCGGTGAAGCTGATGTTCGAGCTTCTGGCTGAAGTGAAGAACGACAACGCGAAGGGCGAATACTACCTCACCGACCTCGTGGGGCTGGCGCGCGGGCTTGGGCGACAAGCGGCTGTGGCGCTGTGCGAGGAGCGCGACGTGCAGGGCGTCAACAGTCAGGGGGAGTTGGCGCAGGTGGAGCGCGTGTTCCAGGACGGCGTGCGGGAGCGGATGCTGGTGGCGGGCGTCACCATTCCTGCGCCGGAGACGGTGTTCTTTTCTCACGACACGAAGATCGCAGCGGGCGTGACGATCGAGCCGAACGTAGTTTTTGCGACGGGTGTGAGCGTTGAGAACGGCGCGGTGATCCGCGCGTTCTCGCATCTCGAGGGCGCCAAGGTGGGCGCGGGCGCGCTGGTTGGGCCGTATGCGCGGCTGCGCCCGGGGGCCGTCATCGGGAAGGACGCGCACATCGGCAATTTCGTCGAGGTGAAGAACGTCACAGTCGGCGAGGGCGCCAAGGCGAACCATCTGTCGTATCTCGGCGATGGCGAAGTCGGCGCGGGCGCGAACATCGGCGCGGGGACCATCTTCTGCAATTACGACGGGTTCTTCAAGTATCGCACGGTGGTGGGCGAGGGAGCGTTTGTCGGCTCCAACTCGTCGCTGGTGGCGCCAGTGACGATTGGCGCGGGCGGGTATGTCGGGTCGGGCTCCGTCGTGACGGAGAACGTGCCCGCCGATGCACTCGCGGTTGCGCGCGGGCGGCAGGCGAACAAGGACGGGTGGGCGAAGGCGTTCCGGGCCGAGAAGTCGGCTGCCAAGAAGGCGGGCAAGAAGCCCGAGGGGGCGGTTTGAGGTCGTTGCGCGGTCTGTGAGCCCGAGCTCGTGTTTGGACGGACGCTCCCTTCGGTCGCTGTTCGTCATGAGCGCTTGTCTTGCAGCGCGCCCAAGCGCTCATCCTGAGCAGGGGCCCGGCGGGCCCGATATCAGCTGAGCTCCTTCGCCGCCTGCGCGCGAATGTCTTTCTTGAGGATCTTGCCCGTAGCGCCGCGGGGGAGCGGTTCTGTTGTGAAGCGGACGTAGCGCGGGATCTGGAATTTCGCGAGGCGGGTTTCGAGGAAGGCGCGCAGCTCGGGCTCCGAGACGGGCTTGCTGATGTAGAGCGTGGCGGCGACTTCCTCGCCCAGACGCTCATCAGGCACGCCGTAGACGCAGGCTTCTTCGACACACGGGTGTTCCTGCAGCGCGTACTCCACGGCGCCGCAACCGATGTTCTCGCCGCCGCGGATGACGAGGTCCTTGATGCGGTCGACGATGAAGACGAAGCCTTCGTCATCGATGATGGCGACGTCGCCCGTCTTGAACCAGTCGCCGTCGACGAAGTTCTCGGCGTTGGCTTTCGGGTTCTGGTAGTAGCCGCGCATGATTGATGCGCCGCGGATCTGGAGTTCGCCGCGCGTCCCCGTGGGGACGGGCGTGTTGGTCTCGTCCACAACGCGGATGTCGAGCACAGCGGAGACGCGGCCGGAGCTTTCGGGCTTGCGGAGGTAGTCGCCCGCCGCAATGCCGACGCCGATGGCGTTGGTTTCGGTCATGCCCCAGCCTGTGCCGGGGAAGGCTTTCTCGAAGACGCTATCGATGGCGCGGACCTGTTCGGGCGCGCGGGAGGCGCCGCCGCCGCCGATGGTGACCAGGCTCGGGAATTTGCGGCCCGTGCGGCGCGAGAAGGCGACGAGGTCGCCGGTGATGGCGGGGGTCGCGGTCATGTGCGTGACGCCTTCACGCTCGATGATGTCGGCGCCTTTCTCGACGTCCCACTTGTACATCATGACCAGGCGGCGCTGGTACCGGTAGCCGGACAGCGTGCAGGCGAGAAGGCCGGTGACGTGGAAGAGCGGAATCGCCAGGAGCATGGTGGATTGCGGCGGATTTTCCGGCGGACGGGCAAGAAGCCCGATCTCAAAGGCGGCGAGCAGGTCGAGCTCCCAGGAGAGCAGCGCGTGGATCGCGTTGCGATGGGTGGAGACGGCGCCTTTCGGATTGCCGGTGGAGCCGGAGGTGAAGAGCATGTGGAGATCGTCGTCGGGCGCGACGTCGATGTCAGGCATGTCGGACTTGTAAGGCGCGTGGACGAAGTCGGCCCAGGCGTGTCCGCCGGCGGGCAGCGGCTTCGTGGTGCGGACGCCGATGATGTCGAAGCTGGCGGGCGGAGCTGGCAGAGCGGCGAGACGGTCGAGGCGTTCCTGGTCGGCGATGAAGACGCGCGGGGTGGAGAGGGTGAGGCCGTAGGCCATTTCGTCGGCGGTCCACAGCGCGTTCATCGCGACGAACATGCCGCCGATGGACGTGATGGCCATGTAGCTGATGATCCACTCGGGATAGTTGCGCATCGATACGGCGACGCGGTCGCCCTTGCGGACGCTGAAGTCGTTCACGAGCGAATGCGCAAGCGTGCAAGCGCGTTGCCATGTTTCTTCGTAGGTGAGGGTTTCACCTTCGTAGACGATGCAGGGCTTGTCGCTGCGCGTCTCGGCGAACAGCTGGCGCAGGTTGCGCGGAGCGTTCCTGAAGGTGCGGACGCGGCGGCCGATGGCGTCCGCCTCGACGATCTCGTAGGGCTGGCCGGGGGCGGTCAGCTGCGCAAGCGCCTGTTCTCTGGTCAGCAAGTGGACTTCCTTCCCTCTGGCCCGCTGCCGTTCTGTGACGGCTGGCGGGACGCGGCGCTTCTCTAGCACGCCGCAAGTTCAGGGGAAGGAGGCGCGCTGTCTCAGAGGCTCGGGTTGATCAGGAATTTCTCGCCGGTCGCCTTGCGGTTGTAGGCGCGGATGGTTTCCGGATCGAGGGCCTCGCTGAGGGAGATCGTGCGGGTGTAGTGGCTTGCGAAAGTGGTCTTCAGTTCGGCCGCGACGCGCGCGCGCAGCTTGCCGGCCTCCTCGTTGCCGACCTTCTGGAGGAAAGGCGTCAGCAGGAAGCCGCCCACGCCCCACGCCATGCCGTAGGCTGCGCCGAGGATGGTGGGCTCGAGGCTGAGGCGGCCGTAGATGTAGACCTGCTTGTGCGTGGACGAGCCGTAGCGGCTGTAGGCGCCGGGTTTCGAGTTCAGCATGATTTCCATCGCCGCGAGGATCTGGCCGGCGAGCTTGCCGCCGCCGATGGCGTCGAAGGCGAGCGTTGCGCCGGTGGCGCTGAGAGCGGCGATCAGGTCTTCCATGAAGGAGGGCTTGGACGAGTCGACGATGTGTTTCGCGCCGATGTCTTTCAGGATCTTTGCCTGCTCGTCCGAGCGGACAATGTTGACGAGGCCGACGCCGTCCTTGAGGCAGATGCGGTTGAGCATCTGGCCGAGGTTCGAGGCGGCTGCGGTGTGGACGAGGGCGGTGTGGCCTTCCATCTGCATTGTCTTGACCATGGCGAGCGCGGTCAGCGGGTTGACGAAGCAGGAGGCGCCGTCGGCGGCGGTGGCGCCTGCGGGCAGCGGCAGGGCGGCCTTGGCTTTCACGGTGCGGTAGGTGGCGTACATTTCGCCGCCGAGGATGGCGACGAGCTTGCCCATCAGCGCCTGCGCCTCGGGCGAGGAGCCGGCGGCGACGACTGTGCCGGCGCCTTCATTGCCGACGGGCAGGTCCTGGTCGAGGCGCGCGGCGACCATGCGCAGGGCCTGGTCCGGCACGGCGGCGGTGACGACGGGCAGATCCCTCGAGCCGGAGACTTTCAGCGTGGAGACGTCGGCGGGGCCGATGAGCAGGCCGAGGTCGGACGGGTTGATCGGCGTGCCCTCGATGCGGACGACGATTTCGTCCGGGGCCGGATCGGGGTGAGGGAGTTTCACCAGCGAGAGTTTGAGTTCGCCGGATTTGCTGACCTGCGAGCGAAGCTGGATGTTCTCGAGCGCCATGGTGGTGTCTCCCTGTGGGGTGTTTTCTGGGCGCATCCCTAGCACGGATGCGGGGCGGGGCCAGACTGGGCGTCCGAAAAGCGGCTCCCGGACGACTTCGTCGGAGGCGACCTAGGCGGTTTCGCAACCGAGTTGTGCCAGCAGCCTGTTGAAGCGCCTGACCGCT
>JBBAUA010000020.1:0-61914 GCA_040398465.1 Hyphomonadaceae bacterium | reverse complement strand
AGCCCTTACAGGTGCAGCGGGAATTCCAATGAACTCGATGAGTTGCGCATGAGTACCGTGCTGGGTACCGGGGAAAGCTCCACCACCTGCAAGTCGATCCGGACGAAACTGCAAATCCTCTCGACGATCCCGACCCTGCAGGTCTGATGCGCGATCCAGTGGTGCGATCGAACTCCCTGCGGAGTTCTTCAAATCATTACGAGCGGCCGGAATACCCCCCCCCGACTCCGGACAGTCGGACCAGACATTACGAATTCACGGACTGGGGCCCAAAACTGCCGGTCGTCGTTCAGGCTTGGGGCGGCCCGAAAATCCAGGTGCAAGTCACTGCGCCGCAGATATCCGCCACCAGAACTAAAAAGGCCCGCCGGAATGCTCCGGCGGGCCTGATTGGCTTGAAGGTGTAGCCGCCTACTTCTGCGCGTTCACTTTCAGGAAGGCGATCAGGTCAGCGCGGTCTTGCGCCTTGGGCAGGCCTGCGAAGGCCATGATCGTTTTTGGGATGCGCTTCTTGGGGTTCTCAAGATAAACGAACAACTCCTGCTCGGTCCATGTGATGCCCGATTTCTTGTTGGCTTCGGAATAACGGAAGTTCGGGACCGTGCCGGCCGGGCGGCCAACGATGCCGTGCATCGACGGTCCCGTACCGTTCTTGCCTTTAGCCGGCGAGTGACACTGCATGCACTTCTTGAACACGGTTTGCCCGCGCGCCGTGTCGCCAGACACCGCAGCGCCGCCGGCGCCCTTGATGTCTAGGGGAATCGTCTGCGCGGTTACCGGACCCGCCAGCATCACGGCAAGCCCCAACGCGGCGGCACTTACGAGTATACGCATCGAAATCCTCCAGACCTTTCTTACCTTCTCCAGCCCTCTGACGGGGGCTCCTGTCAAGATGTTTTGGCTGCCATAATGTTTCCAATGCGGATGTGGCTTAGCTGCCCCAAGTTTTCGGTCCAATCGCAGGATCTCAGTGACTGCTTATGGGCGAGCTCCAGCCTGATCAGTAGGCCAGAAGCGCTGCGTAGGCGTACGCATTCTCGAGCGATCGATCTTTGAAGCCTCTCAACGGTTGGCTCCTCGGTCTGGGCGTGCTGAGGCGCGGCATGCGGGAAAGGCGCGGAAATGACGTTCGTCGAACTGGCTCAAGCCCGTGTTTTTGCTAGTGGAAACTTGACGCAAAACATCATCGCATACCTGCGGATTTTGCGGCCCATCCTGCAGCGACAAATCATGACGGTAAGCTTGACGGTGCCGAGCGAAATGCCGCTAGCTGGTCGAGCGATAGCGATAAGTTTCGATGGTTCGGTGGATGATCGGGCGGGAATAGGGGTCGTGATGATCAAGTCTGGAGTTATGGGTGCAGCGCTGTTCGTGACTGCGTGCGCGCCACAGGTGGCGGCGACGCAGACGGTGTGCGCGGGCCCGGTCGACAAGGCCTACGTCAACGGCCGCATCTGGACTGCGGATACAGCGCAGCCTTGGGCTGAAGCGCTGGCGGTGACGGGTGACGAGCTGGCATGCGTCGGGACCACTGATGCGATCAGGCAAGCTGCCGGAAGCTCGGCTACCGTCGTTGACCTTCAAGGGCGCTTCGTCTTGCCCGGTTTCCAGGATTCTCACCTGCATCTGCCCGGGCCATCGCTTAACTCTGTGCCGCTCGAGGATGTTACCAACGTCGCTGAGCTTCAGGCACAGCTGAAGGCGTTTGCCGACGCAAACCCGGACCTGCCGTGGATTACGGGGAGAGGCTGGGGCTATGCGATCTTCCCCGATGCCAAAGCTGATCGATCCTACATCGATGCGGTGATCGCGGATCGTCCCGTCTACATCACAATGCGTGATGGTCATGCAGGTCTGGGAAACAGCGCTGCGCTGGAGGCGCTTAAGATCACGTCCGCCACCGCTAACCCGCCAAACGGTCAGATCGTGAAGGACGCGGCTGGCAGGCCTACGGGCGAGTTCACGGAGGCCGCGCATGGCATGGCCAACGGCCTGATTCCTCCTGAAACTGACGACGCACGTTATGCGACGCTGATCGCGAACATGGCGGATGCGGCCTCGCAAGGGCTGACTGCGGTGCATGTAGCGGGCGCGTCACCCGAGGCGCTGGCGCTTTTCGAGCGCGCACTGAAGGCGGACGCACTGAAGCTGCGGATGCATGTGGCCGTGCCAATGATCCCCGGGGCTGGCACTTATCCAGAGGACCATAAGCTAGCCCGCCCCATCACAGAGGCAGATCTGGCGCCCTATATCGCGGCGCGCGAAGCCTTCAGGGGTCCGTTGCTCAACGTCGCCTCGATAAAGGGCATGCTCGATGGCGCGATCGACGCACAGACCGCCGCCATGCACGCGCCTTACACGGGCACGAACACGAGCGGCCTGTCCTTCTGGGATCCCAAGGAGCTCAACGAGACCGTGGCGTTCTATGATCGTCTCGGTTTCCAGATTCTGCTGCACGCCATCGGCGACAAGGCGATCACCGAAGCGCTTGATGCGTTCGCGTTTGCGGCCAAGACGAACGGCACGACGGGGCGGCGTCATCGCATCGAGCATGTGGAGGTGCCCGTGCTTGCCGACCTTGCCCGGTTTCGCGACCTGGGCGTGATCGCATCGACGCAACCGATCTTCGCCAATCCTGACGCGACCGTGCTGAACAATTTCGAGCCGTTGCTGGGACCGGTACGCGCACCGCATGCGGACTCGTTCAGCCTGTTTGACGATGCGGGTGTGCGGCAGGCCTTCGGGAGCGACTATCCCGTTTTCTACTTGTCGCCGATCGAGGGGGTTGCGGTGGCCGTCACGCGCATGACGGCGGAGGGCAAGCCGCAAGGCGGCTGGCACCCGGCGGGGCGCATCCCCGTCGAGGCGGCGCTTCGGCACTACACGATCGACGGCGCGTTCGCGACGTTTGATGAGGATATCCGGGGCAGCCTCGTTGCGGGCAAGCTGGCGGATTTCGTTGTGCTGTCTCAGGACCTTACCCAGATTGCGCCGGACGCCATTCGCGGGACGAAGGTCATGCTGACGATGATGGGCGGGCAGGAGACATATCGCGACCCTGCATTCTGAGGGAGGCGCCGGACCCTACTTGCCATCACGCGACCCGCCATCGCATACGGTGCGCATGGGCCAGGGCAAGCATGCTGTCGTATCGCAGGAACGCCGCGTGAAGCGGCTCGGTTATCGCTATGGCGTGCTGCTGATGAAGTGTGCCAAGCCTTTCGGCAAGGTTGCCGAGCATGGCGGGTACATGCTGCGCGTTGAAGAGAGCCGCAAGATCGTGTTCGGGAACACCGGTTACGAGTTTTCGGCGACGCTGGACGAGGTCGAGGCGTTTCTCGAGGCTCAGCCCAAGCACCGCACCGACGAAGACTAGCTCGCAGCCCCCGGCGCGGCCGCTCGGGTGAATTCGCCAAGCTGGCAGGGAATGCCGCTATCGAGCACGTAGATGGTCTGCAGGCCCGAGCAGATGCGGTTGCTCGCGTCCCAGCTGAATCCGCCCTGTGCCTTCAGGCCGGGGCAGGCGCGCGTCAGCTGGTTGGTCCAGACTTCGCCGCCTGCCAGCGTGAACTGGATTTCCTGGTTGCTGATGACTTCCTGCTTCTGGATGCGCGAGGCCTGGATGCACGAGTCAGCGATGCTCTTCTGCTGCTGCGCCGGTTCTGCGGGCGAGGTGCACGCTGATGCGCCGGTGATGAGCAGCGCGGCAATCGAGATGTGGAGTGGATTCATGGATACCTCCTGTTGCGCGCGCTAGGTTGCCGCTGGGACGCGGGTGAAAGCGCCGAGTTGGCACGGCGTGCCGTCTTCTCTCACATAGATCGTTTGCTGGTTCGAACAGACCTGCATGCCGCGCACGTCCCATGTGAAGCCGCCCTGTAATTTCAGGCTCGGGCAGGCGCGGGGCAAGGTATTGAGCCACACCCCGCCATCGTTCAGCGTGAACTGTATTTCCCGATCGCTCAGGATCTTCTGCTCCTTGATGCGCGTGGGGTTTATGCAGGAGTCCGCGATGCTGGCTGATGCGGCGCCGCCGGCGTCTGTCGGCGTGGAGCATGCGGCGAGGGCGGCTGCGAGCACGATGACCGCCAGCCCAGTTGCCTTGATCAACGTCATGGGGCTCTCCCTGTCTGCCTTCAGTGAACCTGCGCCTATCGTGCCGGTTCCGCAATCAGGGGGGATCAGGCTTCCCGCACCCAAGGCGATCGACGATAAGACGCATGCTCTCGTCTGAAATTTCCATGGGCCGCCCAATGCCAAGTCACGTCACGCTCTACGGCATCGCCACCTGCGACACGACGCGGGCCGCCCGAAAATGGCTGGATGGGCAGGGCGTTTCCTATGCCTTTCACGATGTCCGTACGGGCGGGCTGACCCGGGCCATGGTGGAGGGCTGGGTCAAGAAGCTCGGCTGGGAGAAAGTCCTGAACAAGGCGAGCACGACGTGGCGGGAGCTTCCCGAAGAGGCGAAGGCGGGCCTCAACGACAAATCGGCCGTGGCTCTGCTGCTGTCGCACCCGACGCTGGTGAAACGGCCGGTACTGGACCGGGGCGACGGTCTGTCGCTCGGGTTCAAACCGGCGACGTATGCCGAACTGCTCAAGTGAAGGGATCGTTTCCCCCGATTGGGTCAAGAGGAGGCTCTACACACCCGTCCTGAATGACATTCATGTCACAGGTAGAACTGTCATCGACTCGGAATAACACTCTTCTCCATCGACGCGCGTTGCGATGGAATGTCCGCCTGCGGCACATGCGACAGAAATGCCGCGGGGGGATGGACGAAAAGGCTCGCGCCTCCTATGTACCGCGCCAGACTCTCCACGAGTCGTTCCAAAAACAGCTGATTCCGAAAGACTAGATGCAGCCGAAAAATTCGACCTTCTCCGACCGGCAAGCCGCCTCGCTGGCCGCCAAGAAAGCCCTCCTCGAAAAATTCAAACCAAAGCCCATGGTCCAGGCCGAAGTCCTGATCGACCACGAGGCTGAGCGCCGTCAGCGCATGGAAGCTGTCCGGGCCCAGCGCGAAGCTGAGCGCCTTGAGCGGCAGCGCGCCCGCGAAGAAGCCGAAGCAAAAGCCGAAGCCGAGCGAGTTGCCGCTGCTGAATCTGCCGAACGTGAGCGGCTCGAAAACGAGCAGTCGATCGACGACCTGAAGCGCGCCGAGCGCAAGGCTCGCAAGAAAGAAATCAAGGAAGCGGCCAAGGCCAAGAAGGAGACGCGTTCTGTCTCCAAGCCTAGCGGTGGCGGACCCCGCGAAGAGCGGGCCGTGGACCCCTTCGAGGAACACCGCCGCTACATCCAGAGCCTCGAGCGTGGGCGCGAGCGCCGCCGCGCCTGAACCCTACCCGATCAACTTCGAATTGACGGCCTCCGGACACTACGGGGGCCGTTTTCGCGTCTGTCGCGCGCTTGTTGGGGACGCCGGGCCAGAACTCGATTGCAGACCGGGCCGGGCTTTGCTCTGATCGTCCGGCAGGGGTGCAGGGCGCGGAGACGGATATGGATATGGCGTATGTGGCCGCCTTCCTGGGCGGCCTGCTGGTGTTCTTCGCGACGCACCTTTTCTCGGCGTTCCGCCGGCGAGACGGGCAGGGCATCGTTGGCGCGTTTGGGGCGGGCCCGTACAAGGGGCTGTATTCCCTGCTGACGCTCGCCGGTTTCATCGCGCTCGTCTGGGGCTACGCGAACATCAAGCCCTGGATCCTGCTGGCTGACCCACCCAGCTTTATGCGCCATATCGCCATGGCCCTGATGATTCCGGCGATGATCCTGATCGTCGCCGCGTACGTCCCGACCGGGTTCATCAAGAAAGCCGTAAAGCATCCGATGCTCACGGCCGTGAAGATCTGGGCGCTGGCGCATCTTCTGGTGAACTGGGATGTCGGCTCGCTGATCCTGTTCGGTTCGTTCCTCGCGTTCGGCGTGATTGACCGGATCGCCGCAAAGAAGCGGGGCGATGTAGGGGCGGCCGAGGCCACGCCGAACGTGCTCGGGGACCTGATTTCGCTGGCTGTCGGCCTCGCCCTTTATGGGGTCCTGGTCTATGAACTGCATTACATACTGTTCGGGATCGACCTCTACGGCTGATCGCTGGTCCCTTGATCTCCGGACTGGGGCGCCGCATTGCGCCGGAAGGGCGGGCGGACTAAGCAGCGCGCTACCCGGTTCCCGATGGCGGGAAGAGTGCGCCCCCGATGTCTGCCCAAGCCCAGTCAGCCCGCAAGTCGGTCAAGGACATCGCCGCCGCCAAGGGCGGCACGCCGCTGGTTTGCTTGACGGCCTACACGGCCCCTATGGCCGCCATGCTGGACGAGGTCTGCGATGTCCTCCTGGTCGGGGACAGCGTCGGGATGGTCGTTCACGGGCTGCCAACCACGGTCGGCGTCACACTTGAGATGATGATCCTGCATGGCCAGGCCGTGATGCGCGCCAGTAAGCGGGCGTTCGTTGTGGTCGACATGCCGTTCGGCTCCTACGAGGCGAGCCTCGAGCAGGCGTTCATGAACGCCGCGCGGATCATGAAGGAAACCGGCTGCCAGGCCGTGAAGATCGAGGCGGGCGAGTACGCCGCCGCCACCGTCCGCCATCTGACGGACCGGGGCATTCCGGTGATGGCCCATGTCGGGCTACGCCCGCAGGCGACCAATGTAGACGGTGGTTTCAAGGCCAAGGGGCGGACGGAGACCGAACGCACCAAGGTGATCACGGAGGCCGTGGCCGCAAATGAGGCCGGGTGCTTCGCCATGGTGATCGAGGGGGTGGCGGAAGACCTCGCCGCGATGATCACGGCGCAGGTTTCGTGCCCCACGATTGGCATCGGCGCATCGGCCAAATGCGACGGCCAGATACTCGTAACAGACGACCTGCTGGGAATGTTCGACTGGACACCCCGATTCGTGCGACGCTATGCCGACCTCCGCGGCGAGATCGGCCGGGCGGCCGAAGGATACGCGAAGGATGTCAGGGCCCGAGCGTTTCCCGGGGAAAAAGAGACGTACGTCCTCAAAAAAGCGCCATAATCCCAACGGCCTTGTTGAATTGCCCGGGACGTTCGCCCCGGCTAAGTTGACCCACCTTTTGGAGCCCATCCCAACGTGAATGACGACGCCTTTCAGGAAGTGAACAAGAGCCTCCGCGAGGAGCAGCTCGCGAAGGCGTGGAAGCGCTGGTCGATCTTCGTCTATCTCGGCGTGGGCGCGATCGTGGTCGGCGTCGGCGTCATGGAGTTCATGCGCTATCAGCGCAACGAAGCCATCGCGCAGGCATCGAGGACATACGACGCCGGGTTCGCCGCGCTGGAGGCCAGCGACCTTGCCACGGCGCGTGCGCGTTTCAGCGAACTGACAACCAACGACACCGGCTTCGCGGTCCTCGCCGGGCACATGCTCGCCGGCATCGAGCGCGACCTGACCAATGACACTGCGGCGATCGAGGCGCACCTCAAGAACGCTGCGGCGTCGGACGATGGCGTGATGGGCGACTTGGCCCTGCTGAAGCTCGGCTACCTGCAGGCTGACACGGCTACACGTGCGCAACTTGAAGCGACGATGAAGCCGCTGCTCGACCGGCCCGGCCAGGCTGCGCTGCTAGCCCGCGAACTGATCGCGGCCAAAGCACTGGCCGAGGGCGATGTGGAATTCGCGCGCGACACATTCGAGGTTCTGGACGTCGACATCAACGCGCCCGGCGCGATGCGTGAACGCGTATCCCGCGCGCTGGCGACGCTTCCGGCCCGCACCGTCAACCTCGATGCGCCGGCGGCGACGCCTGCCGTGACAACTGAAACACCTGCCACGCCTGCACCCGCTGCAGGCGCGCCTGCGCAAGACGCCACCCCTGCCGCTCCGACCGGACAGCCACAGCAATGATGTCAGCCATGCGTTCCCTGCTTTTCACCGTTCCGCTGATCGGCCTGATGGCCGCATGCGGCAACGGACCGGTGATCCTCTCCGAAGAGGAGAAGGCCGCGCGGGTGACGATCAACCCGTTTCAGGACGATCTGACGCCTGACCCGACGCTGGCGGCCGCAGCGATCGCCTTGCCGCCTGCGCAAGCTTCCGGCGACTGGCCGCAATCCGGATTGAACGCGGCCAAGATGCCCGGGCATCTCGAGGCTGCGCCGGACTTCCGCGAAGCCTGGCGTTCGAACGTGGGCGAGGGCTCAGGCGAGATCAAACGCATCGTGGCGGCGCCGGTCGTCAAGGACGGCCGCGTCTACGCAATCGACGCGAACCAGAAGGTGTCTGCATTCGATGCAGCTTCCGGGCGCCGCGTCTGGGAGCAGCAACTGAAAGCAGGCAATCCGCACTGGGACGAATTCTCGGTCGGCGGCGGGCTGGCGATTGCCGGCGACAAGCTCATCGTCGCGTCGGGATTTGCCTATGTGGCGGCCCTTCGCCTGAACGACGGGACGGAAATCTGGAAGCGCCGGGTGGAGAGCCCCCTGTCTTCATCTCCCGCCATTCAGGGCAACCGCGCCTACCTGACATCGACGAACAATGACTTCTTCGCGCTGGACACCGACACGGGCGAGGTTCTCTGGAACGACCAGGCGCTGGCCGAGACGGCGCGTGTGCTGTCTTCGCCCAGCCCGGCGGTGACGCCGGACATCCTCGCGGTCGGTTATTCGTCCGGCGAGTTGATCGCCTACCTGCCGGCCAACGGCCGCCGCCTCTGGACGGACACGCTGACCTCGACGGGCCGCTATACGCCGCTGTCCGCCATCAACGACATTGCGGGCAAGCCGGCGATCCAGGAAGGCGTGGTGTATGCCGCCAGCCATTCCGGCGTGCTGGCCGCGATCGACGCCCGCTCGGGCGCGCGCATCTGGAGCAAGATCTTCGGGTCGCGTCAGGGCCCTGTGGTCGCCGGGGAGTATCTCTACGTGGTCGGCACGGGCGGCAAGGTCGCCTGCTTCAGCAAGATCGACGGGAAGCTGGCCTGGGCGCGCGACCTGCCCGAGTTCAAGGATGGCAATCGCGAGAACCGTATCGTATGGACGGGCCCTCTGCTGGCCTCGGGACGGCTGGTCGTCGTGTCGTCGGAGGGCGATGTCGTCGCCCTGTCGCCACAGGACGGCAAGACGGTGGCCGAGATGAAAGTCGGCCAGAGCATCCTCATCGAGCCGATCGCTGCTGCCGGCAAGATTTTCGTACTTACCGATCAGGCTAATCTGATCGCGATCCGGTAGGCCCGAGCGAGCAGGCTCAGCGCTACCTCTGGAGTTTCGTCATGACGCTGACGGTGGCCATCGTCGGTCGCCCGAATGTCGGTAAATCGACGCTGTTCAACCGGCTTGCGGGCCGGAAGATCGCAATTGTCGACGACCAACCCGGCGTTACGCGCGATCGCAAGGAAGCAGTGGGACGGCTGGGCGATATCGACCTCAAGCTGATCGATACGGCCGGCTTCGAGGACGTCAATGACGACTCACTGGAAACGCGCATGCGTCGCCAGACCGAGATCGCGATCAAGGAAGCAGACATCTGCATCTTCCTCTACGACGCGCGCGCCGGCGTGACGTCGGTCGACGAGCGGTTCGCGCAGCTTCTGCGCAAGTCCGACAAGCCTGTTCTGCTGGTCGCCAACAAGTGCGAGGGGAAGCAGGGCGATGAGGGGCTGATGGAAGCCTGGCGTCTCGGGCTTGGCGATCCGGCGCCGCTGTCGGCCGAGCATGGCGAGGGGATGTCTGATCTCTACGAGCTGCTGCGACAGGCGGAAGAGAAGCTGCAGTCGGCCGAAGGCTACGTGTCGCTCGAGCCGGTGATCGAGGATGACGAGCCGTTCGATCCGGACGCCGAGGCGCCGCCGGAGCCGGACAAGCCGATCCGCATCGCTTTCGTCGGCCGTCCGAATGCGGGCAAGTCGACACTGATCAATGGCATTCTCAACGACGACCGCTTCATCACCGGACCTGAGGCCGGCATCACGCGCGACAGCGTGACGGTGGCGTGGACCTGGCGCGATCGGGAAATCCGGCTGGTTGATACGGCCGGGCTGCGTAAGCGGGCGAAGGTGCAGGAGAAGCTTGAGCGGCTGTCGACGATGGAGACGACGCACTCGATCCGATTTGCGGACGTGGTCGTGCTCGTTATGGATCCGCGCGATGCGTTCGAGAAGCAGGACGTGCAGATCGCGAACCTTGCGCTGCGGGAGGGACGCGGGCTCGTGTTTGCGATCACCAAGTGGGACACGGTCGACAATGTGTCCGAGGCTCGCAAGGAGATGGAGCATCAGGCGGAGTCGCATCTGCCGCATGCCAAGGGGACACCGGTGGTTCCCGTCTCGGGCGAGACGCGGAAGAACCTCGACAAGCTGATGGATGCTTGCCTGAAGGTCCACAAGGACTGGTCGGCGCGGATCAAGACGCGCGATCTCAACGACTGGCTGCAGTACACGACGCAGAAACACCCGCCGCCGGCGCCGGACGGCAAACGCATCAAGCCGCGCTACATGGCGCAGATGAAGACGCGTCCGCCGACTTTCGTGCTGATCGCTTCGCGTGCGGAGTCGATGCCGGAGACCTACAAGCGGTATCTGCTGAACGAGCTGCGCGCGTCGTTCGACCTGCCGGGCGTGCCGCTCAGGCTGGTTCTGAAGGGGCAGAAGAACCCGTACACGGACAAGGAATAGGATTCCCGCCTACGCCTTCCGCTTCGCGAAAACGAGCCTCTGGCCGTGCTGGGTGAAGTCGGGCGCGAAGTAGGGCGGGAGCGTCGAGGCGACGTCCTGCGGGGTCGGAAGCGTCATCTGGTCTTCGCCGGGCATGGCCTTGAAGCGCATTTCGGTGCGGACGGCGCCGGGGTCGAAGAGGTTGACCCGGATGGGGGTGTTCTCGGTCTCGTCGGCGTAGCAGGCGATCATGGTTTCCAGCGCAGCCTTGGTGGCGGCGTAGACGCCCCAGAAGGCTCGCGGGCGCGGGACGACGCCCGACGTCACAAAGAGCGCGCGTCCAGCATTGCTCATGCGCAGCAGCGGATGCACGGCGCGGATGAGGCGCCAGTTGGAGGTGAAGTTGACCTCCACCGTTTCCTGGAAGGCCGCGGGCGAGATTGTCTCCAGCGGGCCGAGCGTGCCGAGGACGCCGGCGTTGCCGAACAGGCCGTCGAGGCGGCCGAAGCGTTCGAGCAGGGCGGCGGCGAGACGGTCGATGCCGTTCATGTCGCGCAGGTCGATAGGGATCAGCGTGGCGTTGCTGCCGGTGGCGGCGACGATCTCGTCATCGAGATTGGTGAGGGCCTTTTCCGAGCGAGCGGCGGCGATCACGTGGTTGCCTGCTTTCGCAAGCTCAAGGGCTGCGGCGCGGCCAATGCCGCGGGAGGCGCCGGTGACGAGGATGATGCGCTGGTCTGTCATGGCGGCGGATTAGCGCAATTGCGCGGGGTAGGCCATGGGGTGAGGTTCTCGGGGCGTATCAGGCTGGAACGTAGGTGAGCCTTATCGATCTCTCGCCTATCTCCTGGCTTTCCGTGAGGCGGAGCGGCGGCTGCGGGCCGGCGAAGAAGGGCTTGCCGCGACCCAGCACGACGGGATGGTAGTAGAGGCGATACTCGTCGATGAGGCCGAGGTCGGTCAGGCTTTGCGCGAGGACTGTGCCGGAGACGTCCAACTCTCCGTCATGGCTTTCCTTGAGGCTACGCACCGCCGCCTCGACGTCGCTCGAAATCAGCGTGGCGTTGGGGCCGACTGACTTCAGCGTGCGCGAGACGACCCATTTCGGCTGGCTCCGCCACGCCTCCGCGAAGTCGCGTTCGGCCTCGCCCCAGTCTGCTTTGTCCTCGTCCCAGTACTGCATGAGTTCGTAAATCACGCGGCCACAGATGCTGCCAGTCTGACAGCCCACCTGCTCGATCCAGTGACGAAAGAGCGTGGGATCGGGCGCGAACTTGTCATGGTCGACATAGCCGTCGAGCGACACGTTCATTCCGAAGACGAACTTCGCCATGCTGATGGACCTCTGCAGGTGCTTTCAGAATAGGTGAGGCTGTTCTCGGTTGCGCAGCTACCGCCAGGCGGGAACCCGGCGGTCCCGGTTAGTCGTCGAGCAGCGACAGCTGTTGCTCCTTCGACGCCATGTCGTGGTCGCGGTCGACCAGCGGCGTGGGGTAGTCGCCCGTGAAGCAGTGGTCGGCGAATTGGGGGGCGGCGTCGTTGCGCTTGCCCTGGCCGAGGGCTTCGTAGAAGCCGCTGAGGGAGATGAAGGAGAGGCTGTCGACCTTCAGGTAGCGCTTCATCTGGTCGATCGTCATGGACGAGGCGATCAGTTCTTCCTTCGAGGGCATGTCGATGCCGTAGAAGTCGGGATGCTTGATCGGGGGGCTGGCGACGCGGAAGTGGATCTCGCTGGCGCCTGCGTCGCGGATCATCTGCACGATGCGTTGCGAGGTGTTGCCGCGCACGATGGAGTCATCGACGAGGACGACGCGCTTGCCCTCGAGGATGGGTCGGTTGGGCGCGTGCTTGCGCGAGATGGAGCGCTGGCGGCCGGACTGCGTCGGCTGGATGAAGGTGCGCCCGACATAGTGGTTGCGGATGATGCCGAAGCCGAAGGGGATGCCGGACGCTTCTGCGTAGCCGAGGCCCGCCGGGTTGCCGCCGTCGGGCACGGGGCAGATCAGGTCGGCGTCGACATGGGACTCGCGGGCAAGGACGCGGCCAAAGCGCTGGCGCGTCTCATAGACGGACTGGCCGTGCATGATCGAGTCGGGGCGGGCGAAGTAGACGTATTCGAAGACGCAGGGCGTGGCGCGCACATGCGGGAAGGGCATCAGGCTCTCGACGCGCTCGCGGTCGATGACGACGACTTCGCCGGCCTCGATGTTGCGAACGAAGCTGGCGCCGATTGCGTCGAGCGCGCAGGTTTCGGAGCAGAGGACAGGGGCACCGTCGATCTCGCCGAGGACGAGGGGGCGGAGGCCCCATGGGTCCCGCGCGCCGATCAGCTTGTCGTTGGTGAGGGCGACGATGGCGTAGCCGCCCTGGAGCTGGCGGAGGGCATCGATGAAGCGGTCCTCGATCCGGTTGCGCATGGAGCGCGCGGTAAGCTGAAGGACAACTTCGGTGTCCATGGTGGACTGGAAGATCGCGCCGTTCTGGACCAGCTCGTGGTGGATGGCGCGGGCGTTGGTAAGGTTGCCGTTGTGCGCGATGGCGAGGCCGCCATGGGCGAGGTCGGCATAGATCGGCTGGATGTTGCGGAGGACGACTCGGCCGGACGTCGAGTAGCGGTTGTGGCCGATGGCGGCGCGGCCGGGCAGGCGCTCCACGGCGCCGCTGTCATGGCTGAAGCTGTCGCCGACGAGGCCCATGTGGCGCTCGGAGCGGAAGGTACCGCCCTTGCCGTCGAAGGTGACGATGCCGCAGGCCTCCTGTCCGCGATGTTGCAGGGCGTGGAGGCCGAGGGCGGTGAGGATGGCGGCGTCGTCGCGCCCGAAGACGCCGAACACGCCGCACTTGTGGCCCATGCCGTCTTTTTTGCCGGGATGGAAATCGTTGTCTTCCAGTCCGGGGTCGAAGAACGGGTCTGGACTGGCCAAGGGCGACTCCGGGTCGGTCGTTATTGGGTCGTTTGGGCGTTGGCTGGCGGCGCGTCGACCGAACCGGTGAAAATCTCGATCACACCGGACAGGCCGCCGCCAACCAAGCCGGCGGCGCTGTCCAGATATGGGTAGGTGTAGCTCTTGGCAATCTCCGGAGGCTCTTCACCCGGCCGAACGACAAGATGCAGCAGCACAACAAAGCCAATGCAGGCAAGAATGGCCTTGGCGACACCCAGCCCCGCGCCGGCGAGCCGGTCGATCATGCCGATTTCGGGCGAATCATTGAACAGGCGGGAAAGCCGGGCGCCGAGGAAGGCGGCGAGGGCGTAAGACACTAGGAAACCAACCAGAAACAGGATCATAGCCGGGACGATCGAAGGCTCGTCAGGAGAAATCATCTCCTTCAGCGGCGCCTGGCCGAAGCGGATGCAGAGCCATGCAACCAGCAGCCCGACAATGAAGGCGATGATCGAGAACGTCTCGCGAATGAGGCCGCGTCCCGCCGACATCACGGCGGACAGCACGATCACGGCAAGAATGATGACATCGAAGACCCAGGGGGGCATCGCTACAGACCCTCTACTCGGACCCCCCGCCAAGT
Organism: Hyphomonadaceae bacterium; assembly: GCA_040398465.1. Classification (GTDB taxonomy): domain Bacteria; phylum Pseudomonadota; class Alphaproteobacteria; order Caulobacterales; family Hyphomonadaceae; genus UBA7672. Next base: position 47,772 of record JBBAUA010000020.1, on the reverse strand, counting down.
ACGTCCACGAGGTCCTGCAGTCTGGATAGCCCACGGACGGTCATGCCGTCGACCGTTTCGGGCGCCCCCGCGGGCACAAAAGCTGTCGTGAATCCAAGGCGCGCCGCCTCCCTGAGTCGCGGCTCGAGGCGGCCGACGGGGCGAATCGCGCCAGACAGGGCGACTTCGCCGAAGAAGACGGCCCCTTTCGGGAAGGGCTTGTCGAGCAGGGCTGAGGCTGCGGCGGCGGCCGCGGCAAGGTCACCCGCCGGTTCGGTGATCCGGTAGCCGCCGGAGACGCTGAGATAGACGTCGCGCATGCCGAAGCGGAGTCCGCAGCGGGCATCGAACACTGCCAGCAGCATGGCGAGACGGGCGCTATCCCAGCCGACGATTGAGCGTCGTGGGTTGCCGGCGGCTTCGGGGCCAGCGAGGGCCTGCACTTCGGCGAGCACGGGGCGCGAACCTTCCATCGCGGCGAAAACGGCACGCCCCGAGGTTTCGGTGTCTGCGCCGGCGAGAAACATGGCGGAGGGGTCGCGCGCGGCAGTGAGGCCGAGTTCGCCCATCTCGAAGACTCCGATCTCGTCCGTTGGGCCGAAGCGGTTCTTCACCGAGCGGAGGATGCGGAACTGGTGACCGCGCTCGCCCTCGAAATAGAATACGGCGTCGACCATGTGCTCGAGCACGCGGGGGCCAGCGATCTGTCCGTCCTTGGTGACGTGGCCGACGAGGATGACGGCGGCGCCGGTCTTCTTGGCGAAGCGGGTCAGTTCCTGCGCGCAGGCGCGGACCTGGCCGACGGAGCCGGGGGCGGCTTCGAGGCTGTCGGACCAGAGTGTCTGGACGCTATCGATGACGATGACTTCGGGGGCTGCGGCCTTCAGCGCCTTCAAAATGGAGCGCAGGTCTGTCTCGGCGGCGAGCTGTACGGGCGAGTTGCTGACCCCGAGCCGGCGGGCGCGCCCCTGGATCTGAGAGATGGCTTCCTCGCCGGAAATGTACACGGCTTTGATGCCGGCCTTACCCATCGCGGCAGCGGCCTGCAGCAGGAGCGTCGACTTGCCGATGCCTGGGTCACCGCCGACGAGGACGGCGGAGGAGCGCGCGATGCCGCCGCCGAAGACGCGGTCGAGTTCGGGAATGCCGGTGGAGACGCGCGGCGGGGGCGGATCGGCGCTGTCGAGCGGGGCGAACTCGACCGTGCCCGTGCGTGTCTTCGCGCCGGACTTGGGCGCTTCGAGTCCGCCGGGGGGCGAGGCGATGCTTTCCTCGACCAGCGAATTCCATGCGCCGCATGCCTCGCAGCGCCCCGACCATTTTGCATGGGCGGTCCCACAGGACTGGCAGACATAAGCGGTGGTCGATTTAGCCATGTGCGTGGTTCTGGCAGGTTGGTCGATTCATGACCAGTCCGTCTCGTCAGCCGGAACCGCTCCATGAGAAAAGCTGATGAAGCTGCAGAGCGATGTTCATGTTGCTTCGGGGCTGCGCCGGAGTAGCTTCCCGGCCAGCAAGAGGTGAAGTCAATGACCCGTTACAACAGCATTACGGAGACGGTCGGACGGACGCCGGTGGTGAAGATCAACCGGCTGGCCCCTGAGGGGGTGAACCTGTGGGTGAAGGTGGAGTCGTTCAACCCGCTTGGCTCGGTGAAGGACAGGCTGGCCCTGGGCGTGATCGAGGCGGCGGAGAGATCGGGCGAGTTGAAGCCGGGGCAGACCGTCGTCGAGATGACCTCGGGCAATACAGGCATCGGCCTGTCAATGGTGTGCGCCGCCAAGGGGTATCCGTTGGTGATCGTGATGCCGGAGAGCTTCTCCGTCGAGCGGCGGAAGCTGATGCGGTTCCTCGGCGCGAAGGTGTTGCTGACGCCGGCCGCGCTGCGTGCGACAGGCGCGATCAACAAGACGATCGAGCTGGCGAAGGCCCATGGTTGGTTCATGACGCGACAGTTCGAGAACGAGGCGAACCCGGCCTATCACGAGAAGACAACGGGGCCGGAGATCATTACCGACTTCAAGGATATCGGGCTCGACTATTTCGTGACGGGTTTCGGCACCGGCGGCACGCTGAACGGCGTGTCGCGCGTGCTGACGCGCGAGAGCCCGCGAACCAAGATCGTGATATGCGAACCGTCTGATGCACCCATGCTGTCGAGCGGGCAGTCGCAGCAGCGCAACCCGGATGGCACGGCGGCCGCAGGGCACCCGGCATGGAAGCCGCATCCGATGCAGGGCTGGTCACCGGACTTCATCCCGAAGCTGACGGGCGAAGTGGACCTGTCGCGTGTGCACAAGATCCTGCTGGTCTCGAACCCCGATGCGATGAAATGCAGCCAGGAGCTGGCGCAGAAGGAAGGCATCTTCGTCGGCATTACGTCGGGCGCGACGTTTGCGGCGGCTGTGGAGGTCGCGAAGACAGCGCACAAGGGCGCCAATGTGCTGGCCATGCTGGCGGACACGGGCGAACGGTATCTTTCGACGCCGTTGTTCGCCAACGTGCAGGCCGAGATGACGCCGGAAGAGCTGGCGATCGTGAAGTCGACGCCGTATGCGCACCCGGTTTCGGCGGCGTAGGCTTCGCCTCATCCGCGTCGTGTCGTTTTTTCGCGCTGAGCGATCCAGCCTTGCGTGATAGCTCATGGGCATTGGGAAAGTGTGGTCATGAGTGATGTAGGTCTGGCGGCGTTGTATGCGCGTGTTGCGGCGTATGCCGCGCAGCGGCGGGCTGGGGATGGCGAGCGAAGGCACGCGCCAGAGGCGTCGTATGAAGCGCAAGTTTCGCGCTTTGCCCTGGACCTGTCGCGTGAGGGCGCCCCTGCGGATCATGTGATCAGCGAATTGATCAACATAGCCGAGCCTGGTCTTGCTGCAATGACGGGGCCGCGGTTCTTCGGATGGGTGATCGGGGGAAGCAATCCGGTTGGCGTCGCGGCGGACTGGCTGACCTCAGCGTGGGGTCAGAATACGGCCAACCATTTTGCCACGCCGTCCGCGTCCGCTGTCGAGGCGGCTGCGGCCACGGCGTTGCTCGAACTGATGGATCTGCCGCGAGAGTCCTCAGTTGGATACGTGACCGGCGCGACGATGGCTGGCTTTACCTGCCTTGCAGCTGCACGTTCCGAAGTGCTGCGGCGGGCCGGATGGGATCTTGAGTCAGAGGGTATGGCGGGCTCACCGCCGATCACGGTGATCCTCGGCGCGGAGGCGCATTCCACGATCTTCGCAGGCCTGAAGTATCTCGGCTTCGGCGAGAAGAGGCTGGTGAGGGTCGATGTCGATGCGAACGGCGCGATGGTGGCGGATGCAGCTGTTGCGGCGATAGCGAAGGCGAGCGGGCCAGTCATCGTCATCGCACAGGCGGGGCATATCAATTCCGGATCGTTCGATCCGTTCAGGGAGGTCGCGGCGGCCTGCAGGACAAAGAGCGCATGGTTGCACATCGACGGCGCGTTCGGTCTGTGGGCCCGGGCGACGGAGACCCACCGCGAGGTGAGCGACGGGATCGAGCTGGCGGATTCGTGGTCGGTGGATGGGCACAAGTGGCTGCAGACGCCGTATGATTCCGCCTATGCGATCGTGAAGCATCGCGAGGCGCATCTGCGCGCAATGCAGATTGCGGCGAGCTATCTGCCGAGCGCCGCCACGGGTGTGCGCGTGCCGGCGGACTATGTGCCGGAGCTGTCGCGGCGCGCGCGCGGGTTTGCGACATGGGCGATGATCCGGCTGTTGGGGCGTCGCGGGATTGCGGAGATGGTGTCGCGGCATTGCACGCTGGCACGGCGCATGGCGCTGATCCTGTCGGCGGCGGGGGCGGAGATTCTCAACGATGTGGTGCTGAACCAGGTCGCGGTGCATTTCGGCAGCGATGCCGAGACGCAGGCGACAGTTGCGAAGGTACAGGCGGATGGCGTGTGTTTTGTCGGCGGCGCGCAGTGGCGGGGGCGACAGATCATGCGGGTGTCAGTGACCAACGAGAACACGACCGAGGCGGACATCGATCGCTCGGCTGCTGCGATGCTGGCGGCATGGAAGGCCGTGCGAGGCGGCGCTACATCGGCCGGTTGAGGACCAGCTGGGCGTCGTAGGTGTTGGGGTCCGCGGGCTTGGCGCCGCGGCCCATGAGGATTTCGAGTGTCGACTCGAACTGGCGGCTGTCGCCGCCGAAGTTGAAGCCGACACCTACACCGATCCCCGATCCGAAAGAACCGCTTGAGCCGCCGATGCCGACCGTCGGGCCGGTCGGGCTGTAGCTTCCGCCTGCGACGTCGGTGTAGCGGCTGACGACATTGAACCATTGATGGCCATTCTGGATGGTGAGTTCGGCGGCGCGGCGGAGCGCCATGTCCTCGACCTGCGGGCCCTTGAGATCGGGATTGCCACGGAAGGAGACGCGGTAACGTTCCTGCTCGAGCCGCTGCTCACGATAGCCCATCTCGCTTGCGCTGGCCGCGGGGCCGTAGCGTGTCGGCGCGCTGGCGCAGGCGGCGAGGCTGAGCAGGGCGAAGGCGGCGATCAGGCGTTTCATTGCGGTTCTCCCGTGTCTGGCAAGCTAGCCTGAATCTCGTTCGGTTGCAGCAGGCCGACTGCTCAGGAGAGCGGTTTGTAGAAATGGAGGCCGTGGCCGTTGGGGTCGTACACGCCGAATTCGCGTGTGCCCCATGGAGTGTCGCGAAGGGCGGCGGTGGGGCGAAGTCCGCGTTGCCCGGTACATTCTGCATGCAGTGTGTCGGGATCGTCGACGAGAAAGCGATATGCGGGAGCATCCTCGCCGGGCGCCGGGAAATAGCGTTCATCCTGCCATTGCAAGTGGATTTCCACACCGTCGCGGCTGATCCCGGCATAGCGGATGGTTGCGCCGCCGTCATCGAAGGCACAGGTGAAGCCGAGACGCTCGACATACCACTGGACTGTCGCTGCCACGTCGCGAGCCCCAAGGACAGGGCGGACGGCCTTGAGAATTGCGGCCATCCGTCAGCCCTTCAGCCTGCAGAAGCGTTCTTCGAATTGTGGCCCAACTTGCCGCTGAGCTTGTCGAGCAGCTCCACGGCGGCGTCGGCGATGACGGTGCCCGGCGGGAAGATGGCGGTGGCTCCGGCGGCGTGGAGGGCTTCGTAGTCCTGCGGGGGCACGACCCCGCCGACGACGACGGCGATGTCGCCGCGGCCTTCCTTGTTCAGTGCCGCGCGCAGTTCGGGGACTAGCGTGAGGTGGCCGGCGGCGAGCGACGAGGCGGCGACGATGTGGACGTCGTTCTCCACGGCCTGGCGGGCGGCTTCGGCGGGGGTCTGGAAGAGAGGGCCGATGTCGACGTCCCATCCGAGGTCGGCGAAGCCGGAGGCGACGACTTTCTGTCCGCGGTCGTGCCCGTCCTGACCCATCTTGGCGATGAGGATGCGGGGGCGACGCCCTTCCGACTTCTCGAAGGCGTCCGCCATGGCGCGTGCGTGGGCGACCTTGCCGGATTGTGCGGACATGCCCTGGGCGTAAACGCCCTGGATCGACTTGATGACGGCCTGGTGGCGGCCGACGACTTTCTCGACCGCGAGGCTGATCTCGCCGACCGTAGCCTTGGCCCGCGCGGCGGCGACGCCGAGTTCGAGAAGGTTGCCGGCGCCGGTCTCAGTGGCTTTCGTGATGGCGTCGAGGGCCTGCGCGACGGCAGTCTCGTCACGCTCACCGCGGAGACGGCGCAGCTTGTCGAGCTGGAGGTTGCGGACCTTGGCGTTATCGACTTTCAGGACTGGCACGTCTTCCGGCTCGTTGAGGCGGAACTTGTTGACCCCGACGATGGTCTGGACCCCTGAGTCGATGCGCGCCTGGGTCTTGGCGGCGGCCTCCTCGATGCGGAGCTTGGGTAGGCCTTCCTCGATGGCCTTCGCCATGCCGCCCATGCCTTCGACTTCCTGGATGTGGGCCCACGCCTTGCGGGCGAGATCGTAGGTGAGGCGTTCGACGTAGTAGGAGCCGCCCCACATGTCGATCGTGCGGCAGGCGCCGCCTTCCTGCTGCAGGAAGATCTGCGTGTTGCGGCTGATACGGGCGGAGAAGTCAGTCGGCAGCGCGAGCGCCTCGTCGAACGAGTTGGTGTGCAGCGACTGGGTTTGGCCGCCTGCGGCCGCCATAGCCTCGAAGCAAGTGCGGATGGCGTTGTTGTAGACGTCCTGCGCCGTCAGCGACCAGCCAGAGGTCTGCGAGTGTGTGCGCAGGGAGAGCGACTTGTCGCTCTTCGGATCGAACTGCTTGACCAGCTTTGCCCAGAGCAGGCGTGCCGCGCGCATCTTCGCGACTTCCATGAAGTAGTTCATGCCGATCGCCCAGAAGAAGGAGAGGCGCGGCGCGAACCTGTCGACGTCGAGACCGGCGGCGATGCCGGAGCGGATGTATTCGACACCGTCGGCGAGCGTGTAGGCGAGTTCGAGGTCGGCGGTCGCTCCGGCTTCCTGCATGTGGTAGCCGGAGATCGAGATCGAATTGTACTTCGGCATCTTCTGCGAGGTGTAAGCGAAGATGTCGGAGATGATCCGCATCGAGGGGCGGGGCGGATAGATGTAGGTGTTCCGCACCATGAATTCCTTGAGGATGTCGTTCTGGATCGTGCCCGAGAGTTTCTCTGGCGGCACGCCCTGTTCCTCGGCGGCGACGATGTAGAGCGAGAGCACCGGCAGCACGGCGCCGTTCATGGTCATCGACACCGACATCTGGTCCAGCGGGATGCCCGCGAAGAGCGTGCGCATGTCGTAGATCGAGTCGATGGCGACACCGGCCATCCCGACATCGCCCGTCACGCGCGGATGGTCCGAGTCGTAGCCACGGTGGGTGGCGAGATCGAAGGCGACCGAGAGGCCCTTCTGACCGGCGGCGAGGTTGCGGCGATAGAAGGCGTTGGAATCCTCGGCGGTCGAGAATCCGGCGTATTGCCGAATCGTCCAAGGCTGGTTGGTGTACATGGTCGGGTAGGGGCCGCGGCCGAACGGGGCGATACCGGGGAAATCATTGAGGAAATCGAGACCGGCCGTGTCGGCGGCGGTGTGCATCGGCTTGACCGGGATGCCCTCGGGCGTTTCCCACAGCTTCGTTCCAGCGGGGCCAGCCAGTTTCGACCAGGCGCCAAGGTCGGCGCCGGGCGTCAGTTCGCCGAGCGGCAGCTGGGTGAAATCGGGGAAAGACAGGGCCATAGTCGCTCCGGACGCGGGACTCGGCTTGTGTCCTAGCACTGTGATCCCGCGCCATGAAGCCTTCGCAGGTGCGAAGCGGTCAGGCTGCGTTCATCCGGCACAGCTCATTACAAAGTTCACGAACCCGCGCGCTGCGACGGAGGCTGGCCGAGCTGCCGTTGAAGGTTGCGATCGTCTGGCTTGCCGGGCGATCAGGCGGGGAGCAAACGCCCATGCGGGCAATGGAGAGGCTGGTCATGAAAGTTACGACATTCGTCGCTGCAACGATGGTTGCAGTTTTTGCGGCAGGAAGCGCGATGGCGCAGCCGGGCGGTACGCCCCCGACGCCGGAACAGCGCGAGGCGCGTTTTGTTGCGGCTGACGCGAACAAGGACAACAAGCTGGACAAGGCCGAGTTCGTCTCCAGCCTCCCCGAGCGCGCACAGGCGATGGCGGACCAGATGTGGTCGAGCCGCGTCGACCAGGATGGCGACGGCTTCGTGACCAGGGAACAGTTTCTCGCTCTCCGCATGGGCCCGGCGGGTGGCGGCGGCGGCAAGTAAGGCGCGCAAGCTTCAGATACAGGACGGCCGGCGATTGCCTCGCCGGCCGTTTTGATTTTGCCTCGCGCCTTGCTATGCCCGTCCAGACACAAGGGAGCGACAGATGGCCGACGTCAATTCGATGCAGGGCAAACGCGCGATCGTGACGGGCGGCGGCACGGGGCTGGGCGCGGCGACGGCGATGGGGCTGGCGCGGCGCGGGGTGAATGTCTGCATCAACTACAATTCGAGCGCGGACGCCGCCAACGAGGTGGTCGCGCAGTGCAAGGCGCTGGGCGTCGAAGCATTCGCGATGAAGGCCAATGTCGGCGAAGACGGTGACTGCCGCGCGCTGGTGGCGGCAACGGTCGAGAAATTCGGCGGCGTTGACGTGCTGGTGAACAATGCGGGCATCACGAAGTTCGCTAAGCATACCGATCTCGATGCGCTCGATGGGGACGACTTCCTGAAGCTCTATCGCGTCAATGTCGTCGCGGTGTACCAGATGACGCGCGCGGCGCAGCCGCATCTGGCGGCGAGCGGCAAGGGATCGGTGGTGAATGTCTCGTCGATCGCAGGCGTGACGGGGATCGGATCATCCATCGCCTATGCCTCGACCAAGGGTGCGCTGAACACGATGACGCTAAGCCTTGCGCGGGCGCTGGCGCCGAATATCCGGGTGAATGCCGTTTGTCCGGGCTATATCGGCTCTGGCTGGTTCACCAAGTATCAGGGCAATGACGTGGAATCGCAGACGGCAGAGAATGTCGCCAAGACTGTGCCGCTGAAGGTGGCGTCGATGCCGGAGGATATCGCGGAGTCGATCCTGTTCTTTGCGGGTCCCGAAAGCCGCCACGTGACCGGCGAGTTCATGATCATCGATGCGGGCATGCACCTTGGCTATGCGCCGTTGAGAGCCAGGTAACAGGCAAGTCGCTGAGGCGAAGGGGAGGTTGGAGATGGTCTGGTCGCGCCGGCAATTCCTTCTCACCTCCGGAGCGGCGCTCGCCGCTGCGGGCTGCACCACCGCTGAACCATCTGCGCCGTCGACGCCTGCGCCGACCCCACCTTCGACGCCCTCGGCTGTTGCGGTTGCCGGATCAGCGTTTCCGCTCATCACCGATACGGCGGCGCGGCTCGATGTGGCGAAGGTTCGGGCGCTGCGCAATCACGGCGTTAAGACGGTGTTCCGATACTATTCGCACATACCACCGAGCCTTGTGGGCAAGGACCTGCAGCCGGAAGAGGCGCGGATCATCCTTGGCGAGGGGCTGTCGATCGGCAGCGTGTTCCAGCATTTCAATCACTGCTTCCGGACGTTCGAGAACAACTGGGGCAAGGAAGATGCCGAGCAGGCGCTGCGCCAGGCAGGCGCGGCGGGGCAGCCGGAAGGATCCGCGATCTATTTCGGCGTCGATGCAGACTGGCCGTATCAGGCGATGCGCGATCCGATCATCAGGTACTTCGAGGACATAAAGCTGGCCTTCGAGGGATCGGGGATCGCCGTCGGCATCTACTCCAACGGATGCATCTGCAATGCGGTCCGCGAGAAGGGACTGGCGCAGTATTTCTGGCTCTCGGGATCGACTGGACATTCGGGAACGCAGGCGTTTTACAATACCGGTCAGTGGACGATGTTCCAGAATTCGCTCGACATCACGCCGCCGGAAGTCGGCTATGGCATCGACACAAACATCGCGAACCCGGCGACGCGTGGGTATGTCGGGCAGTGGAGCGCGGCGGGCGCGGCGACAGCGTCGCACGGCGTTGCTCCGACGCAGGCGGCGTTCGAGGCCCGAGCCTTCCTGCGTGCGAACACGGAGCTGATCCAGGATCTCAATCCGGGCGCGGCGTCATTGGCGACGCTTGTAAAGGACCGGAATGTGCGACGGCTTGAGACGTCCGGCGCGTGGACGAATGTGGTGACGCAGGAGGGCGGGGCGACGCGGGCTGCGGCGTCGCTGCGCGGCTGGGTTACGACTGCTTCACTGGCGCCGCTGCAGCATTTTCCGGACGACACGTCGAACTACGGCCTGTGCGGCGCGCCGACGGCGGTGAGCGACACGTTCAAGTACCAGAACTGCGAGCGGGCGACGTCCCGCAATCGCTGATCAGCTCTGCGGCGTGACGCGCAGCACCTTGCCGCCATCGTCGACAAGCAAGTATAGCGCGCCGTCCGGCGCCTGGGTTACATCGCGGATGCGGCCCTGATCGCTCATCAGCCGCTCTTCGCCGACGACGCGGTCGCCTTCGATGTCGAGGCGGACGAGTTGCGTCGTGCCCAGGGCGGCGACGATGAGGTCGCCTTTCCAGGGGAAGAGGTTGCCGGTGTAGAAGGTCATGTCGCCCGGGGCGATCACGGGGTCCCAGTAGTAAGTAGGCTGCTCCATGCCGTCCTTGGCCGTGATGCCCTCGCCGATTGGACCGCCTGCGTATTCGATGCCGTAGGTGATCACGGGCCAGCCATAGTTCTTGCCGGCTTCGGGGATGTTGATCTCGTCGCCGCCGCGCGGGCCGTGCTCGATCGTCCAGAGCTTGCCGGTGTCTGGGTGGATCGCGGCGCCTTGGACGTTGCGGTGGCCGTAGCTCCAGATTTCCGGCTTCGCGTTGGCCTGGCCGATGAAGGGATTGCGGTCGGCGGGCGTGCCGTCCTGCTTCAGCTTAACCACTTTGCCGAGATGGGTGTTGAGGTCCTGCGACAGTTGGCGGGGCTCAGGATCGGAGCGTTCGCCGAGCGTGAGGTAGAGGTTGCCTGAGGAGTCCCATTCGATATTGGAGCCGTAGTGCGCGGTGGACGCCCAGGCGGGCTCCTGCCGGAAGATGGTTGAGACGTTCTCAAGTCTGGTGCGATCGGCGGACAGTGTCGCCTTGCCGAGGCTGGTGGCGTTCTTGCCGCCTCCGCGGTCTTCGGAGAAGGAAAAATAGATTGTGCGCGCCGTCATGAAGTCGGGGCCGACCGAGATGTCGAGCAGCCCGCCCTGGTCGCGTGCGTCGACCTTGGGTACGCCTTTGACTTCGGTCTTCGGCTTGCCGGGCGCGACGAGCCAAAGCTTGCCTGCCTTCGATGTTACGAGAACTGCGCCGTCGTCCGGCAAGATGGCCGAGCCCCAAGGGTTGTCGATTCCGTCAGCGATCGTCTCGACGGTCAGCGTGACATTCGATTTCGACTGCGGCGCGCGGGTCTGTTCGGCGAAGGCCGGCTTGGCGTCGGGCTTGTTCGGCTCGCCCTGGGCGACGGCAGCGCCGCGTGCCGGCGCCGCGTCGCTTGCCGGTGGTTGCTCGAGCGCTGCGCCTGTCGAGGCGCCACCACAAGCGGCGAGGAGGCCCGTGAAGCCAAGAAGGGCAGGCAAACGCATGGAGTATCTCCGTGTTCGGCACGTGTTGCAGATAGGCCGCCAATTGCGAGCGCCCAGCCTGCCGGTTGGCTATCGCATCAGGCCGAGTTCGGCATGCGCGAGTTCTAGGCTGGCCAGAACGTCGACGCCAACATGGATGAACTCGTCGACACCTGCGGCGCGCAGCTCCTGTTCGCGATCACCCGGCTTGCCGGCGAGATAGAGGCGCGAGACGCCGGCCGCCTTGAGCGCCTTGGCAGCTGCCACCGCGTCTTCGGCGTAGCGCTTGTCCGAGCCGCAGAGGCAGACCATCGAAGCGCCGGATTGCTTCAGGCCATCCGTGATCGCGGCCAGTTCACCGGAGAGAAGCGTGGCGTCGATGCCGCCGGCGGCGAAGAAGTTCTGCGCGAATTGTACGCGGGCCGCGTGTTCGGCGAGCGGGCCGATTGCGGCGAGGGCGATGCGCGGGGCGCGACCGGCGGCGGTGCGCTGGTCGGCCAGGTCGCGGAGGCGTTCGAACGGTTCGGCAAGGCGGATGGGCCAGAACGGGTCGGCTTCGGCGCCATCTTCTTCCGTCGTGCGCGAGAGGTCGGCGAGTGTCGCCTTGTCGGCGGCGGCAAGGCGCAGCGCCGCCCACGTGCGGCCGGTGGGCGCCCGGCCGGACGCTTCAGCGGCGCGGCGCACGATGGCAGGTAGGTTGACCGTCTCGACGCGAGGGACTTCTTCAACCAGCAACGGGAAGTCGGTGACGCCGGTGATCGGCTCCTTGCGTTTTGCTGCGGCCTTGAGGCGGGCGGAGCGGGCGTCGGCGACGCCGGTCTGGAAGCCGCCTGTCTGCAGGGCATTCAGGAGCCCGCCCTCGCGCTCGATCTGCTGGAAGAGGTCCCAGGCGGCGTTGGCAAGGTCGTCGCCCAGCTTTTCGATGGCCCAGGCGCCGCCCGGCGTATCGACAACGCGGCCTAGGCTGGATTCTTCCTGCGCGATGATCTGCGTGTTGCGGGCAAGGCGGCGAGCAAGCTTGCCCGGCAGGCCCATGGCATCGGTGAAGTTGCGGACGGTGACGATGTCTGCTCCGCCCACGCCGGCGGCGAAGCAGGCTGCGGTGTTGCGCAGGATGTTCACCCACGGATCGCGACGGGTGAGCATGCGGCGCGAGGAGACGGCCTGCAGCTTCATTGCGCCGGATGCGCCGAAAGCGGTGGCGACGCGCGACCACATGCGACGGGCGGCGCGCAGCTTCGACATCTCGATCTGATAGTCCGCGCCGACGCTGGCCGTGAACAGGATCTGGCGGCAGGCGGCTTCTGCGCCGAGGCCGGCTGTCATCAGAGCGCGCACATAGTCGGCGCCGGAGGCGATCAGGTAGGCGAGTTCCTGCACCTCGGTGCCGCCGGCTTCGTGCACGGGGCGAGAGTCGGCGCGGATCGCGGTGGCGAGCGGAAACTCGGATGCGATATCGCGCGCGAAGAGCGCGGCCTGCATGAGTTCGTCATCGGCGCGGCCCGGCAGGGCGCCGGTGCGCGCGAGAGCGCTGATCGGATCGACATTGAAGGCGATCATCACGGATGAAGCGGGGCGGGTGGCGCGTGAGGCGGCGAGCAACGCAGCAAGCTCGATGCCCTGCGCCGTCGAGGCGCCGGCGGCTTCGATGGCGACCGTGGCAAGGTCGAGCTTCACGAAATGCAGGATGCGTTCGATGTCGACCGCCGAGCGGGCGACGACGCCATGCTCGCCAGCAGCATCGACGCGGAGTTCGACAGAGGAGCAGCCGCCCTGGAGCGCTTCCATCACCTGCTCGGTGGCGATGGCGGGATCGGGGTGGGAGACGACCTGGCGAATATCCCATGGCAGGTAAACGTCGTTGATGGCGCGGTCGCCACGGATGAAGGGCGCAGCGCCCGGCACGCCCGATGCGTCGGCCGCCCAGTCCGGCGCGCGGTAGAGCGGCTTCACGGGCACGCCGTGTTCGGTCGTTGTCGTGATCTTCGACAGCGGCGCCCCATCGAGCGCCTTCTGGGCCAGGGCCTGCCACTGGGCCTCGTCGGCGCGCGGAAATTCAGCTGAAAGGGGCAGCTCGTCGGCCATGAATCTCTCGCGAAAACTCCGGGGCCATCAGGCATCCGGTTCGCCCCGCGTCAAGGGACGGAAGCGCGATCGGTTTGCGGCGCAATGACAGCATTGCGGCAAGCTGACTGGCCGTTATGGTCAGGGCGGGGCGGGCTTTCCGCCGATCAGCATCGGGACATTCCATGGCGATTCCGGCCAGCCTCGCGAACCAGCTTTCGATTCCGGTGATAGGGTCGCCGCTTTTCATCATCTCCAATCCTGATCTCGTGCTGGCGCAGTGCAAGGCGGGGGTGATTGGCTCGTTTCCCTCGCTGAATGCCCGGCCGATCGAGCAGTTGGACGAGTGGCTGAGCCAGCTCAACGAAGAACTGTCGAAGGCACGGGCAGCGAACCCGGCGGCGAAGATCGCGCCCTATGCGGTGAACCTGATCGTCCACAAGTCGAACAACCGGATCGATGAGGACCTTGCACTGTGCGTGAAACACAGGGTCCCGATGGTGATCACTTCCTTGGGCGCGCGGCCGGAGGTGAACCAGGCGATCCAATCCTATGGCGGGATTGTGCTGCACGACATCATCAACATCGTGTTCGCGCACAAGGCGCTGGAGAAGGGCGCGGACGGGTTGATCGCCGTCTGCACTGGTGCAGGCGGGCATGCAGGCGTGATGTCACCATTTGCGCTGATCAGCGAGATCCGGGAGTTCTTCGACGGACCGCTGGCATTGTCAGGCGCGATTTCAAACGGCCGGCAAGTGCTGGCGGCGCAAGCGATGGGCGCGGACTTCGCCTATATCGGCTCAGCCTTCATTGCGACGCATGAAGCGCGTGCCGTGGATGGCTACAAGGACATGATAGTCGCGAGCGCGGCGAAGGACATCGTCTATTCGAGCCTGTTCACCGGCGTGCATGGCAACTATCTCGCGCCGTCGATCGCGAAGGCGGGGATGGACCCCAACAACCTTCCCGACGGCGACAAGGCGACGATGAGCTTCCAGTCCGGCGAAGGCTCCAAGGCTAAGGCGTGGAAGGACGTCTGGGGCGCGGGTCAGGGCGTTGGCGGCGTGAAGGCGCGGATGGGCGCGGGCGAGTATGTTGCGCAGCTGAAGCGTGACTACGATGAGGCGCGGAGTCTTCTGACAAAACCCGCGCCAGCAGTAACCGCCTGACAGCTACCCGTTGTTGGGGCCGTCCATTTTCTCGATCGGAAGCGTGTCGAGATCGAGGGCGATGATCATCCGCACGTTGATCGCGGCCAGGCGGGCCTCGGGCGGCCCGGTGGTTATTCTTCTTGGGTCGTGAGCTCCGCTGTCGACAATCTGATTGCGTACTGGACGACATCGCTCCGGAGACAGGCGTTGCAGCGTTTTTCGACGCGCGCCATAAGCGCTGCATGATCACCGATCCGCTGCGCGACCTGCCGACATTTGCCGATATCGAAGATGCGGCCGTACGCGTCAAAGACGTCACGGTTCGCACGCCACTGTTGCGGTTCGATGCGCTGGATGAGGCGGTAGGCGCGCCGGTCTGGGTCAAGCCCGAGACGCTGCAGCGGACCGGCTCGTTCAAGATGCGCGGGGCGTGGAATCGGATTAGCCGGATTCCCGAGGGGGATCGCAGCAAGGGCGTTATCGCGTTCTCGTCAGGCAATCATGCTCAGGGCGTGGCGGAAAGCGCACGTTTGCTCGGGATGAAGGCGACGATCGTCATGCCGTCGGATGCGCCGGCCGCGAAGATCGCAAGCACGCGGCGGCGCGGGGCCGAGGTGCGGTTGTATGATCGCGTAAAGGAGAGCAGAGAGGCGATCGCCGCAGCGATTGCCGGCGCGAGCGGCGCGACGACGGTGCGGCCGTTCGACGACAGCTGGATCATGGCTGGGCAGGGGACTGCCGGGCTGGAGGCGGCGCGGGATGCGGCAGCCATGGGCGTGACGTTCGGCAGCCTGATCTGCAATGCATCGGGCGGCGGTTTGCTGGCTGGCATGGCGGTGGCGTTCGAGGGCGTGTCGCCTGACACCGAGGTGCATGTGGCGGAGCCTGAGGGGCATGACGATCTGATCCGCTCGCTGGCGGCCAGGCAGATTGTCAGCAACGCGCCAGGCATTCGTTCGATTGCGGATGCGTTGATGTCTCCGGAGCCGGGCGCGCTGACGTTTGAAATCCACAAGCGGCGCGTGCGCGGCGGGTTCACGGCGAGCAATGACCAGCTGCTGGATGCGATGAGCTTTGCCTTCCACAACATGAAGCTTGTGGTCGAGCCGGGAGGCGCCAACGGGTTGGCGGTGCTTCTGAACAACCGTGCGCATTTTGCAGCGCGCGGTCCGGTGCTGGTCGTTCTGTCGGGCGGGAATGTGGATGCGGACATGTTTGCGCGCGCGATCGCGAGGGCGCCTGACTGAGAGCAAACTCGTCAGCGGATACCCCACCCATCTTCGCCGGGGCCACGGATTGTGCAACGGGGCTGAGACGCAATCCGTTTTCAAGGTCTGCGGAAGGCGGGCGGGGGGGCAGCCGTTTGGAAAGTCTGCCTTGCACACGCGCCTGTTCTATGAAAGAACAAACACGGAACATGGAGTGCCGCTTCAGCACCAATTTGTGTGGATGGCAGGAGCGGACGGTGTTTCGCGTGTCGCGTGAAGTGACGGGCGACCCTAGGGTGCCCGTCCTGTGTCAGGAACCGGAGCGGATCGAGTGAGCTCGGCCGGGGCCGGAATGGAGAACGGAGACGATCATGGCCGGCTCGGTCAACAAGGTAATCCTCATAGGCAATCTGGGGCGTGACCCGGAGATCAAGCAGATGCCGTCCGGCGGTTCGATCGCGAACCTCTCGATCGCTACATCCGAAAGCTGGCGCGACAAGAATTCAGGCGAGCGCAAGGAAAAGACCGAATGGCACCGCGTCGTGGTGTTCAGCGAAGGCCTCGTGCGCATCGTCGAGCAGTATCTCAAGAAGGGCTCGAAGGTTTACATCGAGGGCCAGCTCGAAACCCGCAAATGGCAGGACAAGGACGGCAACGACAAATACTCGACTGAAGTCGTGCTGCGGAATTTCGGCTCAACGCTGACCATGCTCGACGGCCGCAGCGAAGGCGGTGGGGCGGGCGCAGGCTCGGGTGGCGGCTACGAGGACCGTGCACCGGCCCGCAATGCCGGTGCGAAAGCCAAGGGCGGCAAGGGTCCGTCGGAGGACTTCTCACGTCCTGATTTCGACGACGAGATTCCGTTCTAGATTCTGGCAGGTAGCCATGAATGCCATCCCGGAAGCCGCGTAGCGGCTATCCGGGACCCATGGCGGGTTCGAAGTCGGTGAAATCTCGCTCGCTCTTGCTGCACCCGGCCTGGATGACAGACGTGCCTCAGCGGGGACCAAGCCAAGCGCAGGTTGACCAACAGCCGCCCGGCCCGGTTCGCGTCGAGCATAGCCCGCCCGTCGGCGCGCCCTCGCGAACCCGTGCTCAGGGTGACTGCCCGTCTGTATCGAAGGCGTAATGGTTTATGTCGAAGAAGTCGTGCGGACAGCGGTCGAGGATGTCGATCAGCGCCTCGTCCGAGGCAAACTACCTGGGCAGGTTGTGGTCAACCACGGCTGGGATCGCGGGACCGGTCACAAACGATTCAACTGCGCGTGTCATGTTAGACCTCGCAGTTCGCTTCTGAGGCGAAGTTGCAAAGCAGGGGCCCAGCACGCGACGTAGCGTTTTGGTGGATTTCTGGCGTCCTTCATGACGGGTTAACCGTCTCACGCTGATGTCGCACGACGCGACGGTCGCGGCTTGGGAGATTTGGTAGAGGCGATGGACGGGGTCCTGAAGACGCTCAAGGCCGTCCTTCTACCCGGCGCCATCGGGGCGGCGATCCTGTACTTCTCCTATCACGCCGTCGCCGGCGAGCAGGGACTTGCCGCTTGGGGAAACCTGCAGCAGCAGGAAGAGGCCCTGCTGGCCGAGATCGACACGCTGAAAGCCGACCGCGCCGCCCTTGAAATCTCGCTCGAGCGCCTGCGCGACCGCACCCTGGATCTCGACTATGTCGAAGAAATCGCCCGGACACGGCTGTCCTACGTCCGGCCGGACGAGGTTCTGGTGGCGGTTCGCTGAAAAAAATTCGCGAATCCAGTGTGGAACTCGGCTTTCAAACCCGCGATAAGCTAGGAAAAGGGCCGGATCGCCCTCTATTCTCTCCAGACAGGGCAGGGATTCCACGCGATGGCTGCAAGGAAGAGCGTGACCAAAACTAGGAAACCGGTGTCAGAACCGCAGAAGACTGAATTGGTTCAGTTTTATCGGGACATGCTTCTCATCCGTCGCTTCGAGGAAAAGGCCGGCCAGCTCTACGGCATGGGCCTCATCGCCGGCTTCTGCCACCTCTATATCGGCCAGGAGGCCGTTGTGGTCGGCGTGCAGTCGGTGCTCGATCCCGACGACCAGGTCATCACGGGCTATCGCGACCACGGGCACATGCTGGCCACCGGCATGACCTCGCGCGGCGTGATGGCGGAACTCACCGGCCGCGAGGGCGGCTATGCCCGCGGGAAGGGCGGCTCGATGCACATGTTCAGCCGCGAGAAGAACTTCTTCGGCGGCCACGGCATCGTTGGCGCGCAGGTGCCGCTCGGCACAGGCCTCGCCTTCGCCAACCGCTACAAGGGGCAGGACAATGTCTGCGTCGCCTATTTCGGCGACGGCGCGTCGAACCAGGGTCAGGTGTATGAGGCGTTCAACATGGCCTCGCTGTGGAAGCTGCCCGTCGTCTACGTGATCGAGAACAATCAATACGCGATGGGCACCTCGATCGCCCGCGCCTCCGCCGAGACCGAACTCTACAAGCGCGGCATCTCGTTCGAGATCCCCGGCGAGGAAGTGGATGGAATGGACGTGCTGGCCGTGCGCAAGGCGGCTGCGAAAGCAGTGCAGCGTGCGCGCGATGGCGATGGCCCCTATATCCTCGAGATGAAGACCTACCGCTACCGCGGCCACTCCATGTCCGACCCGGCAAAGTATCGCACGCGCGAGGAAGTGCAGGAGATGCGCGAGCATCACGACCCGATCGAGATGCTGAAGAAGCGGCTGCTGGATGCGAAGCATGTCAAAGAAGACGACCTGAAGCAGATCGAGGCCGAAATCCGCGAGATCGTGAATGACTCGGCGCAGTTCGCTCAGGACAGCCCCGAGCCTCATCCGGATGAGCTGTGGACCGACGTGCTGGTGGAGTCGCACTGATCATGACCGACATCCTGATGCCCGCGCTGTCGCCCACCATGGAGGAGGGCAAGCTCGCCAAGTGGCTGGTGAAGGAAGGCGACCCCGTGAAGCCGGGCGACGTGATCGCCGAGATCGAGACCGACAAGGCGACGATGGAGGTCGAGGCCGTCGATGAAGGCGTGATCTCGAAGCTGCTGATCGCGGCCGGAACCGAGGGCGTGAAGGTCAACGCTGTGATCGCACAGATATCGAACGGCGAGGCACCGCCGACGCCCAAGTCGGACGGCAGGGGCAAGGCGACCACGAAGCAGGCGGAAACACAGACCCGCACGGACGCCAAGGCAGACGCTTCCGGCGGCAAGCCCGGCGAAGCGGCCACCGAACAGAAGGCGAAGAATGACGGCCATCGCCTGCGCGCGCCGGAACAGAAAGCCGCAGCCGCAGAAGGCCTGCACGATCCGACACTGCCCGAAGGCGTGACCTACAAGAAGACCGCCGTGCGCGATGCGCTGCGCGACGCGATCGCCGAAGAGATGCGCCGCGATGAGACCGTGTTCCTGATGGGCGAGGAAGTCGGCCAGTACCAAGGCGCCTACAAGGTCTCGCGCGGCCTGCTGGAAGAGTTTGGCGATCGCCGCATCATCGATACGCCGATCACAGAGTACGGCTTTGCCGGGCTCGGCGTGGGCGCGGCGTTCGGCGGGCTGAAGCCGATCGTGGAGTTCATGACGTTCAACTTCGCGATGCAGGCCATCGACCACATCATCAACTCGGCCGCCAAGACGCTCTACATGTCCGGCGGGCAGATGGGCTGCCCCATCGTGTTCCGCGGCCCGAACGGCGCGGCTTCACGCGTAGGCGCCCAGCACAGCCAGGATTACTCCGCCTGGTATGGTCACATCCCCGGACTCAAGGTTCTGGCGCCCTATGACGCCGCCGACGCCAAGGGCCTGCTGAAGGCTGCCATTCGCGACCCCAACCCCGTCGTCTTCCTCGAGCACGAGCTGATGTACGGCATCGAGTTCGATGTGCCCGAGGTGGAGGATTTCGTCCTCCCCATCGGCAAGGCGCGTATCCGCCGCGAAGGAACGGACGTCACGCTGGTCGCGCATTCAAGGATGGTGAAGTTTGCCCTCGAAGCGGCCGAGGAACTGGCGGGCATGGGCATCGAAGCCGAAGTGATTGACCTGCGCAGCTTGCGGCCGCTCGACACGACCACCGTCATCGAGAGCGTGAAGAAAACCAACCGCATCGTCTGCTGCGAGGAAGGCTGGCGCTTCTTCGGCGTCGGCGCCGAGATCGCCGCCGTCGTCACCGAACACGCCTTCGACTATCTCGACGCCCCGCCTATGCGCGTGGCGCAGAAGGATGTG
Source organism: Hyphomonadaceae bacterium (assembly GCA_040398465.1). Lineage (GTDB taxonomy): Bacteria > Pseudomonadota > Alphaproteobacteria > Caulobacterales > Hyphomonadaceae > UBA7672. The sequence goes on along the minus strand of JBBAUA010000020.1, from coordinate 28,120 downwards.
CCGCTGCCGTATGCCGCGAACCTTGAGAAACTCTCGCTGCCGAACGCGCAGGATATCGTCGAGGCGGCGAGGAAGGTTTGCTATGTGGAGTAGGAGTGCAAGGCGAGCCACACTGTTGCCGATAGTCAGCGCGGTCACTTTGGGCGGATGCGCTTCGCAACAAGGCAACTACAGCATCGTTCTCAGCCCGGTGCATGTTCAGCATGCGGTGCTGTCCGACCACGATCAACCTGACGCTCAAGCAAAGCTCGACGACTTGGCTGGGCGCTTCTGCGACGGCCTTTTCAGCGTCGACGCGCGAACCGATTCCGACGACTTCAAACGCCACGAGCTCTATTTCCAATGTGAAGCAGCCCCGACATGACAACCTCCATCACCATGCCTGCGCTGTCGCCCACGATGGAGGAGGGGAACCTCGCCAAGTGGCATGTGAAGGTTGGCGACAAGGTGAAGCCTGGCGACATCATCGCCGAGATCGAGACCGACAAGGCGACGATGGAAGTCGAAGCCGTCGATGAAGGCACCGTGACGAAGCTGCTGGTCGAGGAAGGCGCGCAGGGCGTAAAGGTCAACGCCGTGATCGCCGAGCTGGATGGCGAGAGCCGCGGGGTTGCGCCGACGCCGGTGGCGGCAAAGGTCGATGCCAAGCCTGATCCGGGACCACCGGCCTCCCGGCCGGCAGCGGCGCCGCAGGCGACGACTGCGCCCGTCGAGACAAAGAATGCCGGGCAGGCGCCCGGCGGTCCCAGATTGCGGGCATCCCCTCTGGCGAAGCGGCTGGCGAAAACGGAAGGCGTCGACCTGCTGGCGCTCAAGGGCTCTGGCCCGCACGGGCGCATCATCAAGAGCGATGTGCTGAAGGCGCCGAAGGGCGGCGCGAAACAGGCGCCCGCCGCCGGCGGTCCGGTCAGCCTCATCGAACCCGCACTGCTCGACGATCGCGTCTACGCGCCCGACAGTTATGAATTGATCCCGCTCGATGGCGTGCGCAAGGTTACGGCGCGCCGCCTCACGCAGTCCTTCATGCAGGTGCCGCATTTCCCGCTGACGATCGATCTCGAGATCGATCACCTGCTGTCCGCGCGCGTACGGATCAATGAGGCGGCGGCTGCATCCGGCACCAAGGTCTCGGTCAACGACATGCTGATCAAGGCCTGCGCCATGGCGCTGATGGCGCATCCGGACGCCAACGCCAGCTATACCGACAAGGGCGTCGCCCAACACAAGTCCGCGCATGTCTCGGTGGCTGTGGCCATCCCCGGCGGTCTCATCACGCCCGTGGTGCGCGATGCGCAGACCAAGGGGCTCGCACAGATTGCGGCGGATATGAAAGATCTGGCGGCGCGGGCGCGCGACAAGAAGCTGAAGCCGCAGGAGTACATGGGCGGCACGTTCTCCATATCCAACCTCGGCATGATGGGCATCCGCCAGTTCGCCTCGATCCTCAACCCGCCGGAAGGAATGATCCTGTCCGTTGGCGCGGGCGAGAAGCGCGCGGTCGTCAAGAACGACAAGGTGGAGATCGCCACCATCATGACGGTGACGCTGACCTGCGACCATCGCGTGGTCGATGGCGCCACGGGCGCGCGCTGGCTCGCTACGTTCAAGCAGTTTGTCGAGACGCCTGAAGCGATGTTGCTCTGATGTCGTTGCGCGTGAAGCTACTGATCGCCGCGATAGCCTTGGCCCTGTCGCTGTTTGCGACTTTTGGCGACTTCTTCTTCGTCGGCGTGCTGGGCCTGACGCCCGGCTCGGGCAGGATCGTCGTGGCGGCGTCGCTGCTCGTCATCGGCGTCGTCTGGTTTGTCTGGTCGGGCGCCGCCGTGCGCAAGACGCTTAGAGACGTGCGCAATCGAAGCACGAAGAACTGATCGGGAGGTCAAGTTGGCTCGAGCCGGATCCGTCTGCGCTGCCTCGCTCTGCGCGCTGCTGGCATGTTGCGCGCCTGCGCCGGGGTCCGCCGCAAACCTGACAATGGCCGATATCTCGCCCATCCTCACGCCCCTGACCTATCGCGAGATGCTCGGCGCGAAATGCGGCGAACCGAACATGGAGGTGAAATCGGCGTTCATGACGGACCTCAAGGCTGCAGGCGCGACCGAAACGCTGATGACGGAGGCCGGCGCAGAGGCTGGCCGCATCGAAGCCGCCGAACGCGATACGCCCAACGAATATGTCTGCACGGCCGAACTCTACGAGAGTACCGAAGAGAATGCAGACGCGGCGCAGAAGGCCTGGGCCGAGCTGAAGAACCGCAAATCGTGAGCACGCAACATGGCTGACGCCAAGGCTTCCTACGATCTCATCGTCATCGGCTCGGGGCCGGGGGGCTATGTTGCAGCCATCCGAGCGTCCCAGCTTGGCATGAAGACGGCCATCGTCGAGCGCGCCGAACTTGGCGGCATCTGTCTCAACTGGGGGTGCATCCCCACCAAGGCGCTGCTGCGCTCCAGCGAAGTATTCCACCTCATCACGCATGCGAAGGACTACGGCCTGTCGGTCGAGAACCCGAAGGTGATGATGGATGCCGTTGTGAAGCGCTCGCGCGGGGTGGCGCAGCAACTGTCGAACGGCGTCACGTTCCTCATGAAGAAACACAAGATCGATGTGCTGGTCGGCACGGCGCGGCTAGAGAAGGGATCGCCCGCGCCGAAGGTGATCGTCGAGAAGGGCAAGGGCGAAGGAACGTACACCGCAAAGAATGTGATGCTGGCCACCGGCGCCCGTGCGCGCGAGATTCCGGACATCGGGCTCAAGGTCGATGGCAAGACGGTGTGGGCTTATCGCGAGGCGATGGCGCCGACCGAGATGCCGAAGAACCTGCTGGTGATCGGCTCCGGCGCGATCGGCATCGAGTTCGCCAGCTTCTACCGCACGCTTGGCGCCGAGGTGACGGTGGTAGAGGCGCTGGATCGCATCCTGCCGGTTGAGGATTCCGAGATTTCCGCCTTCATGCTGAAGCAGCTTGGCAAGCAGGGCATCAAGTTCCTGACGTCGGCGCAGGTGAAGTCGCTGAAAGTCGACAAGGGCGTCGCGACGGCCGAGGTGGCGGCGAAAGATGGCGTCCAGACGCTGAAGGCGGACAGGGTGATCCTTGCCATCGGCATCGTCGGCAATGTCGAGAATCTCGGGCTCGAGCAATTGGGCGTGAAGGTCGAGAAGACGCACATTGTGGCGGATGGTTTCGGCAAGACGAACGTGCCGGGTCTCTACGCAATCGGAGATGTCACGGGGCCTCCCTGGCTGGCGCACAAGGCGATGCATGAGGGCGTGATCGTGGTCGAGGGCATGCAGGGCCCGAAAGGCGTTGGGGCGCCGTCACACAAGTTCGACCCGTGGAATGTGCCGGGCTGCACCTATTCGCATCCGCAGGTGGCCAGCGTTGGTATGACCGAAGAGGCGGCCAGGAAGACCGGACGCAAGCTGAAGGTCGGCAAGTTCCCGTTCATCGGCAATGGCAAGGCGATCGCGCTGGGCGAGCCGGAAGGGATCGTGAAGACGATCTTCGACGAGCAGACGGGCGAACTGCTGGGCGCTCACATGGCGGGCGAGGGCGTCACTGAGCTGATCCAGGGCTACTGCATCGCGCGCCAGGGCGAACTCACCGAAGCCGAGCTGATGGAGACGGTCTTCCCGCACCCGACCTTGTCGGAAATGATGCATGAAAGCGTGCTCGCGGCTTATGGTCGGCCGCTGCATATCTGAGTCGGATGGGGCCGTGCCGCAGGTTTTCGTCTCGCATTCCACCGAGGACGCCGTCATCGCACGGCAGGTGGCGGACGCGTTGCGGGCGGCTGGCCTAGGCGTGTGGATCGCGCCCGACTCGATCCGGCCGGGCGAAGCCTATAACGAGGCGATCGTCGCAGGACTGCGTGCCTGCGATACGCTGGCCGTGCTCGTCTCCCGGGCCTCCAACACCTCGAAGCATGTCGCCCGCGAAGTGGGCCTCGCCGACGGACATGGCAAGCGGATCATCCCGATACGAATCGAGGCGGTCGAACCCTCGGACGGGCTCACCTACTATCTCAGCATGCCGCAATGGGTGGAATGGCACGCACATGGCGCGGCCGCCTTGGCGCCCATGATCAGCATGCTTGGGCACGCGCCGCCCATCAGCATCGCCCCGCCCGAAGTGCGGCCTCCACCGCCGGCGCACGTCGCAAGCTACGCCGTGATCGAGATCCGGCGCGGAAACCATCTGACCGGATCGGCGCGCAATGTGGCGATACTGGTCGATGGAGAGAAGGTAGGCGAAGTGGGCAATGGGAAGTCGCTGGTGTTACACGTGGCGCCGGGGCGTCGCGAGCTCGCAGCGCGCTTCGACTACATCAAGAGCGCGCCGTTCGTCGTGGACGCAGAACAAGGTCGTGTTCGCGTGGTCGAGCTTGGCCTGCCTAACGTTTCGGATGTCGGGGCGCAGCTGTCGGGGCTACTCGGCCAGTCGAAATATTTCCGGTGGAAGCTGGTAGAGTAGCATGGCTTCCAAGCGGCCTTGCTAGTCCCGCTGCTGGAAGCTCTCAGCCGGGCGGATGGCTTTCCAGGACAGCACCTTCACGGCCACCTTGCCGTTGGGCAGGCGCCATTCGGCTTCGACATAGCCGGTGGTGCGCGAACGGTTCACGAGCTTCGCCTCGATCTCGATTTCGGGTCCGGACACGGGACGGAAAATCTTCACCTGCAGGTCCTGCGTGGTGAAACCCTCGCCATCCTCCAGCGCCGTCGCCATGCACATTGACACGACGTTGTCGGACAGCGCCGCGATCCAACCGCCGAAGACGCGACCGCCGCCAATGTCGCGCGAACCGTCATTCGGCCAGCGGAACAAGACGCGCCCCACCTCAGCCTCCTTGCACCACAGGTCCGGCCGGACGCCCATGTTGATGTGGGCGGGCGGCAAGTTGCCTGACATGAACCCCTTCATCCGTGCGTTCACGTGAGGCGGCAGGGAAGGGAAGCCGTCGAAAGTCATGAGCAGGTCCACCAAAATGAGACACTGGTCGCTAGCTGATTTCGACACTTCGCCACAAGGGGAAGCTGATCGCGGGCGGAACCTCGCCGCGGCTTGGGCCGCCGCGCCCGTGCAGGCGCAGGGCGGCGCGTTCATGTGGCGCCAGGCCACCGCCAACAACAGCGCCGACAAAACGATCTAACATTCCGCGTTATTCTCCGCTGGCGCGTGGAAGGCAGATCGCAAGGCCCGTGGCTTCAAACACAAGGTTGAGGATGAGGAGATCAGCGCCGCCAAGGTCACGGCCAGGTGCAGGGCTCCAGCCCGTTACGAGTCAGTTGGCGCGGCCCGCAACGCCGCCACGAAAGCGGCGCCCGACATAGTGTTGACCTGGGAAGGCTGAGCCTCAGCCCTGGCCGGGCGTGAAATTCAGCGCCACACCGTTGATGCAATAGCGCAGGCCGGTAGGCGGCGGGCCGTCGGGGAACACATGGCCCATATGGCTGCCGCAGGTTGCGCAATGGACCTCTGTCCGCACCATGCCATGGCTGCGGTCCACTGTTTCGCCAAGCGCTCCGGGGATGGGCGTGCTGAAGCTGGGCCAACCTGTGCCGCTTTCGAATTTAACGGTGTTGTTGAACAGTGGCGTGTCGCAGCCCGCACAGGTGAAGGTTCCCGGCCGCTTCTCGTAAAGCAGGGCGCAGGAGCCCGGCGCCTCGGTGCCGTGGCGCCGCATGACCGCGTACTGCTCGCGGGTAAGGCGCTCGCGCCACTCCAGGTCGGTGCGGACGACGGGATAGGATTCAGCGGCCATGAGCGTCTCCGAGGCTGGGTTGCAACCGATATACGGCTGCAACCCCCATATAGTTACGCTTGACCGCCTAAACAGCAGTCACGCCGCCATCGACGACGATGTTCTGGCCGGTGGTCCAGCTACCGGCCTTCGAGGCGAGGAACACCGCTGCGCCGGCGATGTCGTTCGGCTCGCCGAGGCGGCGGAGCGGGGTCTCTTCTTCGCGCTGCTCGCGAGTGTCGTCGTCGGCCCAGAGCGCCTTCGCGAAGTCAGTCTTCACGAGGCCGGGGGAGATGCAGTTGACGCGGATGTTGTGCGGCCCGAGTTCGGCCGCAAGGTTGCGGGCGAGTTGCACGTCCGCCGCCTTGGAGATGCAATAGGCGCCGATCACGGTAGACGCACGCAGGCCGCCGATCGACGAAATGATGATGATCGCACCGTCCTTGCGCTCGATCATCTGCGGCGAGACGAGATTCACCAGCGTGTTGTTCGAGATGATGTTGTTGGACAGGATCTTGGCGAAGGCCTCATCGGTGATGCCGGACATCGGACCGTAATAGGGGTTCGAGGCGGCGTTGCAGACGACGATATCGATCTTGCCAAAGGCGGCGTTGGTTTCGTTGACGAGGCGCTGAAGATCTTCCTTGGACGAGATGTTGGCCGGGCAGGCGATCGCCGTGCCGGCGCCGTTGGCGGCGTTGATGGCGGCGGCGACCTCCTCGCACGGGCCGGGCTTGCGGGAGGAAATCACGACACGCGCGCCATGGCTGGCGAACTGTTCGGCGATGGCCTTGCCGATACCCTTGGTCGAACCGGTGATGAGGGCGGTCTTGCCCTTGAGATCGAAAAGCGTGCCGGCGGCGTTGGCCATGGGGGTGTTTCCTTCTGTCTGGCCTTCTCGGCCATCGGGGCTGCAGCCCCGTTGTTCTGACGCAGATATTCAGCGTTTCTAGCTCAGGAATCGTGGAAGGGAAGCCAATGCGGCGTTCAGGGTCTCGACGCTGCCCGAACTTACTGGCGGGACACAGGCCGGCGTCTATTGTCCACCGATCGATTCCCCGGGGTATTTCATGATGGTCAGACAAATTCTCGCGGCGGCGCTCGCCGGAGCGAGCCTCCTTGCATGGCATGGGGTGAGCATCGCGCAACCGGCCACGGTGGCGTGCACCGCCGCATTCGCGCGGTCCGATGGCCTGGGCGCGTTCGCGTCGGCAGACATCACAAACGGCGGTCTGGACCGTCTGTATATCGAGATGGGTCCGGTCCGCACACCCATGTCGATGAAGGGGACAGGCGTCAGCGGCGCCTACACCACCACGGCTTCAGACCTGATGATCTGGAACATCATGAGCGTCTACCAGCCGCCCAAGGAGTGGCTGACTCCGGGCGGCGTGCGGTTCGACTATTCCGGTTTCCGGATCGGCTGGCCCGCGTTCAGCGCCAGCGGCAAGGCTGTCCCGTCGCTCATGCTGACAGTGACGCAGGGAACGCAGTCGATCATTGCTGATGTTGGCGCCGCTCAGAACCGCGTGTTCGCGATCGACTTCGCAGCGATGCTGCCGGGGCCGCATCCCGTCCAAGAAGTCGGCGACGACGATGCATGGCGCAACATGGCCGATGCTGGCCATCCATTCTCGGTAACGCTGACAGACGCCGCCAATGGCAAGGTCGTTGCGCACGGCGAAGCGTCGGGCATTCCCGCGGACATGCAGAGCCTGCTGAGCGGCGGGATGAACGCCCTGAGGGACAAATTCAAGGCTGGCGAGTGCAAGTGAAGCTGCCCGAGCGCGGCGACCGGTCGCCCGGCGGCTAAGCTTTCAGGACTTCCGCACGGATGGCCGCCACGTATGTTTTTCATGCGTGGCCGGGACCTTGCTGGAGGCGTTGTCCATGACCGCTTACGACCTGTTAGTTCTTGCAATCGCCGGGGCCAATGGCGGGCTGATGTGCTGGGTCCTGCGCCGCCGCCAGCAGGTCATGTCCTGGATCAGGGTGCGGGCCCGCCGCCGCTAGGGCAGGTTGGTCTGGAACCGCCGGGTCATCGTCACGTTGCTCAACCACACAAGTGGTGGAGCAGCGTCATGAATGAAGTCTCGATTATAGGCGCGTTAGTCATCGGCATTCTCGCCGGATGGATCGCCGAACAGATCATGGGCCGCGAGCACGGCATGATCACGAATCTTGTTGTCGGTATCGTCGGTGCGTTTCTTGGCGCCTTCATCGCCAACGCAGTGGGCTTCGGATTCGCCGGCTTCTGGGGCAGCCTGATCGTTTCCACCGTCGGCGCGATTGTACTTCTGGCGATCGTCGGAATGTTCCGCGGCCGCCGCGCGACCTAAACCTTCAAGAACAAGACTGTTGGTGGATCGGCCGCTCCCAACGGGGCGGCCGGTCTACCTATGGCTCACGCCGTAGGGATGCTTCCTCACCCAGAAGTAGCGGGCGACGATAACGTAGACGAACAGAGCCCAGCTTGCGCCCAGTATGGCCGTACCGGTCCACAGAGCCCATTCCGGCGCAGTTGCATCGAGCTTCCACCAGACGACGATGCCGGCCCCCAGCATGATCCCCGCAAACCCGAGCATACGCTTGATGCGATGAAGCGCTCGCACCCGGGTGATCCACCCAAGCCTTGCGGCATGCTCTGGATCAGGCGCGGAGGGAGCGGTCGCCATGACTATTTTGAGGCGTCTGTAAGCGCTGCGTAGGTAAGCCGCGGTGAGAGCGCGCGCAGGGGCGGCGTGCCACCGGTGGGCGTCGATCCGTTGATGTTCTGGATCATGCCGACGAAGACGAGATCATTTGTTGGATCGATCCAGAACCAGGTTCCGAACGCCCCACCCCAATAGAAGGTGTTGAGGCCTTGCGGTGTTCCGGCTTTCTGCGGGTCCATCACGATAGCGAAGTCCATCCCGAAGCCGATACCTTCCTGGCTCGGGCCATAGAGGTCGACCTTTGCAGTCGGCGGCAGCACATTGGTGCGCATCAGCTTGACCGTATCGTCCTTGAGGATGCGCTTGCCATTGAGTTCGCCGCCATTGCCGACGGCCTGGGCGAAACGCCAGTAGTCTTCCGCAGTCGACATCAGGCCGCCAGATCCTGCGAGGAAGGAAGGCTTCGTTGTCGTGACGCGGTTCTCGGCCGGTCCCTTGATGGCCTCATTCTCGTAGCTGTGGATCGCAACAACGCGCGCCGCTTTCTCTTCCGGCATCCAGAAGCCGGTATCGACCATGCCGAGCGGCTTGAAGATGTGCTCGTCGAAATAGACATCGAGCGACTGCCCAGAAAGTTTCTCGACGATGTGGCCTTGGATGTTCACCACGGGGCCGTAGTCCCAGACCGTTCCGGGCTGCGTCTCAAGCGGCAGCTTCGCGAGCTTGTCGATCATGCCCTGCAGGTCGGTCGCGCCGAGGCCCGCGTCGTTGTAGACGGCGCTGACACCGAAGCCTGCGCTGTGGCTCATCAGTTGCGCCATCGTCATGGGAGAGTTCTGCGCGACGGTGGTTCCGTTCGGTCCCCTCACTTTCAGGTTGGCGAATTCCGGGATGAATTTCGAGACCGGGTCAGAAAGCTTCCACTTGCCCTGTTCCCAGAGCTGCATCATCGCGACGCCGGTGATCGGCTTGGTCATCGAGGCAATGCGGAAGATGCTGTCAGGCTTCAGCGCATCGCCAGTGGCGGCGTTGGCGGCGCCATAGGTGTCCATGTGCACGACCTTGCCGTGGCGGGCGACAAGCGTTGTGACGCCTGCAAGCTTCTTCTGGTCGACCAGCGCGCGGAACTCGGCCTGCAACGCGTCAAGGCCGGCAGTCGAGAAGCCTACCGCTTCCGGATTGGCGCTCGGCATGCCGAGATCGCGGGCTTCCATCGAGTGGTGCGAGGGCGGGGCGAACGCGGCTTCTACCGTCGAGCACGACGACGCAGCCATCGCGCCGACGAGCGCGGTCGCCGCCAGCAGGGTGAAGCCTCTGCGGATCATGGATGTCTCTCCCGTTGGTCGTTTCTTGGGGGCGGATTCGGCCCCTTGTTTGGGCTAGGTTTCCAACGTTGGACGACCAAGGTCAACGCACGGGTGAGCGACGCTCCCTCCGGTTGGAGGCCTGGCGCCTCAGAGTTCCCAGTCCTTCGCCAGATTCTGGATCAGTGCGTCCCGGCGTGTGCGGACATCGTCCGGCGTCCAGCGGGTGCGGCCGTGCAGGTCCCTGCTGAGCGCATAGGAGGCCTGACCCGTCCGGAAATAGATGGCCAGCTTCTCGAGAAAGGGCTTTCGATCGGCTTCCTGGTTCTCGTCGTGGGTAAGCAGGGTGAAGTTGCCGATACATTCGGTCAGTTCGTCGCGGTCCCGGACACGCGACCATTCCTCGTACCATTCCGAGCCCTTGGGCGCGCGCGGCAGGATGTGTTCGACGGTGCAATCTGTATCCGGCGCCAGCGCCTCCCCACCGTCGACCGCGGCCGAGACACGCATGAGCAGCGCCTTGCGCTGCTTGAAGTTCGGGAAGCGCCCCCGCAGGCGCTCGACGAAGTCTTCCCGCTCGCGCTTGGTCAGGTGCAGGGGTGAGCCCTCATCGAACAGCGCCACATTGGCCTCCATCGCATCCAGGAGGCGGCGATAGCGCTTGTGGCGATAGTCGCGGTCCTTGACCGAGTACTGCATCGCATAGGCGAGGCGATCGAGCGCCCAGAAGAAGCGGTCCGCCGTATCGCGGTCGTAGGCATGCTCCGCGAGAAAGCGGATAGCAGGCGCACGCCAGCTCTCATGGTGGATCGACCGAAGGAACACGATGCGTCGCAGCGCTTCCTCGCCGAGGTTCAGATTCTCGGTCTTGCCGTTGATGATTGCATCGTAGGCGTCGACGAACCGCTTAAGGCGGTTGTCGAGGAAGTCGCGGATCGAGGGTGTCTTCTGCAGGATCCCCGCAATGACACCCGAGACAAGCTCGCCGACGCCCTCGCGATCATAGAGCGCGCGGATCTGTTTCCACAGGTCGCCGAACCCACGGTCGCCGAGACGCGTGGTGAATGCGTCCCATTTCCGGCCCTGCGCGACAGCTTCGGCGGGGGAGAATTCGGCGCGCTCGAAAAGCGCGCTTTTCAGGATGTCGTGGTCGGACAGCGGCTTGCCGCGGTGGTTGAGCGAGGAGAACACCTTCTGAGCCACGGCGAATTCCGCAACGCGAACGCGGACGACGGTCACCTGGTCGAGGAGCCACATCACGAAGCGCGAGCGTTCCTCGTCCGCCATGTCGGAGAGGTAGTCACGCATCTGGCCGATTGCGGCGCTCAGGCGCAGCTGGCTTTCCGAGCCGGGGTCGCAAGCCGCCTCGCGCACGCCTTCGTCCTCGCGCGTGGCGCCGCGCTCCTGAACGAAGCGGCGGAAGAAGGGCGTGTCTGTCGGATTGAGGGTCACACGCCAGCGATGCGAGGCGCCGAAGACATTCAGCGCCTCATGCCCGATCATCGAGTGAATCAGGCCTTCCTCTTCCTTGGTCTTGCCAAGGTCGCGCATCACGGCGAGCATGATGGTGAGCGTGGTCAGGCGTTGCTGGCCGTCGACGACGTCGGACGGCCCGCGGTTGCGCGGGCGGATCACGACGATGGCGCCAAGGAAATAAACGGTCCGCGTTCTAAAGGCCTCAAGCAGATCCTGGATCAGGATCTCCACCTCGGGGTCTTCCCAGGCATAAGCCCGCTGGAAGGGCGGAACCCTGATATCTGTTCCCGGACCGAAGACATCGCGGATGCGCTGGACTTCAGCGGCGATCGACATGAGGTACGCTTCCCGAACTGAACTCCGCCTACCTATCCATACAAGCCGGTTGGGTCCAATCTCCCGGGCGGGTGAGAACAGGATGACTCATGCGACTGTGTGTTTTCGAAGCCACTGACGGTCCAAGGCCAGGTTTGGTCCTTGGCGATGAGGTTGTTGACATCAGCGCTGCGGCAGACGGGTCGCAATGGCCTGTGGATATTCTTGCGCGCGGCCCTGCCGGCGTCGAGGCAATCGAGAAGGCGGCGCGGTCGGCCCCGCGCATATCCCTGAACGCGGCGCGGCTAAAGGCGCCGCTGCGTCGCCCTGGCAAAATCCTCGGCATCGGTCTCAACTATCGTGATCACGCCAAGGAAACGGGTCGCGAACCACCAACAACACAGATGTGGTTCAACAAGCAAACAAGCGCACTGCACGGTCCGTTCGATCCCGTCCTGATGCCGGCGGTATCAACGGCGCTGGACTACGAGGTTGAACTCGTCGTGGTGATCGGGAAGTACGGTCGGCATGTTCCGCGCGGGCGGGCGCACGAAATCATCGCGGGCTACATGACCGGGTGCGACTATTCGGTGCGCGACTGGCAACGCGCGACACCGACCATGATCATGGGCAAGGGGTTTGATACGCACGCGCCCGTCGGGCCCTGGATCACGACGCCGGACGAGGCGGGCGAGGTGTCGAACATGAGCCTGAAATGCTGGGTCAATGACGATCTGCGCCAGGATGGCAATACAGGCGAGATGATCTTCGATGTGCCGGCGCAGATCGAACACCTGACCAAGGCATTCGCGCTGGAGCCGGGCGACCTGATCTTCACGGGCACTCCGGCAGGCGTTGGCGCCGCGTTCACGCCGCCGAAGTTCGTGAAGGTGGGGGACAGGGTGCGCGTGGAGGTGGAGAGACTGGGGGCGATCGAGGCGGTGATAACCCAGGAAACCTCACAGACACGGATCGGCTAAGGCGTCCGGCGCGTGAAGCTCAGGCGAGACATACTCTTGTTCGGCGCCGTTGTGGTCACGGCAGCTGTTGGCGGCTGGGCTTTCCTGGCCAACCGGCAGGGAGCCGCGATCGAAGCGTTTCAGCGCGAGCATCGGCTGCGTGCAGATGCGGCAAGGCCCGCCCTGCCGCCCGCAAATGCCTTTCGGGCGACGGTCTGTGCGGCAAGCCCGTGCGTTGTCGTCGAGGCGGGAGGTCTCACCTTCATTTTCGGCGCGGGCGAAGGCGCGGCCGAGGGGGTCGCTCAACTCGGCCTGATGCATCCGACTGTCGATGCACTCCTGCTGCCCGATCTGGCGATTGAGACGGTGCAGGGACTGCCGGAGATCGCAGATGCAAGCGCGCGGGCAGGGCGACGCGAGGCGTTGAGAGTTTTCGGGCCGGCGGGACTGCTACCGGTCGTTGATGGGGCCAATCTGATCGTCTCGGCGACCCAGCCGGCGCGGCTGGTGCCTGGGATCGAGGGGGAGGACCAGGGTGGCTACGGCCGGGTCGTGTTCGATTCCGGTGTCGTAAGTATCCGGGGCTTTGGCGGGGCAGAGCCCGGGAGCGGCCGGGTCTACCGGATCGATTTCGAGGGGCGCTCCCTGTTGTTGGCAGGCTGCACAGCCCTCCCCGCAAACATCATCGCCGCCGCTCGCGAAGCAAGGTTTCCAGCCGCGATCGCGTTTGCCGGTTCGGAGCGTCTGATGGGCTCGCCGTCAGCCTGCATCGACCTTACCTACGTTTTGCAGGCCATTGGGCAGGCAAGAGCGGCGTCCAGTGTCATCGTTCCGGGCGATCCGCAGGCATCTGCACTACGCGCCGTTGAGGCGTGGCGGGAATTGCTCGCAGGCGCCGGACCGTCGGGCCCACAGATCGGGCTGACCGGCACATTTATCGAGTTCGAAGGCAGCACGCCCCGCATCGGCGAGCGCCAAAAATGAGGAAAAACAGGGGATCGTGGTGGTCCAGACAGCAGGCGGGGGTCCTGACCCGAGTCAGAACCCCCGCGCTCCCCGTTCGCCCCCGTCGCCAACCCCTTGCTTCCTTGGAAGCCCCCGAGGGCCGGCGCGTTCGATTGTGGCGATATAGCGGCACGACTCAGCCACATGTCCACTTCCGAAAGACAGGTTAACGGCCAAGACCTGCGTGATGTGGCGCAAAGTCCACAAAAGCATGCGCAAGGTCGAGATAGTTGCGAAAGCAAGACAAATGAAGTTTCGACAAGGACAGATTGGCAAATACGAACTGGCGTTGAGGGGACAGTTTGTCTCAAACTGCAGCCGCGCGCCTGCGTCGCGACGTTCGTGGCTTGTCATTCGGTCCGGATGCCAACACAACCGAGTCGTGGATGCGCACGTCCGCAACCTGAGGGGCTGCTCCGGTTAAAATGCCTGTTGTCGCGCACATAATGCTGGCGCTTGTCTACGTTACTGCGTCGGCTCTCGGCGCAGTGGCGCTGAGCGTGAATGGCATCGTCCCGCCCATAACGGCGGCCATCATCGGCGCGACCAGCGCGCTGGCGATGATACAGATTCATATGGCTGTCTCGCGCATGGGCGGGGGACCGGAAGCTGAAATCTTCGAGCTGCGTCAGGAAATCAGGAAACTGACGGGCCGCGTCGCGCACGCCGAACAACAATGCACGGACCTCAAGAAAGCGTTCGAACAGGAAGTGGCCGCTCGCCGCGAGTCGATCGTACAGGAGATGCGCGGTCTCGAGGGGATGATCCAGAACCTCTCCAAGAAGTTCGAGACCCGCCTCAATACGGTCCGCACGCACACGAATGACGTGCCGCTGGACGGCGCATCGGTGCTGGACGCGGTGAAGGAAGCGCTTCGCGAGAATCGCGTGGACCTGCACCTGCAGCCGATCGTGAACCTGCCGCAGCGCCGGACCTGCTTCTACGAGGGATTCACCCGCCTGCGCCGAGCCGACGGCAAGGTGATCATGCCGACCGAGTTCCTGGCGGCCGCCGAGAAGGCCAACCTGCTGGGCGTGATCGACAACATGCTGCTGTTCCGCTGCGTGCAGATCGTGCGGCGGCTTTCGGAGCGCGACCGCCGCATTGGCGTGTTCTGCAACGTCTCGATGGCGTCGCTGGAAGACGACCAGTTCTTCTCGAGCTTCATCGAATTCATGCGCGAGAACCGCGACCTGGCGCATGCCATGATCTTCGAGATCAGCGTTCGCTCATTCCAGCAGCGATCTGACATCGCGGCGCGGAACATGTCCCGCCTGAAAGAACTCGGTTTCCGGTTCTCGCTCGACAAGGGCATGGGCCTCAATCTCGACCTGCCGGAACTGCAGGCCGCGGGCGTGAAATTCGTGAAGATCAATGGCGAGCGCCTGCTCGAAGAACTGACGCCGGGAGGAGAACGGCCTGTTTCCGCCATCTCGCGCGATATCGCGGCTGAGGATGTGCCCGCCCTGTTCGTGCGCTACGGCATCGACCTGATCGCCGAGAAGGTCGAGATCGAGAAGTCGGTGATCGAGATTCTGGAATTCGAAATCCCTTACGGTCAGGGCCATGTGTTCGGTGCGCCGCGCCCGATCAAGGGTTCGCTACAGGACGAGACCGCCCCGCCGCCGGACTTCATGCGCCGCGTCGCCCCGCAGGCGATGTAGAACGTGGGCACATCACTGCTGTCCGGGCTTTCAGCCGTCGCTTCCCAGTATGACGCAGTGCTCTGCGATGTGTGGGGCGTGATCCACAACGGCCGCAGCGCGTTCGTAACAGCCTGCGAAGCGCTGCAGAAATTCCGGGCAGAACAGGGTCCTGTGATCCTGGTCACCAATGCGCCCGTGCCGAAGGATCGTGTGACGCGGCTGTTCCCGCAGTTCGGCGTGCCGATGGATTGTTTCGACGACGTGGTGGCGTCTGGGGACGCAACACGGAACGAGCTGAGGCGGCTCGCGCCGGGACCGGTCTATTGCATCGGGCTTGATCAAGATTTTGGCGTCTATGCCGGATTGCCGCTGGAGTTCTCCGACGATCCGGCCGTGGCGAAGGTGATCTGCTGCACCAGCCTGCGCGACTATCCGAATGGCACGCCCGAGCCTTACCGCGACGAGCTGAAGCGGCTGGCGGCTTACGGGCTACCGATGGTGTGCGCAAACCCCGATGTTCAATTCCGGCAGGGCAACAGGCTTATCTGGTCAGCGGGCGCTCTCGCGGCGATTTACGAGCAAGAGGGCGGCAAGGTGATCCGCCCCGGCAAGCCTGATGATCCGATTTATCGGCTGGCGATCGAGAAGGCTGAGGCGATCGTTCGCCGCGCGATCTCTCCGGAGCGCGTTCTCGCAATTGGCGATGGCCCGATCACGGATGTGCTCGGCGCCAACAAGCAGGGGTACGACGCCCTGTTTATCGGCGGCGGAATCCACGGCGATGCGATGGGGCAGGGCGACGCCTTCCTGGCGTCAGCTCAAGCCGTACTGGATGCGGATGGCGTCAGCGCCAAGTGGGCGATGCCGGAGTTGGGGTGGTAGCTACCGCACCTTGTCGCCGTTCACCGTAACGCGCCGCATGTGCCGGCGCTGGCCGTGATAGTCGTTCAGCGCATAGTGCCACACGGAGCGATTGTCCCACATCGCCAGTGAGCCGGGCCGCCAGCGGAAGCGGCAGGTGAAGGGTTCGCGGCTGCAGACTTCGAAGAGGTATTCGAGAAGCGGCCGCGACTCCTTCTTCGTCCAGCCGGCAAACCTGATCGTGAAGGCGGGGTTCACGTAGAGACCCTTGCGGCCTGTTTCTGGATGCGTGCGGACGACAGGGTGCTCATACTCGGGGACTTCATCCCCGACGACTTCCGAATCCATTGAAGCGCGCTTCTTCGACGAGGCGCCCCCCGCGCCATACTCTTCGGCCGCAGAGTGAATGGCCCGGAGCCCTTCCAGAGTCTTCTGCAAGCCGGGCGATAGCACATCCCAGGACGCGTACTGGCTGGCGAACATCGTGTCGCCGCCGACTTCAGGCACCTCGAGCGCGTGAAGGATCGAGCCGAGCGCGGGCTCCTCTAGAAAGCTCATGTCGGAATGCCAACCACCGCCGAAGTTTATCTTCTCGGTGGGCTCCTTGATGATCTGAAGGATTTCCGGATACCCGGCCATGCCTTTCACGTAGGGATGCACATTCAACGTGCCCCAGCGGCGGCCGAAGGCGAGGTGCTGTTCCGGCGTCAGCGCCTGATCGCGGAAGAAGATGACGTGGTGCTTCAGGAAGGCCTGATGGATATCGTCGAACTGGGCATTGCTCAGCGGCTTCGACAGGTCGACGCCAGAGATCTCGGCCCCAAGATGGGGAGAGAGCGGGCTGACGGTGATGGTCTTATAGGCGTCGTAGGCCATGGCGGTTTCCTCTTGCCCGAGCATTGCGCGGAGAGGACGGAATTTCAACGGGACGTAGCGTGGATTGAGCGAAGGGCAGTTTACCCAAAGCCTGCCGCTCAGGATTGCTTCAGCATGCCCTTGAAGTCCGTCGGCTGCATCGGGCGCGACAGCAGGAAGCCCTGCACCTGGTCGACCTTCAGCCAGGTCATCAGGTCGAGCATCTCCTGCGTCTCGATGCCTTCTGCGACGACGCGGAGGCCGTGGTCCCGCGCGAGACGCACACAACTGACAAGCGCCGCCTTGGCGTAATTCTCGCTCATCGCAAGGCGCGTGAACGCCGGATCGACCTTCACCTCGGTGAAGGGGTAATTGCGAAGCCGGTCGATATTGCTGGGGCCGGCGCCGAAATCGTCGATGGCGAGGCCGAAGCCGTGGCCGCGCAGCGCGGTCATCGTCTGGAACGCGTTGGCCCCGTATTCGAGTACCCGCGACTCCGTCACTTCGAGAACGAACTGCTTGCAATCGAGACCGGTATCCGTGATGGCGCGCGCGACGTTGTCGGCGAAGGCGGGGCGCTCAAGGGACATCGGGCTGATGTTGATCGAGCAGGGCAGGCCGTTGAATGCCGCCACGTGCTCCGCGACCGCGCGCGCCATGACATAGGTGAGCGCGTCAATGCGTTCGCTCCGTTCGGCGAGTTCGACATACGCGGCCGGCGAGACAAGCCCGGACCCCGGGGTCGCGATCCGCGCCAGCGCCTCGGCCCCTACGAGCTTGCGATCAACGATCGAAAACTTCGCGTGAAAAAAGGGATGCAGCCCGCCGCGCTCGATCGCCGCTTCGAGCAGGCTGGCGCTGGCCGCAGGCGGCCTGCGCGTCGCATCTGTTTCCACGCTGTGAAGATTCGAAATCATCGCGCCGCAGGACCCGAACACGACCGGCGATCTGCCGGTCGCTTGCGGGAACACTACGCCACGGAAGAGTCTCAAAACAGCTAACCTGCGCAGTGCAAACTGCTGCACTGCGCCGGAAATGTCGTTTCGAATCGAGGCCGGATGATCTTATTTCGCGTCCGAAAGGCCCTGGTTGGCGAAGTCCCAGTTCACCAGTTCGTCGATGAATGTATTGATGTATTTCGGTCGGGCGTTCTGGGTGTCGAGGTAGTAAGCGTGCTCCCAGACGTCCATCGTTAGCAAAGGCGTAACGCCGGCTTCGGTCAGAGGCGTTTCGGCATTCGGCGTCTTGGTGATGGCGAGCTTGCCGTCCTTGAGGACCAGCCAGACCCAGCCCGATCCGAACTGCGTCGCGCCTGCTTCAGCGAACAGCCGCTTGAACTCGTCGAACGAGCCGAAATCCTTGTTGATCCGGTCGGCGACCAGGCCGGTAGGCTTGCCGCCGCCGCCCGGCTTCATCGAGTGCCAGTAGAAGGTGTGATTCCAGACCTGGCCTGAATTGTTGAAGATCGGCATCTTTTTGTCGACCCAGCTCTGCTTGACGACTTCCTCAAGCGATGCGTTTTCCAGCGGCGTACCGGCGACCAGCTTGTTCAGGTTGTCCACATAGGCCTGATGGTGCTTGCCGTAGTGAAAGTTGAGGGTCTGCTCCGAAATATGTGGCGCGAGCGCGTCGCGCGCGTATGGCAGTGCGGGAAGCGTGAAAGCCATGGGAAACCCTCTCTGTTTGTCGTGTCTTGCCGTGCAGACCCTGAGATAGGGCCGAATTACCGATTTTGAACATGAGCGATACGGCCAATCCGCCAAACCTTGCAAGCGTTGACGATTTTGACGCCCGCCTGAAGCGGACGGACGAGGATCGGTGGCTGGCGACCCGCTACGCCCCCACTGACGCACGCGAGCGCCTCGTCGCACTCTACCTCCTGAATCAGGAGCTGCAGCGCGCCATGCACGCCAAGGAGGCGATGCTGGGAAAGATCCGCCTGCAGTGGTGGCGGGAAACGCTGGCCCAGCTGGGGGGCGCCGCGCCGGTCAGGCGGCACGACCTCGCGGAGGAGCTGGCGCGCGTGCTGAGGGACCGCGGGGACCTACTGGCGCCCATGCACGCCCTGGTGGACGCCTATGACGACGTCCTGGACGATCACCTTCAGGCAGGCGGGCACCAACCGGACGGAGCCCACGAGGCCCGGCATCTGGCTGTGGAAGGCGGGTTGATGCGACTGGCGGGGCTGGCGTTGGTTCGGGACACGGACGAAGCCGGCCTTGCTGCGCTTGCGGAGGCCGGGGCGGCGCGTGTCGCGCTGGCGGCGGGGCTGGAGGGCGCAGAGCCCCGCTGGCGATCCGCCAAGACAGGTCTGCGGCAAGCGCCAGCCGCGTTGTGGCCGGCCGTTCTTCACCTCGCGGCCGCAGGAGCGGATTCGCCGTTTGGCAAACGCTGGCGGATGTTCCGCGCGGCGCTTGGCCGGAAGCTCTGATGCGTTAGCCGGAACTGACTCCGGCCATATCGTGCTGGCCAAGCGGGCGGCAAAGCTGTTTGCTCCCTGCGGGTGGAATCGAAACGGGCGGGCGGACGTGAACAAGCTTTTCAATCCTGCCAGCTGGATGCGGGCGCTTGGCCAGCCGCTGGTCCTGCTGGGTCTCGCGGTCGACCTGTTCCCGATCTACGGCGTGCTGGCGTTCGGCTGGAACGCCGTGCCGCTGGTGATGCTGTACTGGATGGAGAACGTCATCGCGGGCGTGCTGACGTTGCCGCGCATCGTCATCTCAGGCGCCAGCTACGGCGCGATAGGCTTGATTGTCGGGCTCGTGATGTCAGCGTTTTTCGTGTTCCACTACGGACTGTTCTGCTTCGTGCACGGCACATTCCTGATCGCCTTCACCGGCTTCGGCAACGGCACTCTCGCCGACCAGTCGACCTTCACGCTCGATATCCCCGGCATGTTCCAGTTCGGCATGACCAGCGGTCTGCATGTGGAGTATTTCATCTACGCGATCATCGCGTTCCAGGTGCTAGTCTTTTTCTGGGAGTTCGTGTTCAAGGGCGAGTGGAGGACCACGAACCCGATGGCTGAAATGTTCGCGCCTTATGGGCGCATCATCGTCCTGCATCTCGCCATTTTTGGCGGAGCATTTGCGCTTTTCGCTCTCGGTCAGCCGATGATTGGCGTGCTCGCCCTCATCCTGTTTCGCGCGGTTTATGGCGTCGTCACGAACGCAAGGGACGCGTTCAGCTTCGACAGCGACTTCAGCAAAGCGCTCGACAAGATGGGCGGCCGAGAGGTCTTTGAGAAGGCGATGCGCGGAGAACGCATCGACTAGCTTGCGGCGGGCTCCGTCGTCATCTGTCCCTGCAGCCAACCGCCGAGATCTTCAAGCGCGCGCACAGACATCAGGCGCTTGCGCGCACGCCCCCTGTCGGCGCCCTTGAGGCGCTTGCCCTCCGGGGTCTTCAGATCGACCGGGCCGATGTCGGGCAGCAAGCCATAGTTCACATTCATCGGCTGGAATGAGCCGCGCTTCGCAACACCACTATCGCCGAGCACATGGCCGCCCGTGATGTGGTTGACCAGCGCGCCAAGTGCGGTGGTGGGGGGCGGGGATTCCACGCGACGTCCCAGGCGTTCGGCGGCGGCCATCCGGCCAGCAACAAGACCCATCGCGGCGCTTTCGACATAGCCTTCGACGCCCGTCACTTGCCCTGCGAACCGAACGCGGGGGTCACCTTTCAGCCGCAGCTGTCCGTCGAGCAGGGCAGGGGAGTTGATGAAAGTGTTGCGGTGAATGCCGCCCAGCCGCGCGAACTGCGCATCTGCCAGACCGGGTATCATGCGGAAGATTTCCTGCTGCGCCCCGTGCTTCAGCTTGGTCTGGAAGCCCACCATGTTCCACAGGGTGGCCAGCTTGTTGTCCTGCCGAAGCTGGACCACGGCCCACGCCTTCAC
Source organism: Hyphomonadaceae bacterium (assembly GCA_040398465.1). Classification (GTDB taxonomy): domain Bacteria; phylum Pseudomonadota; class Alphaproteobacteria; order Caulobacterales; family Hyphomonadaceae; genus UBA7672. Next base: position 7,406 of record JBBAUA010000020.1, on the reverse strand, counting down.
GCCCGGATCATGCGGGTTGGTCAGGCCCACGGGCTTCATCGGACCATAGCGAAGGGTCTCCGCGCCGCGCTCAGCCATCACTTCGATCGGCAGGCAGCCCTCGAAGTAGGGCGTGCCTTCCCATTCCTTGAACTCCGTCTTCGGCGCCGCAAGCAGCGCGGCGATGAAGGCTTCGTACTCGTCCTTTGTCATCGGGCAGTTGATGTAGGCTTCGGCGCCATCACCGCCGGGACCCGGCTTGTCGTAACGCGACTGCTTCCACGCCTTGCTCATGTCGATCGACTCGAAATGAACGATCGGAGCGATGGCATCGAAAAAGGCGAGCGAGTCCTCGCCGGTCTTGGCGAGGATGGCCTTCGCCAGATTGTCGGACGTCAACGGACCCGTCGCGATGATCACGCTGGACCACGCGGCAGGAGGCCAGCCGTCGACTTCGCCGCGCTCGATCGTCACCAGCGGATGCCTCGTCAACGCGGCCGTGACATCGGCAGAGAATGCGTCACGATCCACGGCGAGCGCCGAACCCGCCGGCACGCGGTGGCGGTCGCCCATGCCGATGATCAGACCGCCAGCCCGGCGCATTTCCTCATGCAGCAGGCCGACCGCGTTGTACTCCCAATCATCCGACCGGAAGGAGTTGGAACACACAAGTTCGGCCAGCCCATCCGTATGGTGGGCGTCGGTTCTCCGGACCGGACGCATCTCGTGGATGACCACCGGAACGCCAAGGTTCGCCGCCTGCCAGGCCGCCTCGGACCCCGCCATGCCGCCGCCGATAATGTGTATGGGTTCTGTTGTCATGGCGCGGATATAGGCCATGTCGGGCGCTCAGGGAAACGCGCCCAAACTGCAAAATCCCGCTGGGGCGGCGCGGCAAAAGCGATAAAGTGGCTGGATGCGCGTCGTCTCCTCTATCCGGCTGATCGCGGTGCTGGCGAGCTTCCTCGTGGCAGCCACAGCCCATGCCGACATCCGCAGCTTCAATGCCGCGGTGCAGGCAGGGGATTATCGTGGCGCGACGGTGGTCGCCGGGCAGACATGGCCGACAGTGGACCTGGCTTCACCTTCGGCGGCGCTTGTGGCGCGCGAGTTCGCCTGGATCGCCATGCTGGCGGGAGAACCTGCGTCGGCGCTGATGTACTCTCGCTTCCTGGTGGAGCAGGGCGGCGCTCTGGCGCATCCCGATGCCGCACCGGCAGTGTCCCGCGTGCTACACGATTGGGCCAGTCTCGCGGCCGCCGCATCTCCGCAGGCGCGCGCGAACCTCATGCAGTCGCTCTACACACGCGCCACGGTCGCCGGGCGGGACCTCGTATCGCCCCGTGCGGCGCAAGCGTTGTTTGCAGAAGCATGGTCCGCCGGAGACTGGTCGCAGGCGGAAAGCGCGGCGATGTACGCCATCCGGTTTCTGGATGATCTGGAGGCCGGCAGCATCCCGGCACGCTTTGAAGCACGGCGCGGCAAGGCTATGGCAAGCTTCATGCGAACTAAATCGCCGGACGCCTACAACGCGCTCTACGACATCGCCGGCGAAGTGCATGACCAGATGGCAGCGACGTCCGACGACGCCGGCCGTGTACGCCTCGCGATAGAATACTACGCCTCGACAGCATGGGCGGATGCGATCTACGGCGGGCTGGGCTCGCGACAGCGCGACGTGACCAACCGGAGCGCGTCAATCAACACGGGCCGTGCTCCCATGAATGAATTGCTCTATCCTGCGCCAGGCGACAAAAGTCTGCCCCGGTGCCGGATCGCGCTAGCACGCGCGGACTCACCTGGCTTCCCATTCGTGTCAAAGTTCAAGGACCTGGCCGGATCCGTGACCTACGCGGTCGAGGTCGCGCCAAATGGCTCACTTCGGAACCCGCGCCTGATGGCATGGGCGCCGCATGCTGACTTCGTGCGGGCCACAGAAGCAGTGCAATCGTCATGGCGCTGGCGGATCGAGGGCGACATGCAGCAGCCAGCCTGCCGCCTGCCGCAGATCCACATCATCACATTTGAGTATGCGCTTGGCCGCTGACGGGCTCGCCGCTGTTGCTGCTTCCCGTCAATTGAACTAGGGGCAGAGCTCCTCTGGAGGGCTGAATGGCCGACGCTGCGGGCAAGCTGCCGATCATCACTTGTGTGCGCGACGCGTGGCTCTTCCTGCGCGACCACTGGCGCATGTTCGTGCCCGCTGCCATCGCAACGGCGCTGGTCTCGCAGGTCGGCTTCATACTTGCGGTGATGTCCGGCGGCGGGGCGGGCTCCCAGCCCGCGTTTGGAGGCAATGTAGGGGACCTGGCGGTCGCCACGCCCGCCGTGCTGGCAAGCCTGGTGTTTGCCGCGGCTGTGTTGCGCAAGGCGGTGCGGAACGAGTTCACGGGGCCGATGGGCCTCGGATTTGGAGCCGATGAGCTGCGTCTGCTCGCAATCGTCGCGGCCTACGCGTGTATGATCATTCCGCTCGGCACGCTCGTCTTTGTCATCGTCACGACAACTGTCCTGTCGCGGCTCGCTGCAACGCCGGACGAGCTTGCGGTGCTGCTGGAGGACCCCGAAGCACTCAACGCGGCATTGACCCAGGCGCTCGGGCCCAGCGGCACGGCAGCGTTCCTGCTGTTCATCATGCTGGTGTTCGCGGCGGCGATCTACCTGTTCACGCGACTCTTCATGGTCAACGCCGCGACGATCGGCGAGCGCCGGGTCGTGATGTTCCAGACCTGGAGCTGGTCGCGGGGCAATGTCCTGCGCATGTTTGCCGCGATGATGCTGACCTGGTTTCCGGCCTACGTGATCGACAGCCTTGTCGTGGAGGTCGGCGTCGCCATCCTCCGTCCCATTGCCTCGGAGGGAAATGCCGGCATCGTGCTGATCGCCTTCAACGCCGTCGCCACATTTGTCGCGGCGATAGTCGGCATACCGTCGATCGTCCTGGGCGCAATCCTGTGCAAGGGCCTGCGGCCAGCGGACTTCGTAGCGAAGTAGGCGGCGGCTACTCGGCGGCCTGCTGCGTCGGCTTCCTTGATTTAGCCGCGGCCTTCGCAACTGGCTTCGCCGTGACGCGCTTCGCCTGACGCTCCCGCCGCTCGGCCTGGCGCCTGAAGGTCTCGACCAAGAACTTGCCCGTCCAGCTCTTCTTGTTCTTCGCGACATCCTCGGGCGTGCCGACAGCCACCACCTCACCGCCGCCGTCTCCGCCGTCCGGTCCCATGTCGACGATCCAGTCGGCAACCTTGATCACGTCGAGATTGTGCTCGATCACCACCACAGTGTTGCCGGCATCGACCAGTTCCTGAAGTACTTCCATCAGCGTGCGTACGTCATCGAAGTGCAGGCCGGTCGTCGGCTCGTCGAGAATATAGAGCGTGCGGCCTGTTGCGCGCTTCGATAGTTCCTTGGCGAGCTTCACGCGCTGGGCTTCGCCGCCCGAAAGCGTCGTGGCCTGCTGGCCGACCTTCACGTAGCCGAGGCCGACGCGGCACAGCGTTTCCATCTTGCCGCGAATGCCCGGCACTGCGCCAAAGAACACGCGCGCCTCTTCGACCGTCATGTCGAGTACGTCCGCGATCGACTTGCCCTTGTAGAGCACTTCAAGCGTTTCGCGGTTGTACCGCTTGCCCTTGCAGACATCGCACGTGACGTAGACGTCGGGCAGGAAGTGCATCTCGATCTTCACGACGCCGTCGCCCTGGCACGCCTCGCAGCGGCCGCCTTTCACGTTGAAGGAGAAGCGGCCCGCCTGGTAGCCGCGCGCCTTGGACTCCGGCAGCCCCGTGTACCAATCGCGGATCGGGCCGAATGCGCCCGTGTAGGTCGCCGGGTTGGAGCGCGGTGTGCGGCCGATTGGCGACTGGTCAATGTCGATGATCTTGTCGAGGTGTTCGACACCCTCGATCTTCTGGTGCGGGGCAGGGCTGTCGCTGGCGCCGTTGAGGCGGCGGGCGAGCGCCTTGTAGAGCGTCTCGATCACCAGCGTGGACTTGCCACCGCCTGAGACGCCGGTGATGCAGGTGAAGATGCCGAGCGGAATTTCCGCCGTCACATTCTTGAGGTTGTTCCCCGTCGCGCCGATGACGCGGATCATCTTCTTCTTGTCGGCCCAGCGGCGCTTATCCGGTATGGCGATCTCTTCCTCGCCGGACAGGTACTTTCCGGTGATGCTCTGCGGGTTCGCCATCAGGTCTTCGGGCTTGCCGAAAGCGATGACTTCGCCACCAAGAACGCCGGCGCGCGGGCCCATGTCGATGACGTGGTCGGCGGTCAGGATCGCATCCTCGTCGTGCTCGACAACAATCACCGAGTTACCAAGATCGCGGAGACGGCGGAGCGTCTCGAGCAACCGCTCATTGTCACGCTGGTGAAGCCCGATGGAGGGCTCGTCCAGCACGTAGAGAACACCGGAGAGGCCCGAGCCGATCTGCGAGGCAAGGCGGATGCGCTGGCTCTCGCCGCCCGACAGCGTGCCCGATCCGCGGGACAGCGTCAGATATTCGAGGCCGACATCGTTGAGGAACTGAAGCCGGTCGCGGATCTCCTTGAGGATACGGACTGCGATCTCGTTCTGCTTCTTGGTCAGCTTCTTGGGCAGCGCCTCGAACCAATCGCGCGCCGCCTTGATCGACAGCGCCGCGGAATCCGAGATCGTGTAGTTGTTGATCTTCACGCTCAGCGCTTCAGGCCGCAGGCGCTCGCCCATGCAAGTGGGGCAGGGGGCTGCCGACTGGTAACGGCCGATCTCCTCACGCATCCATGCGCTGTCGGTTTCCCGGAAGCGGCGCTCGAGATTGCCGACCACGCCTTCGAACGGCTTAGTCACTTCGTAACGACGCATGCCGTCATCGAATACGAAGTCGACTTCGTCCTCGCCCGTGCCGTTGAGTATGATGTTCTGCGCAGCCTCCGGCAGCTTCGACCACGGGACTGTCAACGAGAACTTGTACTTCTTCGCCAGCGCCTTCAGCGTCTGGTCCTGCAACGGTGAGGCCGACTTACCCCACGGCGCAATCGCCCCGTCGTTGAGGCTCTTGTCAGTTTCGGGCACGACCAGCGCAGGATCGATCTTCAGCTGCTCGCCCAAGCCGTCGCAGGCGGGGCAGGCGCCGAACGGATTGTTGAATGAGAACAGGCGCGGCTCGATCTCGGGGATCGTGAAGCCGGACACAGGGCAGGCGAACTTGGCGGAGAAGGTGAGCCGTTTCGACTCCTTGGTCTCCGGATCCTTCTCGGCGAACTCCGCGACAGCAATACCATCCGCCAGACCAAGTGCAGCCTCGAAGCTTTCGGCCAGGCGCTGTTCCATTCCAGCGCGGATCACGATCCTGTCTACGACGACGTCAATGTCGTGTTTCAGCTTCTTGTCGAGTTTCGGCGGGTCTTCGAGTTCGTAGTATTCGCCGTCGACCTTCACGCGCGCGAACCCGCGCTTCAGCAGTTCGGCGAACTCCTTGCGGTACTCGCCCTTGCGGCCGCGGATCATGGGCGCAAGCAGGTGGAACTTCGCGCCATCGCCCAGCGCCATCGCCTTGTCGACCATCTGGCTGACAGTCTGGCTCTCGATAGGCAGGCCGGTGACGGGCGAGTAGGGCACGCCGACGCGCGCCCATAGCAGGCGCATGTAGTCATAGACTTCGGTGACCGTGCCGACCGTCGAGCGCGGATTGCGCGAGGTGGTCTTCTGCTCGATCGAAATGGCGGGTGAGAGGCCCTCGATCCGCTCCACGTCCGGCTTCTGCATCAGCTCGAGGAACTGGCGCGCGTAGGCAGACAGGGATTCAACATAGCGACGCTGGCCCTCGGCGTAGATAGTATCGAAGGCGAGGGATGACTTCCCCGAGCCGCTCAGGCCAGTGATCACAACCAGCTCGTTCCGCGGAATATCCACGTCGATGTTCTTGAGGTTGTGTTCGCGCGCGCCGCGCACGCGGATGGCGTTAGGCTCGGAGGACATGGTTTAACCCGGGGAGCGTTGTTCGGACTGTCTTGCCGGTGGACGTGCGCTGAGTCGACTATACGGCAAAGAACATAAGTGGAACAAGGTCCGTTGTCGCCCCGGCTGCCTGCACATTCACCTGAAAGTCGAATATGGCGTCTGTCATCAAGCGCACAACCGCGTCACGGCGTCATTGCTGACGGGGAAGTGGCAGCAGTACGCGGCGGTGTGTTCCCACCCAGGCAGCCGTCGCGACCAGCAAGGCGGCTCCCGCCGCCGCCATGATGGCCACGGTTGGCCGGTCAGTCTGCTCGGCGACCCAGACCGCGGCCAGTCCCCAGGCGATCGGAAGTGGGTAGATCCAGTTCTTCGATGCAGCCGCAACGCCGGCGCCCAGAAAGACAACGGCGATCACCCCGCCTGCCGCCCAGCCCGGGGCAGTGCTGACGTTGATGAGGCCCCACCCCGTCAGGACCGTGAGCGTGTTGATGGCGGAGGCGATCGTCAGCCATCCGGCCAGCATCGATAGCGGGGCCGCAACCAGCCAGAACTCTATCTGGTGTTGAACAGGATAGCGGCGGGAGAGAGGAATGCAGAGTGCGGCCGCCGACCCGATGATGATCAGCATGGTTGCCAGTTTGATGTCGTACACGGCGGCGATCAGCCAAAGACCGCAGCCGGCCATGGCCACGGCGGACGGCCAACCCAGTGCGCGCAACCCAGGTGTTTCCTTGGTCGAGGGCAGCGCCTGATAGATCGCGAAAGAGACCAGACCTGCATAGATGAGGCTCCAGATCGAAAACGCGTACCCGGCCGCTTCCAGCGTCGTGTCGCCATCGCGGACAAGATCCGTCTCGCCGGTTGGCGTCACACCGAGGGCGAACTGGGTGACCGGCACCGCAACTGAAAACGCGGCGGCAGCGATGATCGCAACGGTACGAAAGAGGGGTTTGGCGGGGGTCATGGCATTCCTAGCTGCACGGTCTCTACACATCTGTACGGGCGAAAACGGGTTCCGGACCGGCGTGTTCCGAAACGCGTTCAAGACCGGGTGTCTGCTGCCGGCTGCGGGATTGAACAAAGCCGAATCCCCCGCTAACTCCGCGACATGTCCAGCAAGCCCTTCCGTGTCGGCCGGTCGACGACAGGCCTCGGCCTCTTTGCGACAGAAGTGATCCCCAAAGGGGTCCGGATCTTCGAATACACTGGCAAGGTCATCACCAACGTCGAGGCAGACGCGATGCCCGGCAAGCCGCGCTATCTCTATGATCTCTCGAAAACGCACACCCTGGATGGCTCGCCACGAGCAAACATCGGGCGCTACGCCAACCATTCGTGCAAGCCGAATGGCGTCATCTACGTCTATGGCGGCCGGATCTTCGTGAAGTCGCTGCGCAAAATCCAGCCAGGCGAGGAGATCACCTACGACTACGGAAAGGAATACTTCGACGCCTTCATCGGCAAGGACAAATGCCTTTGCGTGAAGTGC
>JBBAUA010000019.1:55105-64098 GCA_040398465.1 Hyphomonadaceae bacterium | reverse complement strand
CTGGCCGAGCAGATGGGCGGCGACGAGCGCGTCGCCCGCCAGCGCAGCATGGGCAAGCTGACGGTGCGGGAACGCGTGGCGTTCCTGGCAGACCCCGGCAGCTTCCACGAAGTCGGCAAGATCGCTGGCAAGGCAGGCTACGGTCCCGACGAGCAGATCGCCGAATTCCTCCCCGCCACGATGGTCTTTGGCCGCGCCACGCTCGATGGGCGGCCCGCCGTCATCCTTGGCGATGATTTCACTGTCCGTGGCGGCGCATCGGACGCCTCCATCGCCGGCAAGATGCTGATGGCCGAGCAGATGGCCAATGAGTACGGCATGCCGATCGTCCGCATGATCGACGGCACGGGCGGCGGCGGCTCGGTGAAATCGCTGGAGCAGAATCCGCGCACCTACATCCCGACCACGCCGGCGTGGGAATGGCTGGTCGCCAACATGGCCCGTGCACCGGTGGTGTCGCTTGCCCTTGGACCATGCGCCGGCCTCGGCGCAGGCCGCGTCGCCGCGAGCCATTTCTCGGTCATGGTGAAAGGTCTCAGCCAGGTCTTCGTCGCAGGCCCGCCTGTCGCGAAAGCCATCGGCGAGGACGTCGACAAGGAAGGCCTCGGCGGCTGGGAGATCAACGGCCGCAACGGCGTCGTCGACAATGTCGTCAACTCCGAACACGAGGCGTTCGAACAGGCGCGGCGCTTCCTCTCCTACCTGCCCGCCAATGTCGACGAGGCGCCGCCGATCATCTCGAGCGACGACGATCCGAACCGCCGCGAGGAATTCCTGCTCGACATCGTGCCGAAGGACGGCAAGACGCCCTACATGCCGCGCAAGATCATCGCGGCCGTATGTGATCGCGACTCGTTCTTCGAGATCGGCGCGCTCTGGGGCCGGCAGGTCGTGACAGGCCTCGCCCGCATCGACGGGCATCCTGTTGCGATCATCGCGGGCGATCCCTTCTTCCTCGATGGCGCATGGACGGCGGATGCGTGCGACAAGATCGTGCGCCACATCGATCTCGCAGACACCTTCCACCTTCCCATCGTCCACTTCGTCGACTGTCCCGGCTTCGCTGTCGGCGTGAAGCACGAAAAGTCCGGCGTCACCCGCCGCGGCGTGCGCGCAATGGCTGCCGTCTACCAGGCGCAGACGCCGATCCTGCCGGTGGTGATCCGCAAGGCGTACGGCCTCGCCGGTTCCGCCATGTTCAACCCGACCAAGACGCGCTGGCGCTATTGCTGGCCCTCAGGCGACTGGGGCTCCCTGCCCATGGCCGGCGGTATCGAGGCCGCCTACAAGCGCCAGCTCGAAGCCTCCGCCGATCCCGAAGCCGAACTGAAAGCGCTCTACGCCAAGTTCGAAGCCATGCGCTCGCCCTTCCGCACAGCAGAGGCCTTCATCGCCGAAGAGATCATCGACCCGCGCGACACGCGTCCGCTGGTCGTAGACTTCGTGAAGCACGCCTACCGCGTCCTGAAGACCGGCCCGCGCGCCAACGGCATGCGCCCCTAGAACGGGTCCTTCAGCACGTCCTGCCATTCCGGATGCTTGCGCAGCGTCGCGTTGATGAACGGACACAGCGGCACGACCTTGAGCCCGCGCGCCCGCACATCGTGGACCATGTACTCCACCAGCGCCTTGCCCACGCCCATACCGCCGAGTTCGCCCGGCACGCCCGTGTGGTCGATGATGAGAATCTTCTCACCCGCCCTCGAGAACGTCATCTCCGCATCAGGCTTGCCCTCGACGCGGGCGACATAGCGCCCGCCCGACGGCTTGTCCTCGCGGGTGATCGAGACCGCAACCTTCGGGAGGTCCACCATCACGCAATCCCCGTGTGAGAGGCTTGAATGTGGGGTCAGTCGAACAGCGAGTCCACCAGGTCCTGCGCCGCGGACCGCTCAAGCAGCGACGCCGCCTTGCCGCCGTTGATGACGCCGCCGATGCGCGCAATGCCCTCGAAGATGGGCCCGGCTTCGGCTGCGATCTCCGCCGCGCTGCCCGGCGCCGACGAAAGCTTGTACTGGACCGCGATGATGCTCGACTCCACCTCGTCGCAGGCGAGGCGGAATTGCTGCTTCACCTGCCGTTCTGCGAGCACCCAGGCCGCAATCGCAAGGCCCTTGTCGCCAAACCCGGAGCGCAGGAAATGCCTCGGATAGCCCACCGGCCGCCAGTCAAGAATCATGTCGCTCATCTCAGGCATGTCCGCGAGCGTCGCGATCAGCATGGCTACTTCATTGTAATGGTTCAGATAGTCGGTCGCGAGCCCGGTCGCCGGGTTGATATTGGCCGCCCGCAGCCGGTTTGGATCTGGGTAGGCAGCCGGTGGCATTGCGGGGCTCGACGGTCGATTGCGGGAACGTGCGTCGGCCCGACCCTGCGACGGGAGGATTTACGGGCGCTTAAGCGTCAGCGTAAGCAGGGCCATGCGCGACTTTCTGTTCTTCCCCGTTTCAGCCCTCATGGCCGCCGCCTTCGTCTTCGTGGCCCTCGATCCGCTGGCCGAACGGCTGCCGAGCGGACCCGTGAGCGGCGGCGGTCGAGATGCGCAGGACGTCACGGTTGGAGGCGCCGAACTCAACCGTTTCATCGTCGGCGAGACGGGCGGCGCGACGCTGGATCTGATGCGTCCGGAGGGCGGCGAGGCCTTCCTGCGCATCGACAGGGCGGTCGCAGACTACGCAGACCCCCGCCTCGGCCCCCACCTCACCCTGGCCGAAGATCTCGAATACGCGCTCGAATCGCGGCCGATCGAAGTCGTCATCGAAGCGCGTTCGGTGGGCGACTTTGCTGCGACCCATTTTGAGGCAAACTATTTCGCCAAGATCGATGGCCAGAGCGGCTGGCGGCAGTTCGACCTGACGCGCGAATTTCAGCCCTACACCCTCACCTTCCATACGCCCCGGCGCGGCCGCGAGGAAGGCTATGACTATCTCGGCATCCGCCCGGTGACGCCGGACAAGCGCCGCGTGATGGATGTCCGTTCCGTGCGTATCCGCTCGACGGCGGACAAGAGCACGCCGCCGATCTCACCCTCAACAGGACCGATGCCGTAGGGCGCCGCCATCGTCAGCGGTCGTCGAACAATCCTGCATACCGCTCCCGCAGCACATTCTTCTGCACCTTTCCCATCGCGTTGCGCGGAAGATCCTTCACGAACAGAATGCGCTTCGGCGCCTTGAACGCCGCAAGCCTCTCGCGGCACGCCGCAATCATCGCGGCCTCGTCGCCGGCGCCGATCACCACCGCCGCGACGCCCTCGCCGAAATCGCGGTGGGGCAGGCCGATCACCGCGCTCTCCACCACGCCGGCCATTTCGTCGAGCACCAGCTCGATCTCCTTCGGATAGATATTGTATCCGCCCGAGATGATCAGGTCTTTCGCGCGCCCTGAAATCCACACGCGCCCATCCTCATCCTGGCGCCCGACATCGCCCGTGATGAAGAAGCCATCCTTCGTGAACTCTTCCGCCGTCCTCTCCGGCATGCGCCAATAGGCGGAGAAGACGCTCGGCCCCTTGATTTCGATGACACCGGTTCTTGTCGTACCTGGCTCCTCCACGCCGCCGATCCGCAGCTCCACGCCCGGCAGCGGATAGCCCACCGATCCCGCGATCCGATCGCCCTCCAGCGGATTGCTGGTGATGATCACCGCCTCGCTCATTCCGTAGCGTTCGAGAATGCGCTGTCCGGTGCGCTGCTCGAACTCTGCAAACGTCGTCGGCAGCAGCGGCGCCGATCCGGAAATGAACAGCCGCACATTACGCGCCGACTCGCTCGTGAAGCCCGCATTCGCCAGCAGCCGCGTGTAGAAGGTCGGCACGCCCATCATGACGGTCGAACGCCCAAGCCCCGCCAGCACATCCGCATCAACGAATTTCGGCAGCCACACCATCGAGCAGCCGGAGAGAAACGCGCAGTGCAGCGCCACGAACAGCCCGTGCACATGGAACACCGGCAGCGCGTGCAGCAGCACATCATCCGAGGTGAAGCCCCAGGCCTCGTGCAAAGCCACAGCGTTGGAAGCGAGATTCCCGTGGCTCAGCATCGCGCCCTTCGAGCGCCCCGTCGTCCCGCTTGTGTAGATGATCGACGCCAGATCCCTCGCGCCGCGTGGAACAGCGACCGTCACCGGCATTACCCCCCCGCTCTTCGCAACATACGCCTTGGGGTCAGTTACGAAGACGCGCGGTTCTGCGTCACCCAGAAAGTATGCAACTTCGCTCGGCGTGTATGCAGAATTGAGCGGCAGGAAGACGGCGCCGATCCGCAAGGCGGCAAGATACAGCATCACGCCTTCGACGCTCTTCTCCGCCTGCAGTGCAACGCGATCGCCCGGGGTCACGCCGTCGGCGACAAGCTGACCGGCAGCTGACGCGATGCCGCGCAGCAGATCCGCGTACGTTACATCGCCTCCATCATGCATCACAAAGCACGGCTTCGCCGTGTCCGCTGGAAACGCGTTAACCAAAAGATCATGCAGCAGATTGCTCATTGGGTTCGCCTGCCAACGTGAATCAGTTTGAGTACATCTTCGTAAGCGTGAGTAAGCTGGACGCGCGCATGGCACGCTGTAACTGAACGCTGCGAGAGTCGAGGGATCACTGGAATGAGTCAGCCGATAGACCGTGCGTTACGCACGCGCGCGGCTCGCGTGATTCCCGGCGGCATGTACGGCCACCAGGCCGTCGGCGGCTTGCCCGAAGGCTACCCGCAGTTCTTTGCAAGGGCCGAAGGTCCCTGGCTGTGGGACACCGACGGCAACCTGCTGCTCGACCTGATGTGCGCCTACGGTCCCCAGCTCTTCGGCTACGCCCACCACGACATCGACCGCGCCTACTCTGAACAGATGGCCATCGGCGATGCGATGACCGGCCCCTCTCCGCTGATCGTCGATCTCGCCGAGACCATGGTGGCGATGGTCGGCCACGCCGAATGGGCGATGTTCTGCAAGAACGGCTCTGACGCCACCACAATGGCGCTGATGGTCGCGCGCGCCCACACCGGCCGCAATGCAATCGTGCGCGCGGCGGGCGCCTATCACGGCTCCTCGCCATGGAGCAATCCGCGGCCACGCGGCATAGCCCCCAGCGACCAGGCCGGCCAGCACATCTGCACCTACAACGACGTCGAAAGCCTCGAAGCCGCCGTAAAGGCCGCGGGCGCCGATCTCGCCGCCATCTTCGCCTCGCCTTTCCGCCACGACGTTTTCATCGACCAGGCTTCTCCCTCCGCCGCCTATGCCAAACGCGCCCGCGAGCTCGCCGACGAGACCGGCGCCCTGCTCATTGTCGATGAAGTCCGCGCCGGCTTCCGCATCGCGCGTGACTGCAGCTGGTCGCTCCTCGGCGTCGCGCCGGACCTGTCCTGCTGGGGCAAGGCCATCGCCAACGGCCACCCCATCTCGGCTCTACTGGGCTCGGAGAAAGCGCGCGGCGCAGCGGAGAAGATCTACGCCACTGGCTCCTACTGGTTCGCCGCCGCCGCCATGGCCGCCAGCATCGCCACGCTGAAGCTGATCCGCGAGTCCGACTATCTCGAACAGATCACCGCAATGGGCGGAAGCCTCCGCACCGGCCTCAACGATCGCGCTAGCGCACACGGCTTCACAGTGCGCCAGACCGGCCCCGCGCAGATGCCGCTGATCCTGTTCGACGAAGACCCCGACATGCGCCTCGGCTACGCTTGGTCGGCCAGCATGGTCCGGCACGGCGTCTACATGCACCCCTGGCACAACATGTTCATCTCCGCCGCGATGACCGACGCGAACATCGCGTTCGCCCTCGACGCCGCCGACCAGAGCTTCGCGGAACTCGCGAAGACCGCACCGAAGCTTGGCCCCAACACGCGCTATCCCGGCCCGCGCCGCGCCTGATTCATGCCTGTTGACCGACCGACGCGCGGCACTAGTCTCCGCGCCGTCGCCCTTTGCGGGTCAGGGTTTCCAACAGGACTGATAAAATGAGACAGCTTCTGCTTTGCGGCGCCGCAATCGGCGCACTGATCCTTTCCAGCTGCACCGCCATGGCGCCGCCGGCCGCTGACACAACCACGACCCCGGCCGCGACGGCTGCCGCCACCCCCAAGCAGACCCCTGCCGAATTCCTCGCCGCCGCCGAGAAAGAGCTGTCGGACTTTTCCGATTACGCAGCACGCGTGGCGTGGGTGAACTCTACTTACATCACCGACGACACCGACTGGCTCAACTCCCGTGCGGGCTCCGAAGGCACGCTGCTCTCCGTCCGTCTCGCCAACGCCACCAAGCAGTTCGAAGGCGCTCAGATGACGCCCGAGCAGAAGCGCAAGATGGACATCCTGCGCGCTGGCATCGTCATGCCCGCCCCCTCCAAGGGCACGCCCGACCAGCAGAAAGCCATCGCCGACGAACTCGCGACCATCACCACGAACCTTCAGTCCACCTACGGCAAGGGCAAGGTGCCGCTCGACCCGGCGAAGTTCGATGTCGCCGCCGTCCTCAAGATCCTCAACGCCTCGCGCAACAAGGAAGAACCGCGCGACCCCAAGGCGCCGCTGACGCTCGAAGAAGCCTCGCTTCTCCTCGCTGAATCCCGCGACCCGAAAATCCTCGCCGCAGCATGGGAAGGCTGGCACGCCATTTCCCCGGTGATGAAGCCCGACTATCAGCGCATGGTCGAGATCGGCAATGAAGGCGCCCGCGAACTCGGCTTCAAGGACGTCGCCGACATGTGGCTCGCCAACTACGACATGCCTTCCGCTGACATGGAGAAGACGGTCGAGCGCCTGTGGACCCAGGTGAAGCCGCTGTACGACGACCTGCACTGCTATGCGCGCGGCAAGCTCAATGCGAAATACGGCGACGCCGTGCAGTCGAAGACGGGCCCGATCCGCGCCGACCTGCTCGGCAACATGTGGGCCCAGCAGTGGGACAACATCTACGACATAGCCGCCCCGCCCGCCTCCGATCCCGGCTATGACCTCACCACGGTGCTGAAGCAGAAGGGCTATGACCAGATCAAGATGGTGAAGACGGGCGAGGCCTTCTTCACATCGCTCGGCCTCGCGCCCCTGCCCGAGACATTCTGGCAGCGCTCGCAGATCACCCGCCCGCGCGATCGCGAAGTTGTCTGCCACGCCTCGGCGTGGAACGTCGACAACAAGGAAGACCTGCGCATCAAGATGTGCACGCAGATCAACGCGGAGGACTTCTCAACCGTCCACCACGAGCTCGGCCACAACTTCTACCAGCGCGCCTACAAGGATCAGGACCTGCTCTTCAAGAACGGCGCGAATGACGGCTTCCACGAAGCCATCGGCGATTTCGTCGCCCTCTCGATTACGCCGGAATACCTCAAGCAGCTCGGCCTCATCGACAAGGTTCCGGCAGCCTCCGCCGACATCGGCCTGCTGATGGACCGTGCGCTCGAGAAGGTCGCCTTCCTGCCCTTCGCCATCAAGGTCGACAAGTGGCGCTGGCAGGTCTTCCGCGGCGAGACGAGCCCCGCGCAATACAACCAGGCCTGGGTCGATCTCGGCCGCCAGTATCAGGGTATCACGCCGCCGGTCTCGCGCGCCGCAGACGCGTTCGACCCCGGCGCCAAATTCCACATCCCGGGCAACACGCCTTACCTGCGTTACTTCCTGTCCTTCATCCTGCAGTTCCAGTTCCACAAGGCCGCCTGCGAGCAGGCCGGCTGGACCGGGCCGCTGCATCGCTGCTCGATCTACGGCAACAAGGCGGTCGGCGCGAAGTTCACGAAGATGCTCGAGATGGGCGCCAGCAAACCCTGGCCCGACGCCCTCGAAGCCTTCACCGGCACCCGCGACATCGATGGCTCCGCCCTCGTCGCCTACTTCGCCCCGCTGCAAGCGTGGATGAAGGAACAGAACAAGGGCCAGACCTGCGGCTGGTAAGCATCGATCGTGACTGAACGGAACGCCGCTCCACCAGGGGCGGCGTTTTTGTTGGCGCGGCGCGCCTGCGGGCCACTACCACCCGTCACGAACACGCCCTAGTCTCAGGCGCATGCCGAGACATCTGTCCCACCTCATCGCCGCTGTTACTCTCGCCCTCGCCGCCTGCGTGCAGCAGCCAGAGCCCCTGCCCGATGCACCGCCGCTCGTCCTCACAGGTGAGATCACCCGCGCCGATCACCAGAGCTATCGCGAGATTCCTTTCACCGTTCCGCCGGGCACGACGAACATCACCCTCGACTTCGCCTACACTGGCAAGGAGGACCGCACCGTCATCGACATCGGCGTGCGCGACCCGCAAGGCCAGCGCGGCTGGAGCGGCGGCAACAAGAGCCACATCGAGATCGGTTCGCAGGCCGCGACTCCGTCCTACCGCCCAGGCCCCATCCAACCCGGCGAATGGAAGCTTGTGCTCGGTATCCCGAACATCCGCGAGGGCCAGACTTCGAGCTACATGGCGACGGTGAGTTTCAGCAGAGCATCGGATCGGCCCGCCGCTAGCTTAGGCGTGCGCAAGGCCGCCACCACGCCGCACGCCGACGCGAGCAAATGGCGCCGGGGCGACTTCCACACCCACACGGCGCATTCCGATGGTTCGTGCGGACCCGAAGGCGAGCGCGGCCCGTGCCCCACGCTTTCGACATCCATTGCAGCGCGTGACGCCAACCTCGACTTCGTCGCGGTGACTGACCACAACACCATCACCCAACTCACTGATATCAGAATACTGCAGCCGGTGTTTCCCGCGCCGCTGCTCATCCCCGGCACCGAGATCACCACCTTCAACGGGCACGCCAATGTCATCGGCAACACGGGCTTCCTCGACTTCCAGCTCGGCTCGCCGCGGCTGCCGACGCTCGCGAAACTCTTCGACCAGGTCGAAGCACAGGGCGCCTTCATCTCCGTCAACCACCCGTCACTCCCATCGGGCGAGGCCTGCATGGGCTGCGGCTGGACAGTGAAGGACACCGACTGGTCGCGTGTCACCGCGATCGAAGTGATCAACGGCGCCAGCATGCGCACCTCTGGCCCCGAAGGCGCCTTCAA
>JBBAUA010000019.1:53798-55005 GCA_040398465.1 Hyphomonadaceae bacterium | reverse complement strand
CGCGCCGCAGTCAGCATCGACCTCGGCAGCTTTCCGCCGGGCGCACGCACCCAGCCGATTTCGCACAACCTGCTCGTGACGCCTGGCCTCGCTCCGGGCGATGCCTTCGCAATCAGCCTGCAGGAAGACGTCGCCAGCGGCTGGTTCCGCGTCAATATCCGGGACGCCGCCGGCAAGCTCCTGCTCCTCGGGAACCCGATCTACCTCGTCCGCGGTGGTTAACGCGGCGTCCCAGCTCAATATCCGTGCAGTCGAGCCGGGTCCTGTTGGGGGTATTGCGCAGAAGTCATTCTGCTTCCGCTAGAATTCGCGGCGCAACAGTCGGGAAATACTGGTGAATGCCAATTGTGAGGGTCCGGCGGGAAGGCTAGTCTGAGCCCGCCAATCGGGATGGCGTGTCGCGTGGGGACTTGTCGATGCTTGAGATCGCCGCAATCGTCGGGGCCGTCCTTGTCGGACTGCTGCTCGTCTTCGTCGTCTACCGCGCCGCCCGCACCTACGACGCCGGCGCGCACGCCACCTTCATCACGACGAAGGGCGGCGACTTCTACGGCGCCCTGCGCGCGCCGATGACGATCTGGGACCCGCGCATCAAGGTGCTGCGCGAGAAGCACGCCCCGGCCATCAACATCATGACGACGGACGCGACCGGCGCCTTTTACGAGAAGTCGCTCGTCGACAGGCGCAATGGCGAGATCAGCCTGCGCGTCCACACCTGCGCGCCGCGCCCCTTCCACTCGACCACCACCGACAAGCGCCAGCTTGTGATCAAGCCGAAAGTCGCCTTCCAGCTCGACATCGACCGTATCCAGATTCCGACCCAGATGGAGTCGTTCGGGACGACGCTTGCCGCCCGCATCGAGAACCTCTTCGACAACGCCGTCTCCGAATACGAAGACCAGGACGTCTTCAAGCACCAGCGCGAGATCGAGCAGCGCGTCCTTCGCGAACTGCAGGACATTGAATTCCCCGCCGACGCGGAACGCCCCTCCGGCATGCCGCTCGGCATCAAGGTCTACGAAGCGATGTTCTCGTTCGAGCGTCCGCAGAAGCCGATCAACAAGGACCTCGCCAATGGCCCGATGGCCTACGACAACGAGCACCTCGACGACCTCGTCGACATGCTCGAGAAGGCCAACCCTGCCACGGTCGAAACGCTGATGCGCATGCTCGAGCTGCAGACGCGGCAGAACATCGTCCAGATGCT
>JBBAUA010000019.1:34280-53698 GCA_040398465.1 Hyphomonadaceae bacterium | reverse complement strand
CGCTTCACCGCGCGCATCATGTCCATCTCGACTGCGGACTTGCGCCACGCCAGCTCATCGCGCTTCAGCCGCCCGATGCCATGCTCGGCCGAGATCGAACCATTGAGGCTCGCAATCAGGTCATGCACAGCCTTTGACAGCGGCAGCCCGTCCTGCTCGACAAAGCGATCCTGATCCGCGCCCGGCGGCGGCGTGATGTTGAAATGGATATTGCCGTCCCCGACATGCCCGAACGCGATCACATCGGCGCCCGGCGACATCGTGTGAGCCAGCGCCGCACCCCGCTCCATGAACTCGGCCACCCGCGACACCGGCACCGACACATCATGCTTCAGCGCCTTGCCATGCGCACGTTCGGCAACCGCGATGTTCTCGCGGATCTTCCATACCATGGCCTTCTGCGCTTCGGTCGCGCAGATCACGGCGTCTGCCACGATCTCCTTCTCGATCGCGTCCGCAAGCAATGACTCCATCATGTCGCGCGCGCCCTCTTCGCGCGGCAGCGACAGTTCGACCAGCACGCGCCACGGCAGGCCTGACGGCAGCGGATCGCGCGTATCCGGAATATGCCGGATCACCAGCTGCAGCCCCAGCTGCGGCACGATCTCGAACCCCGTCACCGCCCCGCCGCTCGCCGCCTTGGCCAGCTGCAGCAACTCCACCGCGTGTCCCGGCGACGCCACCGTCACCCAAGCCGTCTCCTTCACAGCAGGCCGCGGAAACAGCTTCAGCGTCGCCGCCGTCACCACGCCCAGCGTGCCCTCTGCGCCGATGAAGAGATGCTTGAGATCGTAACCGGTATTGTCCTTGCGCAGCCCGCGCAGCCCGTTCCACACGCGCCCATCCGGCAGCACAGCCTCGATGCCCAGCACCAGATCGCGCATCATGCCGTAGCGCAGAACCTGGACGCCGCCCGCATTGGTCGAGATCAGACCACCAATCATCGCCACGCCCTGCGCGCCCAGCGACAGCGGAAACAGCCGGTCATGCTCCGCAGCGATGTCCTGCGCGCGCGTGAGAACAATGCCCGCCTCCAGCGTCATGGCGTCATTGAGCACATCCACCTCGCGCACCTTGTTCATGCGCTTCAGCGAGATCAGCACTTCCCCTTGAGGGACCGACCCGTTGACCATGCCCGAATTGCCGCCTTGCGGATTCACGGCGAGGCCGTATTCGGCGCACAGCGTCATCGCCGCCGAAACTTCCTCGGTCGAAGCCGGCTTCACCAGAACCGGCGTCGATCCCTGCCACCTTCCCCGCCAGTCCTGCAGGTGAGGCTCGATCTCGTGCGCATCCGTGGAAACGCCCTTCGGCCCAAGCGCGTCCGTGAGGCGCGCGATGAAGGTGGAAATGCGATCGCCCTGATCGTCAGCCATGACAGGCATCCTGAATGTCTTCCGACAATGGTTCGCTTTTCGCAGGTCCGCCGCTAGGTAACAACCTTCAACGTGACCTATTGTTGCCGCGCAGGGCGAAACAGCCACTGCTGCTCCAGCGCCTGCCCGCACTGCGCCGTGCGCAGCACGTCGCGGCCATTCTCGTCGCGCACTTCGATGCACTGTGCCCGCTGGTTCGCCAGCCGGTCACCATCGAGCATCATCCACGCCTGGTCCGGCAGGTCGTAGCATTCGCCGAGGCTGACGCCGCCGAACGCATATCCGCCAGAGAGACAGCTGCTCATCATGCGAAGCTGCCCCAGCGCCTTGCGGTCGAAGCTCATCACCTGGCGATAGGCGTCGGTGCAGGGCAGCAGTCCGAGATTGGTGTCGTATCCGATGCACATACCGGGCCGGGCCTTCGACTCGAACGAGCCCTCGACTACATTCGTGAAGTCGACATGCCGCGCGACCCACGCATGACCTATGCCGGTCTTCGGACACTCGCCGGCAAACACCACCCCGCCGGTCCGGCTCGCCGCGCCCAGCAGCGAGATGCAGCGCCCGGCGCCGGACCGAAGCTCACGATCCTCGGTCATCATCCAGTGCTGCTCCGGCGCGCCCGTACACGCGACGGCGAACAGCGGCGGATAATACCCCTGCCCCTTCGGCTCAAGGCACGCATCGCCGTACCCGATGGGCCCGCCCGCCGCACCGGGCAGCACGAACTTCTCCCGCGCCGATCCATCGCAAGGCACGCTGATCGACTCGCCCGCCTGCCCCGACATCGAGATGCACATGCCTGGCAAGCGCTCGGGCTGCAGCGTCTGAGCCTGTGCCGACGATGCGGAGCCGGCCGCGAGGGTCGCCAGCCCCAGAATCAGACCTGCAACGCGCATCAAAACCGCCCCTGTCGTCTGCCGCATTTCAACCCTCCACAATTGCGCAAGACGCTGTGGCGCTTCCATGGCCAGTCTTGACGCAAGCGCGCCAGCGGCGTCCAACACTGGCAAAAATGCCAGGAGAAAACGCATGCCCTACGCCCCCTTCGACCTTACCGGGAAAGTCGCGCTCGTCACCGGCGGAAATCGGGGAATCGGCCTGGGCTTTGCTGAAGCTCTCACACAGGCCGGCGCGTCCGTCGCCATCTGGGGCTCGAGCGAGGCCAACAACGCCGACGCCGTGAAGAAGCTCGGCGGCAAGACCAAGGCCTGGACGGTCAACGTCGCCGACGAAACGCAAGTAGCCGCCGCGATGGTGGACGTCGTCAAACACTTCGGGCGCATCGACTCGGTGTTCGCCAACGCCGGTATCGGCGGTGGCGGCAAGTCGTTCGCCGAATTCCCGACCGACGTCTATCGCCGCGTCCTCTCGGTAAACCTCGACGGTGTGTTCTTCACCCTGCGCGAGGCGGCCAAGCACATGGTGGAGCGCGCCAAGGCGGGTGATCCGGGCGGCTCGCTGGTCGGCCTCGCCTCGCTGGCCGCCATCGAAGGCGCCGCGCGCAACGAAGCCTACGCCGCCACCAAGGGCGCTGTCATCTCGATGATAAAGTCGATCGCCGTCGAACACGCACGTTACGGCATCCGCGCCAACTCCATCCTGCCCGGCTGGATCGCCACCGACATGACACAGGGCGCGCAGGACAACCCTGCCTTCGCCGAGAAAGTCATCCCGCGCGTCCCCATGCGCCGCTGGGGCGAGCCCAAGGATTTCGGCGGCGTCGCGGTCTACCTGACGTCGGACGCCTCGTCCTACCACTCGGGCGACTCATTCGTGATCGACGGCGCGTACTCGATTTTCTAGGGCGACACCCTCCACGCGTCACACGCGAGGAACTGGAATGCGCGCTGGTCCGTTACTGGGCCACAGCATCATCGCATGCGTGCGCGCGGTCACCTGATCTCGCGCCGCTCGAAGCCACGAGGGTTCCCATGATCCGTTCCGTCCTGTTCGCCGGCGTCGCCTGCCTGTCGCTCGCTGCTTGCGGCGGAGGCGGCGTCACCACCGGCGGCGCAGCAGCCCCGAGCACCGAAGCCGAGAAAGCCGCGATGGCGACCGAGATCGCCACAATGATGACCGACCCCGCTATGATGGATCAGATGTTCGCGCCCGAGGCCATGGCCGGCGCAGTGCCCGACGTGTCGGCGATGTGCGCTGCCGTCCCCGCCGACCAGCAAGCGGCCTGCACCCAGCGCATGGAAGGCAGCAGCGCCACGCTTCAGAGCGTCCAGACCGAAATGATGGATAAGGCCAAGGCGATGCAGCCGCAGCTGATGCAGGACATGGGCGCGATCATGGCCCGCACCTACACCGGCGAAGAACTCGCAGCGATGCACGGCTTCTACAAATCGCCGGAAGGCCAGGCGATCCTGCAGAAACAACCGCAGGTCATGGCCGAATTCATGCCGGCCGTGATGGCGCGCATGCAGCCCCTTCAGCTGGAAATGGTTCAGAAACTGTCGCAGCGCATGACGGCCGCCGCAGCCGCCACCGCAGCGCCCACGACCGTGCCCGGCGCCATCGTCCCGCAGGCCGCACCGCTGCCGCCCGGAACGACTGTCACCACGACCGTGACGCCGCCAGCTGCTACGCCAGCACCGGCGACGCCTGCACCCACCCTGCCGCGGCCGAACTGAGCCACGCAGCGGAAGATCGCCTCCTCCGCGGGGTGGGACCCGAACTGAGCGCTTGGCGGGCGGGCAACCACCCGATCTCGACAATCGATAAAAATCGCTCGCCCGCGCCAAAGCGGATTGCTATCAGGTGACGTCGCTCACATGCTCAGGCCATCCTCATGCTGAACATCCGCCGCTCGGTTTCCACCGTTATCGCCGCAGCCGCCGCCGGGCTGCTGCTTGGCGCATGCCAGACGGAGGCGGCGGATGGCTTCGCCGCCTGCGACGCAACAGATACCCCAGCCGCCGCGCAAACCGGCGGCGCGCTCTCGATCGCCCCGCTACAGTTCACATGCAAGAAGCTGGAGAACGGCCTGCGCATCTATGCGATGCCGGACAAGAACACGGCCAGCGTCTCGGTCGCCGTCTGGTATGACGTCGGCTCGAAGGACGATCCCGAAGGCCGCTCCGGCTTCGCCCACCTGTTCGAACACCTGATGTTCAAGTCGACCACCAACCTCCCGCCCGAAGGCTTTGACCGCCTGACCGAGGATGCCGGCGGCTTCAACAACGCCTCCACCTGGAACGATTTCACGAACTACTACGAGACCGTTCCCGCAAACCATCTTCAGCGCGTGCTCTGGGGCGAGGCGGAGCGGATGGGCTCCCTCGTCATCGACGAAACCAACTTCAAGTCAGAGCGCGACGTCGTGAAGGAAGAGCTGCGCCAGTCCTACCTCTCCAATCCGTACGGCAAGCTGCTAGGCATGTATCTCTACCAGTCGGCCTTCACCGTTCACCCGTATGGCCGCCCCGGCATCGGCTCGCTCGAAAATCTCGACGCCGCGACCGTTGAAGACGTCCGCGCCTTCCATGCCGCCTACTATCGCCCCGACAACGCCATCCTCGTCGTCTCCGGCAATTTCGACGAAGCCCAGCTCGACACCTACGTGAAGACCTATTTCGCTGGCCTCACCACGCCCAAGCGCGAGATCCCGCGCGTCACCGCCGTCGAACCCGCTCGCACAGAAGCCAAGACCTACACGGTCTACGAACCCAATGTGCCCTTCCCCGCCGCCGTCATCTCCTGGCCCTCGCCGGATTCCGCAAGCGCAGACAACGCGGCCCTCACGCTGATGGACGCCATCCTGCTGCGCGGCGAGTCTTCGCGCCTCTATCAGTCGCTGATGTACCAGCAGCAGGTCGCAGCCGACGTCGGCTCCAATTTCGACATCACCGCCCAGCCCGGACTCTACGCGCTCTATGTCATCCTCTCGGACGGCAAGACGGTGGATGAAGGCATCAACGCCCTCAAGGCCGAGATCGCCCGCATGCGCGACACGCCGGTTACGGCCGCCGAACTCGACGAGGCGCGCAACGAGCTGATCACCGCGGCCCTGCAGGGCCGCGAAAGCTCCGACGGCCGCGCTGACGATCTCGCCCGCAGTGTGATCCTCTACCGCAACGCCAAGGCGTCCGACGAAATGCTCGCCCAGCTGCAGACCGTCACCGCAGAGGACATCCAGCGCGTCGCCAAGGCGATCATGGATGATGCGAAATCCGTCACCATCAAGTATCTCCCCGAGGAGATGCAGAACGACGCGACCGAAGACACGTTCGCTGACGCGCCCACCATCCAGACCTCCAAGATCGACATCGCCGCCGCCGACATCCCCGTCTACACGCTCGCCGCCGAGGCCGATCGCAAGCCTCCGCCGGAAGCCGGCCCGCCCGTCGCGGCCAAGGTGCCACCCGCCACCGAGAAGACGCTCGCCAACGGCCTGCGTGTCATCGTGGCGCCCAAACCCGGCCTGCCCCTGCTGAGCGCCAGCCTGCGCATCTCCGCTGGAAGCGCCTATGATCCTGCTGGCAAGTCCGGCCTCGCTGCCATGACAGCGGATCTCACCACGCGCGGCACCAAGACTCGCACGGCGACACAGATCGCCAGCGAGATCGAAAGCCTCGGCGCGGCGATCGGCGCGGGCGCCGGGCCCGACGCCACCGACGTCTCGATCTCCACCCGGTCGGACAAGGCCCAGCAGGCGTTCGCCATCATGGCGGACGTCGTCCAGAACCCCGCCTTCGCGCAGGAAGAGCTCGATCGCGCCCGTCAGGAGTCGTTGGACAACATCAAGGTCTCGCTCACGCAACCGCGCGCCGTAGGCGGCCTCGCACTAAACCGCGCGCTGTTTGGCGCCGGCCCATATGGCGGCACGCCCACGGCAAAATCGCTCACCAGCCTGACGCAGGCCGAACTCGCCGCCTTCCATGCCGCCAGCTGGCGCCCGGACAACGCCGTGCTCGTCATCGCAGGCGACGTGACCCCTGAGGTGGGCTTTGCCATGGCGGAAGAGGCGCTCGGCGCCTGGGCCAAACCCACAACGCCTGCGCCAACCGCGCCCGCCGCAGGCGCGGCCGGCGCCCCGCGCGCCATCGCGCTCGACATGCCGCAGATCGGCCAGGCGGCTGTCTTCCTCGGCCGACCCGGTCCGTCGCGCCTGGCGGACGACTATTACGCAACCGCCGTCGCCAACAACGTCCTCGGCGGCGGCTACTCGGCGCGCCTCAACGCCGAGATCCGCATCAAGCGCGGCCTCTCCTACGGCGCCAACTCGTCGCTGTCGGCGCGCAAGCAACCCGGACCGATCATCGCGGCAGCGCAAACGCGCAATGACGCGGTGCCGGACGTTGTCGATCTCATGCTCAGTGAGTTCACCCGCCTCGGCGCCGAGCCGATCCCGGAGAAGGAACTCAGCGCCCGCAAGGCCGTGATCATCGGCGGCTTCGGCCGCTCGGTGGAAACCACGGCTGGCCTCGCAGGTCAGTACTCCTCCCTCGCCCAGTTCGGCCTGCCGCTCGACAAGCTGCAGACCTATTCGGACGAGATAAACGCCGTCACTGCTGATCAGGCGGCCGTCGCCGCGAAGACCCACTTCGATCCCGCGAACGCCACTGTCGTCATCGTCGGCGACGCGGCCCAGTTCTGGGACAAGGTGAAGGACAAGCGCCCCGGCATGGAACGTCTCGCGGTGTCGAAGCTGAACCTGGATTCGCCGACGCTGAAGTAGCGGAAGCGGTAAGCCCGCCCTCGTCCTTCGAGACGCCGCTACGCGGCTCCTCAGGATGAGGGCTCCGAGCGCGTCACGACGTCGAGAGGCCTCGTCCTGAGGGATCGCGGGCGCGACGGCAGCTACGCGAAAACTCCATCGGTGCGATCGTCTCGAAGGATGAGGCAGGGCTCACCGAAACGGTTCGAAGCGCTTAGATCAGAAAAGGAAACGGGCCGGCGCGGTCACACGCGCCGGCCCGTTTGTATCCGTCCCACGGATTGGATCAGACCAGCGCGAACCCGCCGACCTTAACGGCCAGCGCCATCGCCAGCAGAATGGTCATCAGGATCGCCGCCGCAACGAGCGCGGCGACCACACGCACGCGTGTCATCTCGATATCGGCGGTGGGGTCGAGGAAATAGCTGCGCACCGTTGGGGGCTCGCAACGTTCATTGAGAAACCAGGGAGCCGTCCGCGTCCCGATCCACAGCGAGAAGGCCGTCGCGATGACGCTCGCCAAAAACATCGTGACGGCTGGGAACACATCCGCGAGTTCGCCGTTCATGTTGATTCAGCCTCCGGCCATCGCCCGCGGCCAGCAGTGAATCAACTCGCTGACTTCGTCAAACGGGCCGTGAGTCGCAGCGCGCGTCTGCGCTGCTATTTCTTCAGGTTGCCGCAGAAGCGCTGGATACGCCGGCAAGCCTCTTCCAGCTTGTCGTTCGACGTTGCGTAGGAAATGCGGAACGCCGGGCTCAGGCCGAAGGCCGAACCGAAGACCACCGCCACCTTCTCCTCCTCGAGCAGCGCCGCAGCGAAATCCTCGTCATTCATCAGCTTCTTGCCGCCCGCCGTCGTCTTGCCGATGGCGCGCGAGCAATCCGGATAGACGTAAAACGCGCCCTCCGGCGTCGGGCATTGCAGCTCTTCGGTCTGGTTCAGCATGCCGACCACGAGGTCGCGCCGCCCCTTGAACAGCTCCTGGTTGGGCTTGATGTACGACTGCGTCCCGTTCAGCGCCTCGACCGCCGCCCACTGCGAGATCGAGCACGGGTTGGACGTCGTCTGGCTCATCACCTTCGCCATACCCTTGATCAGGCTCTCGGGCCCGGCCGCATACCCGATCCGCCAGCCCGTCATCGAATAGGCCTTCGATACGCCGTTCATCGTCAGCGTGCGCTCGTAGAGCCGCGGCTCCACCTGCGCGATGGTGAAGAACTCAAACCCGTCGAACACCAGGTGCTCGTACATGTCGTCGGTCAGGATCCACACATGCGGATGCGCCAGCAGCACGTCCGCCAGCGCCCGCAGCTCGGCCTTGGTGTAGGCCGCGCCAGACGGGTTGGATGGCGAGTTGAGGATCAGCCACTTGGTCTTCGGCGTGATGGCGCGGTCGAGCGCCTCCGGCCGCAGCTTGTAGGCGTCCGCCGCAGTCGCTTCAGCAAACACCGGCGTCGCGCCGCAGATCAGCGCCATCTCCGGATAGCTGACCCAGTAGGGCGTCGGGATCACGACCTCGTCGCCCGGGTTCAGCGTCGCCATGAAGGCGTTGAAGATCACCGGCTTTCCGCCCGGCGAGACGTTCACCTGGCTTGGGCGGTAGTCCAGCCCGTTCTCGCGCTTGAACTTGCCGCAGATCGCTTCCTTGAGCTCAGGGATTCCGTCGACGTCCGTGTACTTCGTCTTGCCGTCCTCGATCGCCTTGATCGCCGCCTGCTTGACGTTGTCCGGCGTATCAAAATCAGGTTCGCCCGCGCCAAGGCCGATGACCTTCTCGCCCTTCTGCTGAAGCTCCCGCGCCTTCTGCGATACCGCGATGGTGGCGGAGGGCTTGATCCTTTTCAGGGCGTCGGAGACGGGGACGGACATGGCAGTTGGCCTTTCCTCATGCGTTGGCGGGCCGTGGTAAGTTCGCCGGGCTGATACGCCGATCCGTCGCGGGAAAAAAGGTCGCACAGGCGGATTGGCGGGGGCCATGCCCACATTTCTGCCGTCAACTGCGAAAGGCGCCCCCGGATTTCAGCGAAAAACTGCGCCTTACCTCGGTCACACGTTCAAATTACAGTGGACTCCGTTGTCTGAGGCCCCATCTCGCAGGTATTCGGGGGCCAAAATCAGGGAGACCCTAGGAATGAAGTTCCGCTTGCCCGGCGCCACCGCGATCGCCGCCCTCATGCTGGCCGTTGCCGCGCCGGCCCCGCTTGCCTTCGCCCAGAACGGCGGCGCAGCGCCCGCCGTCACGGTCAGCCGCGAGGTCGTCCAGCCGCTCAATGAAGCGCGCAATGCGGTGATCGCCAAGGATTGGGCAACCGCGAAGACGAAGCTCGACGCGGCAACCGCCAAGGCCAAGACCCCGGCTGACAAGGCGCAGATCGAGCGCCTACGGCTTGTCATGGCGGCCGAGACGAAAGACGGCAGGCAGCAGGTCGCCTCGATCAACATGCTGGTGGCCTCCGGCACGCTGACCCCCGATGAGGTCAAGCAGTACAAGGGCGCTATCGCCAAGGCGCACGCCGACGCCGGCGACACTGCCGCATCCCTCGTCGCCTTCCGCGCTTTTGTTGATGAATACGGCGGCACCGCCGATCAGTTCATCGCCATCGCCAACGACAGTTCGAAGGCGAACGACTACGCCACCGCGGTCGCTTACGCCAACAAGGCCATCGCCGCCTCGAAAGCAACGGGCAAGCCGGCGGAATCCTGGTACAGCCTGCTGATGCGCGCCTACCAGCAGCAGAACCTCACCGCCGAGTATTATGGGGTGCTCGAGCAGAGGGTCGCCGATTATCCGACCGAGCAGAACTGGAAGCTGCTGATCGTGCGCGCGCAGAACGAGCCGAAGTTCAGCCGCGCAACCCACCTCGATCTCTACCGCACCCTGATCGCGGCCGGCGTAAAGCTGACCCCCCAGGAAAGAGGCGCCGCCGTCCGCGAGGCGCTCAATTCGCGCGGCCTGCCGAACGAGGCGCTCCAGCTGCTCGAACCTGCCGTCGCAAGCGGCGAAATGGCGACCCAGGAAGACAAGGACAATCTCGATAAAGCCAAGTCGCGCATTGCAGGCGACAAGGCCGGCCTTGCGAAGGAAGCCTCGGAAGCCCTCGCCAAGGGAGACACTTCCTACCTCGCCAAACTCGGCGAAGCCTATCTGAGCTATGGCGACTACCCCAAGGCGATCGAGACGCTGCAGGCGGCGCTGTCGAAGGGCATCGCCAGTCCCGAAGAATCGGCGTTCGCGCGCCTCCACCTTGGCATTGCGCAATACCGCGCCGGCCAGGCGGATGCGGCTCGCGCCACATGGGCCGAGGTCAAGTCAGACAATGGCACGACAATCCTCGCCCAGAACTGGACGCTGATCTCGAAGATCAAGGCGTAAGCCAGCGACGACCGCAAAAGACAAACGCCGCCCTCAACCGGGGCGGCGTTTTTCGTTTACTCTCCCCCACCCATCCCGAGCGATCGCGCGAGATAGATGTAGTGGCGCGCCCAACGATCGGCGTTCATCACCGGGTCCGAGTCGTTCGAGTGCCCACCCTGCGTGTTCTCGTAGTAGAGCGCCGGATACCCCATCGCCTGCAGCCGCGCCGCAAACTTGCGCGCATGCCCCGGATGGACCCGGTCGTCGCGCGTGTTGGTCGTGATGTAGACCTCGGGATACTTCTGGTCGGGCTTGAGGTTCTGGTAGGCGGAATACGCCACAATGAACCGGGCCTCATCCGCGATCCGAGGATCGCCATACTCACCCATCCACGACGCGCCCGGCGGCAACAGGTGATAGCGCATCATGTCCACCAGCGGGCTCTCGATCACCGCCCCGCCGATCAGCTCCGGATGCTGCGTCATCGTCACCGACGTCAGCACGCCGCCATTCGACCGCCCATAGATCCCAAGGTTCGTCGCGGACGTAATCCTGCGCGCCGCAAGGTCCGCGGCCACGGCCGCAAAGTCATCGAACGACCTCTGGCGATTGCCCTTCAGCGCCGCCTGGTGCCACGCCGGCCCGAACTCGCCGCCGCCACGGATGTTGGCGATGACATAGGCGCCGCCACGCTCCAGCCAGATCTTGCCCAGCTCCGGCTTGTAGGCCGGCGGATAGCTCACCTGGAATCCGCCATAGCCGAACATCACCGTCGGCGTCTTGCCGGTAAGCTCACCCTTCGGCCGCACGACGAAATACGGAACCTTGGTCCCGTCGCGCGATGTCGCCTCGAACTGCTCGACGACATGCCCAGAGGCATCGAACCGCTTCGGCGCCTCCTTCACTTTCTCCGAGGTCAGCGCAGCGATATCCGCCAGCCCCAGCGTGGATGGCGTGAGAAAACCCTCGTAGGTGAAGAATACCTGCTCGGCCTCGCGCGCCGACGAACCGAGATGGATCGCGACATTCTCCGGCGTCTTCAGCGGGTTCTGCTGCCAGCCGCCGAACTCGCCCTTGTCGGTAAACACGATCGCCTGCCCGCGCACATTGTCGTAGACCGTCGCGATCACACGATCATCGAACACCCTCACCTCTTCCACCGACTGCCGCGCCGTCGGCGCGATCACCGACAGGTCGCCATTGGTCAGCACCAGTCCCACGCCCGGCGGCGGCGGCCGCAGCATGCGCAAGCCTACAGCCATCAGCGTACCCTGCGCGAACTGCTGGTCGTTGATCGACCAGTTCTCTTCTGTCGTGAACACCAGACGCGGCGGCGCCCCGCCGGTCTTGCCAAGCATTCCGCGAATGCTCGCCCGCTCCGGCAGGTTGAGCTTCACCGGCCTGCCGCCCGTGATGTCCCACACCTCGGCGCGATACGTATCCAGCGGCCGCGATACCAGCGTCGCCAGCACGGCCCCCGCGCTGTCGCGCATCACCATCGGATCGACGCCATAGCCGCCATCCTTGGCCGAGCCACGATAGACTTCCGTAGCCTCCGACAGATTCTGCCCACGCTTCAACGACTTCACGATGAACGGATAGCCGCTCTCGGTCAGCGAGCCCGCGCCGAAATCCGTCGCAACCAGCAGGGTGTCCGCATCGAGCCACGCAATCCGGTGCTTGCCCTCGGGAATGTCGAATCCCTTGGCGACGAACGCCTTCTTCTTCGTGTCGAACTCCCGCACGCGCACCGCATCCTTGCCGCCGTCCGACAGGTTCACCAGGCAGACCATCTCATCAGGCGCGAGGCATTCCGTTCCCTTGTAGATCCAGTTGGCGCCCTCGCGCTTCGCCAGCGCGTCAATGTCGAGCACCGTGGTCCATTTCGGCTTGTCGGAGGTGTAGCTGTCGAGCGTCGTCGCGCGCCACAGGCCGCGCACGTTCTTCCCATCCTGCCAGAAATTGTCGATGCCCTCGCCACGGAAGCTCGGCGCCGGAATCCGATCCTGCGCCGTCAGGATGGAAAGCGCTTCCACCCGGAAAGCATCGTAACGCGGATCAGCCTTGAACACGGCCTCCGTCTTCTTGTTCTGGTCATTGACCCACCGCGTCGCACGCGTGCCGCTGACTTCCTCGAGCCAGAGAAAATCATCCGCCGCAGCAACCGCGGCCGGCGTCAATCTATCCGCCGGAATTGCGGCAACCACCGGCGCCGCTGGCGCCGAGGGTTGGGCTGCCGTCAGCGCATCGTTCGCCGACGGCTTGGGCGGGCTGGCACAAGCGGCAGCGGCAAGCAGGGCGACAAAGGTCCAGCGCTTGAGACGTCGAGCCACAGCTTTCTCCCAAATCAGAAACGACAGCGTTTCCGCCAGTCGATGAACGCTCTTTCTAACCACCAAACACATGCACGGCGAGTCGGCGCCTGGCTGCATCCCGCCACAATCGCCGCAGCGCAGCCGCAGTCGCCGCGACAACGTCACCGCTCAAGCAAACAGCCGACGCGCTCACATTGTGGTGTGTCTCCATTCGAAGGGGCTGGGACCCCCGATGGAACAGATGAGCACCCTGACAAAAAATGGACTTCGCACGCGCCCCGCTCTCGCAGGCGCGCTGCTCGCCGCTACGTGCCTTTCGCCAGCTGCATGGGCGCAGGATGGAACCGTCAGCAAGGGCGAGGTCTCGTCCGGCTCGCTCCTGCTGCAATCCTCCACGCCCGGCCGTTATGTCGAAGCGCCGCTGGTCGCCGCCGACGTGAAGATGCACATCGCCGGCCCGGTGATCCGCACGACGCTGACCCAGCGCTTCACCAACCCCTCGGATAAGTGGGTCGAAGGCGTCTACGCCTTCCCCCTCCCCGAGGACGCCGCCGTAGACACGCTGAAGATCGTCATCGGCGACCGCTTCATCGAAGGCGACATCAAGGAGCGCCAGGAAGCCCGCATCATCTACGAGCAGGCCGCCGCCAACGGACAGCGCGCCGGCCTCGTCGAAGAAGAGCGCCCGAACCTCTTCACCACCTCGCTCGCCAATATCGGCCCGGGCGAGACGGTGGCGATCCAGATCGAATACCAGGACAAGGCCCGCCTCGATAACGGCGTCTGGTCAACGCGCGTGCCCCTGGTCATCGCCCCGCGCTACAGCCCCAGGCCGACCTTCGGCCTCACCGCCGACCGCACCAACCGCACAATCGCGGTCAACGACCCCGTGCCCGATCGCGACCGCATCACCCCGCCCGTCCTCCACCCTGCGCATGAACCCGCCGGCGCCGAGGGCCTGCGCCTTCCCGTCAACTTCGACATCTCGCTCGAAGCCGGCGTGCCCATCGCCGACATCTCCTCGCAATCGCACGGTCTCGTCGTGACGAAAGCGGATGCGGACAGCGCCACCATCCACCTGAAGGACGGCGAAGTCCCCGCCGACCGCGACTTCATCCTCAGCTGGAAGCCGGAGCCCGCAAAAGCCCCCACCGCGAGCCTCTTCCGCGAGACACGCAATGGCGAGGACTACCTCCTCGCCGTCGTGAACCCGCCCGCCATAAAGGTTCAGGGCCAGCGTCGCGACCGCGAGACGATCTTCGTGATCGACAACTCCGGCTCGATGTCCGGCGAGTCGATGGACCAGGCGAAGCAGGGCCTCCTGCTCGCCCTCGACCGCCTCGCCCCCACGGACGAGTTCAACGTCATCCGCTTCGACGACACGATGGACATCCTGTTCACAACAGCCGTGGCCGCGAACGAACAGAACCTCGCCCGCGCCAAGCGCTTCGTGTCGAACCTCGAAGCCAATGGCGGCACCGAAATGCTGCCGGCCCTGCGCGCAGCGCTGGTCGACAATGACAAGTCCAACACCGAGGAAGTCCGCCAGGTGGTCTTCATCACTGACGGCTCCATCGGCAACGAGGACGAACTCTTCTCCGCCATCACCGGCGGGCTCGGCCGCTCGCGCCTCTTCACCGTCGGCATCGGCTCGGCGCCCAACGCCTACTTCATGACCCGCGCCGCCCGCCAGGGCCGCGGCACCTTCACCTACATGGACGACGTCACCAAGGTTACCGAGCAATCCGCGAAACTCTTCGCCGCGCTCGAAAATCCGGTGATGACCGACCTCGCGGTGAAACTCCCCACCGGCGCCGCCGACGCCTATCCCTCGCCGCTGCCCGATCTCTACTCCGGCGAGCCCGTCACGCTCGTCCTGCGCGCCGCCGACCTCAAGGGCGACCTCACCCTCTCGGGCCGTCTCAACGGCAGCACCTGGTCGCAGACCTTCTCCATCGCTGACGCCGCCAGCACGAAAGGCGTCGCCCAGCTCTGGGGTCGCGCAAAGATCGCCGGCTTCGAGGAAAGCCGCTACTCGGGCATGAGCCTCGAAGACGTCGACAAGGGCGTGCTGAAAACCGCGCTCGACTTCCACCTCGTCTCGCGCCTCACCAGCCTCGTCGCTGTCGACAAGACGCCCGCGCGCCCCGCCGGCGAAACGCTCGACACGCGCCAGATCGCCAGCATGCTCCCGAAAGGCTGGGACTTCGGCGCTGTCTTCGGCGTGGCTGCCGAAGCCCGCGCCCTGCGCTTCGATCGCCTGCCCGACAACGTGATGCAGAAGATCAACGCACGCGCGACGCAGGAAAAGCCTGCCCCGGAACAGGACCTCGCCCTGCCCGGCACGGCGAGCATGTGGGAGCTCAGCCTCGCCTTTGGCCTAACTCTCATCGCTTTCGGCGCCGCCCTCCTGCGCCGCAGACGTGTCCTCATCAGCCCTCGGGGACTGGCCGCCGCCAGTGTCGGGCCGATGCGCACACCGTCAGCGGACAGGAACAAGCGCTAGCCGGCGGCCCGCCCTCCCGCAGCAGCCGCGGGAGGGCGGGTTCGGATCTGGAGAAGACATGAAACCGATAAGCATCTCCACCCGCTCACTCTCCGCACTCGCACTCCTTGTTGCGGGCGCGCTCATCGCTGCGCAGGCGCTCTACATCCCGGCCAAGGCGCAGGTCGCCCAGGTCCTCATGTCCAGCGCCTGGGAGCGTCAGCTCTCCACCGGCGATCCCGCGCGCCCCTGGCCGTGGGCGGATTTCACGCCCACGGCCAGACTTTCCTTCCCGGCGCAGCACCAGACGGTCCTCGCGCTCACCGACGCCGCCGGCGAAAGCCTCGCCTTCGGCCCCACGCTGATGGCCGCCTCGGCCGAACCGGGCGCCCGCGGCGTCGCTGTCTTCGCCGCTCACCGCGACACGCACTTCGCCTTCCTGAAATCCGTGAAGCCCGGCGATCCGGTCACAGTCGAAACTGCAAACGGCGCGCGCACCTTCACCGTCACGCATGCAGAAGTCGTCCGCTGGGATGCATCCGGCATCGTTCCGAACGACAACGGCTCGCCGCGCATAGCGCTGGTCACCTGCTGGCCTCTCGACGCCAAGTCGCCCGGCCCGATGCGCTATGTCGTGTGGGCGGAGTTGTCGGACGTGCGGGCCTGACGCCACTTGGCGGCGCAGGCCGCGAAGCCCCTACTGCACTCCGGGCCCCGGCACGATCTTGAGCCGCCAGGCCGTCTCCGGCTTGAACCACTTCTTCGCCGCCGCCATCACGTCCGCCGGCGTGATGCTGGCATAGTCGCTCAGCTCCGTGCGGATGTACTGCATGCCGCCCGGATCATCGTGCGCGTTCGACAGCAGCTCCATCCAGTAGCCGACATTGGTCACGGTATTGCGCCGCGCCTGCTCCAGTTTCGGCTGCACGATGCGGTCGATCTCCGACTGCGGCTGCGGCTTGGTCGCAAGGTCGAGCGCCAGCTGCTGGATCTGGTCCTGCACGCTATCGATCGTCTCCGGCGGCACTTCGATCGCCACGGCGATGTAGCCGTAGTCCGGCAGGAAGGTCGAAACATCGACGATCTCCATCGGCGAATACGTCGCTCCGCCTTCCGAACGGAACAGGCGTGTTGCGTTGTCGCGCAGCATCTGTCCCAGCACGTTGGCGATACGCTCCTCGCGGATGTTCTTGAACACGCCCTGATAGGTCGGCCAGCCGATGAAGGCATAGCCCTGGTCGGGCCGGCCCTCGTGCGGCAGCGTCGTCACGCCCGGCGGATGGAAGTCGACATCACGCCAGTTCGCCGGCTCCTTGAACTCCGGCCGCTTCGGCAGAGCGCCAAGTGTCCGCGCGACTTCGCTGATCACCTGCTCGACGCTGACATCGCCGATCACGATCACTTCAAGCGGCGAGTTGTCGACGATCGGCTTGATGTACTTGACCGAGTCCCCTGGCTTCCACGTATCGCGCATCGCCTTGTTGTTGATGGTCCAGCGCAGGTCGCCATTGTGCAGCAGCCGGTCCAGTTCCCGCTCCAGCACGCCCGACGGCGTCATCAGAAGCGAGGCATCGGCCTGGTCGGCCCCCTGCATCCACGACGCCCAGTCATCCGCACGATAGGCCGGGTCGGATACCATCGCAGCCATGATCTCCATCTGCAGGCCAAGGTCCTCGCGCGTGGCGACGTTGATGTTGTCGAGCGCATAGGCATCGTCCAGCGTCCGCGCCACGGCGACAGCGCGCTTGCCCGCAAGCGTGCGCGCCTGCTCCGTCGGCGTCAGCTTGCCCAGCCCCCCCGACGACCACAGCGACAGTCCCATGTCGGATGCATCGATCACGTTCATCGGCATCTGCAGCCGCCCGCGGCCAAGCCGCACGCGAACGCTGATCAGGTCCTTGTTGGACGGCAACGGCTTCACCGTCAGCTTCACGCCATTCTCGAAGCGCACCAGCGTGACGCCAAGATCCTGCACGACCTTGCGATCTGCCACCGTCCCCGGCTTGCCGAAATTCGTGTACGGCCACGGCTTGATCGCATCCGGCGTGTAGGCCTTCACCGGCGCCGCCATCGCACGCTTCAGCGCATCACGCAGGCCCTGCTCGCCACCCGCAGGCGCAGCGCTGCCGCTGTAGATCAGCGTCGGCGTATCCTTGAACCGCGCCTTCAACGCCGCATTCACTTCCGCGAGCGTGATCGTCGGCGCCTGCTCCAGCATCAGCGCGTAGGATTGCTGCAGCGACGTGAACGGAATGTCCGAAGAGACGTAGTCCGCCGCCGTTTCCACCTGCGCCACCGACGTGCCAGTCCGTCCCCGCTCCGCCTCGCGCCGCGAGGCGTCGAGGAACAGCGCGCGCTGGCGGTCCAGCTCGTCCTGCGTGATCCCGTACTCCACCGCCTGGCGGTGCGCCGTCACCATCAGTTCGATGGTCTTCGGCACGTCGATCACGCCGCCCGAATAGGCAATCTGCCCGCGCCACACGCCATGGATGGCGCTGGCCGACGGACTGCCCAGCGATCGCGCCGGCTTGCCCGCCGCATCGTTGAGGCTCAGCATGCGCTGACCGACAACTCGCGAAGCGAGAACTTCCACGAGCATGCGCCGGCGTTCCGCCTTGGTATGCATCCGCTCCGAATACGGCTCGAACCAGCGCAGCATGACAGACGTGTCCGGCGCGCCCGGCGTGATCAGCATCGCAACATCCGGCGTCACCGGCTTCGTCGTCACGGGCGCGGGGTCCTTGCCCGGCGTCCCGCGGCCTTTCCAGTCGCCAAAGGCCTGGCTGATCATCGGGATGATGGACGGATTGACGTCGCCCACGATCAGCAGCGTCGCACGCTCGGGCCGGTAGAACGCATCATAGAAACCGCGAATGGTCTGCGGCGTCACTGTCTCGATCACTTTGCGCAAGCCGATCGGCGGGCGGCCATAGGGATGCTCGCCCACCTGCATCTTCAGCATGGCCGTCGCCGCAGCCAGTCCCGGGCCCGCACGCGCGCGCTCCTCGGCCAGCACGACGCCACGCTCGGCGTCCACCTTGTCCGGCGCGATTATCATCTCGCTGACCAGCTGGCGCAGCACATCCAGACCAAGCGTCAGGGATTCAGTGTTGTTGCGCGGCAGGTCGATGATGAATGTCGTGGTGTCCGGCCCGGTCGAGGCGTTCACATCCGCCGCCATCTGCAGGCCGATGCCTTCCAGAGCGCGCTGCACTTCACCGTCCGGATATTTCGTCGTGCCGCGGAAAGCGAGGTGCTCCAGGAAGTGCGCCACACCCTCCTCGCCCGGACGCTCCTGCATCGAGCCCGCATCGATCAGCATCCGCAGCGCCACCTGCCGGGGCGGCGTCTGGTTGGGCAGGATCATGTAGCGCATGCCGTTCGGCAGCTCGCCGAGCACATAGTCCGTGTCGTGCGGCAGGTCGCTCAACTCGCGCGGCCATCCGGGGCCCGCGGGCGCGGCCTGCGTCACGTTCACGGTCTGGGCAAACGCCCCAGCGCCCATCGCGCCGATGCTGACCAGTCCAGCCGCAAGGCACACGGCGACACGCTTGAGACGTTTCATCATTCCTCCGGAGAGTCGGCGACCCGTCCCAGACAGTTAGACCTTGAGGCGATCCAGCCGCTTCACGCTCCTGAAAGCAAGTGATTAAGGCGGTTGTCAGGCCTCTCCCCGGACCAGCCGCGCAAACTTCTTCGGGGCTACGGCGCAATAGCTCTGCGTCATCCACGCTTTAAGTGTGGGCATTTCCGCGATGATGTCGTCATCCGGACCAAAGCGGGCAATCACCCAATCGTGTTGCTTGAACCAGCCCTTGCTCTCCCGCACGAAGTACAAGACCTGAACCATCTCCGCCGACACCGGCAGCTTCATGATCATGGTCAGCGCGCCCTCGGGCTCCTTGCGGTCGCCGAACACGAAAAACATCTTCTTGCGGAAATACAGCGCCCGCGTCGGCGGCCATCCTGGACCTGCCGACGTTTCGGGCATCGTCAGCCCAAACGCAGTCAGCTCTCTC
Organism: Hyphomonadaceae bacterium; assembly: GCA_040398465.1. Taxonomy (GTDB): domain Bacteria; phylum Pseudomonadota; class Alphaproteobacteria; order Caulobacterales; family Hyphomonadaceae; genus UBA7672. Next base: position 34,480 of record JBBAUA010000019.1, on the reverse strand, counting down.
TCGACTTGTTGGTGGGGCGTAAGGCGCGGCATGGGGAAAACTGAACATATTCCCGACCCTGACACCACGGCGCCCGATTGCAGCGCGGCCCGCGCGGGCTTACGAGTGCGTCAATCAACGACGGGGAGTTGGACCATGTTCAAGAAACTGATGCTGCCGCTTGTCATGCTGGCCGCCGCCAGCTGCGCCAATCCGCCGGC